>CADECX010000012.1 GCA_902825865.1 uncultured Alphaproteobacteria bacterium
CCGAGGGCGGGGATGCGGAACGGGATCTGGATCAGCTTCTCCAGATAGTTCCGCGCATAGTCCCTCGGGCCCGTCGTGTCGGGCAATTCCGGAAAGTGTTTGCGAACGGAATATTCGATCATGGCCTCGTCGGCGGCCACGATGAAGGCGGTCCGTTCGGTGAAGACGAACAGGCGGATCGCCTCGAGAGTCTCGATCGCGGTGTCGGGGAGACAGCGGTCGAGGTCGTCGATGAGGACGATGAGCTGGTCGATTCCGGCCTGCTTGAGAAGTTCGGTGAAGGCCTTCCTGAACGCTTCGATTTCCTCGGGAACATTCTTGGATTCCGCGGGCTTAAGGAGTCCTTGGACGCCGTCGACGGCCTTGTCGAAATTATCCTGTGTGGCCAACTTGGCGGGGTCGGCGAAGATTCCCTTCAGTGTTCCGACGACAGCTCCTACTTGGTCCGCAGTCGGCATACCGGTGAGCGCTGTGAACGCGAGCCCGCCGCCATGACGTGCGACCTTCAGCCAGTCGATACGCCTGAAGATATCCTTCACCGCTTCGCCGGTCTTGGCCAGGAGCGGCCGTTTCTCGATCAGCCCCGTGACGATGCCCTCGATGAGGGCGATCTTGGCGTCCTCGAAACCTTGGAAGCGCCAGCCATTGAATTTGAGGCACAGGACGTCCTTGTCGGAATTCAGGGCGTGTTCGATCATCTCGAGAATGCTGGATTTCCCAGCGCCCCAGTCGCCGTGCACGCCGATCGTGACTGGATGTTCCGGTCGCTCGCGGAGCAAGGCGATAATAGTCTTGGCGATCGCTTCGTTGTTGAGCAGATCGACCTTGGTTTCATTGTCGGTCAACAGCATTGCGTCGCACTCCCTAGGGATGCGGCGCACGATTCGTTGCTGTGATCGGCTCGCCTCCGTGCTGACACTGCCGCACTTACACTAATTTCGCCATACGTCCTGTGAGCCAACACAGCTTCGGAACTAAGTTGAAATCGAGGGAAGGCCCCAGCCGCAAGGTTCTAAGAACAATTTTGGACTAGGTGACATCAAGGGCCAGCTTCACAGCGGCCTTTTCGTCAGGTGCATGAATTCCAAGGAGGCGTCCGTTCTTCCAACTCCACACCGTGAAACCCAACTTGCCGACCTTATTGATCTGCCCCGAAGGCAACGCCTCAGATTCCCCTTCTGAAATAAGCCGAAGAACCACTTTTGCTGGTTCCCCGAGGGTATCGATATCGAAAAGCTTGCCAACACTCGCCTCTGTCAGGAGATGATCTCCTTTGGTATCAACCGCGATGACTGCTTTATCGACCCAAACGAGAAAATCAGGCCAGTAGGTCGAGGACGACGACATATCGAGCAGTGGGATATAAAACCCACTGTTGCGAGGGTTTCTGGCCCAGACACGCTGCGTTCGGTCTAGGGCTCGCGCAAATCGTAGCTCTAATGGGTTCAGACCGGAGTAAGTTCGGTGAAGCGCTTTGGTGAACTCGACGGCATCGGACGGATCGACTGCGACTGGGCCCACGGAATAAGGCGCATCAAAGTCGTTCTGGAAAATCTTCGAGTGATCGATGTAGGCTTCAACGACCGATCGCGCGATTGATCTGACGTGATCGGCTGCCGGACTGGTCAGCTCGATGAGGGCATCAAACTTGGGGAGCTCGATATCAACTAAATTAACTGGCCCGCCTGCGCGACGGAGAGCGCCGGAATATAGTCGCTGCAGTTCGCGTCTAAAGACAGACCTGGCAGTAACGCGGTTGCTGTGCTCAACCTCCGCCCATTCATAAGTCGCTTCAGATCCAATTCCTATCTCTTGGAGGACAAGCATTCGGCTTCCTTGGCCGATGGTGTTCGTTCCCCCGGAGGAAAAATCCATCATCTTCCCGACGATGTCAGCGATCGGCCGCTTCGCTTTGACGGAATGGATGCCGATTGTTGGGACGGTACGAGGAGGCTCCGGATTGACCTTCTCGAGAACGCGGCTACCGCCTTCTTTCTTGATCAGAAGTGCGACAGCAGGATGCTCTGAGACGAGCTGCTTGCGAATGTCCTCGAGGATCTCGTCAAAAACGCCCCGCTCGTCAGTCCTGATATAAAAATGAGCCGTGTTGAGAGCGGGATCGCTGTAGTGCTCTGCTCCAGGTTGACGCAGCACGCGACCGACGACCTGCGTGATCTGGCGAGACGACGCCATCTCCTTATCGATATATGCAAATCCACAGGTGGGATCGTCCCAACCTTCCTGGAGGCCTAAGTTGAAGATGATATGCTCGAAGTCGCCGTTGATGAAATCGGTGTAATCGCGGTCTCCTCCGGAAAGCACGCGCATTGATTTCGGAGGGGGAGCATCTTTGGGAAATTTAAGCTGGCTATAAATTACGATCTTCTCGGGATCGATGCCGGCGTTTTCAACCAGGTGCCGCCAGATCAGGACAGGGCGTGCTTGCCGCTCATCAAACGGCCGCTTCATGTCCTCGGCGATCGGAACTCCGTCCACGGCGTTTGTGCTGCATACGTAGATTGCCTTTGGTCGGAATGGGACCGGCAGAGTTGCTGCCGCCTCACGAGCGTCGGCCATGTCAGCCAGCATGGCATCGACGGCGGTTTCCATTGGCGTCACGTAGCCGCCAATCGCTATCCGCTCCTTCACTAACCCGGACGCGACCACATCCTTACTCGCCACCGCCGTCGTGAAATGCTCATCGCGCCACCCTCTATCGGTGCGAAGACGCGCGATCGTATTTTCCAGTCGGGCGGGCAGCGACATAGTCGCGCTGGCGGCGATCAACCCGTCGGGCGAGAGCTCGAGGAGCCTCCTCGTCTGAAGATCCGACAGGTTGTGACCTTCATCATAGATAATGATGAGTGGGCGCCGCGATCCGCCGACCGATCGGCTTTTTGTCAGCAGATCCCAGAGCGATTCGCTAGCGAGATCAAGTTGAGCCTCAAATACCTTGCGATCCCCGCCGGACTCGTCCTCCACCGCGAACTTACCGACCGTCGCAACGAGCAATAGCCCTTTCGATGTGTCTTCAATGTCGGAGGGTGCCACTTGGAGGAGGGGCTTAACCACGAAGCCAGCAATGTTGTCGGCGTACCTGCCGGACGACAAGTTGGCATAAGTCTGCGCAACAACGATTTTCCCTTTGGAAACCCACAGCACGATGGGCTGTACTGGCAGCCGATCACGTATCTGCGAGATCGTATCCGCCAAGACAAGCGTCTTGCCACTTCCCGTTATCGACGCGAGCGTCTGTAGGAATGGCACCGTGGTCAAGCGATCCACCATCAGCGGATTCGATGCATAGTCGGTAAACCGTGAAGCAATCTGCGAAGCAGCCTGCTCTTGGAATTTGAAGAGGTCCATTAAGCCACCTCCTCCGGATTATTGAATTCATCGTTTTCATTGAGACCAAGATGGGCGAGAATTCGGTCAGGAATCTTCCAGAACCTGACATTGGGGGACTGATAAGTCTCGTAGCGTGCGTACACATGATACGGAGTCTTGATCCCTGCGCGCTTGGCTTCGTTGACGACTGTCCTATAGGTTTCAATATCAAGAGAGCCAACAGGCCCCCCATTGTCCCAGATCAGGAAGTAACCTTCGCCCGCATCGTCTGTACCGATTAAATACTGATAGTCAGTGTCGTCGAATACGCTTAAATTCGGTGCGCTTCTCCGCTGAGACTCCCAATGCGACGTAAGGACGATGTCGATCAATTCGTCGCGCTGCATCGACAACACGGTTTTGGCGTCAATGGTTTTGGTCAGGAGGCGATACTCGAAGCCCCCACCAAGGGGCTCGGCGGTGCTCCCATCGGGGCGCTCGCCTGTTGCTGCATTATGCAGGCGTTTCCAAGTCAGCGTCCGAGCATATTTGTCTCCGTTCTCCGGTGCTCCCTGTTCAATCAGAATGAAGCGACGATCACTGTCCGCCTCCTGATTAAGTGCGAGAACCGAGTGGCCCGTCGTTCCCGAACCGGCATACGGGTCCATGACCAACCCGCCCGGCGGGCACCAAAGCATGATGATCTTTTTGAACAGGGACATGGGCTTCACGGTCTCGAAACCGTGGCCCTTGCCGACGATGGCATCGAGCTCTTCGATGCCTTCGCGATTACGCCCCGATTCCGTTGCTGCCCAGGATACTGCGCCGATCGAGGTCAGCCGGTCTGGATCGGCCTCATCAACCCAGAACGTCGTTGGTACGGAGCCCATCTTCACGTGAGCGGCGTGCACTTTCAGCATCGGCTGCGCGTCGCCCTTCACACCAAAGTACAATTTAGGCCAGTTCCCGGCTTCGAGCCTCGCCAGTGCTTTCCCGCGTGCTTCGATCAGTTTCGGATGGGCGGGATCGAACGACGAGGACGACCGCGTCGGCGCACCCTTGATAACGAGCGCCTTCGGCTTGCCGTCTCCTAGCTCTCGCTCCTCGTATTGAGAGCCCCACTCGGAAAGCCATTTTCGAATTGTCGCCTTCTCGAATGCCCAGTGTCGCGTTTCAAGCGGCCAATGTAGCTCACCAGTAAATGGGGACTGGATGGCATAGGTGCTCGATTTGTGCGAGGTAGGGCTACGCTTGCCGGTCACGTCCCCCTGTTTCCAGTCCCCAGTTTCATCTCCATCCCTGTTGCCGAATCTAGAATCGGCTTTTTCAGATCGAGCAAGGAGTTTAGTCGAACTCAGAGACTTATCCTTCGCGTACACCAAGACGTAGTCCGTGGCGGTCGAAACGTGACGAGCATTCTTCGGTGTGGTCTTCTGCCAATTGATAATCGCGATACGATTCTCTTCTCCAAAGACCTCGTCCATCATCATGCCAAGGTGGAAAAGTTCGTTGTCGTCGATACAGATAGCGACCACGCCCGACGGCTTTAGCATCGCCTTCATCATCTGAAGGCGAGGCATGATGGTTTTGATCCACTTGGTGTGGCGTGAACCGTCCTCTTTTGCGACGATGGTGCCAAGATCAGGATCGTTGGGATCGTTATCCCACTTATCATTATACCTGAATGATTGCCCCGTGTTGTACGGTGGGTCAGTGAGTATCAGGTCAACTTCACCACGGTATTTGTATAGCGTCACCATAGCCTGAAGGTTTTCACCTTCGATAAGCAGGTTGCAGGCTTGGTCCGCTGGGCTTCCGACGTGAAGTTTCGGCTCCCGCCTCGTCACGCGGGGACGAACGCGGCGATAGATCTCGAGGGCAGTTCGCTTGCCATAAAAGCTGAGGGCAACCCCGTTGGTCAGCAGGCCCCTGACCATCCGCTCAAGGTCGTCTCTATCAAGCTTTGCAAGCTCGTTACTCAGTTCATCGCCCTGAAAATCGCGCATCAATTCGTCACCTTGGATATCTGGGATTTTCGCGGGCTATTCGCCAGAATGTTCCTATTATGTTCTTGTGTCTCAAGCAATCCCCGTGCCTGAGTCATGGCCCCTTGAAAGAGGCTATAACGGGGGTTTTGCCGGTCAGCCAAGCCCGATGCCGGCCGGCGCGTATCTCGAGGATCCGTTAGCCGAGGACGAGCGGGGTGGTGGTGGTGAGCCGTCATGCCGCCTTCTCCTGCCTGGTGCGAATATCGGCAATCCACATGGCCAGCGCGTCGATCTCGATCTCGATCACTGACGGTGCGGGCAAGCGGGGATTAATCTCCCCAGGTTGGCTGTGAAGCAGCGCCGAACAACGGCCGAAAGCTTCGCGCATTACCGTGCAGTCCACGTCAGTGAGGATGGTGAGCTTGATCAGACCGGTCGTATCGACCTTGCGGGACAGTCGACGGATCACCGGCCCTACCACTTCTTCCACCGCGCGCTCCCAGGTGGTGCGAAGCTGGTCTTGGAAGGATGTTACCTCCCACTGCCATTTCGCCTGATCGCCGCGTTCGTAATGGATCTTCACATTTGCTAGGTGCGCTTTCATGCCGTCGATCACCTTGTCGAGGGGCATGACGTTGGCGGGCGGATCTTGATGGCAGAAGCCGGCATGGTCAGTGCCGCGGCTAATCAGCCGGTAGGACACGGGTGTTGCCGCCCGGTCCTTCGTCACCCGGCAGGCTTCGTCGAGTAGCAGCAGGAAGGCCATGTCATGGGTGAACACGATGACCTGGCGGCTCTCGCCGGCTTCGGCCAGACGCGCGGCAACCCGATCGCGATGCAGGTGGTCGAGCGAGGACACCGGGTCGTCGAAGACGATCGCCGACTGCGCGTCGATCGTCGACAGCTCGGCGAGGAATGCAGCGAGCGCGACGCAGCGATGTTCGCCTTCGCTTAGAACCTTGCCGACTGGTTCGGCCGGCTTGTTGATCAGGCGCACCTGAAAGAAGGGGACGCCGGCCGTGGTCTTCGCTTGCTGAAGCTCGATCGCGAGGCCTGCAACGCCGAGCTTGTTGACCTCGATTGCGAAGCGACCGCGCAAGCGGTTGGTGACGAGGGCTTGGGCGATCCGCGCGCTCTGCGTCGTGATCTTGTTCGTGGCAGTGTCCTTGCTGGCCTTTTCAAGCGCCTCGACGGCTTTCGCGCGCTCTATCTGGGCAAGCACGTCGGCCTTCACGCCGCCGAGCCATTTGCGGTCGGCCAAGCCGTCGCGTTCGGCGACAAGGGCGGCGCGTTGCGGGGAGTTTGCCTCCGACTGCAGGCCCTTGATCCGGGTGGCGATCCCGCCCAATAGGCCGCGCAACTCGTCCAGCGAGGCGACGGCCTCCGGTGGCAACGTCGGCAGGACGTCACGGGCATGGGTTCGCAGCACCGCCCGCAGGCGCCAGCACAACTGAACGATCTGCCGGCGAAGGGCCTTCGCCAGCTCGGCCTCGCCGATATCGTCGCGGATCAGGGCGACGAACACCGGGATATTCTTCGTCAGGACGACCTGAGACGATAGCTGCTCGATCAGTTCGTCATAGGCGTCAGCGGCATCCTCTTCGCGACGCTTGCTCTCGTCCTGGACGAATGCTTCGAAGCTGGTGAGCCTCCTTGCGGCTTCTTCGCCCAGCGGCTGCTGGCACAGTACGCAATGGGCGTCAGAGGCCGTTACTGGGAATGGCTGTCCGGGATAGGCGGCTTCGCGCGAATAGGCGCGGGCCGCTTCCCACAAAGCCTTCCAGATATCCGAGCCGATGTCCGGCAGCGGTTCTTCGGCAAAGAGACTTCCCGAGGAGGCCGCAGCCCCGTAGACCGCCGTCGTGACACGCAAGTGGGCTTCGCGCAGGGTGGTCCGATTCCCGTCGCTAGCGCCGGCAATCAATCGCTCGATCTGGTCTATCACCGCCGTGATGCGGGTTTCCTGAGTCTGAAGCTGACGGACGGTCCGGGCGGGATCACCGGAGAGATCGGTAATGAGGGTCTGGAGCCGCGCCTCTTCCTGCGCGGTGAGACCGGCGAGTTTCTCGATGGTGTCGGGCTTGGTCTTGCCGGACAAGCTAGCGATTACCTTGCCCACCGCCGTGTCCGGCTTGCACTCAGGTTTTGATAAGACAACTGGCGTCTGCTGTTCCAGCGTCTTTATCTCGGCCGAAAGTTTGGCCTTCACATCCTGGCACGCCTGCGCGAGGCCGGCGAGAATGCGCAAAGGAAGCGGCGTATAGGCGAGATCGTTGGTGTTCTCGACATGGACGTTGGCCGTTCGCGAGTCGAAGACGCTGACGGCTGACAGCATCGGATCGGCTGAGCCGCCTTGGTTCCACGTCGCGCTTCGCTTCTGCCCACCGATGAAGAAATCGATGCTGGCGGTCGGTACGCCACCAGAGCCGGCATAGATATTCGGCAGAATGGCGTCGCCCTTCGGAGAGCGTGCGCGGCAGAGCTGCTTGAGGACGCGGGCGTATCCCGATTTGCCGGCGCCGTTGTCGCCATAGATCACGGTGAGGCCGGTCTTGCCGAAGGACAGCCGCTCGCCCGGCGCGAGGGCGTTGACGTTCACCAGGCCATGCAAGGCGCCCAGGCTGACGACGGCGTGGCTCGCGGCGGGATCGCGAATGTGGCTGGTGTCCAGCGGAACAGCAGGGCTGTCACCTTTGCAGACGGCAACGAGGGCGGTGATGTCAGCGGGCTCAAGCTTCGTCTGGCCGCAGAGCAGGCGCAAGGCGTCACGCTGCCAGCCGGGCAGGTCGGCTGACCATGTCAGGATATCAGCAAGCGCCTCGGCCTCATTCGAGAGGTCATTACTCTCTTCATTCATCGTCCTGGACTCCCCCCATTTGGCCCTACTTTGATTGACCAGCTCTTTTTGATATTTCCAATTGGCTGTGTCTCATCAGGCCCCTCCAAGTATGCGTCGTTCCGTGCCGAGCGGGATGATCCAGCCGCCAGCGCGATCCGGTCGCGCGAACTCATCGGGGCTCACCTTTTCAGCCAGACGACCGCGAATGGTCTCCGCTTCGCCATCGATTGCCGCACGGATCAGATCCCGGTCTACTCCGACGAAAACCGGACGAAGGTTGAGCCGGGCCAGGGCCTCCTGATCGACGGTACTAGAGACCGCGTCGGTAATCGGGCCGGCCCGCGTGACGATCCCGCCCACCAGGCCGCCGATATCGTGGGTCTTTTCCACTTGTCCTATCGGCGCACTGTCGAGTGCGCCGCGCGCGCGAGCGGCGGCATCCCGGAGTGGTCGCGGAAAGGTTTGGCGTGTCAGAGCGCGCAGCGCGTGGGCGAGTTCTGTATGCCCGAGAGGTTCGATCATGCTGGCGACATGCAGACGAAGCAGGCCGATGAAGGGGGCGTCCTTGTCTTGCGGATCGATGGGATCGCCCTTGTCGATGGGATCGCAAACCGACAGGTGGGCGTCAGCGGGATTGGAATTGGCCACGCCCCACCGGCTGGCGACCGCGATCCGCTTTACGGTGACCTTTCGGCCTTTGACCGTCACGTCGATGCGCCCGGCTTGCGTCCAGGCGCGCGCGAGTGCTTTCGCCGGTCCGCCCGGGTCGTGACAGCCCTTGGCCTCCGCGATCGTGAGTGAGGTCAGATCGGATTTGCATGCGATCCAGTCGGGGAGGTCGCCTCGGGCGAGGCGCTTGATCCTGACCTGCTTGCGACGGTCGAGATCGATCATGTGGTTGCCGAGATGGGCGAAGATGGAGAGATCGAAATATCGCTCGAGATATGCGCGGGCAACGAACCGTCCGAACAGGCCTGACAACGCGACCTTCACTTCGCGCGCTTGGCCAAGCGGCTGTCTGAAAATGAAGGACGTGCCCGCGCCGGTCGGCGCCAGCAGCGCATCCAGGATCGACCATGCGCCATAGGCTGCGCCCGGCGTCTGAAGCACTTCGCGAATGCCGGCGTCTTCGATCTCGGAGACGTCCAGCGCGATGGTCGCGCCTGGGGACGGGTCAAGTGATGGCGGCGTGAAGCTGTAGATGAAGGTTCGGGTCATAGCGCCAGCGCCCGCTTGAGATCATTGTGCTCGAAGGCGCTGGCCATCCGGGTAATCTCAGTAGAGCGGGCGCCGGCCGCTTTGGCGGTCTCACGCCACGTCGCGGTCACGGTCGCGACCTCTTTGATGATTGCGCGGGCTTGCAGCAGTGTGAGGCCGAAGAACTCCGAAGCTGCCTCAAGCAGGTCAAGCGAGCAGGTGCCCTCGTCGAGGTCGATGTTCGTCGTCAGCACACGCGCCTTGAGATCGGTGGGCACAGGATTGAGGTCATAGGCGGGAGAAAGAGACCATCCGGCCTTGCCGAGCCAAAGGAAACCATGGTTACGCAGGTGATCGTCGACATTGGAAATCAGCACGTTGAAGACGACGCGCCGATAGAGGGCATGAGCGTCGGTCTTCCCCTGCGCACCATGTTGCGTAAGAGCGTCGACGATCTCCGGGTAGCTGCCGCGCTCACCGTCCTTGGCGCCCATCATCGCCATGGCAGATAGGAAAGGAGTGCGGATCGGGCCGGCGCGATCGAAGCGCCGCGACAGCATCACCGCCTTGCCGGCGACCTCAATCAGCTCATGGTGAGGGGTGGTGATGCCGGCCTGGTCAGCCAGCCTTAGCGCAATCTCCTCCCACGTCTCCATGCTGTAATCGTCGGTCTCCTTCGGGAATTTGGCGATGGAGAGGTGTCCGTGCTGGTCGATGACCGACGCTTTCGGCCGCGCGCCGCCGAGGGAGGAGCCAGGGGCGAAGATGAGTTGAAGGTCCTCGTCCGTTTCCTCGTCCCGGAGGATCCGTTCGGTGATCTGGAGCAGCCGCCCGAGTTCGATCAGGGCGGGGACGCCGGCGCGGATCGGCGCCTGGAACGCCTCTTCGCCTGCCCAACGGAATCTGAGGGCACCCAGGCGGGTCTCGTCGGCGACGCCGAGCAGGTAATCGCTTTCCGCAAGGGTGCGGACGGCGCGCCCTTCGCGTTCGGCAAGACGGCGCTCGGCCCGTTGCATAAGACGGCGCCCCCATGTGTCGGGCGCTGAGTCTCCGATGGAGCCAAAAGTCACCAGTCCGACAGGAGGGGCGAAGGCACCGCGGGTTAGCGCAAGGGCAGGCTCAAGCGAGAACCGGTCGGGATCGACGAGCCACGCGCCATCATATTCGAAAAGGATAGTCTCCGTGCCTCGAACGCGATTGCTCCTCGCCAGGCCGATAGAGCGCGTGCGTCCCTCCAGGTCGATATGTACCTCGAAGTCAGCCATCGCGAGATGATCCGACTGTTCGCTTGAGATGGACGTGCTTGGGCAGTTCCGCGCTGGCCAGCGCTTGTCCAACTGGGTCGTTGCCGATGTCGGCGATCTGGCCCAGACCGTCGAGCAAGCCGAGCGCCTGAAGGACGCCTGCATAAATGCCGATGCTGACATTGGTGTCCCCGGCCTCGACCTTTTGCAGGGTCGAGCGGGATGTGAAGGCGCGTTCCGCGACGACAGCCATTGGCAGCCGCCGACGCCTACGGGCATCGTGGATGTCTGCACCGAGCTTGCGCAGAACGCGCCGCACAGTGGCGGGAGGGTTATGTGGTGTAGGCATTTGAAACCTTCGCACTACAGATTGGCGAGATATGTAGCACGAAGATTACAATTTTCCTAGCCCTCGCGCGATGGTCATCCCGTTGAGGGAGGGGGTAGCGGACCGCGGCCGTGACGGTATAACTCCGGGACGCTGAATCGTAGCCAGCGTATTCTGGCGTAGAGGCGGCGGTGCGGGCTGAGGGGACTTTCGGGGCGATGTCGCCGCCGCGCCTGTCGATAGATGGCGGAACCACAACTTTCGCGATCTGCCAGAAAAAGCCAATAATTTCAGAGGCCGGTACTTTTGACGGTCTACATGACGGTATACGGAAATCGAGAACATATTTTGTAAAATGATTTCCGATGCTTAATATGTCAGTTGATAATCGAATGGGAGTGAGAGGCACGACCCGCGATAGCGGGGCAAATCGGTCCAGTGGACCGATTTGAGTGCCGAGCGCGCCGAGCACAAGCGAGGCGCAATCGAGAAAGCCCCTGTAACGCATCTTCAATCTGCACAGAACTTCATGATCCGTCTCGACAATATCAGCAAGCAAAACGGCCATCAGCTCCTGTTCATCGACGCGTCGATGGGCGTCCTGAAAGGCGAGAAGGTGGGCCTTGTCGGTCCCAATGGCGCCGGCAAGTCGACGCTTTTCCGCATGATCGCGGGCCAGGACCGGCCTGATGATGGGCAGGTGTCGATCGAAACCGGCATGACCATCGGCTATTTCAGCCAGGATGTCGGCGAAATGTCGGGCCAGAGCGCCGTCGCGGCGGTGATGGATGGCGTGGGACCGGCTAGCGCGCTGGCCGCCGAAATGGCCCAGCTGGAGGCCGCGATGGTCGATCCGGACCGCATGGGCGAAATGGATGCGCTGGTCGAACGCTATGGCGAGGTGCAGCACCGTTTCGAGGAACTGGACGGCTATGCGCTGGACGCCCGGGCGCGCGAGGTGCTCGCAGGCCTGAGCTTCAGCCAGGAGCGGATGGACGGCGATGTCGGTCTGCTTTCCGGCGGCTGGAAGATGCGCGTGGCGCTTGCCCGCATCCTGGTGATGCGGCCCGATGGCATGTTGCTGGACGAGCCCAGCAACCATCTGGACCTGGAAAGCCTGATCTGGCTGGAGGCATTCCTTAAGAGCTACGAAGGCGCATTGCTGATGACATCGCATGACCGCGCCTTCATGAACCGCATCATCGGCAAGGTGGTGGAGATTGATGGCGGTTCGCTCACCACCTATTCGGGTGACTATGATTTCTACGAGCAGCAGCGCGCGCTGAGCGAGCGGCAGCGCCAGGCCCAATTCGAGCGGCAGCAGGCGATGCTTGCCAAGGAAATCAAGTTCATCGAACGTTTCAAGGCACGCGCCTCCCACGCCGCCCAGGTTCAGAGCCGCGTCAAGAAGCTGGATAAGATCGAGAAGATTGAACTGCCGCGGCGGCGCCAGGCCGTGCAGTTCGAATTCCGCAGTCCCCCGCGCTCCGGCGACGACGTGGCGAGTTTTAGGGGCGTGCACAAGGCCTATGGCAACCAGTCCATCTATGCAGGGCTCGATTTTGCGGTCCGCCGCAAGGAACGCTGGTGCATTCTGGGCGCGAACGGCGCAGGCAAGTCGACTCTGCTGAAGCTGGTGGCGGGCGCGACTGAGCCGGACCAAGGCAAGGTGATTGTCGGCAGCAATGTGAAGATGGGCTATTTCGCCCAGCATTCGATGGACTTGCTGGAAGGCGACGAGACGATTTTCGAGTCCCTGGATAAGACCTTCCCGCAGGCTGGGCAGGGTACGTTGCGCACCTTGGCCGGCTGTTTTGGCTTTTCCGGCGACGATATCGAAAAGAATTGCCGCGTTCTGTCGGGTGGCGAAAAGGCGCGCCTGGTCATGGCCAAGATGCTGTTCGATCCGCCGAACTTCCTGGTTCTCGATGAACCTACCAACCATCTGGACATGGCGACAAAGGAAATGCTGGTGGCGGCGCTGGCGGAATTCGAGGGCACTATGCTGTTCGTCAGCCACGACCGTCACTTCCTGGCGGCGCTTTCCAATCGCGTGCTCGAACTGGCGTCAGACGGCGTTCATCAGTATGGCGGCGGCTACACGGAATATGTCGCGCGCACCGGCCAGGAAGCGCCGGGACTTCACCCCGCCGGTTAGACGGGAAATTGAGGCTTTATTTGGCGCTTCGATTGATAGCATGCAAGGATAAGCGCGTGGGAGTAGGAGCGAAAGGGTATGCGCAAGGTCCCGCCGGCCGCCAATCCTGGTGCCTATGTTGCGAGCCTCAGCGGCTGGCAACGCTCCTGCGTCGAAAAACTGCGCGCGGCGATACTTCGTGCCGGGGCGCTGGACGAAGTCATCAAATGGGGAAATATCGTCTACTTCGCCAATGGCCCCGTTGCGCTCATTCGCGCCGAAGAGACGCGGGTGCTGTTCGGATTTTGGCGCGGCAAGCGCCTGACCGGGATCGAACCGGTGTTGAAGCCCAGCGGAAAGTATGAAATGGCCACCATCCAACTCGGGGAAGGGGCGGCAATCCATGCGGCGAAGCTCACGCGGCTGGTGCGGGCAGCCCGTGCCCTCAACGAAAAGCTGGGCGACCCCACCAAATCGGCTCCCAAACGCAAAGCACCCGTGAAACGCGCCAAGTCCGCCCGCCGTCCGGTCGGACGCGGCAAGTAAGGCGCGCCTTAAGCCAGCGCCAGCACCGGCCCGTCCAACAGCGCCATCAAATCCCCGAAATATCCTGCCGACCGCGCCGGCTGGCCCGGGTCTGACGTAATCGCCACCGCCAGCTTGCGCGCGGGATGGGCGGCGATAATCTGGCCGCCATAGCCGCGGGCGATGGCAAAACCGGATTCGCTGAGGAACCAGCCATAGCCATAGCCCAGCCCGGAAAAGGGCGACACGGTACGCGGGGTCAGGGATGCCGCAACCCAATCGGGCGCGATCACCTGCGTGGCTCCGAACCGCCCCTTGTCGCGCAGCATCACCGCCAGGCGCAGCATGGCGCGGGGAGTGAGGGTCATTTCATTGCCGCCGAAATAGAAACCTTGCGGGTCCCGCCGCCAGGCGGGCACTTCGATGCCCAGCGGCCCGCCCAACCGCTCGCGCGCCAGCGCCAGCAGGCTTTTGCCGGTGGCGGTGGCGATGGCGGCTCCCAGCACATGGCTGCTGCCGGTGGAATAGATCATGCGGCCGCCCGGCACATCCATCATCGGGCGGCGCAGCGCATAAGCCACCCAATTGCCCGACTGCACCCAGCTCCCGTAGTTCGCGCCCGAGGTGCTCCCCAGACCGGCGCGCAGAGTCGCCAGATCTTCCATGGTGATCGAAGGCACGCCGGTGCTGGCCTTGGCCGGGATCAGGCGCGGCGCCACTTCGCTGAGCGGTGCGCCGATGCGCTTGATTTCGCCGCGCGCGATGGCGGTGCCCAGCAGCAGCGCCACGATGCTCTTGGAACAGGATTTGATGTTGGCGGCGCGATCCAGCCCCGCGCCGCGCGGTGCCTCGGCCACGATCACAGAATCGTCCAATTGAATCTGCAAGGAATGCAACTGCCCCAGCCCGCGCACGGCGCGGCGGATCCCGTCCACCGTCTGGCCGAAGGCGGATGGGGGCATGGCCAAACCGGCCAGGAGCGTGGTGGAAAAGCGCCGACGGGATATCATGATCGTATCTCTCTTATGATAGCGTCAGGCAAAGCGGGTTTAAACCATGTGCGGCAAGTTCACGGCAAAATCGTCCTGGACCGAGATCGTGGACTATATTTGGTCCCCACCTCTGGACGAGGGGGAGGATCGCACGCTCACCTACCGGGTGATGAATGACCTTCCGGTGATCGTATGGAAGGGCGAGGAGCGGCGCACCGTGCCGATGCGCTGGGGCTTCCCGCATCCCGACAACTGGCAGGTTCCCCAGCCCATTCATGCCCGCGCCGAAACCATCGATACGGTCAAGGCCTTTGCCCGGCCGTTCCGCGATGGCCAGCGCGGCATCGTCTTGATGAAGAACTTTAACGAGGCGCCGGACGTCAAAGGCCCCACCATCCAGCATGTCGTCACACCAGGCGATGAACCGGTTCTGGCGGCCGCCTTTGTCTGGCGCCGCTATGAAATTGCCGGCCGCGAGACGCCGTTGTTCGCCTGTGTGCTGGTGACCGTGCCCGCCAATCCGCTGCTGACCAGCCTTGCCACCGACCGGATGCCGGCCTTTCTGGCGCAGGAAGACTGGCAGGTCTGGCTGGGCGAAAAGCCCGCCGGCCTGGAAGCCGTGAAAGCCTGCCTCCGGACGGTGGAGGGCGCGCGCTGGAGCATGACAAAAGAAGCGCGTGCGCCCAGGCGCAAGCCGACCGTATCCGATCCGGCCGGTCTATTTTGAGCAGGGAGAGGATATGAAAATCAATCCCGACGATTTTCGCGTGCCGGAAGGCAAAAAGCTCTGTCTCGACAAGTGCCCTACCAAAACCAAACGCGTCTACAAATCCAAGGACGACTATCGCAGGATGCTGGAGGCGCAGGTCCAGCGATTGGATGAGCTGCAGCAGCTGCTCTATGCCTCCAACCAGTATGCCGTGCTGCTTATTTTTCAGGCGATGGACGCGGCGGGCAAGGACGGTGTCATTCGCCATGTGATGTCGGGCGTCAATCCCCAGGGCTGCCAGGTTTTCAGCTTCAAGCATCCCAGCCCCGCCGAACTGGCGCATGATTTTTTGTGGCGCACCACCCGCGATCTGCCGGAACGCGGCAAGATCGGCATCTTCAACCGCTCCTATTATGAGGAAGTGCTGATCGTCCGGGTTCATCCCGAAATCCTGCGGGGGGAGAATTTGCCCGGCGCGGCCAAGAATATCTGGAAGCGGCGTTTCCGTTCCATCACTGATCTGGAGCGGCATTTGCACGCCAACGGCACGCGGATCATCAAATTTTTCCTGCATCTGTCGAAGGAGGAACAGCGCAAACGATTCCTGGCCCGCATCGATGAAGCGGACAAGAACTGGAAATTCAGCGCAGGGGACGTGGAGGAGCGCAAATTCTGGGAAGACTATATGCACGCCTATCAGGAGGCGCTGGCCGCCACCAGCACCAAACAGTCGCCCTGGTATGTCGTTCCCGCCGACGACAAGGAAAATGCGCGCCTGATTGTTTCGCAGATCGTGGTCGAGACGCTGGAACAGCTGGATATGCGTTATCCCCCTACCAGCCCGGAACGGCGGCGGGAGCTCCAAGCGATCCGCCGCCGCCTTACCCGAGCCCAATCAGGCGATTGAGCGGGTCGGCAAATCACTCTAGGGTCCGCGCCCATAATGGAGGGGCCGGCAAGCATGTACCGTATGATCGCGATCGGGCTTGCGATCCTTGGCACCGCCACGGCCACCAGTTGGCTGGCGTGGAATTTTCTGGTCACACCCGCGATGGAAACGACACCGGTCATTCCGGTTGCCCAGGATCATGCCTATCAGTTCGTTGCCGCGCACGATGCCAGCTGGGAGAGTGCGCGAGACGCGGCGGCAAAACTGTCCTGGAATGGGCATCCGGGCTATCTCGCCACCATCGAGAATGCCGCCGAGTATCAGCTAGTCCTGGACCGCGTTTTTTCGGGAGGCTATCCGGATGTCACCTATCTGGGCGGGCGGCAGACCGCGCCCGGAGAGTGGCGCTGGGTCACCGGCCCGTCGGGCGCGGCGGATGGCGGCAAGGGCAAGCTGTTCTGGAGCGGCTGGGACCAGGGCACTGCGCAAGGCGAACATTACGCCGTCTGGATGGCGACCGCGTTCCAGCATGGCGGCGATTGGGATGTGAGGAAGGTCTGCTGCGTCACGCTTTTTTCCTACAGCATACCGCAGTTCAGCACGAGTTTGGGCACCGGTACCGCGGATGAGAATATCGCCGGCTATTTGGTTGAGTTCGGCGGTTAGCGCGCAGTCCAGCCCAGGGAAAAAAGCCGCCGCCGGATGAGCCCGGCGGCGGTTTTGTCAGTGCCAGTCGGGCGTGACTTCATAGTAGCTGTATGACGTCTCGCGGATCGATCCCAGGCTGCCGTCATGCTTGGTCAGGTCCTTGAGATCATAGGCGGGAGCGGATTTCAGCCGGTCCTCGGAAAGCGGCACGACATAGCCGCCCTTGTCCTCGTCATAGTCGAGAAGCGACCAGGGAACCGGATAGTATTTTTCGCCGATGCCAAAAACGCCGCCAAAGCCGAGGGCAGCGAACAAAATCTGATTGGTCTGTTTGTCCAGCACGATGTCTTCAACCGTACCGATTTTGTCGCCGTTGCCGTTATAGACCGCGGTGCCTTTGACCTTGGATGCGAGAATGGCGGTGGTGTGACCGCTGCTGGTCGTCATGCGTTCCTCCTTCAGTTGTGTTCAACGTTAACGCCAGGCACGGGACGAGGTTGCGAAAGCGGGGAATTTCCTTTTCTCCGGTTCGCACTTGATGCGCGCAATCGCACCAATCGCGGGTTCCGATGGACGAGTTCCGCAGGGAAAGTTCCCACATTCGGGCGCGCGTGCCATTTGGGGACAAAGCCGGACCTGCTGGCATGGATCATGAAGCATCTTTTGCAGCCATCCGGGCCCCGGAGGGCGAAGGATGCATGCTATGTCTGTAAAATCCTTGATGTTTCTCACCTCGGCGCTGGTCTCAGCCGGGTTGGTGATCGAACCGCTGGCGGCAAACGCCGCCGGTTTGCGCCAAACTGGCACATGGGGACGGCCCGCGGGTGTGAGCCGTCCTGTGTCAAACCTGCGCTGTGACGGTGTGCCTGGTGTCGGCAGTATCGCCATGCGGCCCATGACTATGCCCGGTGTGGGCAATGTGAGCGCCTTCCGGCCCGCCCCAGGGGTGAATACCGGCAATCGTGATTTTTCGATGCGGCGCGGCTTTGACGGCGGACGCATGAGCGAAGGTGCCCGCGCCGCTTTTGGCAGCCGCCCTTTGAATGTGATGGGCGGGAATGTGATGGGCGGGAATGTGATGGGCGGCGCCGACGCTTCACTGCCGGCTGCCGAAAGTGCCGGCCGTTCCAGTGGATTTTCGGCTGGCGGATCGTCGCCGCGCCCGTTCATGCACTCCAGCCGTCCCTTGAATGTTCAGGGCGGGAATGGCGGCGGCTACGACGGCGGCGCGAGGGTCACCAACAATTTCATCAAGAATATCGACGCTTCCAAGCGGATCGATGTCTACAAGCCGGTGACGGTCAACAACAATATCGACAACTCCAAGACCATCAACGTCTACAAGCCCATCACCATCAACAAGCCGATCACCATCACCAAGAATATCGACGCCTCCAAGACCATCAATATCACCAAGAATATCGACAATTCCAAATATATCGACGCGTCCAAAACCATCGATATCGACCGGTCGGTTCGTATCGAAAAGAACACTATTTTCAATTTTGCCGGCCACGGTCATGGCGGTGGCCATGGCGGCGGTGGCGGTAACGGTGGCGGCAGCAACAACAATAACAACAATAACAACAATACGAACGGCAACAATAACAACAACACCAACAGCAATAACAACAGCAACAACACAAATAGCAACAACACCAATACCAACAGCAACAACACCACGACGACGAACAACAACAATTCGATGTCGGACGCGGCGGCGCTGGCGCTCGCCGTGGCGATCGCGCAATTGAATTCGACGATTCACAATACCAACAACAACAGCTCGCAGGGCGGCAGCAGCACCGGCAATGTCACCAACGTCACCGTGATCGGCGGCAACGCGACAGCGACCGGTGGTGAGGCCGGGGCGGGTGGCGCCGGCGGCGTCGGCAATGGCGGCGCGGGTGGTGTCGGCAATGGCGGTTCGGCCGATGTGGACGTCAACGTCTCGTCCAGTTCGAATAACAGCAGCACCAATTCGCCGAGCAATACGTTCAATCCCAACCTGACTTACACGCCCAGCAACAGCTACGATCCGAGCAATACATACAACCCCAGCAACACCTACAATCCGACCATCACCATCAACAATTCCGGCACCGGCTCGGGCGGGTCTGGTTCAACGCCGATCACGCTGACCATCGATAATTCCGCCAACAACTCGGCCAACAATTCCTCGCAGTCGAGTGTGGGCAATGTTTCCGCGACCGGCGGCAGCAACACCAACACACAAACAAATAGTCAGGCTGCGACCAACAACGCGACGGGCGGTTCTTCCAGCGTGGGCAACACCAGCGCGGCCAGCAATCAGACCCAAACCCAAACGGGCACCAACACCAATACCAACACCGCCAATCCCACCAACACCTTCAACCCGGACAACAGCAATACGGCTAACCCAAGCAATATTTTCAATCCGGCCAATACCAACACCGCCCAGGGCGGCGCGGGCGGTCAAGGCGGAGCAGGTGGCCAGGGTGGGGCAGGCGGCACCGCCACCGTCTTTGTGCTGGGCACCAGCAGCGGCGGAGGATCGAGCACACCGCCGATCACCATCACCATCGATGCATCCAGCGGCGTGGGCGATGTCTCGTCCAACAGCGGCGGCAATAGCCAGACACAGTACAACAACCAGACCATCGATGTCAGCAACAGCGCCCAGGGCGGCGCGGGCGGTTCGGCCAACAACAGCGCCACCATCGCGCCCGTGGTCACCATAAACCCGGTCATAACCGCCAACGGCCAGGGCGGTGCGGGCGGCTCGGCTTCCGCCGATAACAATTCCACCATCAACCCGGTTATCACCGCCAATGCGCAAGGCGGGACCGGCGGCACCGCGACCAACACCAACAGCGCGCAAGGTGGAAACGCGACTGGCGGAAACGCCACCGGCGGAAACGCCACCGCCAACCCCAACAACACCAACAGCGCGAGCGGTACAGGCAACGGTGGAAACGCCACCAACTCCAACACCAACAGTGCGACGGCCAACAGCAACGCGAATGCAACCGGCTCCGGCCAGGGCGCGAGTGGTGGCAATATGGTGGTCAACCAGACTCAGAACAATACGAACACCAACAACAGTGCGAACAACCAGAGTCAGTTCCAGAACAGCAACAACAACCAGAATTTCAACAACACTTCGAACAATCAGAACGGCCCCAATTACAACAACAACTATGTCGCGCCGCCGCCGGTGCAAGGCCCGGGCGGTGTGTTTGGCTATTATCAGCCGGGCGGTCCCGACGGCGCTTATGGCTATGCGCGGCCGGTTCTGCCGGCCGTGGCGGCGCAAAGAAGTGGCGCGGGTGCGCAATGCCGCTTCGTCGACACAACCGTGGTCAAGGCGATACATGCGGTCTGCCTGGCGGGTGATGGCCGGCAATTTCCCGCCTCGCACATGATCGGCGACACCTGGATCAACAGCGGTTATGAGGGCGAAATTGCCCGTTGCCTGCCGGGCTCGGTCCTGAAGGTGATGATCGGCTCCGTGATGATGAGCAATCAGGGCATGGCGGTATCGCTGAACGACGCCCATGTCATGTCCTGCCGCCCCGGCGAGGCGGTGCGCCATTTCAAGGACGGCATGCTCAAATGCGCTCCCGCCCGCAAGGTGCCGGACTGCACCGAACGCACCAATTTGCGCAAGTGGGGAACCGGCGACATGTTCTTCACCTATGTCACGCGTGTCTGTCTGGAGCAAAGGCGTGAGATGGTGGGAGGCATGAGCCAAGTCAGCCCCTCCTACAGCTATCAAATGTCCCAGGAACAAAGAAACATGGCCGCGGCGGCTGCGGCGGCGAAGGCGCGCGAGCTGCGCCTGTCGGGCATCACCCCATATGGCGGCGCTGGGGGCTAAGGCTTGGGGTGCGCAAATACGCCCTGCCTGCTGCTTAACCTGCTATAATAATGCATATTTCTTGGATAGTTTGATCCGGTATCGTTGATCAATTTAGGGGACGGCGTGAGGCTCGAGAGCTACGGAATTGCGGATGCTCCCGCAAGCCTGCGTTCCCTGTTCGACCGGCAGGCTTGCCCGGAAGGATGCTGGAACTGGTTTGAGATTCTCGCCGATACCACCCTGTCGGATAAGGAAAGCGCTTTGATCCTTGCGCTGCTCGGCCAAGACGGCCAGCCGGTCTCGGCCGTGCCCGTCGTGGCGGTGGAGGGACGGATCGTCCGGGGACTGACTTCGCCGTTTACGACCCTGTTCCGCGCGCCCTTCGGCCATGACGGAGATGCCAGGGCCTTGGGAAAATTTCTCGCCGCCAAGGTGGGCGCCACCTTCCGGCTGGACGCTTTGGATCCGGCAGACAGTGCCGCCCGTTCCTTCCAGGAGGGTTTGGCGGGCGGCGGTTTGGTGGTGGCGCGGTTCCGCCATTTCGCCAACTGGTTTGAAACCATTGATCGTTTCTCCGACTACTGGAACGGCCGGGAGTCGCGGCTGAAATCGACGGTCAAGCGCAAGGCCGCGCCGTTGGAGCGCGACGGCAAGCTGAATTTCGAGATGATCGATCTGGCGGGTGATTGGCGCCGCGGCGTGGAGATTTACGAAGCGATCTATGCCAGCAGCTGGAAGCCCCCCGAACCCCACCCCCGCTTCATCGGCGCCCTGCTGGAAAAAATGGGGCGCTCGGCGCGGCTGGGTGTCGCCTGGATCGAGGGCAAGCCGGCGGCGGCGCAGATCTGGCTGGTGCAGCAGGAGCGCGCCACCATTTTCAAGCTGGCGCACGATCCCGCCTTCGACCGTCAATCGCCGGGCACTTTGCTCACCCATTGGATATTCCGCCTGATTCATGAGCAGGACGGCGTGCGGAACGTGGATTTCGGCCGGGGGGATGACAGCTATAAAAGGCTGTGGCTGCGTTCTTGCCAGGACCGCGAGGGGGTCTTGGCGGCCAACCCCCGAACGCTTAAGGGATTGTTGGCGGTTGCCGTCGATATTCTGCCTTCCAGGATTGCGAAGCTTCTGCGTCGAAAATCCGGCGGTCCCGCCGGACAAACCGAGATGAAGACATCATGACGACGCCGTTTCTCGTCTGGGGGCATGAAGCCGCGTTCCTGGCGTATCTGGTCTTCGCCGCGCTCGTCGCCGTGCGCAGCTCGCGCACCTTGCATGCCGCTCTGTTCCTGGTCGTGATGCTGTTCACCGCGGCTTGGGCGCAATCCTTCGTGGCGGTGTATCTGGGATTTGCGCCGATCTGGCTGGAGGGCGTCATGGCCGCCGGCCGCGATGTCTCCTGGCTCGCCCTTGCCCTGGCGCTGATGCAGCGCAATGCCAGCAATACCGGCTATTTCCGGGTGTTGACGGCGGTGGCCGCTTTTCTGGCCGCGGTTCAAATCGGGCTCGGGCTGCATGACCCGATGGCCGGTGTGGTTGTCGCCGGGGTCAGGATAGACGCCACGCTGATCCGCCTGTCGATGACCATCCTGGGATTTGTCGTGGTGGAAAATGTGATGCGCAACGCCTCCAAGGGTGAGCTTTGGGCGCTGAAGCATTGGGCGATCGGCTTTTCCGGCGTGCTGGTATTCCAGCTTCTTGCCCGCATCCCGGAATTTCTGATGCACGAACCGGACCTCAGCCTGGCGGTGGCGACGCCGCTGGTCTACATCATCGCCCTGCCGTTTTTTGTGGTCAGTTCCACGCGCCTTCCCCAGTTGAAGGTCCGCGTTCATTCTTCCCGCCGCTTCGCCTTCTATTCCACCACCTTGATCGCGGTGGGGATCATGCTGCAGGGCATCGCGCTGGCGGCCTGGTATGTGCGCACCTATGGCGGCTCAAACGGTACCGCCCTGGCGGCGGTGGTGGCCTTCAGCGGCGTCGCGGCGGTTCTAGCCGCGCTGGTTTCCTCGGGCGTGCGTTCCCGTTTCCGCCGCTTCATCAATGAGAATTTTTTCAGCCTCAAATACGACTATCGGCTTGAATGGGAGAAATCCATTCGCGAGCTGACCGTCAATCCGGGACAGGACACGCCCGAGCGGGTGCTGCGCATTCTCTGCGACCTGATGGACACTTCGGGCGGCGCGATCTGGCTCTATCGGGAAAGCTGGCGGCAGTTCACGCCCGCCGCCAAGCGGGGCGACACGCTGATCGTTTCTCCGGTGCCGGAGAACGACCCCCGGATCGAAGCGCTGCGCTCGGGAGATGAATCCTTCATCAGCCTCGATGACGACGAGCGCGAGGGTCTGTTCGCCCCCTGGCGCAGGTTTGTCGACCATGCCTGGATCGTGGTGCCGATGCGCTACCGTTCGGCGGTCGCGGGCTTCGCCATTCTCAATCGGCCTCGCGCCCCGCGCACCCTGGATTGGGAGGATCAGAGCCTGCTCAGGCTGGTGGCGATGCAGCTCGCCGCCTATCTGGTGCAGGAGGAAACCGCCCAATCCCTGGCCGATGCCCGCCAGCTGGAAGACTTCAACAAGCGTTTTGCCTTTGTCGTGCACGACATCAAGAACACCATCGGCCAGCTTCGCCTGATGGTCTCGAACATCACCAAGTTCGGCGATGAAAAGGAGTTCCGCGACGACATGGTGATCACCCTGGGAAATTCGGTGGAACGGCTGGAGGGAATGCTTAAAAGCCTGACGGTGGTGGGGGGGCAGCGCCCCAAGGCCGGAACCGATCATCAAGTCGTTGAATTAATTGATTTTCTTGAAAAATTTACGAAAGAGAAATGCTCTTTGGGGCACAATGTCCTTCTGAGTACAAATCTTTCAAACTCATCGCTTGTGCGGACGGATTTCGATATTTTGCACCGCGTGCTTGAACATGTTGTTTCCAATGCGCTGGAAGCCAGCGCGGAAGGGGCAGCCGTCAAGATCGACGCGTCGGCTGGCAAAAACACACTACAGATCGCAGTCCTGGATCAAGGGTCGGGCATGACGCAGCAGTTCGTGAACGAGGAACTCTTCCGGCCGCTCAAATCCACCAAGCGTGGAGGCTTCGGCATCGGCGGCTATCAGGTTCGCGAGCTGATGCGCGATCTGGGCGGCGATGTTGTCGTCGAAAGCACCGTGGGCGAAGGCACCTGTGTCACCCTTTCCTTACCGCTTGTATTGCATTAGTCCGCCATGAAAAAAGCAGTCTCAGAAACGCCCGCTCCAGCCGCCCAAGACGAACGCCGCGTCCTCTTGGTGGAAGACGATGTCGGCCTGCAGAAGCAGATGCGCTGGGCGCTTTCTCCCTATGTCGTCGACATTGCCGGAAACCGGACCGAGGCGCTGGAAAAAATATCCAACGCCAAGCCTTACAACGCGGTTGTGCTCGATCTTGGTCTGCCGCCGGATGAAAACGGCGCCAGCGAAGGCCTTAAGACGCTGGACGAGATATTGAATGTGGCGCCACGCACCAAGGTGATCGTCGCCAGCGGCAATGTCGAACGTGCCAATGCGGTGCGGGCTGTCAGCAAGGGAGCGTTCGATTTTGTCGCCAAGCCGCTCGACAGCGAAGTCCTGAAAATTATTCTCGATCGCGCGGTGCGCATGAACGAGCTGGAGGAAGAAAACAAACAGTTGCGTGAGCAGTCCGCCCGCGCCACCGATGGGTTGGTTTTCGGCTCGGAGAAAATGAGCCAGATCGCGCAAATTCTCAATCGCGTGGGACCGATGGACGTCAGCGTGTTGCTGATCGGGGAAACCGGCACCGGCAAGGAAGTGATGGCCAAGGCGCTGCACCGTCTGTCTCCGCGCAGCGCGCAGCCCTTCGTTGCGATCAATTGCGCCTCCATTCCTGAGAACCTTCTGGAAAGCGAGCTTTTCGGGCACGAAAAAGGCGCCTTCACCGGCGCGGTCAAGCGAACCCACGGAAAGTTCGAGCTGGCCGATAACGGCACGCTGTTCCTGGACGAAATCGGCGACATGCCGCTTCCCCTGCAAGCCAAGCTGCTGCGGTTCCTGCAGGAACGCCGCTTGGAGCGCGTTGGCGGGCGCGAGTCCATTACCGTGAATGTCCGGCTGATCACCGCGACCAACCAGAAGCTGGAAAAATTGATCGCCGAGGGCCGGTTCCGCGAAGATCTATACTACCGCATCAACGATGTGCGCATCGATTTGCCCAACCTGCGGGAACGGGACGGCGACGCGGTATTGCTGGCGCAATATTTCCTGAACGGGTTCAACAAGGCCTATTCCAAGCATCTTTCCGGATTCACCGAGGATGCGCTGGCGGCCTTGTCGGTCCATCCCTGGCCCGGCAATGTCCGCGAGCTCGAAAACCGGGTGAAGCGCGCCGTGATCATGGCGGAAAACAAGCGCATCACCGCCCAGGACCTGGATTTGGGCGATATAAAAGCCGGCGACCGCGATCTCAATCTGCGCAAGGAAGTGGCGAAGGTGGAAAAGCGGCTCGCCGCCGAGGCCTTGGCGCTTTCCGACGGGAATATTTCCAAGGCCGCCAAGCTTTTGGGCGTCAGCCGGCCACATTTCTACAGCCTAATCGGCCATAACGAATAAGACAGCGAGGGACTTCGTGACCCAGTATTCCTTATCGAACCCCGGCAAGGCGCGGCGGATCGCGCTTCTGGCCGCCGCGATGCTGACCGGCTCGGCCATGGCCGGCCCGGTTTTGGCCGACATTCCCTCCGCCGCGGCCATTCAGAAGAGCGCCGCCGTCGAGAAATTGATGGCCGAAGCGGACAAGGCCGTGAAGTCCGGAAATTTGCGGGCGGCCCTGATTTCGCTCAAGAATGCCGTCAGCGCCGCGCCCCGCGACGGCAATGTGCGCACCCAGCTCGGCGTGGTTTTGATGCGGATAGGGGACCCCGCCGGCGCCGAGCGCGAGCTTCGCCAGGCCCGCAAGGATGGTGCGCCCGAACCGCTCGTTTTGCCCCCCTTGTTCGACGTCATGCTGTCGCGCAATGAAGATCAGCTCTTGCTGGACCAGTTTCCCGACCCCGGCTTGGATAGAAGCAGGCCAGCGGCCGCGGACATTCTCAAGGCCCGTGCGCTGGCGCTTCAGAATTTGAAAAAGGGGCCGGATGCCGTGGCGGCGATGGACCGTTCGCTGGAGCTGCGGCGGGATTGGCGGGGTCTGCTGACCCGGGCGCGCTTGTCGTTCCAGCAAGGCGATGTTCCCGCGGCGATGAAGTTCGCCGATGAGTCGATTGCAAAATCGGACAGTCCCGATCCGATGCTTTCCAAGACCGGCATGCTGTTGTCGTTCAACAGAAGCGCCGAGGCCGTGGAGCTGGCCAACCAACTGCTGGCGAAGTATCCGGGCAACGTTCAGGGGCGCTTCGCGCGTATCGAAGCCTATATAAATCTCAAGCGGGACGCCGAGGCCAAGGCGGAAGTCGATTCCGTGCTGGTCAAATATCCCAACGCCAATCTGGGCCTTTACTACAAGGCTCTGCTTTTGGCGCGGGCGGGCGATTACAAAGGCGCCTGGAGCATTGCGCAGAATTTGTCGGGCGACTTCCGCGATACCTCGCCGCGTATCGCCATCATGGTGTCGGAAATCGCCGTCAAAGCCGGCAATGCGGAAACCGGTGCCTCGATTTTGAACCGTATTCTGCTGAAGTCTCCCGATCTGGTCGCGCCGCGCCTGCGGCTGGGCGCCATCCGAATGCAGCAGAACAATCCCCAGGCCGCCTTGACGGCGATTCAGCCGATCATGGATTCGCCCAACCCTCTGGTTGTCGAATTGCTGGCCAACATCTATCTCAAGCTGCAGCGGGGGCAGGATGCGCTGAATGCCTTCAAAAAGTTGGACGCCGCCACCAAGGACCGGGCCGACGTCAAGCGTAACATCGGCATCTTGGAAATCCGTACCGGCAATGTCGAGCAAGGGATCAAGGACCTGACGCAGGCCGCCGCCAAAAACCCCAGCGACCTGGCGATAACCGATCCACTGATCAACGGCCTGGTCCAGCGCAAGCGCTTCGCCGAAGCGCTGGCGGTTGCCGACCGGGTCGGCAAGGACCCGGCCAAGAAGACCGCCTCGCTGATTTACCGCGGCGGCATCCTTTTCTCGCAGCATGACAATGCCGGGGCCGAGGCGGCGTTCAACAATGCGGTCGCCGGCGATGCCAAAAGCACGGCCGCGCTTTTCGCGCGCGCCGAAATGCTGGCGTCCATGCAACGGCAGGACGAAGCGCTGCGCGATTTTCGTTCCGTTGTTGCGATCGACAGCAAGAATGTGCCGGCGCTTCTGCAGGTTGCCCAGATCGCGCAACGCCAGGGAGACGACCGCGCCGTCAGAGCTTCGTTGAACCAGGCGATAACGGCGCAGCCCGGCAATATGACGCCGCGTTTTGCCTTGATAACGTACTTGAATACCCAGGGGAAATTTCCCGAGGCGCTGACGTCGGTAAATGAAATGCTTCGTCAGCAACCCAACAATACCGACGCTTTGGCGCTTCAAGGCCGTATTCAGCTGGCCCAGAAGCAGAACAAGGAAGCCGTGACGACCTATCGGCGGCTGGTGTCGCTGATGCCCACCGCGCCCGGTCCGCAGGTTCTGCTCGGCAATGCCTTGTCGATTTCGGGAGACCGCGCCGGCGCCAGCCGTGCCTTGGACACGGCGGGAAAACTGGCTCCCAATTCCGTCGAAATAAAGGGCGCCCAGATCAATTTCCAGTTCAATCAGAAGAATAACGACGCGGCATTGGCATTGGCCCGGTCCTACCAGTCCGCCAATCCGGGCTCCGCGGCCGACATGCTGCTGGCGACCACGCTTGACAGGGTGAGCCGTCCCGACGAAGCAATCGCGGTGCTGGACAAGAGCTTGTCCCAGCGGCCCAATGTCGGAACCCTCATGCAATTGAGCCGCCGGCTGCAGCTCAGCAATCCCGCGCGCGCGGAGAGTCTGTTGTCGGAGTGGCTTGCCAAAAATCCGGCGGACATAGGGGTTCGGCTGGACTATGCGAACCTGCTGATGGCGCGGCCAAACAATCCGCAGGCGATCGCGCAGTTCCAGGCAATTCTCAAGCAGGATCCGAACAACGTCGTGGCCTTGAACAATCTGGGATGGCTGTTGCAGACCAGCGACCCCAAACGGGCCCTTTCCCTGCTGACGCTCGCTCAGAAGATCGCGCCCAACTCGCCCGACGTGATCGACACTTTGGGCTGGGTGAAACTGCAGCAAAAGGATAGCGCGGGCGCCTTGGCGCTGCTCAACAAGGCGCATGCCTCCGATCCGGGCGACGGAGAAATCACCTATCATCTGGTGGCCGCCCTGGATGCCAATGGTCAACGCGCCGCCGCGCGTCAAATGCTCCAGACGCTCCTGGCGAGCAAGGTGAAATTCCCGAGTCTGCCGGCCGCCAACAAGCTGGCGGCGGAGTGGCGCTAGGGGTTTTGGCCGCCAAGGCCGCGCAGGCCCTGATAGAGCCTGCGTAAGGCGCCCTCGGCCATCAGTCCCGGCCGGTTCCTCTGTGCCCGGCACCACGTCATGCTTCCCATCGGCGCCCCCAGTCTGGCCTTATAAGGTGCATCGCCGGCCAGGAAATCATACAGCGCAAGGCCGCGATTTTGCGCCTGTTCGATGGCCATGACATGCGCCACCAGGCCCGGCCGGTGCCGGTTATCCTCGCTATAGGAAAAGCCGCTCTGGTAATTGCACATCCGGCCGCCGTACAGAAAATTGTACAGATAACCCTGAACCTGGCTTCCGGCGGAAAGCCGCAGCAGCTCGACGCCGGCCAAATCACTTTGCTCCGCGATCAATGCGTGGTGAAAGCGGCGGGAGAAGTCGGTTGCAAAAGCCCCGGGTTTGCCGCGTCCTTGCCAATAGGCGGTGTGCAACGCCGCCAACTGTTCGAAAAAATCCAAGGCTTCCTGGATGTCGCGGGCGGGTTCGAGCCTGAGCGGACCGACGCGCTCGGCGGCAGCGCGCGATTGGCGGATTTGTGCGCGCAGGTTTGGCGAGAATCTGTCTCCTTCCCCGGTGGCGGAAAGATCGACGCCGAATATGGGTGACTGACGGTCTGTCTCGATACGCAATCCGGCGGCCTCAGCCGCGGATAGGATATGGGGCTCCACGCCGCTGAGGACGATTTCGTCCCAGCCAGGCCTGTCTTGCAGGGCTCGCAGGATCTCGATCAGAGTCTGCGCCGGTGCGGAACGCGCAATCAAGAAACCGTTATACTCGATCGTCAGGCCATCGAATTCCGGGGCGCCGGTTTCGTGCAAATACAGCTGGTCGACGGAAAGAAAATGCCGCTTGCGGCGGCAGGGATTGATGAGTCCCAAGGCCAGGATGGCACCGTTTTCGCTCGCTCTGACCAACAAGGGGCGAGCGCCCGTGGCGCGCAGCCAAGTTCCGATCCACCGCCAGGAAAGGAAAAAATTTCCTTCCGCGCGCCGCTCCAACTCCATCCATTCGGCTGCCAGTCCGGCCGGATCATAGGAGGTGGAAATCTCGATTTTCACCAGACCGTCCTAGCCGAGGCCACGAATAAGCCAGGGACCGATGAAATTCGCCACCGGCAGCGGAAGCTTCTTCCAGGCCGCGATGAAAAGCGCATATTTCGGATTGAGGGGGTTTTTGTCCGGCATCGTTTCGCCGGGCGCGAAGTGATACTCATATTCCAGCCATTGCGGCTCAAAGCCCCAATTTTTCTTGAAGGCAAAAGCCCCGGTTCCCGCCTTGCTGCGGCCGAAATCGAACCGGCGGTAGCCGCGCAAGACTGCGCGGCGCATGACCTCCCAATAGAGAAAATCATTTGCGCCATTGCGGCGAGCCCCGGCCGTCCCGCCGCCATAGTAAGGCAGAACCGTATCCTTGTGATAGAAATTCAGGACGGCGCTGACCGGCACCCCGTTTTCCCGGACAACGACCGCGTCGCAGTCCGGGCCGAAGGTGGTTTTCAGCCTGGAAAAATAGCGTTTGGAGAAGACGGGCGTCCCCAGATTGCGCACGCTTTCGGCATAGACCCGAAAGACGTCGTCCATGCTGTCGGTGGTTTCGCTGACCAGATTGCCTTCGATGGTCTTGCGCACCACCGCCCTTTGCTTGCGGGGGATTTTCAGCAGATTTTCCTTGTCGTCGCCGGTCAAGGGCCCGGAAAAACTCGCGTACAGGTCATTGCGCACATTCCATCCGGCCTGTCGCGCCTTGGCGCTGCGAAATTCGATATAGGGCGCGCCGGTTTCGCTCTGGATCCTTAGCGCCGCCGTCACCAGCGCGCTCATGGCCTGTTCATCGGCGGCGAGCGGCCCGCCTTCCACGCAGAAGGGCGCCGCGATCAGGGCGTTGCCGAAAAGCCGGCTGCGCTGATAGGCCAGGGGGAGAACGCCCACAATTTCCGAGCCCCGTTCGGCAATCAGGTAGCGGGGCGTGAGGCGAAAAATGTCCTGGAAAATCCCGTGCCACCCGCTGCGATGGAAAAAGCTTCCCTCGGGATGGGACAGGACAAAATCGTCCCATCGCTGCGTGTCCCGGTCATCCATGGGCCGGACAGTTATGGAGGTACCGGTATGGCCGCCGGCTTGTTGAGGTGCAGGCTCGTCAGACCGCGATTGCACGCAAAAACCTACAGCCTGTGATTAAGGCCGACACTGACCCGTATGTCATCCAGGCTGCCCGTAAAGGCCGAAAGATTCTGGAGGGAAGTGGAAGAGTCGCGTCTCAGATAGTCGCCGCGCACGTAAATGCCGGTGTCCGGCGACAAGGAATAATTGAGTCCGGCATTGGCGTTGTACACCCCGGCATGGCCGCCCAATTCTTGATACCTGATATAGCCGACCCCCAAATTTGCCGACATCAGCCGGGTAAGGTCATGGGACCAATTGGCGTTTCCGCCCCAGCTGTTGTTGTCCCGCTGGCCGACAAAGAAGGTCGTGTCCAGGATTTCCTGCTTGTTCAGGAAAATCCCGATGGAGGCATGGTCCCGCGCAAAATCCTGAGAATAGGTCAGAGTAATGTTCTGATAGCGCGCGATATTCTGGTTGTAGGACAGAGCGCCAGGACTCTGGGCGCTGAAAGAGGACAGGGAAGCCGCGGTGCCGTTCCCGTACAAAGAGCTGCTGGAGGTCAGGGCGCCGTTGGCAGAGGCGGTGAGGCCCGCAAGATTGTCGAGCAACTGTCCTTCCGGCGTGGTGATGGTGTCGGTCGCCGTGCCGACCAAAGACGCCGTGGGGCCGATATTCCAACGCAGCGATCCCTGATAGCTGAGGTCGTTGTATTTCTGGCCGATCTCAAACCGCAGCGAAAAATCCTCGCCTAGGGTCAAGCCAATGCCGCCCATCCCGATCGGTCCCGACAGGTCCCGGCTCAAGGAAACCGTATTGTCGATCTTGTCGTAGCCGCCGGTTCCCAGCAAGGAGATCTCGCGGGTGATGGCATACTCGAAATGCCCGACCGCGGCCTTTTCGGAAAACAGGCCTTGCGGACGGTCTGATTCCTGCAGCATTGCGGTCGCAGTCCAGGTCAGGCGGGTGAAGTCGGTTCCGCTGACCAGTCTCTCGGAGAAGCTGCGCGACGTCATGTTCTGCGGACCGCGCACACCGGGTATCCCCGGGAAATTATATCCCGCGGGGTCGGTAAAATAAGCCGCGCCGAAATTCGCGCTGGTGATGGAGTTGGCAAAATTGCCGAGGCGGAAGGTGATGTCGGGTCCGCCGGAGAAGCCATAGGAATTGCGAAATCCGTTGGTCCCCTGGTTTCCGCCGGCGGTCACGATGCCGACATTGCTGGTCGCGACGGGTTGGGCAAATGCCCTGGCATTGAAATTGACGTATTCGGGAATGACGATGACGGTTCCGAGAGCCTGCAGGTCATTGTAGAATTGAACGGACTGCGTATCGTTGGCGTAATAATAAATCGAGCCGTTGTAATTTGCGTCGAAACTGACCCGCGCCGAATGGTTGTTCATGGTCAGGCCGAGACCGGCGTTCGTGATCCAGTCGTCCTGCCCACCGGTCGAGAAGCCGGAAGCATTGGTGGCGTAAGTTTCGGCGAGATTGACCGAGGCGGTGAAATTGAAGCCGGGGATCAGCGAACCGACAAAGCCCGACACGCCGCTCTGGCCGGCGGTCTGCTCCGCCGCGGTGGCGGACGGTTGCGTGACGCCTGCGCCGGCAACAGGCGGCGGCCCGGCTTGAGCCATTTCCTGGGCCAACTGCTCTTGGGCGTGAACAAGCGGCGTCCCCAGCATGCAAAGCGCCAGGGCGGCCGTACCGCATTTCAAAAAACGACGATGCGGTCGAGGCAGCATCTCGTGAGTTCCAATTCTCAAAGAACGCTTCCTTAGCTCGTCGTGAAAACAAATCGCCTGCCGGCGAATCAGAAGAAGGACTGGGGAATGATAATGGTATCGCCCGGCTGCAGTTCGGCATTGGCGCTAAGATCGCCTTCCTTCAGCAGGTCGGAAAGCCGCAGGGTGGTGCTGACATCCTTGCCGTTGACCTTGCGGATCAGCTTGGCGCGGTTGCCCGAGGCATAGGGCGTCAATCCACCGGAAGCGATCATCGCATCCAGCACGGTCATATGCGCCAGATAGGGCAGGGCCTTGGGCTGGCTGGCTTCGCCCACGATGCGCACCTGCTGGCTGTAGGGGCCGACAAAGCTGGACACGATCACGGTCACGATGGGGTCGGAGACGAATTTCTTCAGGCGCCCTTCGATGTCATGGCCCAGCTGTTCCGGAGTCCGGCCGGCCGCCACAACATCCGTCACCAAGGGGGTGGAAATTCTGCCGTCCGGCCTGACGGGCACGGCGGTGGACAACTCAGGGTTCTTCCAGACCGAAATCTGAAGCTGGTCGCCAGGTCCGATCACATAGGTGGAAACTTCGGTCGCCGACTGCGCAGCCTGAGCCATTGCGGGGCTGGCGCTGTAGCTGAGGCCGGCAACCAAGAGCGCGGCAGCGGCCAGGGCGGATTTGGCCATTCCGCGCAATGCGAAATTCAGTTTCATGGTAACCCCCTTAGACGGATTTAGGCCGGTATTGGCCGATAAGCTATTGAATTCTAAGACACAGTGCAATGCAAACGTGCACGCTGCGCCATCCTAGCCCGGCGATCTGACCAAATAGCAAAGATCGCAGAAGACCAAAGCACAACTTTAGGTTGCAATCGATTTTCCCGCTCAATAGGCCGTCAGGGCTTCGGCGGCCCGCAATGCGGGCTCTGAGGCGGCGGCGTCGTTGTCCGCATGGGACGAACGTGGCGCCACAGTCCGCAGCAGCGGAATTTGCGCCAGCCTGACACGATTATCCTCCACATAGGATGTGGCTGTGCGCAGGGCGGGAGCGGGCGAGCGCGGTCCCGTGGCGCGTTGCGGAGCCGGCTGGCCGGCCGGATCGGTCAAATAGACCTTGGCCGTCATCGATATGCCGACCCGCAGGGGATGGCGGGCCAACTCCTCCCGGTCCAAGGCGATACGCACCGGCAGGCGCTGCACCACCTTGATCCAGTTTCCGGTCGCGTTCTGGGCGGGGATCACGGCAAAGGCCGAACCCGTTCCACCGCCCAGGCCTTCGACCCGGCCGTGGAAAACCACCTTGGCGCCATACAGGTCGGAGATCAGCTCGACCGGCTGGCCCGGCTGAATGTTCTTCAATTGCACTTCCTTGAAATTGGCATCGACATGGGCGTCCATCAGCGGCACCACATTCATCAGATTGGATCCGACCCTGATGCGCTGTCCGATCTGGGCGTGCCGTCCCGCCACCACGCCATCCACCGGCGCGCGGATTTCGGTGCGCCCCAGATCCAACAGGGCTTTGTCCAGGGCCGCCTTGGCTGCCAGGATTTCGGGATTGCGCGCGCTATCCTCGCCCGCGACCAGGCTGCGCTGTGCCGCCAGCTGCTGCTGCGCGATGGAGAGCTCCGATTTTGCCGCGTCCAATGCGTTACCGGCATTGGAGATTTCCTCGGCCGAAACCGCGCCCCGTTCCGAAACGCTTTTGCGCCGCTGCAAGGCCGTCTCGGCGCGTTTCATATTGGACTCTTTGCCCGCGACATTGGCCTCGGCGGCGCTGACATTGGCGAGATATTGCTCGACGCGGCGCACGGCTTGTTCATGCGCGGCGGCGGCTTGCTGGACGGCAAGGTCGGCATCGGCGGGATCGAGCTGGACCAAAAGATCGCCGCGCCGGACCTGCTGGGTATCGGAGACCATAACCCGCTGAATGGTGCCGTCGATCTGCGGCGTGATCTCTGCCAGCGGCGCGTCCACATAGGCATCGTCGGTCGAGACGCTTTGCCCGCTTTGCAGATACCAACGGGTGCCCGCCGCGATCATCGCGACCAGGGTGCAAAGCGCCAGGCCGGTCAGCAGGCGCTTGCGCCAAAACGCCCGGTTGGAGCTGGTGGTATCGGAAACCGGTCCGCCGGGCACATGGACAGCCTCGGTATAGGCCATGCGGATACCTCAAAACGCGGCGATCGTACCCACGCCGGGCAGCCAAGCCGAATCACCTGATTCGAAATTACTACGGTTTATTGGGACTGGCACGGCAAAATCACGACAATCGCAGGCGTGACCCGCCTTCGTGTTAAGGGGCAGAATCGCAGTAGTCCTAGATTGCCCATTTTCGCAAAGCCGTCCGTTGGAACATGCACCCCGCGCAGCCGCCATGAGCGCGCCGGCCGATCCGGATGGCGGCTCGCTGCAAATGACCGGCGTCTCGCTGGCGGCCGCGATCTTCATTCTCTCGCTTGCCACCTTTGTGGTGATCCTGGACACCACCATCATCAATGTCGCCATTCCCCATATCGCCGGCGCCTTCGCGGCATCCGCCCATGAAGGGACATGGACCATTACCTCCTATGCGGTGGCGGAAGCCTTTACCATTCCGCTTTCCGGCTGGCTGGTGACGCGTTTCGGCGTGGTGCGCACCTTCCTGGCCGCCATTATCGGCTTTGCGGTGTTTTCCGTGCTGTGCGGCATCGCCACCTCACTGCCCATGCTGGTCGTGTTCCGGGTCTTCCAGGGTCTGTGCGGCGGGCCTCTGATGCCCGCTTCCCAGACCCTGATCATGCGTGTGACGCCGCCCCATCGTGTCGAGCTGGCGATGGGGCTTTGGATGATGACGACCATCCTGGCGCCCATTGCGGGTCCGATCCTGGGCGGCACCCTGGCCGACAGCGTGGGCTGGCGATGGGCTTTTTACATCAACATCCCCGTCGCCATGCTGTGCGCCTTTGGCGCCTGGTCGCTGTTTCGCACTCGTGAAACCCAGGTTTCAAAACAGCCGATCGACTATGTCGGCCTGGTCCTGCTGGCGCTTTCGGTGGGGGCGCTGCAGATCATGCTGGACAATGGCCAGAACCAGGACTGGTTTGCCTCGCCCTGGATTCTGGGGCTGCTGATCGTCGCGGTGCTGGGATTTGTCACCTTCATCATCTGGGAGCTGACGGACGACCATCCCATTGTCGATCTTCGGGTTTTCCGGCATCGCGGATTTGCCGTCTCGGCTGCCGCCATGTCGCTTACCTTCGGCGCATTTTTCGCGTCCATAGTTCTGTTGCCGCTCTGGCTGCAGACCAATATGGGTTACACCTCGACTTGGGCGGGTTATGTCCTGGCGTTTCAGGCGGTGTTCGGCGTGATCATGGCGCCCGTCGCGGCGATCCTGATGACGCGCTTCGATCCGCGCATCTTGATGTCGCTGGGATTGGTGATCCTGGCATTGGCGATCCTTTACCGCACCGGCTATGCCTCCAATGTCAGCTTCGAAGCCATGATCCTGCCGCAACTGGCGATGGGCTTCGGCATTCCGCTGTTTTTCGTGCCGCTGATGACCTTGTCGATGACGTCGGTGAGGCCGGAGGAAACAGCCGCGGCCTCGGGCCTGATCAATTTTCTGCGCACCATCGCCGGCGCCATTGCCACCGCGGCTGTGGTCTCGGCCTGGAGCTCCTCTGCCACCACATTGCGCAGCGACCTGGTGGGCACCCTGCGCCATTCGCGGGATTTTCTGGAGAAATTGGGCGACAAGGGATTGCCGCACGGTCAAGCGCTGGGCTCGCTGGACCGGCTGGTGCAGGACCAGAGCGTCATGCTGGCGACCAACCATATGTTCCTGCTGCTGGGCGCGGTGGTCGGCCTGACGGCGATCGGAATATGGCTGATGCCCAAATCGTCGGTGAATTAAGCTTCACGGACCAGTTCGGCCAAGGGCCGGCGCAGGGACCGGCTTTGCAGCTGGGCCTTGGGATGACCGATCCGGCCGATAAACCGCAGGGACGGCACGTCGCCAAGGTCGCTGTCGGCGCGCTCGGCCAGTTTTTCGGCTTTGCGCCGCTCGGCCGCGCTGACCGTGAATGGCTCTTTGGCACGCCCATAATGGGCGAAGGCCAAGGTCGCCAGGCAGGGCTGCAACGCCAATCCCTGTTTGGTGGCCGTCAGCCAGAAGCGTTGCACGGCCTGGCCCAGCCGCAGCAATTGGCTTGCCTCGTCCGCCGGGCCGCTGGCGCGCTGCTTGAGCCGGAAGGCAAAATAGGCGGCGCTGAAGATACCGGGCAAAAAATCCATCTGCAGGCCGGCAAAGACCGGCGAGCCCATGCGGTTCGCCATCTCGGTGCGCGCCCGCTTTGCCAAGGTCCAGCGCATGATCTTTAAGGTCATGGCATCCAGGCCCAAAGCGCGGGACGGGATCGCGTCGGGACTAAAGGTCCGCTTCCAGTCCACGATGTGATTGTGAATATCGAAGGTTTCCGGAATGCGCAGCCTTATGTCCGTCGCCAGCCGGGTGAGGCCCGCGACCTTGCGGCGGGCCGCCAGGCTTTCATGCCATTCCACCGAAAATTCCGGGCCCACCGCATCCGACAAAGCGCGCTTGTCGCCTTGCGACAGGGCCCGCAACTGATAGGGGCGCCGGTCGACCGAACGGCGCTCGATCTGGCCGAGCAGGGGATGCCCGGCGGCCGCCCTGTCATCGGTCAGCTGTACCCGTATGCGGTGAACATTGCCGGCCAGGCCCTGATACTGCCAGCCGGCGCTTTTGCCCTGGGACGGCGCGGCGATGGCGATATTTTCCAGCAAGGTTCCGGCCGAGATCAGGGTCGGTTCGCCCTGGCGGTATTCATAGACATTTCCCGCTTCGATGCGCACCAGGACATCGAACAGATCCTCGCTCTGCACCTCGAAGGTCCAGGGCTGGGCATTGTCGCCGCTGGGCGCCCAATGGGCCGCCTCCAATATCTGTTCAACGGCCGGCGGTAGACGGGAATAGTTCAGCACGGCCGCTCCCCAGTTGTTTCTTCAGCGCCCGCTCGACCGCGTCGCCCTTCCAGCGTTGCAGCAGCCCGTTATTGCCGGGCCGCCTCCCGGCCTTAAAAATATTGAGATAGGAATCGAAGTGATAGTGAAACGGCGCCGGTTTCACCTCGCCGCGTCCGAGCAGGAATTTCACGGCCTGCGCCGCGGTGAAGGAGGCGCACAATTGCACGCCGATGATGGTCGAGGGCGCCTTGCGCCGGGCGACATCCAGTCTGGTGGGATCGACAAGATAGGCGCGGTGCATCCCGCTGGGCGCAAGTCCCATCAGGAAATTGATGTATTGGCGCAATTCCGTCTTGCCCTCGAAGCGGAAATAATCCTCGAACTTCATGCCGTCCTTGGTGAAGAGCAGGAACGCCACACCCATGCCGACCGGCGCCGCGGTCAGGGCCGGAATGCCCAGCTCGCGGCAACGCGCAAAGGCCTGGCGTCTTATGTCGATCACGAAGAAATCAAATCCGTCGATAAACAGGTCCGCGCCGCGCAAGAACTCGTCGAGATTCTGCGGCGTCACGCCGGCGGGGAATTCCGCGATCTCGACTTCGGGATTTATGTCCTTGGCCATCCGCGCCAGGACCTCGACCTTGGGTTGATCCAGGGTGGAGATCAGGGCGCCGACCTGCCGGTTGAAATTGGCGACTTCGAACACGTCCAGATCCGCAATGCGGAATTTGGTGAAGCCAAGCCGTACCAGGGTCAGCAGGTGCACGCCCCCAACCCCGCCCATCCCCGCAATGGCGATGGTCTTGCTCCTGAGAGCTTGCTGTTCCGTTTCGGTGAACCAGCCGAGATTGCGGTCGAACGCATCGGCATAGGAGAAGCGCGGAGCCATCCCGTTTCTTTCAGAGGCAATCAAGGAGATTAGAGGTCATGGGCTTTAATATTGTGCTGCCGCGGCAAGCGGCGGGCCCAAGGATACACCAGGGCGGGAACAGTATTAACCCTATTTTAGGCAGCGCGGATAAGACGCCGGCTTATGCAACCGGGCGGAGAACCCCACGGAAGCCCTCTAGGCGCGTTTGCGGAAGGGGGCGGATGCCTGCTGGGTCAGGAGCGCCAGTCTCTCGCTCAATTCGCCGCCATTGGTGATGACCTGCCAATAGTCGGGATGCTCCAGCTTCAGCTCTTCCAGCATGGTGGGAAGATAGCAGTAGCAGGGCTGGCGGAAGCCGTGGTGGAACACCACCGGTCCGATGGATGTGAAGTGGATGCCCATCCGCGCCAGCATGCGCAGGAAGGTGCTTTCCATCACCGCGGTCCAATAGACGACGCCATTGTCGACACACTGGCGCAGCAGGAATTGGATCAGGCTCAGACAGGGCAGGTTGGCCTGCCGCGCGGTTTCCAGCCGGGTCAGGGGACGCCCCGCGGCGATGACGCGCTCATCGGTCCAGCGGCGGCGAAACTCCTTGGAAATGGCGAAGCGGGAGATTTCCACCGAATCCGCGAGGCTGACGAATTTGGCAAGCTCGATATTGCTCTCGTGCAAAAGCTGCGCGACCGGCAGGCCTGCCTCGCCGCACTTGGCGGGCTGGATAATTCTGACGGTGCCGATCGCCTGTTCGCTGGCGCGATGGAACAGAACACCCTGGATCGCGCCCTTGTCGTACTGATCGGTTTCCATGCCGTCGCTATGCTGTTCGGCGTCCTCGAACTTGCGCTCCACGACATAGACCTGATAGCGCAATGCGTGTGCGGCTTCGATGAGAGCGGGACAATCGGCGACACGGGTTTCAAAGAACACATCGTGGCGCGCGAGAAGACTCAATTCGGTCTGCCAGCTTTCAGCGAAATTCGCTTCCGGATGCTCCCTATCAATCGCGCCCATACGCTACCCCCAAAAATCTCCGCGCCCTTTGTTGTTCGGCGTCCCGTTATTCCAGCCCAAAACGATTACTTTGGCGCTAACCCTCTGCCGCAAATTGTCCGGATATTTACGCCAAGGTTGCCCCCAACCCGCGCGTAAAATTTGATGCTTTCCGTAAACCCCCAACAGCAGTGCAAATCAAACTGTTCCGCGTTTTTCCTATGCTGTCAAACACACTTTCAGCGCGACGTGGTTAACCATGTTCGCGCGCCGCGCCGCAATCCGAACACAGAGGGCCGCATTCCGGCCGCAGCTCTTTCAATGCGGTAAATACGGGTCCAATTGATCGATCGAAAGAGATCAGCTGCAACTGCCGCCCTAGGGAATCTACTTAGGGCCTATCCACAATTTTTGCCGGCGGCGCGAAGCGGGCTCTGTGGAGAGCACAAACAAAAACGGCGCCCGGAGGGGCGCCGTTTCTGCAATCGAGTGAAGGTTGATTAGGCCTTCTTGGCCTTGCGGCGGCGCAGAGAGGCCGCGCCAACCAGACCGGCGCCGAACAGCGACAGGGTCAGAGGCTCCGGAACCGCAACCGCGAACAGGTTGTTGCTTCCGCAAACCTGCCAGGGGGTGTTGGGACCGTAAACCGCGCACTGCCCGGTGTTGGCGTTGCCCTGGTAGGAAGCATCGGCCACCGCGTTGGTGAAGGAGTTGATGACGCCATCCTGCACGAGGTCGGTGAAGCCCGAACCGCTGATCAGGTCGAGATAGACCTGCGAGGTGCCGGCAAAACCGAAGCTGTTCAGGGTGCCCTGCAGATCGATGTACAGGCTGATGTTGGCGTCATCGAAGGCTTGGCAGGTCGCGAACGAGGCGCAGTTGGTGTTGTTGCCACCGACGCCGCTGGCCAAGGTCAGGATGTTCTGAGCGTTGAAATTCAACCACTCGCTGCCAGCCTGGATGGCGGTGATGCCGGCGTTCTGCGTGCCGCTGTTGACAATGGTGTTATTGAGGTAGGGGTCGTTAGCGGAGGTGTAGTATTTGAGGTTGCCGCCGCTGAAATACAGACGGAAGCTGCCGCCGCCATTGTCCTGAACGGCCTGGAGCTTGAAGGCGTCGAAAACGCCCGTGACCTTGGTGGTAGCCGAGCCATAGCTGTAGACGGTGCCGCTGGCGCCATCGATCTGGTTGACCTTCAGGATGCCGTGCAGGGTCTGGCCGACGGCATTGGTCAGGTTTTCCCAGCTGGAGTCGGTGGTGGCGATAAAGCCGCCAGGTCCGAGAGCAATGGGGCCGGCCATAGCAGCGCTGGTGCCCAGCAGGGCAGTCGCGGCAACCGACAGAGCGAGAAGAGAAGGCATACGCATGTGAAAATCTCCGGGTTTAATCGTTGGGCAGAAATATGCAGAAGACGTGCCAATAAAAAATATATAACAAAATCAATGTGATGTAGAAATTGACGTTATCCACACCCCCGAATTTGTAAAGCCGAATTACACTTTTTGGCGCTTCCGCCAAGTATGAATTGTCAGTTTTAAACCGAGGGATAGCGCCCAAAACCGTCCGCTTTGACGGTTCCCCGGCCGAAACCGAAGCCCAAGACGTGGATCAAGTGACGGTCTCTGCCGCGCGGATCGCATCTCGCTTGGCGCGATTGCGCTCGATCACCACCACCAGAAAGATCGACAGTTCGTAGAGGGCCGTCAGGGGCACCGCCAGGGCCAGCATGGAGAAGGCGTCCGGCGGGGTGAAGACCGCCGCCACCGCGAACAGACCGACAATGGCGTAGCGGCGCATCTCGCGCAGCGCCTTGGCGCTTACGATCCCCACCTTGGCGAGCAGGCCGAGGATCACGGGCAGCTGGAAGGTCAGCCCGAAGGCGGTGACCAGGGTGATCACATTGCCCAGATATTCGGACACCTTGGCCTGAAGCTGGATGCCCATCGCTTCGGGCGTGCCCACAGTCTGGAAGCTGAGGAAGAATTTGATGAATTGCGGCATCACCACGCAATAGACGAAGGCCGCTCCCACGAAGAACATGATGGGGGCGCCCAGCAGGAACGGCCAGAAGGCGTTTTTCTCGTGCTTGTAAAGGCCCGGAGCGACAAAGAGCCAGACCTGGTACGCGATCGCCGGAAAACCCAGGCAAAAGCCGCCAAACATGCCGATCTTGACCTTGGTGAAGAACACCTCGGTGAGATCCGTATAGATCAGATAGTCGTTGGGAAGCCCGGCCATTTCCCGGTGCAGCGGCTGGGTCAGGAAGGTGAAGATCGGTGTCGAAAAGGTGAAGCAGACGATAAAGCAGATTGCGAAAGACAATACCGCCCAGATCAGCCTTTTGCGCAGCTCCAGCAAATGTTCCATCAGCGGCGCCTTGGTGGCGTCGAGGGCGGCTTCGTCTTCGGGGGTAGGCTTAACCACGGGTCAGATGCGCATTCGAGGGTCTAGTGGAGCTTTCCGGGTGGGAAAGCGGCTTGTCATTCTTCGGCGCGATCTGGGCCAACATGATGAAGTCTTGCCTGTACAAAATATCGAACATTCGCCCGGTTCGCGCCAGAAAGAAGCGCTGCTTCCACCTCTGCATACCCGGACGCGAGGGACCTTAGTCATTTGCGGCAGAGCGTCAAAGCCGGCCTTTGAGAAGGCCTGATTTTGACCGGCTTGACCCGCCTTCGGCCTGGCAGCAAACGCCAGGCTATGGCATCAAGCCATTGATTTTCAATTATTTTATTTGAAACGCGCGATTGCAGGCGCTTGCCGCGTCAAAGGCGCCAGGGCTCGAAGATGCCCGGTTGAGAGTTTTGGCGGTTTTTACCATGGCGCGTTAGTTTTCAGCCGCGCTGAAAATTTTGTGAGAGAAGAGCGTTTCTTATGGCTTCGCCGATGACACGCTATCTGGTTTTCGTTTTCGCCCTTGTCGCCGGCTTGAGTCAGCCGGCGGCTGCGGTGGATGCCGGCGCATGCGTCCAGGTGAAAAATCTCAGCGCGCGCGGTTTCTGCCTGGCGGCGCGCGCGGAATATTCCAGGAAACAATACAAGTTGGCGTTGGGCTTGGCGCAGAAAGCCCTTTTGGACTCGCCAAAAGAAGGGGCGATACGGGTGGAAATCGCCCGCGCCCTGCTTCGGATCGAAGGCCAGGCTCAGGCCGAGCGTGAACTGCGCCAAGCGCGCCTGGACGGCGCGCGCGACCTGGACGCCTTGCCGCTCTTGTTCGAGGCCATGTTGGACAAGCGCGAGGAAATTACCCTTCTCAATGAATTTCCTGACCCTGCGCCGGACGCCACGGGCGATGTCACGGCCATCATCTTGCAGGGCCGTGCGCTGGCCTTGCGCGCCACCGATAATATTGCGGACGCAGCCAGCGCCATGGATCGCGCCTTGGTTCTGAAGAAGACGCCGCGCGGGCTGTTGGTGCGTGCCGATATTGCTGCCGCCCAGGGCGAGGACGCATTCGCCAGGCAGCTGATCAACCAGGCCTATTGGATGGCTCCGGACAATTCGGAGATTCTGGCGCGCCAGCTGGAACAGTTTGTGCTTGCCAACGAAATGGAAAAGGTATTGGCGCTGGCCGACCGAATGCAGAAAATTTATCCGGTCAGCACCGTGCCTGCGGAAAGCAAGGCCGCGATCTTCTTGAAGCGCAATCTCGACACGCGGGCCAAGGCCGAAGTCGACAGAATTCTGGCCGTTAGGCCGAAAGCGCCGGTGATGGTCTACTACCGGGCGGTCCTCTTGTCCCGCGCGCAAGACCGCAGAGCGGCGTCGGAGACCGTGATGAGTTTGCCGACCAATTTTGCGAGCACCAATCCGCAATTCGCCGTTCAGATGGCGCGTATCGTGGAGGATGACGGCCATGACGGAGTTGCCGCGGCGATTCTGGGAAAAGCCTTGAGTGCCGCGCCGGATTCGCTCGACGTGCGATTGGCGCTCGCGGCCGTGCGGCTGAGAATGGATAGTCCGCAAGCCGCCCTGCTGGTGCTGAGCCCGGTTCAGGAATCGCAGGACCCGCAAGTTCAGGGCTTGATGGCCAAGGCCCGCGCCAGCATCGCCAAGGGTCGTTCCTTCTAAGCCGGTGCGCCGGCGCAACGTGGACGGCTTTCTGCCGCTGGAATGGCAAAAGACCGGATCGCCGCCCCGCCCGCCGGCTTTTTGACGTTCCCGCGCGGGCCGTCAGGTTTTCTTCTGATTTACCAAGGGCGGATGAAGCGCTAGTGCGGACCCCCATTCTCGCCTAACATGTCTGCTCGCTGGCAGAATGCGCGATTTGGGAGACGCTGTGAGCTTCGGTGCCAAAAGCCGCTGCAAAGCCTGGACATGGCTTGTACTGGGAACCGCCTTAAGCGGCTTTCTGTTCGCTGCCGTGCCGCAGGCTGCCGCACAAGGCGATGCCGGCCTGGCCGACAAGCCGGTGGCAAAACTCCTCGCCGATGCGCAAACGGCGGTCAGAGCCGGAAATTATCGTCTCGCCCTGATCAATCTGCGAAATGCAGTCCGGGTCGCGCCGTCCGACAGCACCGCGCATTTCCAGCTTGGTCTTGTGTTGCTGCAGACCAACGACTTGGCGATGGCGGAGCGGGAGATGCGCCTGGCCCTGAAGACCGGCGGGCCCGAGCGCGAAGTCTTGCCCTATCTGTTCCAGATCATGCTGGCGCGCCTGCAGTTCCAGAATCTTCTGGATCAGTATCCGGATCCCGGCGCCTCCACCGCCGCAACGGCGCCGGACATCCTGAAGGCGCGGTCCTTTGCGCTGCAACGGCTGGGCCGTACGGCGGAAGCCCGGGATGCCGGGGATCGCGCCCTCAAATTGCGGCGTGACGCGCAGGGACTTCTGGCGCGGGGCATGCTTGCGTTGCAGCAGGGCGATATCAACGCTACCGCGAAATTCGCCGACGAGGCGCTGAAGAGTGCGCCCGACAATGCCGGGATCGCCCTCTTCAAGCTGCGCGCGCTCAGGCTGTCCGGGAATGGTGCGGGCGCCAAGGCCTTGAGCGAAAGTCTGCTCGCCAAATTCCCCGACCGCAACGACGTCAAATTCGCGCACATCGAAATTTTGCTGGACCAGAAACAGCCTGCGGCGGCAAGGGCCGAGGCCGAAGCCATTCTCGCCAAGCAATCCGGCTCGGTCATGGCGAAGTATTATAAGGCCTTGGCGATATCGCAGTCCGGCGACGCCAGGGGCGCATGGGATGTGGCGCTGACTCTGCCCAAGGAGTTTCTGGAACAGTCGACTTCTGCCGGACTTGCGGTTGCGCAACTTGCGGTGAATGCGGGCCGCCACGAAGTGGCCGCCGATATTCTTGGCAGGGTGTTGGGCAAGGATGCGGGCAATGTGCCGGTGCGGCGGCGCCTTGCCGAGCTGTATCTGGAGCAAAGCAACGCCAACTCCGCCCTCAATGTTCTGGGCCCGGTCAAGGAATCGTCCGATCCCGAAACCGTCAGATTGCTGGCCCGGGTCTATGACGATCTGGATCGCCCCGCCGACGCGCAACGCGCGCTGAAAAGAGTGGGCGCGGGAAATCAAAACAGCGTCGCCGTCCCGCACGCGCTTGCCGAATTGCGGGCCGGACGTACCGACCAGGCGATCAAGGAACTGAAAGACGCGGCGGCCAAAGAGCCCGGCAATCCCGCGATCGTCGGGCCGCTGATCGGCGCGCTGGTCCAGGCGCGCAGGTTTCCGGAAGCCTTGGAGATCGCCGATCGGCTTGGCCAGGACCCGCGGCAGCGCGTGATCGCGCTGGTCTATCGCGGCGATACCCTTATGCTTCAGCGCAAGATGCCGGAGGCGAAGATCGCCTTCGATAGGGCGATCGGGTTGGAGCCGAAAAATCAAGCCGCGCTGATATCCCGCGCGAATTTTTTCTCCGTGTCCCAAGAATACGACGATGCGGCCAAGGATTTGCGCGCCCTCCTGTCGTCCGATTCCAACAATGTCGTCGCGCGGCTCCGCCTGGCCGATATTGCCGCGCGGCAAGGCAAGGATCAGGAGGTCCGCAAATTGCTGGCCGAGGCGATCGCCGTGTCGCAGGATCCGACGCCCAGAATTGCCCTGGCTCGCTACCTGATGACGCGCAAGGATAACCAGGCCGCGCTCAAGGTCACAGACGATCTTCTGCGCCTGCAGCCCGCGAATGTCGAAGGCGTCGCGCTGCGCGGACAGGTTCAGTCGGCGCTGGGCCGAAAGCAGGAGGCGGTGGCCAGCTTCCGCCGCTTGGTGTCCCTGAACCCCAAGGCCCCCGAGCCGCAGATGCTGCTGGGCGACGCGCTTTTCGCGGCGGGCGACCGCGCGGGCGCGCAGCGTGCTCTCGAGGACGCCGTCAAGCTCAGTCCCGACTCGCCGCTTGTGAAAGGCGGTCAAGTAAACCTGCAATTTGCGCTGGGAAATGCCGATGCCGCGGTGGCGTCGGCCCGGGCCTTTCAAGCGTCTCATCCCGGTTCGCAGGGCGATATTCTGCTCGCCGATGCGCTGACCAAGGTGAAGCGTTACGATCAGGCTTCGGACATTCTCACCAAAAGCCTCGCCGCCAAGCCCGATCAGCTCGTGCTTTCCAGGTTGATACAGCTCAAAATCCTGATGAACGACAAGAAGGGCGCCGTAACGCTCATGTCCCAATGGCTTGCCCGCAATCCGGACGACATGTCGGTGCGGCAGGTTTTGGCGATGGTTCTGATGGGAGAAAGGGACAATCAAGGCGCGCGCACGCAATATGAAGTGATCCTCAAACAGGATGCCGGCAATGTCCTCGCGATGAACAATCTGGGCAGTTTGATTCAGTCCAGCGATCCCAAACGGGCCGGCGCCCTGTTCACAAAGGCCGTGCAATTGGCGCCGAATTCGCCGGAAATCGCCGACAGTCTGGGATGGTTCAAGGTGCAGCAAAAGGATGCCGCCGGCGGCTTGCCGTTGCTCCAGCGCGCGCATGATCTGAAGCCGCAGGATGGGACGATCACCTATCACCTGGCGGTTGCGCTCGACGCCAACGCAAAGCGTGATGCCGCGCGCGCCTTGCTGAAAAACCTGCTGGCGAGCGGGGCGAAGTTTGACGAGCTGGCGGATGCGCGCCGGCTTGCCGCCAACTGGAAATAAAGCAACCCGGCTAGAATCGGCTGACGATCTTGTCCATCTCGGGCCGGGGCCGTTCCTGCAGCTCTTCCTTGGGCGTGCCCATGTAAATAAAGCCCGCGAAGCGCTCGCCGGGCTTCAGGCCGATCTTCTGTTTGACGGCGGGGTGATAGGCGTACCATTCCGTCAGCCAATTGCCGACAAAGCCCATGGCGTGGACGGCGATCAGCATGTTCTGGCACACAGCCCCTGCCGACAGTTCCTGTTCCCATACCGGAATTTTGATCGACTCACGCGCAGCTGAGATCACCGCCACAATCACGGGCGCCGCCGTCGCCCGCGCGCGCCACTCCTCGCAGAGGCTGGGACTGGCGTCTTCCTGGGACAGCGTCTCCACCAATATGTCCGCGAAACGCATCCGGGCCTCTCCCTCGAACACGACAAAGCGCCAGGGAAACAGTTTTCCGTGATCGGGCACGCGCGCGCCGGCCCGCAGGATATCGGCAAGCTGGGTTTTGGAAGGTCCCGGTCCGGTCATTGCCCGTGCCGCGCAGGAGCGTCGGCTCAACAGCAGATCGAGCACCGTCGGCCCAATGCGGTTCAGTATTTCTGGTTCCATGCGAACTCCGATTCCCTTGGGAATACTGGTTATCAAGCGCTTGTTATCAGCCGCTTGGGCCACGATCCAGGCCAGGTCAAGGTTTGGCTTGTTTGTCCTTGGACGGCAGCGGCCCGTCGACCGGCGTGACGTCGCCGGAAAACTGATTTCTGAGAAGCGTGATCGGGCGGGCGGTATAGTTTCTGACAAAGGCGGTCTTGATGCCGCTATCGTTGAAAAAGCGGTTGTCTTCCACCACGATTTCGCCGGCCGGGTTGGTTTCCGATTCCGCGCCGACCGAAATGGCGGTGTGCTTGTTGCGGGAGCCCGCCCCCTTTTCGAAGAGATTGCCGGATATCAACGCCGAACCGCCATTGGGCAGGTCCAGCAGGTAGCTCGCCGATCCGCCGGAACCGTCCTGGACCGAGTTGCGGACGATTTCGGTGCGCGCCGCCCGCGACTTGATGTGATGGCCGACATGCTGTTGCTCGAAGGTGCTGGCCTCGACGCGCAGCAGCGCGATATGGCCGGCATAAATTCCATGGGCGCAGGCGGCGATGCAGTTTCCATTGCCGCGGAAAGTGCTGGTTTTGATCGTAATCCTGCTGGCTTGATTGCCGCTGGTGAGGATGCCGTTCTCGTTGCCGATGAAACGGCTGTCTTCGACGGTCAGGTTTGCGCCTTCGGCGCGAATTCCGGCGCCATTGTGATTGGGCGCTTGGGCGCCGGTGAAGGTGATGTTTCGGATGGTGATGTCGTCGCCCCGGGTGATGAAGATGCCCTTGCTGTCGCAGACCTTGCCCGCAAGGATGACATTCGGCCCGATCCCTTCGATGACCAGATCGCTTGTGTTCCAATGCGCGCAATCATTGTAGGTGCCGGGGAATATGCGAATGACATCTCCGCGCTGGGCGGCGCGGGCCGCCTGGCTGGGCCGCGCATAGGTTTTTCCGTGTCCCACGCTCAGCTCGGCGGCAAATGCGGGGCAACCTGCCAGCATAAGGACCGCCAGCACGCGCGCACTTTGCAGGGCTTTGTTCATCGCGGCTGATCCATTTTTCATTTTCCAGCAGCCGCGCGCTATTTGACGAAATCCGCGACGATCGAAACCGGTGCGCCACCGGCGCGCCTGTCATGGGGCGCGGCGCGTTGCACGAACATCTCGTTCTCGGGGACGGGCTCGCAGAGATAGGAATGATCGTCGAGGAAGGCCTGATAGAAGTGGATTGCGGCCTTGCGGATTTCCGACTTGAGCACCAGGTGGGTGATGAGCTCGTAGCGGGGAAACCAGAGATGGGCGTCGCCGTCCTCGCTGAAACGCACGCGCGCGTCGCCGGTCGTCTGGTCCAGATAGCTGGTGGCGCCCATCATCAGGTCTCCGATCACCTTTCCGCGCGCGTCATAGATCGAGCGGCGCTTGAGCACCGGACTGCGATAATCCGGAACGCTGAGCCGGAAAATGCCGCCGGGGCGCAGCACGCGATAGATTTCGTCCAGGATGGCGGGGACTTTTTCGAAAGCGACATGCTCCAGAACATCCTGGGCCTGAATCTTGGCGATGCTGCCATCGCCAAAGGGCAGGGGGTCGGCGAAATTATGCTGGATTTCGCGGTCGTGGGCCGGCTGCAGAGCCAGGCCGATGAAATTGGCGATCTGATACTGGCGTTCGTGCAGCCCCAGGCTGCCGAAGTAGAGATATTGCTCCATTGAGAGAGTGTCTAACGCCGCGCCAGCGCCTGCAAGTCGGTCACGGTTTTTTCGACATCGCGCTTGCTCAAGTCGCCATTGGAGGCTTGCTGGATGGCCTTCAGACTCATGCTCTTGAACACCGGATACATGGCATCGGTCAAAAGCCCCGGCAGGTCCTTGTTGAGGACGGCCGCCGCCGCCGGATCGGCCGCCAGGACTTCGATGGGGGTCTGCTCATCAAAGGTCTGGGTCTGTGCGGCTGCCGGCACTGTCAGCAGCAGCAGTATGGCGATTGCCGGTTTGGAGAACATCGAGCGTCCTTTTTGGCCGCGCCTTGGCAGGATCGTCGCCAGTCTGTCGCGCGCCCAAAAGCCGGGCAATGCGGGATTTCCTGTGGTTTGTCGCAAATTATCTTCGGCTGGCCACTTCTGGGATGGTTGAGATGGCAATCGCACGGTCGCTTCCTTTTTTGAGCACCACCGGCATAGACAACTGCGCAATGTCCTTTTGGTGCCAGGCATGTGATTTTGGTTCCTGCGTTACGGAAAGGCTGTTTGTCGCGGACCAAGACCAGCCAGCCCCTTGTATTTGTTGCACTGCAACATGATATTGGAAGAGTCGTTATGTGGCGGAAATTGGTGACACTTATGCGATTTGACGGACGGGGCCCGAAGGCGAGCCCCCTGAAATCCCGGCCGCAGGCAGAGCCGCTGACCGAATCCTCGTTCGCCCCCAATCCCGGCAATCTGCGCATGTTCGAATATTTGCCCACTCGCCTGGGCGCGGGCGCGCCTTTGGTGGTGATCCTGCATGGCTGCGGCCAGACCGCCGCCGGTTATGATCTTGGCACCGGCTGGAGCCAGCTGGCCGATCAATTGGGCTTTGCGCTTCTGGCGCCGGAACAGAAAGCCGCCAACAATCCCAACACCTGTTTCGACTGGTTCAATCCCGAGGACATCACGCGCGGTGAAGGCGAAGCGGCTTCGATCGCCCGCATGATCCAGACCATGGTGGAGACGCACCGGCTGGATGCGACCCGCATTTACATCACCGGCCTGTCGGCGGGCGGCGCGATGGCGGCGGTGATGCTGGCCACCTATCCGGAGATGTTTCAAGGCGGCGCGATCATCGGCGGACTTGCCTTCGGCGCGGCGCAGAATGTCCGCGATGCCCTGGAAAGCATGCGCAGCGCGCCGCTGCGCACACCCGCGCAATGGGGCGAATTGGTGCGCGCCGCCTCGGACCATAAAGGTCCCTGGCCGAAAATTTCCATCTGGCATGGCGCATTGGATGCGGTGGTGAATATCAACAATGCCCAGGCCAGTGTGGCGCAATGGGCCGATGTGCATGGTCTTTCTCTGATGGGCGCCGCGCAAGACATGGTGGATGGTGCGGTCCATCTGCGCTGGGACGGCAAACTCGAAGTCTATACGCTTCCTGCGCTGGGCCATGGCACGCCGATCGCTTCGCGCGATTTGGGCCAGCCCGCGCCTTTCATTCTGGATGCGGGCATTTCCTCCACCAGGCGGATCGCGGAATTTTGGGGCCTGACATCGGCGGCTGTTTCTCAGCCCACTGTCTCCCGTCCTGCCGGGGCGATGCTTAAGATCGAGGCAGAATTGTTGCACCATCCTCAGTCCGACGAAACGGCGCAAAAAGAAAACCTGGTCGTGCGCGCCTTGAAGGCGGCCGGGCTGATGCGGCGCTGAACCTTCCCATGTCCTGTCACAATTGTGCGCGGCAGGCGGGTTCCATCCCCGTTCGGGCAAAGATGATGGATGACGCTGCCATGGGGCTTCTGTACGCTTGGCCGCATGGCCGATAATCCTTCCGTTCTTGAGACACGCCGCCACCAGATGTTTCCGCATCTGGACGAGCATGATTTTTCCCGCCTGCGCCGCTTCGGCGAAATCCGTCATTTCCCGCCCGGCGCCGCGATCATGAAGGCAGGCGAGGTGGCCGAGGGTTTGGCGGTTGTCCTCAAGGGCACTATCGATGTGCGCCAGGGCGGCGCGGTTTCCCAGCGACAGGCGATTGTCCAGCATGGCCCCGGCAGTTTCCTGGGCGAGCTGGCGCAGCTTTCCGACCGCCCCGCTTTGGTGGATGCCACCGCGGAAGGCGACGTCGAGGCGATTGTGGTGCCGTCGCGGCGCCTTCGCGATGTGCTGGTGCAGGAAGCGGAATTGGGCGAGCGCATCATGCGGGCGCTGATCCTGCGCCGCGTCGGCCTGCTGGAAGCCGGACAGGCCGGTCCCATCGTGATCGGGGTGTTCGGAAGCGCCGACATGTTGCGGCTGGAAAATTTTCTGCGGCGCAGCGGCCATCCCCATCGCGCCCTGGATGCCGAAAATGACGGCTGCGCCCAAACCCTGTTGGCGCGATTTGTCATCCAGCCCGAACATCTGCCGATTGTGCTTTGTCCCGGCGGGCAGATCTTGCGCAACCCCAGCGAAGGCGAATTGGCGCGCTGCATCGGCCTGCTCAAGCCCATCGATGGCGAGCAGGTCTATGACGCGGCCATTGTCGGTGCGGGTCCCGCCGGACTTGCCGCTGCCGTTTATGCCGCTTCGGAAGGGCTTTCGACCCTGGTGCTGGATTGCCGCAGTTTCGGCGGCCAGGCGGGCGCTTCGGCGCGCATCGAAAATTATCTGGGCTTTCCCACCGGCATCGCCGGCCTGCCCTTGATGGCGCGCGCCTATACCCAGGCGCAGAAGTTCGGCGCCGAGATCGCGATCCCCGAGGAAGTCCGCTTGCTGGAGGATATGGAGGCCGGGCATTTCCGCCTCAGGCTGGGCAGCGGTGAGACGGTGAATGCGCGCAGTATCGTATTGGCCTGCGGCGCGCGCTATCGCCGCTTGAACATCGCCAACCTGGCGGACTTCGAGGGCAGCTGCGTGCATTATTGGGCCAGCGCCATCGAATCCAAGCTTTGTGCCGGCCAGGAAGTGATCCTGACGGGCGCGGGCAATTCCGCCGGCCAGGCGACGGTGTTCCTCGCCGGCAAGGTCAAGAAGCTTTGGATGATTGTGCGCGGCAAGGACCTGGAAACCACCATGTCGCAATATCTGATCGACCGCATCCGCGCCTTGCCCAATGTCGAAGTTCTGGTCCGCCACGAGATTTGCGGATTGGAAGGCGGCGAGGAATGCCTCAAGGGCGTGCGTGTGCGCAATCGCGATACCGGCGAAGAGGCCAGCTGCGAAGCCGGGCATGTTTTCTCTTTCATCGGCGCCGACCCCAATACCGATTGGCTGGGGGACTCCGGCATCGATCTGGACGGCAACGGCTTTGTGATCACCGGCGCGGGTGGCCGGCACTTGCTGGAAACCAATTGCGACGGTGTTTTCGCCGTGGGCGATGTGCGTTCCGGCTCGGTCAAGCGGGTGGCGGCGGCGGTCGGCGAGGGCTCGACGGTGGTCTCGGCGATCCATGCCTGGCTGGCGCGTCTGCGGATGGCGCGGGATCAACAGGCAGCGGCCGAGTAATAAGATGGCCAACGATTTTTGCTCCCATCTCGATACGATTCAAAAGGTGACACCGGGCAGCAAAGGCTGTGAAGAATGCCTGGCGCTGGGCTGGGAATGGTTCCATTTGCGCGTCTGCCGCAGTTGCGGCCATGTCGGCTGCTGCGACCAGTCGCGCGGCAAGCATGCCACCAAGCATTTCCACCGCAGCAAGCATCCTGTCATCGAAGGTTATGATCCCCCGGAAGGCTGGGGCTGGTGCTATATTGACGAGGTGATGTTCGATCTGGGCGGCAATGTCACGCCGCAGGCGGGGCCGATCCCGCGCTATTATTGAGCCCTGTTGAGGAAGTCATGCACGAGACCATCCGCGAAGGCTTTGATGTGTTCCTGCACAATGGGCACAAGACTTTCGGCGCGGTGCGTCAGGTGCGCAAACACGAGCTGGTCGTCTATGTCGAGAATGCGGGCGATTTCGAAATTCCGCTCAGCGCCGTAACGGATGCTGAGGCCGGCAAGGTGATCTTGGATTCCGCCAAACTCGATGCCAAGCTGCGGGAAGCGATCCGGCGCGCCCATCTGGGCGAAGACCCGAATATTCCATAACAATAAAGTATCAGGGGGGATGATGAGGACGTTGCTTTTGATAGGCGCCTTGCTGGCGCTGGCGCTGCCGGCTGAAGCGCGCGAGCGCTGGACGCCGGCCCAGGCCAACAGTTGGTATGCCCAGCAGAAATGGCTGGTCGGAGCCAACTATATTCCCGCCGATGCCATCAATCAGCTGGAGATGTGGCAGGAGGCAAGCTTCAACCCCGCCCAGATCGACAAGGAATTGGCTTGGGCGCAAGCCATGGGCATCACCACCATGCGGGTGTTCCTGCATGACGCGCTGTGGCAGCAGGATGCGCCGGGGCTCAAGAAGCGCATCGACGCCTTTCTGGCGATTTCGGCCAAGCATGGCATCAAGCCGTTGCTGGTTCTGTTCGACAGTTGCTGGGATCCCAATCCCAAATTGGGGCCGCAACATCCGCCCATTCCCGGCGTCCACAATAGCGGCTGGGTGCAAGGACCGGGGGCCAAGGCGCTTGCCGATCCGGCGCAGCATCCCCGGCTGGAAGCCTATGTGAAGGATGTGGTGAGCAGTTTTGCCCGCGACAACCGCATCCTGGGCTGGGATGTCTGGAATGAGCCCGACAACAACAACGGCAATTCCTATCCCGACAACAGCCAGGCGCGCTTCGACCAGGTCGCGTTCCTGCTGCCACGCGTGTTCGAATGGGCGCGCTCAGCCGATCCCACCCAGCCGCTGACCAGCGGCATCTGGCACAACAATCATTGGGAAAATCGCGATAGCCTGAACGCGGTGGAAAAGACCCAGCTCACCCAATCGGATGTAATTTCCTTCCACGATTACAGCTTTCCGGAAATTTTCGAGGCGCGGGCCAAGTCGCTGGAAGCCTATGGCCGGCCCATTCTCTGCACCGAGTATCTGGCGCGGGGCGCCGGTTCCAACATCGATACGGTGCTGCCCATCGCCAAGCGCCGCAACATCGCCATGTTCAATTGGGGCTTTGTCGTGGGCAAGACCCAGACGGATCTGCCCTGGGACAGTTGGCAGCGGCCCTATACCTCGCGTCCGCCGGTGGTGTGGCACCATGAGATTTTGCGCGGCGATGGCACGCCTTACCGGGCGCGCGAGGTCGAGATCATCAAAAAGCTCAGCGCTGCGCCCAAGACGGTCGTACCCGCGCTGGATTGATTGAGCCTGATTTTCCTGGGCGGAAGCAGCCGGCGTTGCCGTCCGGCGAGGCGATCCGCCAGGAGCAAGGCGAAGAGCGATGCGGTGTCCATCGGTCGAGCCTTGCGACACCGCGGGCGCCCGCCGGACGGCAACCCGAAGGGCCGCGGTCTTTTGCGCCGTGGGTTCGTCGAAGGGCTCGTCCGTATTGCCCGATACGGCCGTCGCCCTTCTCCTTACCACGTCACAAAATTCCTGCGGCGCAGGCGCTTCCACCCAGGAAAATCAGGCTCTATTCCATGGCGTGACGGGCGGGACTTTGTCGGTGGCGGGAGGCGCTTCGACCGAGCCGAAATCGGCCGGCGAGACGATCTCGAGATATTCCATGTCGGGAGAATAATCGAACAGGTAATGCACCATGCCGGGGCGCTGATGCACCACATCGCCTGCCTCGACCAGGGTGACCTTGTCCTCATACATGAACTTGGCCCAGCCCTTCATCATGATCACGATCTGGAAATCGCAAACATGATAGTGCCAGCCGGTGCCGTCGGTGGGAGCCATATTGGCTTTCACCAGATGGGCGATCACCTTGCCGTTGGTGGCGCCCGCGATGCCCAGGTCGCGATAGAGGAAGAAATCGCGCAAGCCGCCGCCCTTGTAAGGCGTGTCGCCGGGCTTGATGTGACTGAAGAAGGTGCTCGCCGGTTCCTGGCCCATGCTGGACTCCGTATGTTGCGACGCACCATTAAGGCACCGATTCCGGAGATTGGAAAGGGCCTTATGAAATCGAATTCAAATGAAAATTTCGAGAGGAACTGCTGAAAAATTATGCAGCGCAGCAATTCAATGGGCAGTTTTCTCCAGACCATTCGCGCGCCACAGGGCCGCCGCTTCGAAACTGGTGAGAAACGCGATCAGGGACTTGGCTTGTTCGGACGGGGTGGCGAGACCGGCGGAAAAATCGACTCCCGCGCCATAGGCGGCGGGTACCGGACCCGCCACCGTCACGTCCTTGTTTATCGTCAACTCCGGCAGCATCTGCAAGGCGATGTCCGCCTTGCCGCTGGCGAGCCCACCCACCGCCAGGCCCTGGATGGGAACGCGTTTTACGCCGGAAAATTCCGGCGCCGACAGCATGCGGTCGATCACCTTGCCCGCGGACGTGCCGGCCGCCGGATCGGCATAGGCCACGCCTTTGGCCGCCAGCAAGGCGGCGCGGAATTTTTCCGGCGTGGAAATATCGGGGGCTTGGCTTCCCGCCTTGGCCGCCACGCCCACCACAATGCGGCCCAGCGGCGCCACGCCGCTGATCTGGGGCAGGTTGGCGAAATCGGCGCTGGGCAACAGCACCACATCGCCTGAGCCGCCGTCCTTCAAAATGGCGAAAATCTTCTCGCGTCCACCGCCGCCAACCGCGACCGCGATACCGGTCTTGGCGGTGAATTGGGCGGCGACTTGCGCTGCGCCGGGAGCCGCCGATGCCGGTGACAGAAGGGTGAGGCCGGCTGCCGCCGCCGGCGCGCCTGCCGACAGCAGCAACACAAAACACCATCCAAAAATCCGCATGCCTGTCAGGCGCCGCTCATATTCGCTTTGAGGTCCACCTTCAGCACGTCGGCCATGTATTTTTTCTCGGCGGTGAGCAGCGCTTCCATGGTGCTGCCCTTGTGGATCATCGAGGCGTCGTAATCCAGGGTCACCCAGCCGGTGTAATTCTTGGCGATCAGGAATTTCTGGACGGCCGGGAAGTCCACGCCGCCGGAATCGGCGTCGCTCATGGCGCGGAACCAGCCATGGCCGCCGGCATCCTCGCCGGTGCGCGGCACCGCCACCACGCGGCTGTTTTTCAGCCTGGTGGGGGCGCCCTTGTAGTGGATGGCCGCAATGCGCGACCAGTATTTGGCGAACACCTCGTCCAGAACGTTGCCGCCCAGCACCAGATGCGAAAGGTCGGCGCACATCCAGACATAGTTGGGATCGGTTTCCTTCATCAGAATGTCGATTTCACGCTGGTCCTGCACCAGCGAATTGACATGCGGATGCGGCGCCAGCTTGAGGCCCATCTTGATGGTTTCCTTGCCGATGCGGTTCATCGCGCCGGCGCAGCGCTTGATCTGCTCGTCATTGGTGTCATAGCCAGCCGGGCGCGGCCCCATGTTCATCTTGAAGTGTTTGCAGTAGCCGAAAGGCGCAATGAAGGTGCGCGCGAAGTTGATATGGTCGCTGACCGATTTGTCGATCTTGGCGGGATCGTAGAAATTGCTGCTGAAGTTGCCGCCGCCGCCGTTGGAGCAGGTCGCCATCTGGATGTGATGGCTGTCCATGATTTTCTTCAGTGCCAGCGGCTTGTCGAGATAGTTGATGATGTTGTGGCGGAAGGGTTCGACGCCGGGAAAGCCCAGCTTGGAGCCGACCCGTATCGCTTCCTCGATATTGGTCTGCCAGGAAATCGGGCTGAAGGCATAGCGGAACGGCAGCTTGCCAGCTTGTGCGTGGGCAGGCAGCGAGGCGGTGCCCGCCAGCGCGGCGGATGATTGCAGGAAAAAACGGCGTGTGACGGTCATGGTATTTGGTCCTCCCCGGGTTCTTTTGACTTCACGATGACACAGGCGCGGTATTCCTGTCTTGTCAAAAGGTGAACCAAACGGGTCTTTCCGGCGTAGAAGACGGTCTCAATGTCGCTGGAAACAATGACCAAAATCAAAGCCCTGGTGGCTGCGGCCCTGGCTGCGTTGCTCCCGGGCTGTTCGCCATTCAGCGCCGTCAATCTGCTGGTCCCCCGTTCGGGTTATACGGTGCACCGCAACTTCTCCTTCGGCACCGATCCACGCCAAAGACTGGACATCTATGTGCCACAGGGATTGAAGGCGCCCGCGCCGGTCTTGCTGTTCCTCTACGGAGGTTCCTGGCAGGCGGGAAATCGCGGTGACTATCTTGCCTTCGGCCAAGCCTTTGCCAGCGCGGGAATCGTGACGGTGGTGGCGGATTACCGGCTGTATCCGCACGTGAAATATCCCGCTTTTGTCGAGGATGCTGCCGGTGCGCTGGCCTGGCTGCACGCCCATGCCGGTGAATATGGCGGCGACAGCGCCCGGATATTTGTCAGCGGCCATTCCGCAGGCGCCTATAATGCGGTGATGCTGGCATCGGAGCCGAAATTCATCGTGTCCCGAGGCGGCAGCCTGGACTGGATCCGGGGCGTGATCGGCATCGCGGGACCCTATGATTTCCTGCCGATGCAGGATCCCGAATATGTCGACATGTTCCACGGCCGCAACAACCTGGACTCCATGCCGGTCAATCATGTGAACGGCCTGCGCCCGCCCATGCTGCTGGCCACCGGTGACGACGACACAACCGTCTATCCGCGCAATACGACAAGCATGGCGGCCAAACTCCGCGCCTTCTCAAGCCCGGTGCAGGAGGTGCATTATCCCGGCACCGGTCATGTCGGGATAATTTTGTCGCTGGTGCCGGGATTTCGCGGCACGACAAATTTGCGGCAGGATATGCTGGATTTCATCCGCACCCATTGATGGTCAATAAGCATATCTTGCCCGATCGGCTGAAGCCGGGATTGAAGCTAGTGTTCTGCGGCACGGCTGCGGGGCGCCAGTCGGCATTGCAGCAAGCTTATTATGCCCATGGCCAGAACAAGTTCTGGATCACCCTGCACAACATCGGCCTGACGCCGCACCTGTTCGCGCCGCGGGACTATGAAAAACTGTGGGAGCTTGGCATCGGTCTTACCGATATCGCCAAGCATGCTTATGGCATGGACCATCAATTGCCCAAGGACGCATTGGGCGGCGAGGCGGTTGCGGCGCTCAAGGCCCGCATTCTCAAAGCCAGGCCGCACATCCTGGCTTTCACCAGTTTCAATGGCGGGCGCAAAGTGATGGGCGCAAAAGCGGCGGCGGGCGAGCAAGACGAAACTTTGGGCGACACGCGCGTGTTTATTTTGCCATCGCCATCGCCGCTCGCCGCCAATCACTGGGACATCAAGCCCTGGCGCGATCTCGCCAAGGCAGTCGATGCATTGCCTTAGAGCGTCGCTGCGGCGGAGGCGGTACGAACCGGGGCATCGGAGCCTTCAAACGACACGCAATGCTCGGATTTGAGCTGGGCGCCGCACAATGCCCCTTGGTTGCTCTCAAGGCTGACGCGATAATTTCCGATTTTCGGGTCGGCGGCGGCAAAATTGGTCTGGACGATCTGCGCGCCACTGGCAAAGGCGGCATCGCGGCGCGCGGTCTTGTTTTCACGCGCTTCCCGCGTTTCCGCATCGGCCCGGGTGAGCACCATCAAGCCCGAACGCACCGCCTGCCCAATGCGGGCGCCGCTCTTTTGCGGATCGTCGACAGAAAGGAAGGCCGTCAGCGGCGCGGTGTCATCGCCGGTCACGAACATGGCGCGGCCTTCCAGCGACTTGCGCACGCCTTGATAGGCTTTGATCTTGGCGGCATCGTCGTCCAGCACAAAAATCACCTTGCCGCGCGCCGCGCCCAGTTTCGGCCAGGCATGGGCAAGAGCGGCTTCACGCAAACTGTTGTGGCGGCCCTGCAGTTGGTCCGGTGTGATCATCTGGCCGGGTGCGAACACGGCGCGCACTTCCGTCTCCAGCGCATTCATCGCGGTTTCGTCGCAATCCCGCGGCTTGGTCGCGCCCGGCATGGGTGTTTTGGTATCGTTGGTTTTTAGGGCAATGACGATGGGAAGATGACGCGGATGGGCTTTGGACCATGCCGCGACTTGGCGTAGACAGTCGCTCAATGCCAGGCAGGAAGACGCATAGTCCACGTCCAGGACATGGATCACCTTGAAGCCGGGCTTGGACATCGCCCTGATGTAATCGTCCGATAGCAAATCCATCGCCATGCTGGCGCCCGCCGGATTTCTGTACGCGCCTCCCTCGGGGTCGTAGGCGACATCGAATTGCAGGGAGCGCACATCGGCATCCAATTGCGCTGTCAGGGTCGGGTGGCCGTAGTCCAGCGCCTCGGCGTCCTTTTTTCCACCCATACGGATCAGCCCCATCAGGGCGCTGTTGGGCCGTTGCTTGTAGCTTTCAGCGGTTCCCACCAGCCGCAACTGGTCGAAGCGCAGATTTAAGTCCAGCCATTGTGGATTGCAGCGATGATCGCAGAGACCCGCACTTTGTGTGGTTTGCGCAACCGCCGGGGCGGCCGGAGAGACGGACGCCAGTTGAGAGATTGCGAGAAGGGTGGCGGGAACCAGGGCGGAGGCGGCGAGAAAGTGGCGGCGCATTGCCTGGTTCTCCAGCCGATCATCCCACGCGTCTTGCCACGGTCAGGCCCGCGATTAGGAAGACCAGGAAGACGATCAGGAAAATCACGAAAAGGGTTTTGGCAATAGCGACCGAGGTGCCAGCGAAGCCGGTGAAGCCCAGCAGGCCTGCAACCAGGCCGATTACCAGAAATATCACGGCCCATCTAAGCATCGGGCGCTCCCTAAAACGTTCGGGAATGCAACACCGATCGGAACGCAAAGTTCCGTGGATTTTTTTGCGCCGAAATGGGAACCGTATGGGGCCTATCTGCCCAATCCACGGTTGGAATCGCGCAACAGCTGCTGGGCGGAATCCAAGGGTGTGAGGTCGGTGGCTGCCGCCGGGGTTTTCGGCATCGGCGCGGCCAGCGCCCAAGTGACGATATCGCTCACCGCCGCGCCCAAAGCCTGTTGCATGGCCTGGACCACCGCGCCCGTGCTGTTGCTCGACGCAGTCCCGGTCTTGCTGACCGCCAGGCTGGAGACGATCACGCGCCCGCGTGAGGCGCTCAGCTTGGCGGTGATGCTGACGGTGATAGTGGGGATACCGTCCTGCTGGCTGTAATGCGCCGAAAAATCCTTCACATCGGTGAGAATGCTGTAATCGGCATGCTGGGTGGCGTGTTCGGGCGCCACGGCATCGATGCGCCCCGACGCCTCAAAGCCGTCCAGCAAAGCCTGCTGGATCAGGGCGGGCAGCGGCGCGGGATAGGTGGCCTTGGCGTAGAAATCCAAGGTGCCGCCCGCTTGGTGCAAGGCGATGCGGTCATTGTCCAATCCGCCCGCGACTTCCGGGCGCGCGATCGCCAGCGCCCAGCCGACCTTCGCGCCGCTTCCGGCGGGAAAGCTGGGATTGACCGGATAGATGGCGCCGGCTTCGGGCGGGCCCAGCAACTCGCTGCTGCAGGCCGGCAAAAGCAGCGACGACGCGCCGATCAGGAATAGTCTGCGGGGGATCATGGAGTTTCTCATTTGGGTTCGTATCCCTTGCGCCGGTCGCCAAACAAAAGCTTGGTCGGGGTGCGATTGATCTGGTCCGAAAGCTGCGTGAGATTGGACACCAGCCGCCGCATCTCCCCCACCAGATCGGTAAACTGCGCCAGGCCTTCGCCGGTGATGAAGGCGTCGGCGCTGTCGGCCACCTTGCCGTATTTCCGGACAGTGAGGTCAACCTGCTGCAAGGTGGGCCGCAACCCGTTGGTGGTATCGTTGAGGTTGGCCATCGCCTTGTTGGCATTGGAGATGGTGGCATCGATATCGGCGCTGCGCCGCGCGATCACCTGGCTGGTCTCGTCCAGATTCGCCAAAATATGGGAAATCGAGCGCCTGTTGTCGTCGCCGAGCAGATCGTTGAGGCGCGAGACCGCGACATTCAATTTTGCCACCACTTCCGGCGCGGATTGCTGCAACTGGGCGAACGTGGATTGCCGGGTGCGGATCACCGGATAACGCTGGTCGCCATGCGCCGTCAGCAGGGGCGACTTGGTCGTGCCGCCGGCGATTTCGACAAACGTGCCGCCGGTGAAACCCTGACTCTCGATCGAGGCGACGCTGTCTTCGCGGATATTCAGATTGGGCTGCACTTGCATGGTGACGATCACCCGCTGCGGATCGTTGGGATCGAATTCCAGGTTGGTGATGCGCCCGACCTCGATGCCGTTGTAACGGGTGACGGTTCCCTTGCCCAAGCCGGTGACCGAGCCTCTGAAATAGGCTTGGTAATAGGCATATTCCTGGCTGTATTGGACGCCGGCCAGCCACATGACCGTGACCACCAGTCCGATGACGCAGGCCATCACGAAGGCGCCCACCGCGACATAATTGGCTTTTGTCTCCATCAGTGCGCCTCCTGTGACGCCAAATCCATCGCGGAAAGGGCGGCGCGACCGCGCACGCCCGAGAAATAATCCTTGATCCAGGGATCCTGGTTCTTGCGCAGTTCGTCGATGGTGCCGAGCACCAGTTTTTTGTTGACCAGCACGGCGATGCGGTCTGTCACCGCGTGCAAGGTGTCGATGTCATGGGTCACCATCATCACGGTGAGGCCCAGGCTTTCCTGCAGCTGGTTGATCAGCTCATCGAACTGATTGGCGGAAATCGGGTCCAGGCCCGCGGTGGGTTCGTCCAGGAACAGCAGCTCCGGGTCCAGCGCCAGCGCGCGGGCCAGCCCGGCGCGTTTTTTCATGCCGCCCGACAATTCGCTGGGATATTTGTTGCCGGCATCGGGCGGCAGGCCGACCATGGCCAGCTTCATCTCGGCGATCTCGTCCATCAGGCTTTGGCTCATCTTGGTATATTCGCGCAGCGGCACCTGGATATTCTCCGCCACCGTCTGGGAGGAGAACAGCGCGCCTTCCTGAAACAGCACGCCCCAGCGCATTTCCAGCCGCCGCATGGCGCTGCCCTCGATGTCGCCGCAGGTCGGCTCGCCGAAAACACGCACATCGCCTTCCTTGGGGCGGATCAGGCCGATGATGGAACGCATCAAGACCGACTTGCCCGAGCCGGAACCGCCCACCACGCCCAGCACTTCGCCGCGGCAAACGTCCAGATCGATATGATCGTGAATGATCTTGTCGCCGAAGCCGTTCACCAGCCCCCGTATCCGGATGATGTGGTTTTGCGCCGTCCCGCCCGCGGAAGCGGCGCGGCGCACGCGGCGCAGCAGGCTGGCATTTTCTCCTTCCCCCGTCATCAGATCCCCAACACCGAGAACATCACCGAGAAGGCGGCATCTATCACAATCACCAGAAAGATGCCTTCCACCACCGAGCGGGTGGTCAACATGCCGACGCTGGCGGCGTTGCGCTCGACCTGGAAACCCTCGTAGCAGCCCACCAGGGCGATCACAAAGGCGAAGACCGGGGCCTTGATCAGACCCACCATCAGGGTGTTGACGGTCACCGCCTCGTGCAGCTGGCGCAGGAAGGCCGGAATGGTGATGCCGAGCTGGAAGTAGCACATGAAGGCGCCGCCGATCAGGCCCATAATGTCGGAATAGATGGTCAGGAGCGGCAGGGCGATTACCAGCCCGAGGACGCGCGGCAAGACCAGATTGTCCACGGTGTTGAGCCCCATGGCTTGCATGGCGTCGATCTCTTCATTAACGCGCATGGTGCCGATATGGGCGGTGAAGGCCGAGCCGCTGCGGCCTGCCACGATGATGGCGGTCATCAACCCCCCGATCTCGCGCAGCACGCCCACGCCCAGCAGATTGATGGTGAAGATCTCCGCCCCGAAGCGTTTCAATTGATCGGCCCCCTGATAAGCGAGCACGATGCCGATCAGGAAGGAGAGCAAACCCACGATCGGAAGCGCGTTGATCCCGGTCTCTTCGATCTGGCGGAACAGGGCCGCGACGCGCAGATTGCCCCGGGGCCGGACAATCGCTTCGCCGGTCTCCACCGTGACGCGTCCCAGATAGGCCAGCATCTCGACGGTCTGGGTATAGGCGTGAATCGTGGCGCGGCCGATTCTGTAGAGCCATCCGCGATAGCCTGTCGGAATGCGCGATTTGCGCGGCTCGCTTTTGCGCGGTTTCTCCAGCGCGCCGAGCAGCGGCCGGTACATTTCCGGCAAGCGAAAATCGGAAATCTTGGCGCCCTTGGCTTCCAGCGCGCGCCGGGTTCTCAGCAGCAGCCAGGCCCCCGCGCTGTCGAGGCGGGAAAGCTTGCTGGCGTCGATGGCGATTTCGCCGCCCTTTATCTCCAGCGCATTCAGCTCCCGGTCCAGCCGGGCGCTTTCGGCGATGGTCCAGGCGCCGCCAACGGCAAGCGTGCGGCCGTCCTGGTTCAGCTCAAACCAGGCATCCGGTCCAGCCGAAGCACTCTCTACCGAGGTCATCTGAAAACACGATCCCACGTGCCCAGGAGCCGGGCACCCTCAGCTGCTACAATGCCGGAGAATCAGGGAAAGTTCCATCGCCGCAAAAACGCGCGGAAAAGGCTACTCGTCAGGCGCATACACCGTCTTGGGCTGATGCGGGTGGCGGCGGATGCCCTTGAGCATCAGCCGTACCGCCTCGAAGTGAATGGCAAAAACCACTTTCAAGGTCATCAGCGGATAGCGCAGCAGCATCTTGGCCAGCATGGCATCGCTCAAGGCGCGCCGGGCGCCCGCGAAGCTGGCGTTGAGGATCGGGGCGCCGGCTTCTTCCTCTTGGATCACGATAGCGACACCATCGCCCGGGGGGCGGATGCGAAAATTGTAGCGGCAGTCGCGCGACAGGAAGGGCGAAACGTAGAAGTTTTTCGCACAGCCGTGCCGTACCAGCTCTGAGTCGGCGCCAACGGGCAGGACATAGGCGTGGCGTTCCTCGTAAGTGTTGTGAACTTCGTAGACGATGGCTTTCAACCGGCCGTTTTCATCATCGCAAAACCAGGTGCTGATCGGATTGAAGACAAAGCCCAGAATGCGCGGATAGCAAAGCACCCGCCGCGCGCCGCCGGCCTCAATCCCGTTCTGCGCCAGAATATCGTCCAGCCAGGCCTGCAAAGGACGCCCATCGCCATGATCGCGGTCCTGAAAGCTGAACAGGCCCCAGCGATTGTATTTGAAGAGGGCCAGCTTCCTGTCCAGGGCCGCCAGTTCATCCAGTTCCAGCAGCATGGCGAAGACGCGATATTTGAAACGGTGATGCCTGGGGCTGAGCCGGCGATGCATCACCCAGCCCTCGTAAAGGGCAGAGGCAAGCGCGGTCTGCCGATCTGGGGCCATTGCTTATCTACGCCCTTTAAGGGGCGGCGGATCAAGCCATTGATCCAACTCGCTTCGCCTTGCGTAAATCCGCTATGCTGGCTTATGCCCGAATTCGCCCCTTTCCACGCCGCAAACCGGCCCTCCGCCTGAACCTGCCCATGATGCCCCAGGCCCAGGAATTGAACGCCCTGCTGGGCCGGGTCGCCGAGATGCGTGACCAGGCGGCTTTCGCGGCCCTGTTTGCCCATTTCGCGCCCCGGATTAAGGCCTATCTGCTGCGCCTGGGCGCGCCGCCCGCCTTGGCCGAAGACCTGGCGCAGGAAGCGCTGCTGAGCCTGTGGCGCAAGGCGCATCTGTTCGATCCGGCCAAGGCGTCGGCGGCGACCTGGCTCTTCACCATCGCGCGCAATCTGCGCATCGACACGATAAGACGCGAGCGCCGTCCCGAGCTTGAGCCTGCGGATTTCATGCCGGAAGCCGAGTTGGCGGCCGATGACGGCTTGGCGCTGGCCGATGACGAGGCCAGGCTGCGCGCGGCGTTGAAGGATCTGCCGGCCGACCAGATTCAAGTGGTCGAGCTTTCCTTCTTCGCCGACAAGCCGCACAGCGAGATCGCCGCTCAGCTCGATATTCCCTTAGGGACTGTCAAGTCGCGCCTGCGGCTGGCGATGGCGCGGCTCAAGCGGATCATGGGAGAAGCGTCATGAGCCTGCATCATCCCGCGCCCATCTCCCATCATCCCGGCGAGGAGTTGTTGCTGGCCTATGCCGGTGGCGGCGCCGACGAGGCCGTAAGCCTGATCGTCGCCGCGCATCTGGCTTATTGCGCGGCATGCCGCCGGCGGAGCCGGGAGCTGGAGGCGCTGGGCGGCTGCCTGTTGCAGGAGCTGGCGCCGGTGCCGATGGCGAGCGGCGCGCTGGATGCCGCTTTGCTGAAGCTGGATGGCATCAAGCCGTTCGAGCGCCCGGCGCGCCAGGCCAGCGGAGACTGCACGCCTTCCGTTTTGCGGCCTTATATCGGCGGCGATCTGCGCGATGTGCGCTGGCGGCAGGTGGGCCCGAACTTGTCTTATGTCCCCTTGTTCCGCCGCGGCGCGATCCGCGCACGGCTGCTGCGCGGCGTGCCTGGCTCGGAAACCGGGGCCCACCGCCATGCGGGGCTGGAATATACGCTGGTGCTCAAGGGCGGTTTCAGCGACGAGACCGGCAGCTATGCGCCGGGCGATCTGCAAGTCATGGAAGGCGATATGCGCCACAGTCCGGTGGCCGATCCGGGCGAGGACTGCATCAATCTGGCCGTCACCACCGGCCCGCTCAAATTTGAGAGCCTGTTGCAAAAGATCGTCGCGCCCCTGTTTGGCTTTTAGGCCATCGATCTCTAAAACCTCCTTCCCAATTGGATGGGAAGATCGTCATGGAACAAGTTCGCCTGGGCCAGACCGGCCTGAAAGTCTCGCGCATCTGTCTGGGCACCATGACCTATGGCTCGCCCAAATGGCGCGACTGGGTCATGACCGAGGAAGCCTCGCGGCCCTTTCTCAAGCGGGCGCTGGAGGCTGGGATCAATTTCTTCGATACCGCCGACATTTATTCCAACGGCATATCGGAAGAAGTGGTGGGGCGGGCGCTGAGGGATTTCGCCGACAAGCGCGAATCCTATGTGCTGGCGACCAAGGTGTTTTTCCCTGTCGATGGCCGCCATGGCGGACTGTCGCGCAAGCATATCATGCATGCCATCGACGATTCCTTGCGGCGGCTGGGCACCGATTATGTCGATCTCTACCAGATCCACCGTTTCGACAACCACACCCCGGTCGAGGAAAGCATCGAGGCGCTGCATGACGTGGTGAAGTGCGGCAAGGCGCGTTATATCGGCGCCTCTTCCATGCATGCCTGGCAGTTCGCCAAATATCTCGCCACCGCCGACAGGATGGGGATGACCAAGTTCGTCTCCATGCAGAATTTCTACAATCTGGTGTATCGCGAGGAAGAGCGCGACATGCTGCCGCTCTGCCGCGATGCCGGGGTCGGCGTGATCCCCTGGAGCCCCTTGGCGCGCGGTTTTCTGGGCCGCAGCCATGCCAAGGCGCTGGACAAGCAGTCCACCCGCGCCAAGAGCGACAATATCCTGGACATGCCGTTCGACGACAACGATCTGGAGACTTTGCGGCGGGTCGAAGAGACGGCCGCAAAGCATGGCAGGAACAATGCACAGATCGCCACCGCCTGGCTGCTGGCCAAGGGCATCACCGCGCCGATCATAGGCGCTTCCAAAATGAGCCATCTGGAGGACGCGGTGGCGGCGGTGGAGATCAAGCTGACGGCGGAGGAAGTCGCCTATCTCGACGCGCCATATAAAGCCAAGCCGGTCGCTGGAAATCTACGTTAGGCGCGCGGGATTTTGGTCGCGGGCTAGGAGCGCCGAGCGAAGTGTACTGAAAACGTACATAAGCGAAGGCGCGACAACGCCCGCGGCCAAAAGACAAGCGACTACAGCGGCCACCAATCCAATTGGTTCTTATAGTTCGCGTCGTCAGACTTCTGTTCCCAGCCGCCGCCCAACGCATTGTAGAGCGATAGGCTGGCTTGCAGCCGCTGCAGTTTGATCTGCACCAGCGATTGCTGGGCGGCGAACAGTTGCTGCTGGTTGTTGAGCAAGGAGACGATATCGATGGTGCCTTCGCGATATTGCAGTTCCGAAATGCGGAAGGCTTCGGCATAGGACCGGGTCTGCAATTCCACCAAGGCCTGTGTATCGGTGGTGCTCCTGATCAAATCCAACGACGTTTCCACGTCCGAGAAAGCGGAAAAGACCGTCTTGCGGTAATTGGCGATCAGCTCCTGCTGCTGCGCCTGCGCCAGGTCATTCTGGGCATGGATGCGGCCGCCATCAAAGATGGTCTGCAGCGCGCCCGCGCCGATGCTCCAGATGAAGCCGGCCGGGCCGAACAGATTGGACAAGGCCCCGATCGGACCCCAACCCGCCGAGCCGCTGAGATTGAGCGAGGGGAAATAGAGTGTGCGCGCGGCATCGACATTGGCATGGGCGGAATAGAGCAGGGCTTCGGCCTGGGCGATGCCAGGATTGCGCAACAACAGCTCGGACGGCAGGCCGGGCTGGATCGAGGGCGCCGCAAGTCCGTCCAGATTCTGCCCCCGGACGTCATAGCCTTCCGGGGCGCGGCCCAAAAGAATGGCAAGAGAATAGCGCGCCTGCTTTTCCGCCTGGATCAGGCTGGGCAGTTGGGCTTCCTGCCCCGCCAGCACCGCGGTTTGTTCGGCCAGGTCCAGGTTGGACGACACGCCGCTGTTCACCTTGGCCTGGGTGATGGCCAGGATGCGCTTGGCGGCGGCGATATTGGTGTTGGCGATGGCGATGCGTTCGCGGAAGGACAGAATCTGGAAATAGGTGTCCGCCACCGAGGTGGAAGCGGTAATGCCGATCACCGCCGCGGCATAGCGCGAGGCGCGCAGATCCTCGCGCGCCGCGCGCAGCTGCAGATATTCGGTGCCGAAGAAACCTTGCTGATACTGGGCGGTGAATCCGGCGCTGAAACTGTTGCGGGCGCGCGGGACCGAGGAATTGCCGCCGCTGCGGGTGGCATCGAACGATCCGCCAAGGGTGGGAAACAGGGCCGACAACGCAATGCCGTTATTGGCTTCGGCTTGCAGCACCCGGGCCGCGGCCTGGGCGATGTCGAGATTTTCCTTCCGCGCGGTTTCCTGCAGCGGCGCCAATTCGTCGGTGCCGAACTTGCCCCACCAGCTGGCCTCGGGCCAAGCCGGAGCCGCTTTGTCGACCGGGGCGGTGAAGGCGGCAGGCACATCGCCCGGGCGGTTCAAGGCCTGCGGATTGGCGGTACAGGCAGCCAGGCTGGCGGCAAGCACCACCGACAAGGCTCTGGCGCTTACGCCGCCTAGAAAGGCGCCACGGAACAAGGACTTCATCGGTCTCTCTTTGCCAATTGGGGCGGCCTGGGCCGCAGTTAATTCGGTAGGTCGTGCTGTTGAAGGCCCCTGATACCCGCTTCCGGCCCCTTGCCGCAAATATGGGGCAGGGACGGCCTTAGGCAAGGGCTCGGCTTGTAAAGCTTTGTCGCGGGGATAGGAGACGGCCGGACTTGTGGCCTAACGTGGGGGGCACCTCAACCGGTCCGGCCGTCAATGGCTTTAATCCGTAAGGTGGAGCGCCGGACGGACAGCAAGCCAAGGGTAAGTCTCGCCCGGGCGGGCCGGCAGGAGAAGAGTTAGAGCCCTTCTAAATTGTAACGGAATGTCGCGAGTCGAACCGCTGTCCGGTTCCGGCGAAGGAAATCGTCGGTTCCTGTCATTTGTCATGACTTTTGTTCAGAAAAGACAACCGCCCCGCGCCGGAAAAGCGCGAGGCGGTTGACACTGGTGACAATTCATCAGTGGCCCGGTCGGGGCCGCGGCGTACTTATTTTTTGAGCCCGAAAGCGATGACGCGCGCGTCATGGGTGACGACAAAAATTTTACCCAAGGCCACCACCGGCTCGCTGAAATGCACCCAGTCGGTCAGCGTCTTGCCGCTGGACCATAATTGCTGGCCGCTTTCGGCGTCATAGGCATAGAGCACCATGTTGCTGACCGGGGTGGAGCGCAGCACCGCGCTGACGTCATAGGGCATGCGCGGATCGCCATCCTTGGCGCTGTTCTGCCGCGCTTGCCCGGCGCTGGAGAGGGCATAGACCACGCCATTCGCCACCACCGGCGGATCGGGCATGATCATGTCGGTGGAGGTCCAGGCCGGAACGGCGCTGATCTGGCCGCCGTCATTCTTCACTTCAAACGCCATGATGCTGCCATTGGGAATCGGGCCGTTGGTTTTTGGAAAAACCGGCGCGTCCTTGGAAGGATTTCCCAGCATCGGCAGATAGAGGAAGCGCCGGCCGTTATTCTCGTACGTCGTGATGGCGCCCCACACGCCGCGTCCCGGGTCGGTACCGGTCTTCTGGTCATTGCCCAGCTTGGACGACTGCCACAGCGGCGTCTGATGGTTCTGTCCGCCCAGATTGGTGGCGTCCAGAATGCGCAGCACCGCTTCCTTTTGCGACACGGCGACCAGGGTTTTGCCGGCGAAGTTGAACACCACCGGATTGGCCGAGCCCGACAGGTCGTGCATCAGATTGTCCATCCAGTTGGACGGGGTGAAGCTGTCCATGATCCGCGCCGCGCGGGGCGCGATCTTGAGGACGCTTTCGCTGAAGTCGCCGGCGGCCGGATCGTAACGGCCGTTGCTGGTCTCCACCAACACACCGCCCGGCGCGCGCACCGCGCCGCCGCGGCCCCAGGGCGCGGCGGGACGCGCACCACTGGTGAAGAAGTGCGTCACCACCGGCTTGGCCAGGTCATTGACGTCCACGGCATTGACGGCCGAAGCATCCAGCAAGGGACCTGAACCGGCGCGGCGCAGGCCCGAGATCGCGGCGGCATATTCCATCGACGTCTTGTCGGTGATCTCGCCGCAGGCGCGGCCGCTGGGCGAATAGATCACATTGTCGATCAGGTTCAGGCTCCAGGCGCGGGCGAAGGGCGCCACCATCGCCACGGGTGTCAGCCGGTCGGCGCCGTCGGCCAGATTGAGGCCGCGCAACATGCCGTCATTGCTGATGAAGAAGACGATGCCGCGCGCCTTGTCGATGGTAGGCGTGGCGTTGGGCGTCTTGGGGCACAGCCAGTCGCGCACCGGCGCGGTGGACTTGTGGGGATTGGTGAATGCTTTCTGCCAGACGGTCTGGCCGCTGCTGGCATCGACGGCGAACAACACGTCATTGGCGCCATGCACGAAGAGAAGGTCACGCGCGCCTTGCGCGGTCTGCACCCCCGCCACCACCACCGGCGCGGTCATGGTGGACATGACATATTTGTCCAGCGGCACACCCAGCTGGGTGGACCAGATCTGTTTCAGGCCCTTGACGTTCTTGGTGTTGAGGCTGGTCTCGGCCCGGTTCCAGCCGGTGCGCTCCTGGTCATAGCCCCAGGTCAGCCATTCGTTGGTGGCGGGCGCGACATTGAAGACCACGGGATCGGCGGGCGGGATCGCCATGCGCCGGGCGATGGCCGGGTCCGGCGTCTGCTGCGCTAGGCTCGCACCCGCACACAAAAGAGACGCCAGGGAAATGACGGCAAAAGACGTTTGAATTTTCATGGGAACACCTGTTTTTTCAGCCCTGCGCGGGCTCCATCCCGCTTTTGGAGGAAGGGTCCGGCTTGGCGGACAATTTGTCAACGCGTCGTTTTGCTTATGGGGGTGAGCCGGGATTAGCGAAAGGTCCAGTGGACCTTTCGCCCCGGCGAACGCCGCAGCGGCGCGCGCCCAAGCGCGGCGCGAGGCGTGGACGATGCGACTGGCGGATTGGTCATACTTTTCCTGCCATTGCCAAATTCACGTGATCGCAATGTCCCGGCCTCGCGCCGCGCTTGGGCGCGCGCCGCTGCGGCGTTCGACGCTCAAATCGATCCATTGGATCGATTTGCCCGGCTTTGCCGGTCGCGTCTCACCCACTGGCCCACGGATTATCGTGAAAATCGTCGACGGGACGCAGCGGCACCGGCATCGCCGGATTTGCGCCGATGTAAAGCTGCAAGGTGAGATGATTGCTGTCCTTGTCCCACACCATTTGCGGCGCGAAGCCGCCGGGTTTGCGGAAGGTCTTGCCGTCGAAATCGAAATCGCGCGGCTCGATACTGCTCCAGCCATTGGCAAGATCGGCCGCCAGGCGCGCGCGATATCCCGCGATCTGCGGTCCCGTTAGATTGGTGATGTCGGGCGCCATCACCTTGACCTGGCCGCTGGGCAGAATTTCCACCCGCGCCACCACCAAGGTGCCGCCGGATTCGTATCCGCCTTCCCACTTGCCGACCGGCGGCCTGGGCTTGGAACAAGCGGCGACCGCTAACAATATTGCGATGAAACAAGCGGCAAATCGCATGGATTCCCCGACTCAGAGACAGCCGGGGCGGATATTAGGCTGTTATGCACCGGACGACGACCCGAAAGACCAGAATTCCCCTTGCCCGAAAATGGGGTGGTTGCTAGGGGAATTGCCGCTTTTCAAAGGGTTTTGTCATGCCGCTGCCCAAGGGTTTCCTGGCTGAATCGCTCGGCCGCATCAAGCCGTCGCCCACCATCGCGATTACCACCAAGGCACGCGAGCTCAAGGCCGCCGGGAACGACGTGATCGGGCTGGCCGCGGGCGAGCCCGACTTCGACACGCCCCAGAACATCAAGGACGCGGCGATCAAGGCCATGAATGCCGGCCAGACCAAATATACCGCGGTGGAAGGCATTCCCGAACTGCGCGCCGCCGTCGCCGCCAAGTTCAAGCGCGAGAACAATATCGACTACAAGCCGTCCCAGACTTTCGTCTCGCCCGGCGGCAAGACCATTTTGTTCAATGCCCTGATGGCCACCATCAATCCGGGCGACGAAGTCATCATCCCCGCGCCCTACTGGGTCAGCTATCCCGACATCGTGCTGCTGGGCGGCGGCAAGCCGGTGGTGGTGGAATGCACCTTGGAGAACGGCTTCCGCTTGACCGCGCAGCAGTTGGAAAAGGCGATCACGCCCAAGACCAAGTGGCTGATCTTCAACCAGCCCTCAAATCCCACCGGCGCTTGTTATACGCGCGAACAGATCAAGGCGCTCACCGACGTGTTGATGAAGCATCCCCATGTATGGGTGCTGACCGACGACATGTATGAGCATCTGGTCTATGGCGGCTTTAAGTTCACCACCATCCTGGAAGTTGAACCCGGGCTGTATGAGCGCACCTTGACCATGAACGGCGTCTCCAAGGCCTATGCCATGACCGGCTGGCGCATCGGTTATTGCGCTGGTCCCGAAGACCTGATCAAGGCGATGGCCAAGCTGCAAAGCCAGTCGGCCACCAACGCCACTTCGATCTCGCAATGGGCGGCGGTGGAAGCCTTGAACGGCACCCAGGATTTCATTCCGGGGTTCCAGAGAATCTTCGAAGAGCGTCGCGATCTGGTGGTGTCGATGCTCAACCAGGCCACCGGCATCGAATGCCCCAAGCCCGAAGGCGCTTTCTATGTCTATCCCTCCATCCGCAAGCTGATCGGCAAGAAGACGCCGGGCGGGAAGGTGATCGACACCGACGAAGCCTTTGCCGGCGAATTGCTGGAAGCCACCGGCGTGGCGGTGGTGCATGGCGCGGCGTTTGGGCTTTCGCCCTTTTTCCGTATCTCTTACGCCACCTCGAACAAGGCGCTGGAAGAGGCGTGCAAGCGCATTCAGACCTTTTGCAACAGCCTGACTTAAGCAGGGCCGACCGGGAACTTTTTTGGCAGAAAAGCGCGCGATTACGCGCACTTAACGATTATTACCAGCGTTATCGTAAACGCGGCTTTAAGCTCCTCACGCCTAATTTTGCGCCATGCGCTCCGGCTTTATACCTTTGGCCGTGCTGGTTGCCGTCTGTTTCTCAACCGGTGCAAAGGCCCTCGACCTTGCCGAGGATCTGGTGATCAGCGGCTATCTGGATGTGCGCGGGGTTATCGCCGCCGATCCGCAAAGCTGGCTGACCGGCGGCTTGGGCAAATTCCGCTACGGCGGCAAGCAGAAATTCGGCACCGAAGGCCTGTTGCAGGCCGAGCTGAGCCTGAACCAGAATTTCCATCTCGTCAGTGTGCTGCGCGCCGAGCCGGAAACCCCCAGCGTGATCGACGCGATGGAAACCTATCTGCGCTTTGACGATCAGAAGGGCGATATCGGCTGGTCGGTGAAAGCCGGCGCCTTCTATCCCACCATCAGCCTGGAGAATGACGATCTGGGTTGGGCCAGCCCCTATACCTTGACGCCGTCGGCCATCAACAGCTGGATCGGCGACGAAGTGCGCACCATCGGCAGCGAGGTCACGCTGCGCTGGAAAAACGATCTGGGCGTGTGGTCGGTGATGGGCGCGCTGACCTGCTGCAATGACGAGATCGGCGTGTTGATGGCCGATCGCGGCTGGTCGCTGAACGACCGGCCCTTCGGCCTGTTCGAACGCGAGCGCATTCCCGACCAGACCTTGCGCATTTTCCGCCAGCCCGTACCGGGGCGCACCGGCATGTTCGACGAGATCGACGGCATTGTCGGCTGGTATGCGGGCGCGATCTGGCAAATGCCCGGCATCATCAAGCTTTCCGTCACCCGCTATGACAATCGGGGCGACCCCGCCGCCTTCACCCCGCGCGACCAGGCCTGGCTCACCACCTTCTGGAATTTCGGCGCCCGCACCCAATTCGGCCCGCTGGTGGTGATCGCCCAGCAGATGAGCGGCTTTACCTCGGTCACCGTGCGCGGCACCAACAACGCCACCAAATTCCAGTCCGGCTTTCTGCTCGCCAGCTATGACCTGGATGAGTGGCGTGTCAGCCTGCGCGAGGATTTGTTCCAGACAAGGCGCCGCAACGCCACCAACATCAATTGGAACGAGGACGGCAATTCCACCACCGTGGCGATTTCCTATCTGGGATTGCCGGATACGCGGCTGACCGCGGAGGTCATCGACATGAATTCGCGGCGCGGCGAATATATTCCCGCCGGCATGACCTATCAGCGCAACGACATTCAGGTCCAATTCGACGCGCGCTATTTCCTCTGATCATGACCGATATCAACGCCCCCGCCATACAAAGTGACACGAGCGTCAGCCCGCGCCTGGCGTCCTTGATATTTTCCGGCGCCATCTTCCTGTCGGCTTCGCTGCTGTTCTGGGTCGAGCCGCTCTTTTCAAAGATGGTGCTGCCGGTGTTGGGCGGAACCTCCGCCGTCTGGTCGGTGGCGATGGTGGTGTTCCAGGGCCTGATGCTGGCAGGTTACGTCTATGCCCATTTGCTGACCCGCTATCTGGATATCCGCCAGGCCCTGCTGGTGCATCTGATCACTTTGGCTTGCGCGGCGCTGTGCCTGCCGATCGCCATCGCCGGCGGATTCCAAACCCCGCCACAGGACGGCTTGCCGCTATGGCTGGTGGGATTGTTCCTCACCTCCATCGGCCTGCCGTTCTTCGCGCTGGCCGCCAATGCGCCTTTGTTGCAAGCCTGGTTTGCCCGCAGCAACAGCCAAAATGCCTATCTGCTCTACCGCGCCTCCAATCTGGGCTCGTTCCTGGTTCTGCTCGCCTATCCCTTCCTGATCGAGCGATCGATCGGCCTGGCGGCCCAGTCGCATCTGTGGAGCGTGGGTTATTTCGCGCTGACCATGGCGATTATCGCCAGCGGCTTGCTGGCCTTGCGCGCGCCCGCTCTCAAAACCGCCGGCGCCGTTCGCGATGCTGTTCCAGCCGTGGCTTGGCGCGACCGCCTGGTCTGGGTGGTGCTGGGCTTCATCCCGTCCGGACTCTTGATCGCGGTGACGGTGCATATCGCCACCGATGTCGCATCAGGTCCCTATATCTGGATCATTCCGCTGGCGCTGTATCTGCTCACCTATGTCTTTGCTTTCTCCGACAAGCCGCTTTTGCCCGCCCGCGCCATGCTGGCCTTGCAGCCCTTCACCACCGCGGCCCTGGTCGTGCTTTTCCTTTGGGCAACGCAGGTCAACTGGGTCTTGTCGCTTGCCGGTCATCTGACGGCCTTTTTCGTCGCCGCCATGGTCTGCCAGACGCAACTCTATCGCAGCCGGCCCGCGCACGAGCATCTGACGCAATTCTATGTCTGGATGTCCCTGGGCGGTGTCTTGGGCGGCATTTTCGCGGCTCTGATCGCGCCCCAGCTCTTCACCACCGTGTTGGAATATCCGGTGCTGCTGCTCGCCTCGCTGCTGGTCCGTCCCGATCTTTGGCAATTATCCCGCGCGGTCTGGAAAAAGGACTTGCTGTTTGTCGCCTGTATCGGCCTGGGCGTTGCGGCGGCTCTGGCAGTATCGGGTGCGCCAATTGCGACTTTCCTGCTTCTGGTGATGGCCTTGGCCGCCGTCCTCGCCTTCCAAGGCCGCGCTCCGGCGCGTCTGGTGGGCCTGGCGGCGCTGCTCTTGCTCGGCACCCATTTCTACGATCCCAGCCAAAGCGTGCTGCTGCAGAAGCGCTCCTTCTATGGCGTGTACAGGGTGGTGGATGTGCCGCCGGGGAAATTCCGCGTTCTCTATCACGGAACCGTCGCCCATGGCGGCGAGCAAATTCGCGACGACCAGGGCCAGCCTTATCGCGGGCGTCCCGAACCGCTCACTTACTACTATCCCGGCGGTCCCTATGACCAAAGCATCCAGGCGGTGCGCGCGCGGGCGGGTGGAACGTTGTCCCGCGTGGCCTTGGTAGGGCTGGGCATGGGTTCGCTCTCTTGCCAACGCCGGCCGGGCGAGAATTGGACCTTTTATGAACTCGATCCCATGAGCGCCGCCATCGCGCGCGATCCTAAGCTGTTCCGCTCCATGTCGGTCTGCGCGCCGAATGCTCCGATTGTCATCGGCGACGGCCGCTTGACCCTGCGCAATGCCAAGCCAGGAATCGATCTTCTGCTTCTGGACACATTCTCGTCCGACGCCGTGCCCTTGCACATGCTGACCCGCGACGCCTTTGCGCTCTACAAGTCGCTTCTCGTGCCCCACGGCGCCATAGCCATCAATATCTCAAACAAGAACATGGAATTGGCGGGGGCCGTGGCGGCCTCGGCGGCGGCCAATGGCATGGTGACGGCGATCAATATCGACCGCAAACAGACCAGCCCATCGAGCAAGACGCTGCGGTTCCAGGCGGAAATCGCGCTGGTGGCTCGCAGCCAGGCCGAGCTTGAGGCGCTGAAACTGGGGCCGGATTGGCGTGTCATCCGCCCTGGACCCGAGGTCAAAGTCTGGACCGACGATTATTCCAACGTCTTGGATGCCATCCTAACCAAGATGCGGGCCGGTTCCGGCCAGTTTGCTGCAAGCGCACAGCATTAAGAGTCCAGCATAATATTTTGTGGCGGACGCTTGCCCCGGCTTGCAATGCTGACGCAACGGGGCGAGCATTTCCCATCTGGAAGGGCGTGAGCCCGTTCTTGGGATCGCCCCGAACCAGGGACCATTTTTGATCCGGCCACTGGTTTTTGAAAGCGGAGGCGCGCATGTCCCAGGAAAGCACCAAGGAACGTTCCACCAAAATAAAAGCCACGCCGCGCGCCATTGCGTTGATCGGACCGCATGGCGGCGGCAAGACCTCTTTGCTGGAAAGCATTGCCATCGTCACCGGCGCGATTGTGCGCAAGGGTAGCGTGACGGCCGGCTCGAGCCTGGGTGACGGCTCGCCGCAATCCCGCGCCCGGGTGATGAGCACGGAATTGAATGTCCTGACCACGCAGTATCTGGACGAGGAATTCACCTTCCTGGATTGTCCCGGTTCGATCGAATTTCTGGGCGACACGCTGAACATTCTGCCGGGCATCGACGCGGCGATCGTGGTGTGCGAACCCGATGCCGCCAAGGTTATGATGCTGCAGCCCTTCCTCAAGCGGCTGGCGGATGCAGCTGTGCCGCATCTTTTGTTCATCAACAAATTCGACAAGGCGCGGGGACCATTGCGCGCCCTGCTGGCGTCGCTGCAGGAAGCCAGCGAGACACCGCTGTTGCTGCGGCAAATTCCCATCTGGGAACAGGGCGTCGCCACCGGCTTTGTCGATCTGGCGCTGGAGCGCGCCTATGCCTATCGCCCGCATGCCGCCAGCGAGGTGGTGGATATCGCCGACTTTGCCCGCGAGAAGGAAGCCCGCTTTCAGATGCTGGAAAAGCTGGCCGATTATGACGAGCATCTGATGGAGGAATTGCTGGGCGATATCGAGCCGCCGCGCGAGGAAGTCTATGGCGAATTGAAGCGCGAACTGGCCGCCGGCCTGATGGTGCCGGTGCTGTTCGGTTCGGCCGAGGGCGATAATGGCGTGCGGCGGCTGCTCAAGACCTTGCGCCATGACGTGCCGGAAGTTGCGGTCACGGCGGAGCGCGCAACGCTTCCCGCCGGCCCGGACGCGGTGGTGCAAATCCTGAAAACCCTTCACGGCGGTCATGGCGGCAAGCTCAGCCTGGCGCGGGTGCTGCGCGGCCAGATCAAGGACGGCGCGGTGCTGCATGGCGAAGGCGGGCGCGAAGCGCGCATCGGCGGCATCGTGGCGCTGGCCGGTGACAAGCAGACCAAGCGCAACATCGCCCAGGCGGGCGACACGGTTGCCTTGGCGCGGATGGAAGCCTTCCAGACCGGCGAAATGCTTTCCACCGTCAAATCCGGCGGCAAAAGGATGACGATCGAGCAACTGACGCCCGTCTACCGCCTGGCGGTGGTGGCAAAGGACCGCCAGGATGAAGTCAAGATGAGTTCGGCCATCGCCAAGCTGCGGGAGGAGGATCCTTCCTTGCGGTTCGAGCAGAATGCCGAAACCCATGACATGATCCTGGCCGGGCAGGGCGAAATCCATCTCAAGGTGGCGGTCGAGAAGATGCAAAGCCGCTATGGCCTCGCCTTGACCACCAGTGCGCCGCGGGTGCCCTATCGTGAAACCATCCGCAAGGCCACGACGGCGCGCGGCCGCCACAAGCGCCAGTCGGGCGGCCACGGCCAGTTCGGCGATGTGGTGCTGGAGATCGGGCCCGGACAGCGCGGGTCGGGCTTTATCTTCCTCGACCGCATCAAGGGCGGGGTGGTGCCCAAGCAATGGATCGGCTCGGTCGAGCGCGGCATCCGCGACTATATGAAGGCGGGGCCGCTGGGCTTTCCGGTGGTGGATGTGACGGTGGCGCTGACCGACGGCTCCTATCACACGGTGGATTCCTCTGACGCCGCCTTCCAGACCGCCGGCCGGAACGGCATGAGCGAAGGCATGCCCAACTGCGCCCCGGTGCTGCTGGAGCCGATCATGCGGGTGATGGTGCATGTCCCCTCCGACGCCACCGCCAAGGTCAACGGCCTGGTCAGCGGGCGGCGCGGCGCGCCGCTTGGCTATGACGCGCGGCCAGGCTGGCGCGGCTGGGACACGGTGCGCTGCGAAATGCCCTTGTCGGAAGTGTCGGACCTGATCGTGGATTTGCGCTCCCTCACCCAGGGAGCGGGAACCTATGAAATGGAGTTCGACCGGCTGGCGGAATTGGGCGGGAAGTTGGCCGACACGATAGTGGCCGAACGCAAAGCGGCTTGAACTCTCCTGCTCTCCATGGGCGGGCTTGACCCGCCCATCCAGAACAACAAACACCGGCGCGGGTCGCCCTGGATGGCCGGCTCAAGGCCGGCCATGGTGAGGTTCTTTGCAAGAAAAAAGGCCGGAGCAGCGACAAGCGCGCTCCGGCCTAGTTAGAAACCTCGCTCAAGGGGGAGAAGAGCGCGGTTAAAACCGCCGTCCGGGGGAGGGGTAGGCGGTATAGAAGAAATAGTGCGGCTTTTTCGGGTTTCAAGACCGGTGCTGTCCTATGTCCGCTGACTTAGGACACCCGAAAGCTGAGCTAGGACACCCGGTTAGCTCCACGGCGGTTATTGCTTGCCGCCCTGGATCACCTGAAACTCTGCCACAGCCCGTTTCACCTGAGCCTGAGCGCCATCGCTCAGCGCGGCGTTAACAAGCTCCGTGACGCCCCAAACATGGTCCGTAATGCCCAGCTGCATGGCCGGGGTGATCCGCAGCGTCTCATGGACACGGCAGAAATTGTAATGGGTGGCGTACAGCGCCACCGCGGCACAGTGGTTTTCGTACTTCTTGGAGAAGCCATTGGAGAGCCGGGTTAGCCGGCGCTGGGACATACGCAGGGTCAGGTTCTGCCGCTCAATGAAGCTGGTGGAAATCGTCTTGGGAGCCAAGTTGACCGGGGTCCGCTCGACCCGCACCAGCGTCTCCTTGGCGTAATAGTCATTGCCGGCGTCGGGACCCTTGGCGATGATAACGGTCTGCTTGTCCACGATGCCGTGGGGAGCCTGTCCAACGAACGACAGGTCTACCGCCTTCAGGTAAGGCAGGTAGCCATCGGTTGAGATTTCAGGGTTTCCCAAGACCCGGTGGCGCAGGTCATCGGTCAGGCGCTGGGCGTTGCGGTAATTCCGCTTACCCACAAGCCAGGACAGGATCGCCTTGCCCGTCGAGTCCATGGCCAAATAGATGAACTGGTCCCCGACCGTGTCAAGGTCTTCATCCCGGACGTTCTTTTTCTTTTTTTTGACGAAGCTCCAGACCTCGTCCAGCTCGCATCGGCTGACATGCAAATTGACCATCAGCTTGCCGTGGACGGCCGTACAGCCCTGTCCGACCTTCACCCCCAACCGCATGATGGTGTCACGATGGATGCCTGTAAGGCGCTCCGTCGCCCGGATGCAAACACCCTCCGTAAGTGCGGCAATCACGGCTGATTTTTGTTCAGTAGATAGATTACTCACAGCGGTCAGTCCAGGTACGAGAAAGCCACCGGCCCATTGAAGGAGCCGATGGCTTCTCAGGCGGCATAACACCGAGTTCTGTCCTGCCCTGCCCAAGTGCGCCCGGTGTTCCGCGCCTTGGGCTAGCACTCTTCTCTTTGGATACATGGACATGCCTCTTTCTTGACGTTGTACACACCATACGGTACAATACATACGTTGTCAACAGAGATGTGTACATGGATTTTAAAAAAATCACGGACGAGCTGTTTGTCCGGCTGACTAGCGATGACCTGGCAAGGGAAGCAAAGGTGTCCGCCCAGACGATCCGCAAGGCACGGTTGGAAGAGGGGACATCTGCGAGCCGGTCTCCGCCGCCAGGGTGGCAAAAGGCCGCCTTGCGATTGGCGGAAAAGCAGATAGCCCATTTCCAGAAGCTGGCAGCCAAGCTCAGATCCACCGAATAGGGCCGGCGAGGGGGTATATCGTCGCGTCGGGCTTGGTGCTCCCGGGCAGGTCCGAAAATAGCGAGAGCTGAGTGACAATCTTCTTCCTGAGCCCTTTTGGGCGGTGCCTACGATGGCCCGCTTTCTTGGCGCGTTGCCCCTGTGTATTCATTCCCAGCACCCAGAATTGTTTGAAGCCGCCGCCCAAGTAGGGCAGCGTTCTGTTCTAGGCGCGGGTAGTTTTGTGGGCAGTCAGAACGGTCAAAAAAGGTCAGAAACCTAGTTTTTGACCCCTGATTTATATGCATTAAACAGCTTTTTGGCTGGTGCTTTGACTGACGTTTCGCTGAGCTTAAATCTGCGCATTTCCGCCCATTCCAGCATCGCCTTTGCAACTGCCTCCTGATTCGCAGGTTGCAAATCGCCATCCCAGATCTTCTTGAACATTGCGATTAACAAATCGTCCCAGAACTCTTTACGGGGCGCGCCACCCAGGTGCTTTGGCTGGGATGGCGTAGCGCCTCCCCGAACTGGTGCGGCGTCGGAGATCGGGACTGACGGGGGCATGAGTGCCTTGAGACCATCAAGGTCAATTCGGAGCCCGTAATACACAATCCGTTCATTCCCTCCACGTTCCCAGAATTCTACAGAGGCGGTTTTCCAGAATGTCTGCCCATGAGCATGGCCGCTTAAAAGTTGCCAGTGCCGAGCCGGAACAGCGACTGAGTCGGCTCTGCTCCTCTCAACACCACCATAGGAGATAACGATTTTGGCGGCCCCTGAACGCGCCATCCCGTCAGCAAGTTGGCTGACAATAAATTCAGCGGCAGTGAAGGTTGAACCCAACGCTGCACCAATGGTCGAGAGAACCTCGCCCGGCGGCGTCCAAATTTCTAACTCACCTTCTTTAAGGAGCTTGATTTCCGCTACGATGGCGACATAGCGAGCTCCCCAGCCTCATTGGACATTGATTCCCGCGAGCGCGTTCCCTGTCAACTAGCCTGGGCAATGTCGTCAAAGATCGAAATACAGGCATTTGAGGAGGCGTGCACCTGCGAATGGCCTCTTTAAGCCCAAAGCAGTGATTCACCCGGACACGCCCAATGTCCGCTTTGCGCCAAAAGCGGCCATTCGGGCATGAGGTGCTTGACAGTCAAGTTCAGCTTTGTCCGCCGAGCTCAAGTCCAGCATGGATACAGCCTGTAATTGCGCGGGAGCGTAGAGAGGCGAAGCTTCGGCTTAAGGGCCTAAGCGCCAAACCCATCGATGAGGAAAGCTTCGGCAAAAGCGCAGTGCATCGCT
>CADECX010000013.1 GCA_902825865.1 uncultured Alphaproteobacteria bacterium
GCTACCGATCGGAGCCTTGGTGAGCCGTTACCTCACCAACTAGCTAATCGGACGCGGGCTAATCCTTTGGCGATAAATCTTTCCCCGTAAGGGCACATTCGGTATTAGCGCAAGTTTCCCTGCGTTGTTCCGAACCAAAAGGTATATTCCCACGTGTTACGCACCCGTCCGCCGGTGATGTATTGCTACACCCCCTAGACTTGCATGTTTGAGGCCTGCCGCCAGCGTTCGTTCTGAGCCAGGATCAAACTCTCATGTTTTTGATCCTAGTGTGCAGACGACGCTGAACGCTCTTGATTGCGTTATTCGCAAAACTGATTGACTAGGGTTTGGCCGGCTTTCGCCGACCGAACATTTGTACAATTTTGTCTTGCAGAAGAACGCGAGCATTCAAACGTAGCTGCTCGTTAGTTATGCGCCAAAGCCGAAGCTTTGACGCGAATGGCTAACCGAGCCGCCGCCCGCGTTCCCCTTCCTTAAATCACAATGTCAAACAGCGCCCGCCGACGATTTTCACGTCTAATTTCAACGGTAAACACCGCTTCGCAACATCAGCCGCGAAGCAGCGTGGGCGCGGGTTATAGGTGCGGGGTCCGGGCGTGTCAAACGCAAAAATCGCCCAAAAAGCGGTTTTTTTCAGGGCTCTGTGGACACGGCCCCGTTCCCGAAAATCAGAACGGCCCGCCTCTATATATGGGGGACGCCGCGTCCGCTGCCACAGGCAGCAGAAACCGTGCTGCAATGCGCCATTTTAGGCCCGGAAACAAAGGGTTTTGCGAGTGTCGCGCTGGTCTTGGCTCGGCATCCCCGAGCAGGGGTCCAGAGCAGCTCGGCTCCCAGCGGGCGGTGTCCGATAGCCAAACCTCTATTTAACTCATTGAAATACAATGATATTATTCGAAAACGGCCCTCGAAAGGAAGGCGCGCGGGCAATCAGCACGCCTTTCCTTGATTCCCGCCGGAACCCTTAAAGCCGCTGATCCGCCATGTGATGCAGGTCGTTTGAGTCCAGATTGGTCATCACAATGCCGTCGGCGCGATTGTAGCGAACATCCCCGCTGTCGATCCAAACGATCTTGTCATTGTCCAAACGCACCAGCAGCGCGGAGACATTGCCGTTCGGCATATGCGCCGTGTCAATCACGGTGCCGACGCGGCTGCCGGTGATCAGCTCGACGCGTTCGCCGATCAGATTGGCATCGCGTTCCACGATCACCCACTTCACATAACGCTCCGGCCACACGCCGCGATGATAGGCGGCGCGTTCCGCCGCGAAGCGCGCGCGCAGGCTTTCATACGCAGCCGTGCGATCGCGATACTGTTCCTGCTGGTCCTTATTGCGTTCCAGCTGATTGCGATACTGCAGCTGCTGGCTTTGATAAGCCTGTTGCTGTTCCTGATATTTTGCTTTGTCGGCTTCGGACTGTGCGTCGGCGGCGGCATTGCCGGCAGCGACTTGATTGTTGATCGCAGCCGTCTCGGCTTTTTCGGCCGGCGTGGAATCTGTGGTGGGCATGCCATTGGCATCGACGCGCTGGCCTTGCGCAAAAGCCGGCGAAGCCGTCAAAAACGAGGAAAATGCGATGCCGCTCGCAGCGGCCAGGAGAGATTTCTTCATGGCGCGGAGGCTCCTAAGGATATGCCCGAAGGAACGCGCTGCACCTTCGCCCGGTTCCGGTCCGCAGCTGCAAATGGGATGGAACTTCGCCGCTTTAGGCTGTGGCGGAGGAGATGTAATCGCGCAGCGCCGCCGCCTCGCTCACCGTTTCGGCGATCCGGGTCTTGACCACGTCGCCGATGGAGATCATGCCGCAAAGGACGAAATGATCGTCCAGCACCGGTACATGACGGAACCGGCCACGGGTCATCACCTCCATCACGCGTTCCACGGTATCGGTCTCGACACAGGTTTCGGGCGCCGGTGTCATGTGGTCGCCCACCTGCTCCTTCAAGGCGGCCGCTCCATCCTTGGCAATTGCGCGCACCAGGTCGCGTTCAGAGATGATACCGGTCAGCATGCCATCATCGTCCTTGACAACCAGGGCGCCGATCCGCTTGTCGCTCAGCAGCTGGGCTGCCTCCCCAAGCGTGGCATGAACGCCGACGGCCACGACGTCGCGGCCTTTATCGTGGAGAATATGTCTGACCTGCATAACGGTGCTCCTCCAACTTTTTTTAGGGTCGCTCCGGCTCTCGCCGACGCTCCTATGCCCCTTTCGCCATCCGAATTTGCGAACAGGAGCGCAAAACCGGCCGGGTTGGCCCCGGTCACCTCCGGGATGCTGCGCCCGGGGAAAAGGGCTGGCAAGGCGCTTTGTTTGCCGCGACGCAGCAGATTCTGGCTGAAACGGCGCAAAACCTGCCGAAATCCGTGATTTACCCCACAACAAGCCGCCTTGAGCCAAGCTGCGATCTAGGGCAAAAGGGCGCCCTTCCCGTGCCGGGGAATATGGTTGTGGCCGCAAGGCTGCCGGCCCTTAGGGGCAACCAGCAAAGGCCTTCAGCCAGTAGCGCGGCTGAAGTTCGGATGGTGCTGTGGCCGAGAGGCTGAAGGCGGCGGTTTGCTAAACCGTTATACGGTTGTAAAGCCGTATCGAGGGTTCGAATCCCTCCGGCACCGCCATACCAAAAAGGCCCCCTTGCGGGGCCTTTTTGGTATGGCGTCGCCGGATCGGTGAACGAGCCCTTGTTCGACAAAATCGGCGACAGCCGATTTTGGGCGCGAACCGATCGGGACGGTCGGTTCGCGATCCGAGCGAAGCGAGGACGAGGAACATGCCTTCAGCATGTTCCGAGCAATCCCGACGGCGTCGCCATTCTATTTCTTGAAATCCAATTCCTAGCAGTCTTCCCGGCCACTCGCACCCTCGATTGAAGTTTCCAGCCAGCAGCGTCAAACTCACTATTGATGCCATTGCTTTGAGAGACGAATTTTGAGCGAGCTTGTGGGTCACGAAACCTACAGCCAGGACGGACAGGACCGTTTTGTCGCGGAAACCGTCTTCAACGGGAAGCGCGACGGATTCTTCGTTGAAGCCGGCGCCGGTGACGGAATCTGGATTTCAAACACGCTTCTGCTTGAACGGCGCTATGGCTGGAACGGCATATTGGTCGAGCCGACCAGCGCTTTTGCGCTGTTGCAAAAGAACAGGCCGATTTGCCGGCTGGAAAATTCCTGTCTCGCCAGTGTCCAGAAAACAGTAACCTTGGTGGAGATTTTCGACATGGGTCAGGCGGCGAAATCGCCCGACGCCCAGGCCAACCTGCTCCTTTCGAAAACCGTGGATGTGGCGCCCCAGACTTTGTCGCAAATGGATTCCAGGTGGGGCACGGCCCGAAGGCAGTACGAGGTGCGGGCGAAACCCCTGGCCGACGTGCTGAAGGCGCACGGCGCACCCCAATATATCGACTATTTGAGTCTGGACGTCGAAGGCTACGAATATGAAATTCTGAGCAGCTTCCCTTTTGCGGAATATCGTTTCGGCTGCCTTGGCATCGAGCGGCCACCAAGAGCGCTTGGCGAGCATCTGCGTGCAAACGGCTACGTCCCGGTGACGCGCATCGGCTTCGATGTATTTTTCAAACCAATGCCGTAGGAGCGACGAACTCAGGGGGTGCAATGTACAATAGGGTCACGCTTCTGGTCTTTTTGGCTATCACCGCCTTTCTGGTGCCAACGGCACGCGCCCAATCGATCGCGGACCTGCCTCCCGCTTGGCCTAGACCCGGCGCAACGCTGCTCGTGGAGAATGATAGGGGCGCGGCATACAACGTCGTCTACCCCAAAGATCAGCCCACCCCATTTCACCGTCACCGATATTTCTTTGCCGGGTTGGATCTGAACACTGCCACCATCAAAGTGACCGACACCGACGGCAAATTCCGTCTTGGTCCCGTCATAAAAAATCGCATGTGGTATTTGCCGAAAGGTCTGACTCACCAGGAAATGTCGACAACCGATCCTGGCCGCCACACCGTCGTGATCGACATAAAAGAAAAGACCGTCCCCGAGGCGCAAAACACCACCATCTATCCGACGAACAGGTATGCCGCCTCTCAAATCAAGATCGTAGACAATGATCGTGTTGTGATATGGGATTGCGCCTGGGCAGCCGGCGCAGAACCAATCACGTCATTCGACAGCAGGGACATGTTCCTGGTGATTGCCGAAGGCGGCGATCTTGCCATAACAACTGCAGGAGAAGCGCCGAAGGCTCAGCACTATGACGCGGGGCAGGCCGTATTTCTGCCGGGTGGGCAGGCACGCACGATTGGTTCTGCCAGAGGCACGGTTCACGCGATGCTGGTCGAGGTTAAATAGCACCCTTCGTGAATTTGGTCATAACATCATCCAGCAACAGATACTTTCCTGTTCACGGCGATCGCATCCATGAGAAGCTCCACAATATTCCTTCAGATCGTCATTGTGCTTATCGGCATTGGCGCTCTGGCGCTCATGCTATGGGAGCCGCACCTCGAGGGCAGAAACGCGCACGCCACGCTCTTTCAAGTATATTTCAACGATCCTTTCCTGGCGTATGCCTACATAGCGTCGATTTCGTTTTTCGCGGCGCTCTATCAAGCCTTCAAACTGTTGGGATATGCGAGACAGGATAGGATATTCTCGCAAGCGAGCGTAAAAGCCCTGCGGACGATAAAATTCTGCGCAATGGCCATTGTGGGCTTTGTCGCGCTGGGTGAAATCTTCATCCTGTTCACTGATTCAGATGATCGAGCAGGCGGGGTTGCTATCGGCCTTGTCATCGCGTTCGGCTCAAGCGTGATTGCCGCCACCGCAACGGTGTTCGAACGGATTTTGCAGGATGCCGTGGATAAAATCGGGAGCGATTTAACGGCGTAACGGCACTGACATTCGCGGCCCTATGCCCTTCGCTTACGCTCCGGGCGTTCGGCCCTCAAATCAGTCCACTGGACTGATTTGACCGGCAAGCCGGTCGGGCCTCACTCCACAAACAACAGTTGGCCGAACCGGTCGGGATAATGCGGGTTCGGCTTCACCATGCCCGAATCCGACCATTGCGAAAGCCGGCGGTTGGGTTCGGTGCCATCCCAACGATTCATATTCGCGATCCAGCGGTCGCCGGTCTTGGGGACAGGGTTATCCGTCAAATCGGCAAACGAGCGCCAGGGAATCGACACTTCCAGGTTCCAGCCTTGGTCCCGGTCTCCGGTCATGTTGAGTGTGCCCTTGACCGACACCGCCAGTTGCACGCCCGGAAGGTCGTACTTCTTCAACAAGCGCTGCGGAAACACGAAGAAATAGTCGTACAGAATGGCGCGGGCATTCATTTCAAGACCCAGATACAGATTCTTGACGCCAGGCGGCGCGATGAAGATTTCGACGGCATCGTCTTTGTAGGTGGGGTCGTCATGCTGGGTATGCACCGCGACGATGTCGTCATCCTCACATTCATAGGCGATATAGAGATTGTCACTGTCCCAACTCAGCCGGGCCAGGGTTCTCTGTTTCTTGCCGGTCTGGTCGGCCCAGGGGAAGACGAAGACCACTGGCTTGGCCGCTTTCCAGGCGGCATCGTCGAGCTGGCCGTCGATGCGCGGCGCGGTCTTGGCGCGATGCAGTTCATAAGTCGGAATGGGAGCAAGACCGGAGCGCTCCTGCGTCAGCGCTGGGGTGCTCGTCACAAGCAAGGCGGACAGGAAAGGGGCGATGGCTTTTTTCATGGCCGCGAATCCTTCTTTTTGATCATCAGCGATAGAAGGGCTGGGACTTCAGCCAGCGGGGTCCGTATTGCGGCTCGGGCAGGCCGACTTCCAGCGCGCCCAGGTCGGGCGCGGCGCCGGAAAACCCGTCATTGACGGTCGGGATAGGATCTCCGGCGTCCACCGCCTTGCTGCCCGGCTTAAGGCGGAAGGTCAGGTCCATCGCATGATAGACTTGGTGGCGCGTGGCCGGGTCGGGCAGGGTCATCTTCTCGAAGATATCGGCGTCGAGTTCGACGCCGTGCCGCTCCTGGCCGGTTGCGGCGCTCATTGCCGCGAGGGTTGAGTAGTTCGCCGTACGGCCCGGCGCCTCCCAGCGATACTGTTCCGTGGCGCCGGGATTGGGCCGGTAGCCGTTATAATCCGAACTGTAAGCATCGGTGACATTCATCCACCGCATCACGCCTTGCTTCGCATTGCGGCCGATGAAGAGGTTGTTGCGGAAATGCGCGTTGGAGGCCGCGCCGCCGGACTGTTCCCCGATCAAGGTGTTGTGCCACATGAAAAGCCCCGCGGGGTTGGCATTGATCTTGAAAGCGTTCGGAACATTGTAGGAAAGATTGCGGATAAAATAGACCGGGCCGCCGAACACCGGCTGTGCGCTATAGCCGGAATGGGCAGCGTTCACGCCCCGGTTCTTGTAGACGCGGATATTATGCACGCCGCCATCGGTTTCCACAAAGTCATCGCCGGACAAATGAATGTCATTGCCGTAGATATCGATCGACGAAGCGCGCCGATGGGGACCTTTTTCGGGCGTGCCATAGGTCGAGATGCCAATGCCGTCGTGGTAAAAGGCAATCGAATTGTGGGCGATGACATGGCCGGGGCCATAGATCTTGACGGCATAGTAATTCCGCATCTCGTGAGAGCCATAGACGCCGGCTGGCCCGGTCGTCGCATCGTCCGGCTGCCGGAACTGGCGGTTCCAGCCGATCATAAGATTGCGGGTCTCGGGGCGGCCTAGAAAGACATTGTCGGCAATATAAAAGTCGCTCGATCCCGCATATTCGGTCCACACACCGAAGCCGATATTTTCGAAGCGCGAATTCTTGACCGTCAGACCGACGGCCCCGATCACCTCTTTCATGCCCGCGAAGATCGCGACATCGCTGTCGCGGAAAGTGATGCCATCGAAAATATGATGGGCCGATGCCGATACGTCGAACAGTTTGTAGTTGCCCGCGCCGTCGATCACGACATCGCCGTCACCGGCCGCCTTGATGGTGATGGGCTTCTCGGCGGTCCCCTTGGCGGTGAGCCACATGGTCCCGTCAAAGGGCGTCACCATCGGGTCGACATAATTGAGGCGTTCGTTCCGGTAGAGCCCGGCATGCATCAGGATGGTATCGCCGGGTTGGATGCGGCGCTCCCACACCACGCTCCAGTCGCCCAAACCGGCCCCGTAGTAAGCCTGCAGCAGGCTATCGAAGGCGGGTTGCTTGCGCTCTCCCTTGTAGCCGGGCGGATAGACGTGAAGCGTCCGGCCGCCGGCATAAGGCTGGGGTTCAACGCGGGTCTTGGCGCGCACAGTCTGGGTGGTTTGACCCGAGGCGCCGTCGGGATCGGTCAGGGTGAAGCGGGCTTCATACTCCGTGCCGGGTTGCAGCCCCAGAATGCTGCCGGCGAAGCCGTCGGGGACAAAATAGCTGAGATGCTCAACGTCGCGGAAGATGCGCTCGCCGCCGACCCGCAGCAGCGGCAACCCCTTGCGCCATTGGGTCTCGCCCACACGGCGGTACTCGACCGCGACGGCGGCATTGCGATTTGTGTCGCCCGTGATCGCCCATTCGAAGCCCAGATTTTCCAGGGTCGGATGCTCGACCGTGAAGCGGCCCGCAACCGTGCCGTTTTGGGGCTTGGTTTGAGTCTGGGCATATGCGGCCAAAGTCGCGCAGGCCAAGACGGCCAGCGCCCCCATGGCGGAACGCTTGATCATGTTCTGCATATCGGCCTCCCCAGCCCGGGCTCTTTGTCCCAGCGCAGTCGAGCCTAGTGCATGGGCACGGTCCGATCCAGATGGCGAGTTAGTTGGGCAATATGGCGGTCACGACTCCCGCTTCCTTCAGCTCAACAGATGAGGGATACCACATCTGCTTTCCTTGATAGGCCCGGTCGGCAAACCACCTTGCCACGCCTGCGGCGATTGCTCTCTGCCTGATCTTTTCGGTCTTGCCTCGAGCTATCGAGCCATCACCGCCCGTCGCTGCATGAAAGCCAAACGAGGCGCCGGCCCGCATAAATCGCTGGCGGCCGCTCAAAAAAGCCACTGTGCAGGGGGAAGCGCATCCGGCAGAAACGCGCGTATCCAGACCTCGCGATTGAATCAAATCGGCCATCTGTTCTGCCGGCGTTACACGCCCACCACGGCTATTGAACTCCACAGTCCTGATGCCTGGACCGGAATCCAGCGCTTCGGCCAAATCCTCCGCGACAGAGAGCGATATATAGCCGTAAACCAGCACCGAATTGTCCCGGTTGCTGACGCGAACGCTCCGCGGGCCCTCGTTCGGATCGTCCATTATTTGACTGAATGAACTCTTCACAAACGGGGTCAAAAAGTCGGCCAACTTAACGACAAGCGATGACAAGAGGCATGCGGCCGCAATTGCCAGGACGGGCCATACTTTTCCTGGCCTGCCCGTACCCCAGCCTGCGCGCCAAAGCAGGATAATCCAAATAGGAATCAGAAAGGGGAAAGTACAAAAAAGCAGCCCGACAAACAGCGTTGCAAAGGACGCGTAAGCGTCCGGCAGCAAGACTGGAAGGTAAGGCGTTGCAAAACCGAAAAAGCCAAAGGCCAAAATTATTGCGGTTGCGCCGGTCCAGAAGATTCTTCCGAGTGAAAATTCACCCGTCCAACACCGCCACAAAATGTCGCGAAGGCCATCAAACATCTTCGAAAGACTACGGCCCACTCATTTCGGAAACGTTATTCCAGCCGCGATGGCAGGGGCGGCTGACGGGTTATCAGCGAAAAATGGCGGACGTCCGCGTTGCCGGCCGGCAACACGTTCGCGATCTTGCGCTTCAGGAGCCCGGCGTCAGGTCAGGGTGACGTGGAGATCGCCGATCTTCTCGATCGAGGTCACCATCTTATCGCCCGGCTTGAGCCAGACTTGCTTGTCCGGCGGATATCCGCTGATCACGCCTTCGCAGGTGCCGGTGAAAATCACGTCGCCCACATCCAGCGCGAAGGCCTTCGAACAATAGGCGATGATCTTGGCGCAGTTGAAGATCATCAGGCGGGTGTTGGTGTCCTGGCGCACCTGGCCATTGACGTACATCTTCATGTTCAGATTATTGACGTCCACCTGATCGGCGCTGACCAGCCAGGGGCCGAACGGCCCCGAACCGTCGGTGCTCTTGCCGATCAACCACTGCGACGAACGGCGTTGCAGGTCGCGGTTGGTGAAGTCGTTCCCGCTGGCATAACCATAGACATAGTCCAGGGCGCTGGCTTCCGGGATGTCGCGGCCGCCCTTGCCCATCACCAGAACCAGTTCGGCCTCATAGTCCCACTTGGGCGGCGCGGTCGACTTGCTCACCGCGATGGTGCCGTTGTGGTGGTTTATCGCGCTGTTGAACTTGCTGAACATGATCGGCTCCGGCGGGGGCTTGTTGCCGCCCTCCGCGGCGTGGGCGGCATAGTTGAGCCCGACGCAAAGGATCTTGCCCGGATTTTCGACGATATTGCCGAAGCGAACCTGGCCTTCCGGAATCAGGCGGTTGCTAGGGGCGCCCGCCGCGCCGTTGGCCAGCAGCAGGCTCAGGACCTGCAGGTTGCCGCGGCCACTGATCACATCGATGGCCTTGGTCGGCAGTCCGATTTTGCGGTCGCGCTCCACAGCGGCGACGTCCAGCACGCCGCGCGCAGTCTTCACACCCAGGCCCAAGCCGCTGGCGGTGACGATGTTGGTGATGTCGATACCCTTCAGCGGACGCTGGTTGGTGGGCGTGCCTGGGGCCGCCTGTTGCGCCTGGGCTCCGCCGCTGGCGCCCAGCACGGCCGCGCCGGCGCCCAGTCCCATGCCCTTGATCATGCTGCGACGGTTTTGTTTCATCTGGTTTCCCCCTGGTGTTGGAAAAAGAAGCGCTTTTGCGCGAACAAACCGGAATGTCCCGGAATTGGCAACAAGAGTGCCATAGCCGCTCGACATACGGATAGTGCATTCTAGCGAAAACACATCATTGGCGGTCCTGCGCGGCAGCTCACTTACCTTGGGGCGGAAATGGGAATAGGCTTTCGCGACACCCTTTGAGCAGGAGAGAAAAATGGGATTGCTGGACGGTATTCTGGGTGGTGTTGTCGGCGCCGGAGCAACGGCCCTGGTAAAAGAGTATATCGACAATCACGGCGGCATACGCGGCGTGGTCGCGCAACTGGAGTCCACTGGCCTGGGCGACCAGGTGAAATCCTGGGTGGGAACAGGACAAAACCTGCCGGTGTCCGGTTCGCAGATTCAACAGGCACTTGGCGGCGGCAAGCTGGCCGAGCTTGCGGCAAAATTCGGCATTCCCGCCGATCAAGTGTCCGGCTTTCTGGCGCAACATCTGCCCACGGCGATTGATGAAGCAACACCATCGGGCCGATTGCCCGCGCCCTGATGCGGAATTTGTGAATTGCGCGAAGCCAAGATTGAAGATGCCCTGTTCGTCATAGGCGGGTTCAATGGGCTTCGGTCCGTTCAGGCCTGGGCGAAAGAACTAAAGCGCAATTCCCGCTGTCATGCCGCTATGACCTATTCTTGGCGCCACGCGGCATCAGCCGGGCGCGAGATTGCGGCGCTGGGGCCGGGAAAACACGTGACTCTGATCGGGCATAGTCTTGGTGGAGGACAAGCCGAGTTGCTGATCCAGCAATTGCCCGCGGGCACAATCGATACCTTGATCACGGTTGCGTCTTTCGCCCCCGCATCCGTCAACCACGGCCTGACGCGCCGGAAGGTCGGCTATTGGCTCAACATACTGTCTGCCCCCGGCAAGGGGAGCTATCAGGACGCAATACGCAGGATGGCCGCACCCTTTCTCCTCAATTGGCGAGAGCAAGGTTTCATCTCATGTGCGTCAGAAAATTATATCAGCCAAGCCCCTCATCACGACTTCTACAAAATGATGAGTGACCGCTGCGGTGCGGTCGAACACGGCCAATTCCGGTCTATCAGCGTATAAGCCAGCAGCAACCGGCTTACAGGCCCTTCAATTCGCGCAGGGCGATCTGCAGCATCGCCCGGCAATGGCCCACATTATAGGCCCAGCCGGAATTGGTGCCCTGAACGTTGCTGGGAAGCAGCTTGTCGGTATCCAGGCCGCGCGGATGTTCCGGGAAAATCAGGCGCTTGTAATTGTTGCGCACCAGAACCTTCATCACTTCATACATGTCGTTTTCGCCATTGTCGGGAAACACCTCGGTGTAGTCGAGGCGCGGCTTGCGCAAAATGACATTGCGGAAATGCACCTGGCCGATGCGGTTGCGCGAGGCCAGCCAGTTGCCCACCACGATCGGGTCTTCGCCCAGCTCGCGGGTGACGCCGCAGTCCCAGGTCATGGTGTTGGAGGGCGAGTTCACCGTCTCCACCAGCCGCTTCCAGTCCGAAAAACTGTTCAACACCTGGGCCGAACCACGGCTCATGGGCGACGGCGGGTCGTTGGGATGCACCGACAGAACCACATTGTTCTTTTCCGCCACCGGCACCACTTCCTTGAGGTAGTATTCCATGTTCTTCCAGGTGTCTTCATAAGTTGCCGGCGGGCCGTCCGCGGCAAGCGGGGGCAGGTCCTTCATGCGGTCATAGTTGAAATCCAGCATGCCGGCGCCGCCGCGGCCCGGCACGGTGGCATAGGCATCCGTGGCGCGATGGGTGAAGAAATTCCATTCCACCACCGGAATGCCCAGCTTGCCGCAATTGACGATGGTCTGCTTAATCTTGGCGATTTCCTCGTCGCGGCCCGGCAGGCCGCGCACGATCTTGTTCATTTGGGGATCAAGACCGCCCTGATACGACCAGCGGATCATCAGAATGCCGATATGCATGTCGTGCTTCTTCAACGCGGCGACCCGCGGCTGCAGATAGTCCATGCCCCAGGGCTGTTCCGGCACGGCTTGGGAATCGATCCAGTTGACACCAAGCTGCTTGATGCGGATCGCTTCGGCCTCATCCAGCATGTCGTTCATATAGATGGTGATCTTGGGGGTGTCGGGGCCTTCCTGCGGCTGGCCGAGGCGCTTGTTGGGCGTGGGGTTGTAGGGCGCGTTGGGACCCTGCTGCGCCCAGGCAGGCAAGCCGGCAGCGCCGGCCATCAAGGCGCCTGCCGATGTCTGGAGCATGGTGCGGCGCGAAAACGGTTGTTTGGGTGTCATCTTCTGTCCCCTGTTTTGTATTTTTGGACGGCAAACATTGATCGCTTGGCTGTTATCGAAACCAGGACGTTATCAATTCCCCACGTCGCGGCAAGTCGCCGCGAAGATGGGTCGCGGGCGCTATTCTACATCTGCTCCTGGGTTTGAGCTGTTTTGGCCCATGTCCGCTTTGCGCCAACTGCAGGCCCGCTCAGCGGGTTTTGGCTCAAGAACGGGCGTTGCGCCGTCTTCGCCCGATTAAAAGCTTTGATGGATGGAACTTTCCTGAACTCGACGCATTGTCACGCTGCCGTATTCCCTAAATCAGATTTCGGTGCGAACACCGCCCGGCCGCCGGCTGCGGGCCCCTATTCCTTCTTGCGGAGAATTTCATGAAGACGAAAATTGCCCTGATGGCGGCTGCCTTGTTGGCAACAACCCTGGCCGCCGATGCGCAAAACTACGGCCCGCCACGTGATCCGAACGGCTATTACAGCCAGTCGGACCAGCGCGGCTATTACGACTCCAATGGCCGCTATCGCCAGATGCGGGACCGATATGACCGGAACGACCGCCGGGATCGGGGCCCCGGCTACGACCAGTCCGCCAACTATTATCGCCAGGGCCAATATGAGCAAAGCTGCCGAGGCGGCAATGCCGTTGCCGGCACGATCTTTGGCGCCGCCGCGGGCGGCCTGGTCGGTTCGGCCGTCAGCCGTGGCAATGGCGGAGCAGTCATTGGCGGCGCGGTGCTGGGTGGATTGCTCGGCAACACGATCGCCAAGGACATAGACTGTGACGACCAGCCCTATGCCTTCAACACATATTCCGAAGGCCTCAACGGCGATGTCGGCCGCCGCTATGACTGGAACCATGGTCAGGGACGCGGTCACTTCCAGCCGACCCGCGACTATCGTCGGTCCGGTGTGCAATGCCGCGACTTCACCACCACCACCTATCGCGGCAACCGCGAGTTTACCCGGACAGGTACCGCCTGCCGCGCCTCGGATGGCAACTGGCGTTTCGACTAATTGAACGGAGCCCCGGCGCAATGCGCCGGGGTTTTGTGCATAGTGAAGGAGATATCGTGAACCCATTGCACGCCAATACACTTGCGCGCGTGCTCAGTTCAGGCTTCATCGCCTGTGCTCTGCCGGTGGCGGTGGCTGACTCCCAGGGCTGGAATGGTCCAGGCTGGTATGTCGCTGGTTCCGCGCCGCTTGCGCCCAAGCCGCCTGCAACACCTGCCTATATCCTGTTCGATGGCCCGCACGCCTCTGGAAGCGAATGTACGCTGGTCTATGACCGGCTCTATTCCCCGATCGGGGTTTGCCGGCTCCTGAATATCAAGCCCGGTACATAAGTTTTAAAGGAAATGTTCGCGTGATGCATCGCATCCCCAATGTCTCGGATCTGACGTCAGACGAGCTTTCTTCGCTAACCCGCGTATGCCGCGGCTTCATCTGTGCCACGATTCCCAAAGCGCACCAGGCCCGGCTGGTCGAACTCGGCCTGATCCAGGCGAGGATGGGCGGATTGTTCATCACGCCGATGGGCCGGATGGTGGCGCGCGCCTAGAATGTTCGCGAGCGCCGGAAACTTATCCTGCCATCTCCTACGCTTCTCGGCCGGTCATGGCATGCATCAGTGCGGAAATTCTTATTGTTGCGAAATGGGACGATGTGTCCGAAACGGCGTAGGGCAAGATGATCCGCTCGCCGTGGCGCAAGGCGCCGCAGGTATAGACCACATTCGGGACATAACCTTCCCGCTCGGATGGCTCGGGCCGAACCAGCGGCTCGCGTGACCGCGCCACAACCTTGGATGGATCGTTCTTATCCAGCAGAACGGCGCCGATGGAATATTTTCGTACGGGACCGACGCCGTGGGTTAGCAGCAGCCAGCCTTCGTCGAGTTCAATCGGCGATCCGCAATTGCCGATCTGCACCAACTCCCAGGGAAACTGGGGCTTCAGGATCGCTGATCCGCCATTCCAGCTATACAAATCGTCCGAATAGACGAGATAGAGATTTTCATTGTCCTGCCGTGCAATCATCGCGAACTTGCCGTTGATCTTGCGCGGGAACAGCGCCATGCCTTTGTTTTGCGCCGCGTTGCCGCTGAGGGGCATCAGCCGGAAATTGACGAAATCGGTTGTTTCCAGAAACTCCGACCGTATCGCGTCACCGCTATAGGCGGTGTAGGTGGCATAGAAAATTCGCTTGCCGCCTTCGTTGAATTCCACGAAACGGGCGTCTTCAATGCCATGCCAATGGGCATGCGTGATGGGAAAGATCACCCTTTCGCTGATATCCTCGGAAGACGCGAAGGTCAGCGAGACTTCATTGCCCGCCGGTCCGAGGCTGCGTATCCCGACAGAGGGGCTTGTGGCGATGCGCGACGTCGGATCGACGGTCACCTCCCCATTCGCCGCGATGAAGCCGGCGCGAAAAGTCAGCGAGGAAACATGCCCCTCACCGACCGCGCGAAGGCTGAGGATGAAGCGAAGGCCACCCTCAGGCGCACCGGACTGGTCCGGATGGGCAATGATGCTGGGATTGAACAGCGCCGCGGATTCAAACGAATACTCGTTGAGAAAATAGGCCCCGATCAGTTGGCGCTTGATCGCGGTGAAACTGTCGTGGCTGGCAAAAGCGTCTTCCATCTCATCAGCGCGGGCCTCAAATTGGGCCAACAGGTTGCGATGCCGGCCCTGGAAATTTTCCAGGACCTCCGCCAGTTGCGCCGTCGCGTCTTCGGCACTCATGGCCAGAACACGGTCAACGATATGGTTGGCCCGGGTCTTGTCGGTTGGGTTCAGGTCGCGCGGTTCCGTGGCGGGCTTGAAGGGCCGCACGATGACCCTGGCCGGGTCGGGACGAAGGTAAAGCGCCTGCCGGTTCAGAAACTGGATTTGTGACAAATGACCCCCTGGTCTTGATCGAGTCTGGCGATACTCGGCGCGGAGCGCGGCAAAAACTTCGCGCGACTTTCACCAAGCCGATGCGCCTGGCGAATCTCCGCAAGGCTCAAAAGATAGGAGACGACGGACTCGCCACCCCTGTTCTGGTTGACCCGGTCGGGGTGCAAGCCGTCATGGCAGCTGCCCGTTTCCAGGTCGATAAGGGGGAGCGACAGATCGTTGTGGCCCAGGAACCAGGAAAACACGTGCAGGGCCTCGGTCTTCCAATTCGGGTCACCATCTGCCTGCCAGGCCGCCAGGCACGCCGAGATCGTCGCGGTGGCTTCCAGTGGCTGTTGATCGAACATTTGTGGAGCGGTGCGCTTGTCGCCAAAGCCTTGTGTGCCGACGGGACGGAAAACACCCGACGCTCCCGTTTGCTGGGTCACAAGCCAGCGCAGCGACCTCAAACCAGCCTTCGTGTAAGCGGCGGTTCCTGTGGCAATGCCCGTCAGGATCAGGGCTTGCGGCAGCCGGGCATTGTCGTAGGCCAGGCCCTCCTCGAACCAGATCCAGTTTTCGCTTTCCACCGATGCAAGGATTGCGATCAGCCGGTCTGCCATAAAAAGCCGCAACCGCGCCGCCAGCGCATTGTCCGAAACCACGCTGCAATAGGCGTGCAGGCCCAACAATGTGAATGCCCAGGCGCGTGGAGAGGAAAATTCTTCGGCGGCCGGCAATGCGGCGTCGAACAGCTCCATGGCCCATTGGCGGCGTGAGGGGCTGATATCGCTGCGCGCGCATTCGCCCAATGCCCACAATGTGCGGCCATGGCTGTCTTCCGAGCCGCTTTCTTCCAGCCAGGCACGGCCGAAGCTCATGAAGTTGCGAAATCGTTTTGTCGCCGGGTTCCAGGCATGTTGCAGGAAAGCGGCGAGCCGCGCCGTCAGGACTTCGGAGAGAGGTTCTTCTCCGGTGGTGTTGAGGGCGCAGGCCAGCAGAAGCGCCCGCGCATTGTCGTCTATGCAATAGCCGTGCGACCGGTCCGGTATGGAATGAATGGCGTGCTGAAACAGGCCGGTATCGTCGCACATGGAGAGGAGATGACTGATTTGCATATCCGGCGGGGTGCTTTTCGCCGGGGTTCTTTTGTCCAGGTTTGCGATGACATTCAGGCGATGGCTGCGGCGGGCCCGTATGAAAACGCCGTGATATCGTTCCCCGATGCGCTTCCAGGTCATGGACCGGCTATCGGAATAGGCCCGGACGCGCATGGCCTGACGCCGGGGCTCATCTGTCAGCAATCCCGACACTTCGGCGCCGATCGCGGCCGAGTCATGAAACGGAACCAGCACGCCCCGCCCATCCGCCAGCAATTCGCGCGCATGCCAGTAGGGTGTCGAAACCACCGCCTTCCCAAGCCCAAAGCTGTAAGCAAGTGTTCCCGACGTCATTTGCGCTTCGTTGAAGTAGGGCGTCACATAGACGTCGCACATGGATATGAAATCCAGCAATGTCGGCTGGTCCACGAACTGATCGAGAAAGACGACATTGTCCCGCACGCCCAATGCGACGGCGCGCGCCATCAGCCTTTCACGATAGGCCTCGCCTTCCTGCCGCACGAGATTGGGATGTGTCGCTCCCAGGACAACATAAATGGCATCAGGCCGGCTTTTCAGGATCAGCGGCATCGCCTCGATCACCACTTCGATCCCCTTATTGGGAGAGAGAAGCCCAAAGGTCAGGATCACGGGTCTGGCGGTAAAGCCCAGCTTGACCTTTGCCAGGTCCGGTTCGACGAATGGAAAATCGGGAATGCCATGCGGAATGACTTCGATCTTCTCGAGCGCAACGTCATACACGGTGTGCAGCAGTTCGCGCGCCTTCTCTGCCATCACCACCACGATAGAAGATCGTGCCGTGATCTTGCGCAGGACATCGTACTGAACAGGTGTGGGATGGGACAGAACCGTGTGGCAGGTCGTCACCACCGGCATGTCCAGGCGGTCGATCAAGGCCAGGACGTTCGCTCCGGCATCGCCGCCGAAAATGCCGAATTCGTGCTGAAGGGAAACCACGTCATACTTCTGCGCATTCAGGAAATCCGCGGCCTGCGCATAGTCCTCCAGAACGTCGTCACGGATATGGAACTTGACCTCGGCGGGATAGTCATAGGCCCGCCGGTCGTCATTCATCGCCACGATGCAGGCTTCAATCTGCGTGAACGACTGAACGGCCCTGTGCAAGTCAGTGGTGAAGGTCGCAATTCCACAGCGGCGCGGCAGGGAATTGCCGATGAATGCAACGCGCTTGAGCTGAGTCATGCAACTCCGTGGTGGTTCAGACCACTTTCAAATTGACGGCCTTGGCGCCTTTGACATCCGATTGGGTGTCGAAGGAGATGCGCTGGCCTTCCGACAGGATACTCATGCCGGCAGCCTCGACGGCGGAGGCATGCACAAAGACATCCTTGCCGCCGCCTTCCGGCGCGACAAAGCCAAAGCCCTTACCCGAATTGAAGAATTTCACTGTTCCGATGGTCATGGTCACTCCGATGCCTAGCGCCAAGCACATGCTTGAGCGGCGCGGAAGGCCACATCGGTCTGAAGGGTGGTTGCCCCGGCCAGGCGCCGGATGCGGATGGTGAGTACAACTTCGCGTTCAACGAATGGAACGCCGTCGCCCTCTACACATAGGCGCTTGCACTGCGCAATACAAGCAAGGAAGGCTTGCGCGTGGAACAATCGCTCGTTTTCTTGCCTTTATTCGACGCGGCCGGGAATGAACTAAGACGCGGCTGAAGCGAAGTGCTATCTTGGCGCATGGCTCAGTTGGTAAGTTCTCGCGAAATTGTCGAATATCGCGGCTATTCCCTGCAAGTCACTTTTGCTTCGCTTCAATGGCAAGTGTTGATTGGCATGGTGGTGAAGGACAGACCGACACTTCAACCCGGAGAGCAGCTGGTTAAAGGGTGGAACGAGGAAGAGACCTTGAAGCGTGCGAAAACGCGGATCGATCTTCTGATTGAAAGTCCCAGCCTTCATTAGGGGTTGCAATGAGCTATCGCGGATATGATCTGGAACAGAAGACTCTCATGGTCGGATGGCAGATCACGATCACCAAGGACGGCAAGTTCGTTCACAATGGAAGCGTGACAAAAAGCCTGACCTCTGCCGTGGACGAGGCTGAGAGGTATGTTGATGGCGAGATTGCCCAGGCAGATATCGCCGCGTCAGCTGTGTCCGCGCCTTTAGAGGTATCTATCGGGCCGGTCCGGACGTAGACTTCTGCCATGCTCAAAGGAATTGAAAAGATGGAGCGGTCGGCACGCTACATCGTCAGGCTTCAGAAGGATGGCCAGTACATGGTCGTGATGTCCCGGCCGGAGTGGGCCAATAGGGAAATTCCCGGTTTTGCCACCGAAGCCGAGGCCAATGCCTGGATTGCGGCCCGACGGCAGCAATCCAGGCTATAAATTTCGCGGCAACCGGCTGCCGTCATTCTGCAAGAGGACAGCATGCCATCGCGCACCAGCCATTCCCACGTAACCTTCCGGCGGCCGTTCCAGTTCGCGGGCATGGATGTCTCGGCGCCTGCCGGACGCTATAAGGTCTCCATGGAAGAGGAGCAGCTGGACACCCTGACGGTCGAGGCATGGCGGCAGACTTCCGTCACCCTGCAGATCGCCTCAGCCGGCGCAACCGACTATCTGAACGTCGATCCGGTGGAACTGCGCGACGCTTTGTTGCGCGATGGCGATGACGGTATCGACCCTGCCATGCCGGTACCGCGCGCGCGGCTGCGTGAAGTCCTGAAGCTGCGCCAGCTATGAGCACTTTGTCGGCTTTCCGGCGCAGCCGTATCTATGCCCAGGGCTGGAAAGCGGCGCGCGAACCGCGCATCGGCGAGGCGCTCACCCAAGACGTAATCAATCCTTATCCCTCCGAGCCGGAGAAAAGCCGCTGGGACAGCGGTTATGCCAACGGTCTGCGGAGCAGCCGGCAACAGATCCGGTTCACACCATCTCGGGCCGAAGCCGATCCCGCGGCAGAGTGAGCGTGAAGCTTACGCCGGACGGCGCGAATTTCAGTTGACCGGTGCCGCCCAGATGACGGGGGTGCGCGCTTTCGATCACTTTATTCCCATCCTCAACTGCCGCGAAGAGACCGGTAAAATGGCTCCGGGCTGACGATCCGCTTGTGCTTTTCTGCCATGAGAACCGCATGGACACGTCCCGGGCTTAGGCCGTGATATTCGCCCAACTGCTCGAGGCTCTGGCCTGCTTCGAAGGCCGCAAATATTTGACGGTTTCTGGCGGACTTGGGGGCCATTTCGATCCTGTGCGAAAAACGGGCAAGCGGCGAAACGGTGGACGCGCTTCGGCCATAGCAACTCCGGCATTGCGCATATGTTCCAACGCCGCATCGTTTAAATTATTGAATTCCCATGAAAAACGGAACCGTCCGGCCATCTGGGGCTTATCGATGGCATGGAACACCGCGCGTACCAGCAAACAGTCTTGGTCGTGGAAGATGAACTTTTCATCCGCATGTCCGCGGTGGTGGCCCTGCAGGATGAAGGATTTCTGGTCCTGGAAGCAAAGAACAGCGCCGAAGCCCTGAAAATCTTATCGCGGCATTCCGAAACCAATATCCTGATGACGGATGTTCGCATGCCGGGACTCATGGACGGGTTGGCGCTTGTCGCGCAGGTTCAAATCGATCATCCCGACATTCGGTCCATTGTGGTGTCCGGCAACGCCACTGCCGAACAAGCCCGCAACGCCGGCGCATTGGGTTTTCTTGCCAAGCCCTATTTGGCGAAAGCCATGCTCCAAGCCGTGCACGATACGGTATTGCGGCACTAATATAGCCACCTATTCCGCCGGATTAGTGCAATTCACGTCCCTGTGTTAGTCTTTGCCATCGCCAGCCACTCTTTGGGCGTTGGCGCTTGAGAGACTTTCGGGACAACAACCAAGACATTGTCCGCGCTCCCGCCCGCCGGTGGCAGCACTAAGCATCGATTCACATCGCTTATTTTCGGCACGCCGGGCGTTTTGCCGTCCGGGCCAGCCAAGGAAGTTTACGCATGAACATGGTCTTCGACAAAATCGAAGATGCCCGTTCGCTGGCGCAGATCGTCGTGGAAACGGTCCGCGAGCCTCTGCTGGTTCTCGACAACACGCTGAAAATCCTGGTGGCCAGTTCTTCTTTTCACAAAACCTTCCAGATCAGCCCCAAGGACACGCCCAACAAGTCGCTTTTCGCGCTGGACGACGGCGGCTGGGACATTCCGGCATTGCACGACCTGCTGGAGCGTTCCTTGGTGGACCAGACGGTGGTGGAAGGATTTCTGGTCGCGCAGACATTTCCGCGCATCGGACAACGGATATTCCTGTTGCATGCCCGTAAGGTGCTGGGCACCGATGACGGCCATGCCCTCATACTGCTGGGTTTTGAGGACATCACCGAACGGCGAGCCATCGAACACGAGAAGGAACTTCTCAAGACACAGGCCGATGACCTTCTCCAGCAAAAGGAAGTGCTGCTGGCGGAGATGCAGCACCGTATCGTCAACAGCCTTCAGATCATCGCCAGCATTCTGATGCTCAAGGCGCGGGCCGTAACCTCCGAGGAAACCCGCCAGCATCTGCAGGACGCCCACCGCCGCGTCATGTCGGTCGCGGCCGTCCAACAGCATCTGCATGCCTCGGGGCGCGCGGACTCGGTGGAAATCGCGCCCTATCTTTCAAAACTTTGCGACTCGCTGGCAGAATCCATGATCGGCGAGAGCCGCCCCGCCACGCTCACGGTAACGGCCGACAAAGGTTGGGCGGTGTCCGCCGACGCCATAAGCCTGGGCCTTATCGTGACCGAACTGGTCATCAACGCCTTGAAGTATGCCTTTCCCGACTCAAAGAATGCCGCGACCGTCATGGTTACCTACGAGGTCAATGGCACGGACTGGAAGCTCACTGTCTCCGACAATGGCGTGGGACGCCCCGAGAACAGCGGACCGCCCGCAAAAGGCGGATTGGGCACCAGTCTGGTACAGGCCCTGGCGCACCAATTGGATGCACAGGTGGAGATCGTCAATAGCCGGAACGGCATGCGCGTATCCGTTACCCATGCGACATTCGTTTCTCGCACCGCCGCCTAGTAACGCACGAGAATCCCGGTACGGAACCAAACACTGCTGACAGCGTTCACGCCTCAGCACATCTGGTCCCGCCGGATAATTCCCAAACGCTATTCCTGAAAACGGCTGTTTCAGCCGCCGCCGTCGCTTTGTCTTCAACGGAGAATTCCAAAATGATCATCACGAAATCGGCCCTTTCGGCCGCAGCGATGACCCTGCTGATGGGTACCGTGTCCTTTGCGCAAGGCGGCGGTCCGGTGCCGGGCGAGCGGGTCGACGCCAATGGCATGCCCACCACGCGTTCCACCCCTGCGGAACAGGCTGAAACTGCGGAGATCAACAAGCAGGTCGGAGTGCAAAACGCGGCGGCTGATGCAAAGGCGGCCGGCGACAATGCAAAGGCCGACGCCGACAATGCCCAATTTCAGGCTCAGCAGCAGCAGTATCAGGGTCAACTACAACAGAACCAGGCGCAGCAGCAGGACTACCAAGACCGCACAGCTATCTATAACAGCCTTCAAAGCCGCTATGCCGCGGAACGCGCCGCCTATCGTCGCGGTGTGTGGCCGAACCGTTACGTCAAATGGGTGATCGTAGAGCGCGATGCGGGCTTGATTGGCGAGCGCGTTCAACTGATCACCGGCAGCCGCGTCGGCACCGTGATCGATACCGCCCACAGGCCCAACGGCAATGTTTCAGCGCTGATGGTCAAGCTGGACAGTGACAAGATCGTCTGGATTGACGCGGGCGACGTTCGCTACAACCGCGCCGACGGCATTGTGATGACCAATCTGAATCGCGCTGATCTTCGTCATATGGCGGACGAGCGCATTTAAGACAACGCCTCCCCTTACAGGAGATTCTGCATGTCCCTTGGTACCATTCTGCTCATCATCCTGGTCATCGCCTTGCTGGGCGGGTTCAGTGGCATCGGCGGCGGAAGTTTTTATGGAACGGGCTATTACGGCGGCGGCGGACTGGGACTGGTCCTTATCGTCGTCCTGATCCTGGTTTTGCTCGGGAAAATCTGACGGCTGGACAAGCCGTAACGTAAGTCAACGGAGAAACGCACATGACGATGATATTCAAGACTGTCGCCATTGCATTGGTGCTTGCCGGATCCACACTTGCGTCCGGCTGCATGTCGGACAGGGACGGACGATATGGCCGTCACCACCGCGACGGCGTTGCTGTATCCGCCGACTTTGGAAACGTCGCCGTCGGATACCAGGACGGCTATTGGGATAATGGACGTACCTGGCACCAATGGAGCGATGATCGCCACCGCCAGAGCTACCGGAATTATCGCGGCAATCGCTACAGCGACTGGAACCATGACCGCGACGGCGACGACGGCTGGCGCCGGGACAATTCCAGATAAGCATCCAATGCTCGCCCCCGCAGCAATTCGGTCAGATAGACGTTGCGGGCGGTCAGCTCTTTGTCATGCACCGGCCAACGTTACGCCCAACAGCAGGCGCCCTTCAACAATTCACCAAAAACTAACCATAGAACCCAAGCCATCCGGCACGATTCACACTTTACGCCGGTTAGGGCTTCCATAACCGCAACCGGGCTACAGTTTTTGCGGGGGAATGTTGGGGCGTCTGTGAAAAATCTTCGGTCCGTAAGTGTCGTCCTGTCGGTCTGTACCAGTGCCCTGGTGCTGATGCTGGTGACGCTTTTTGCGGTTGCCGCCAAGCATCACTTCGACAATCGTCAAGCCGCCAGCCACCGGCTGTCCATTGCGACCGTCGCCCAGCAATTCGTGGTGGCCGACGAGAATTTGCGCGATGAGCGGGGTTCGGTGGACGCGGTGCGTCATTCCTCCGATCCCATAAGCGCCTCCAGCCTGGGGCGGATCGATAGATTCCACCAACGCAGCAGAGAGGCACTGACCGAGCTAATCGCGATTCTAAGGGCGGAGAAAAGCGTGCTCAGCGCGCAAGAACTGCAGCACTTTGCACAAATGCAGGCACGTTATGAAGCCGGCCATGCAAGCATGTCGGCCATGCTGCGCCTGCCCGCGCCGGAGCGCTCTGAGGCGATCGAGGCGGAATGGGTGGCGGCGATCAACGACATGGTCGCCACTTTCGAAAAGGAAGTAGTCGCCTTGTCCTTGCGGCTATCGGGCATCGATTCCTTCATCGACGAGATGATGAAGGCGGGCAATATCGCCATGGCGGTGCGCCATCAAGCCGGCCTTGACCGCGCTGTACTCGCCAGGGCTATGGAACGCGCTGCCCCACTCACCGAAAAAGACCGTATCCAATTCGCGGAAATGAGGGTGGCCGCCGCCTCGCCTTGGAGCGTTATCCGTGGCGCGGCAAAAAACCCTTCCTTTCCGGAAACCCTCGGCAAGGCGGTGGAGCTGGCCCAGCAGGTATACTTTGTTCAACAGACAAAAGAGCATGACACGATACTGGCGCAACTGAACAAGGGGATACAGCCCTCGCTGTCCGCCGCCAGCTGGATGCAGCGTTCGAACCGGGGACTCAGCGCCATCACCAACGTTTCGCGGGTTGCCTTCGAACAAGCCAAAAGCCATCTGAGAGAGCAGACGGGCATGGCGCATCGCCGCTTTATCGGCGCGCTGATCCTTATTTTCGTCGCGGTCGCGATCGCGGCCCTGGCCTTTGTGCTGATCTTCCAGCGCGTGATCAGGCCGCTGCGGACGCTCACCGGCGCCATGGAGGCGGTTATCGATGGCGACATGAAGCGCGTGATCCCCATGCAGGATCGAGAGGACGAATTCGGCCAGTTCGCGCGCACGATCAGCCTGTTCCGTGACGCGAGTTTGGAGCGTGAGCGGCTCAAGTCCGAACTGGTTGAGAATCTCAGCGCCAAGGAAGCGGCGGTGGCGGCCAGCAAGGTCAAGTCCGAATTCCTCGCCAATATGAGCCACGAGCTGCGCACTCCGCTCAACGCCATTATCGGCTTTTCGGACACGATGCGCTCGCGCCTGTTCGGGCCGATGCATGCGCGCTATGAGGAGTATGCCGTTCTTATCAACGAATCCGGCCATCACCTCCTCAGCCTGATCACCGACATTCTCGATCTGTCGAAGATCGAGGCGGGAAAATTCGTCCTCGACCCGCGCCCGGTCGATGTCGCCGAGTCGGTGGCCTCGTGCCTGGAGATGACGCGCCGCCGCGCCGAGGAGACCGGCATCACCCTGACCGCCAGCGTACCGGACGATTTGCCGATGCTGATTGCCGATGCCCGTTCGGTGAAACAGATCCTGCTGAACCTGCTATCCAATGCCGTGAAGTTCACCCCCAAGGGCGGGGCGGTGTCGCTCAGCATCACGGCACAGGAAGGAAGCCTGTACCTGGCGGTTCGCGACACCGGTATCGGTATCCCCGGCAAGACCCTGGAGCGGATCGGCCTGCCCTTCGAGCAGGCCGAGAATGATCCCATGCGGGCCCGCGAGGGCACCGGGCTGGGATTGGCGCTGGTCAAATCCCTGGTGGAAAAGCATGGCGGCCGGATGCGGATCGAAAGCCGGGAAGGCTTCGGCACCACCGTATCCGTCGAACTGCCCCTGGATTGCGGTCAGCGTCTGGCCGCCTGATTTTCCTCAACTCTTGGTCGCCTGCCATTTGCTGCCGTCGGAATGGGTGCCTTCCATCCGGTTGCCGTTGACGCTGCCCTTATAGACCCGGTCGCCCACCGAGAAGGAGATCTGGTTGCCGTTCATCTTGCCATTGGAAATCGGCAAATTGCCGCCATTCAGCCCAAACGTGCCGGAAAGCATCTGAAAATTCTGGGTCAGCTTCAGCTCACCGGTGGACATCTTCCAGGTACCCGCCGTCTTGGCGGGGATGATCCACAACATGGCCCGGCACCAGCTTTGGCATTCGCCCGCGGCGTTGACTTCCTGATCCGGCGTCCATTCTCCCATGTCGAAAGAATTCGACACCACGCGGGTGCCCGGCTTCATGTCCAGCAGGGTCGGCCGCAGCCGCAAATTCAGATCGGGCAGCAGGAACAGGGTGATCACCGTGGCCTTGCTGAAATCGGTCTTGAAAATATCGCCTTGGATGAACTCGGCCTTTTCGCCGACGCCGGCGGCGGTGGCATTGCGCCTCGACAAGGCGACCATGTCCGGATTGAATTCGACGCCCGTCGCCTTGGCGCCGCGCTTGGCCGCCGTGATAACGGTGCGGCCGTCACCAGAACCCAAGTCCATGACATAGTCAGAGGGCGTAACCTTCGCCATGTCGAGCATGCGGTCCACCAGCCCCTGGGCGGTCGGAACCCACACCACGTCTTTTCCCTGCTGGCCGACGGTCGGCTCAAAGGGCTTGGCTTGTTGCGCCACCGCGCCGCAGGTCAGCAGCGCGACAAAGCATGAAGCGGTCAGCGACCGCAGAACAAATTTCGGCGACATCGTTCCTCCTATTTGGTTTCGGTTCACTTTCAATGGATTCATTCCGCCGCTCCGCGCACGGGCGCCGCGCTCCTGCCCAGCAGTAGAAGCGGCGTTCCCAGCAGCAACGCGCCTATCCCGAACAAGGCGCCCATGCCGGTATAGGCCAAACTGGAATAGAGCATATAGATGCAGGTCGCGGTGAAGATGATCGGCGTAAGGGGATAAAAAGGCACGCGATAGGAAAGCCTTTGGTCGGGATCGCGGCGGCGAAAAATGAAGATCGATACCGCCACCATGGTCATGAACAGCCAGAACACCGGCGAGGTATACTCCACCATGGTCTTGAAGCCGTTGCGCGAGAAGGCACCCAACACCACCAAGGCCAAAGCGATCGCGCCTTGCAACAGGAAGGCGTGAGCGGGATTTTCGCCGCGCGCGTTCCACACTCCGAAGAATTTCAATCCCGGCAGGTCCTGGCCGAGCGCGTAATAGACGCGCGCCCCGGTGAAGATGGCCGCGTTCAAAGTGCTGATCGCCGATCCGCAGACAAAAAGCGCGATCAGCGTCGCGCCCACCGGACCGAACGCCGCCCGCATGACGTCGGCAGCGACCGCGGTGGATTTCTGCAAGCCATCGAAACCCAGCACATACAGATAAGACAAGGCGACCAGGAAATAGATCGCGGTGATTGCGAGAATGCTCAGCACCAGCACCCGCACCATGTTGCGTCTGCCGTCGCGCAATTCTGCGGAAATATAGGCCGCTTCGTTCCATCCCCCGAATGTCAAAAGCACGAACACCATGGCCAGCCCGAGCATGCCGGAGCCGCCGCCGCCCGGGACCGCGGACACGGGCAGAGGAGCCTCCCTGGTAAGCGCGATCATCGCGCCCGCCGCAACCAGCATCAACAGCGCGGTAACATCCATGGCGGTGAAGATTTGCTGCGCCATCTTACCTTGCATCGTTCCCGCGATATTGATGCCGGTAAAAATCAGGATGATAATGGCGGCATGGATCGCCGGCCCTTCGGATCCCAGGGGCAGGATGCCTTGCGCATAATCGCCGTAAACAAAGGCAACCAGGGCGATGGCGCCGGTCTGGATCACGGCGCAACGGGCCCATGCAAACATCAGCGCGCAGCCGCGCCCATAGGCGCGCGATAGGAAATGATACTCACCGCCGGCATGGGGAAAGGCGGTGGTGAGTTCGGCGTAGCAAAGCGCGCCGACCAGCGCGAGCGCGCCACCCGCAAGCCACAAAGCGAGATAGGTGAAACTGCTGCCGGCGAATTGCGCGACCATGGCCGGGGTGGCGAAAATACCGGTTCCCACCACCGTTCCGACCACGATCACCAGGCCGTCGACGAGCGACAGGGTCTGGCGCGGCGTACCGGCCTCATTACCCAGCATGCGATCTTCCCCGGACTTATTGTTCTTGGGTACGTGCAGACTCCCCTTGCGGCGGAGTCATAAGAAGGCAAGGCATTGGAAGTCGTGAACTATCGCGAAGTGTGCCGGTCACTTTGCTTTCTGTCAAAGCGCGCCGCCGCAGGTGCGCCTGATTGCGCGGCTGCCTTACTTTTGCCATCATTGGAGACCGATCAGGACGCTTCTTTGCAGCAGGCGGCCGCGTCTTATCGCCAGCGCCGCGTCAACATTCCAGTTGTTGAGATTGCATTCGCGGCTAGGCCTGCGCAGCGGCTTCGACCCGTTGATCCGGATTGATCCCCAGCCAGGCAAGTGCCGCGACGGCATAGATTCCCGCCAGCACCAGCAGTGGGAGATTCCAGTTGCCGGTGGCGTCCACCAGATGGGCCACCACCGGGGCGCTGAGGATGCCGCCAACCTGGCCGACCGTGTTCATGGTCCCGGCGGTGACACCGGCATGGCGGCCGCCCACATCCACCGCGGTGGCCCAGGCCGGCGCCAGGGTCAGCATCGAACAGGCGCCGCCGATGGCGATGAGAAGGCCTGCCATGAAACCGCTGCCCACCTGGGTGGCCAGGAAAATGCCCAGCGCCGCCAAAATATAACCGCCCACGCCGAAGGCCCGCCGTGCGTTGCGCAGCCCGATCTTGCGGGCCAGCCTGTCGGAGCCCTCGCCGCCCGTCAGGTCGGCGACAAAACTCAGCATCAGCGGCAGGCCGGACAGGGCCGCCCATTCGGTGCCCGCGATGCCGCGCGCTTCCGACAGATAGGTCGGCAGCCAGGTGATGAAGAAATAAAAGCCGTAAGAGTTGGCAAAGGCCTGCACACAGAGCGGCGCGACGGTCGGGGTCTTGAACACGGAAGTCCAGCTGCCGGACGCCTTGTCCTGCGTGGTGGAAAGGCCGCGCGTCGCTTCGATATCGTCGCGCTCGGCCGCCGATACCGATTTATGATCGCGCGGCTCGTCGCGGAACCAGGCATACCAGCAGACCGCCCACAGCGCGCCGACCGCCCCGAAGACGATGAAGATCATGCGCCATTGCAGCCATCCCGCCATCGCGACGACCACCAATGGCGTCAGCCCGCCCGCCAGATGGGCGCCGGCGAAAAAAATTCCTTGAATCCGCCCGCGCTCGGTCAGGGGAATCCAGCGCGAATAGACGCGCGCCACCGACGGCCAGGCGCCCGCTTCGCCAATGCCGAACAGGAAACGGATGACCACCATGGACGTGAAATTCCAGGCCGCCGCCGTCACCATGGTGAAGCCCGACCAGATCAGCACCATCCAGGCCAGCACCTTGCGCGCGCCGGCGCGGTCTGCCCACCAGGCGGCGGGCACGCCAAAGGCGGCATAGGCGACCGCGAAAGCGCTGAAGATATAGCCCATCTGGATGCGCGACAGTCCAAGGTCGGCGCTGATCTGGGTCTGCAGTACGCCAATGCAAACCCGGTCGAGATAGGTGATCGCGGCCAGAGCCATGGTGAAGGCGACGACACGGTGGCGAACCAACAGCTTCATGGGGCCCAAGCGTCTTTCATCATCCACTGGGGACGCCTGCGCGCATTTTCCTGGTTTTCCCTGATCCCCGACATCCGGCTATTTTTATCCTGCCAGCCCAGGCAGCATAGTTGATCCATTTTGGAAGATACAGATGCCTGCAAGCCTGCTCGCGGCTAATTCACTTCCCAGGATGCGGCCAGCGCCGTGCGCACCACATTCGACAGATTGCGGGCATGCAGCTTTTCCATGATGCTGGCGCGATGGATTTCCACCGTGCGCGGTGAAATGCCCAACTGGTGCGCGACGACCTTGTTGGCGTGCCCTTTCACCAGTTGATCGAGAATCTCACGTTCCCGGGGCGTCAGCAGGCTGAGAAGGTCGCGCGCCTCCTTCGCTTCCGCGGCGCGGCTTTGCGCGCGCTCGCCCGCCGCCAGGGCATCGGAGACGCTTTGCAGCATCCTTTCCTGGTCGAAGGGCTTCTCGACAAAATCTATCGCCCCGGCCCGCATCGCGCGCACCGCCAAGGGCACGTCGGCATGGCCGGTCATCACGATCACCGGGATGCTGGCTTTGCGCCTGACCAACTCTTCCTGAAGTTCCAGCCCGCCCATGCCTGGCATGCGGAAGTCCACGATCAGGCAACCGCCCTGCAGACCGGAATCGACAAGAAAGGATTGTGCCGACACGAAATCACGGACGGCGAAACCCGCCGTCTCAAGCATCATGCGTAGAGAGTCGCGGATGGCTGCGTCATCATCGACGACAAATATGGTCTGTTCCATTCCAGGCTGGTCCAGATTTCTGATACGCAACACCAGATTAAAGAAAGCAAATCGGCGGTCTATTTGCAAACATTAAGCCGCGGCGGGGGTCAGGACAACCGCGGCTGACAATGTCTCGGATGGGTCTATTAACGAGGGAACAGCGCGACAGTGTCAACACTATGACATGGGCGGGGTGCCGCGCCGCAGCAAATCAGCCGCTAGTGGGAACTGCAGGCGCGCGCAATCCATCCCAGCATGTCGGATGCCGAGGGCGGCTTGCGCAACACTGCCAATGTACCCGCGCGGGTACAACGAGCCTCGAGATCGTCGGCGCTGGCGGTCACGATAATGGCGGGGGTCTGGACACCGGCCGATCGCAAGTTCTCCAGAAGCTCCAGCCCTGTCATGCCGCCCATATGAAGATCAAAGACCAGGCAGGCGGCGTCGCGGCCATCGGTGGCGCGCAAAAAAGCTTCGGCATTGGCAAAATCCGCCACGCGATAGCCTGTGCTTTCCAATAGCAATCTGGCGGAAGCCCGCACGTCGGCATCGTCTTCCACGACACAGACAAGACGGCCAACACTCACAGCCACACTCAACACCTTCCGCCTGGGGCCACAAAACCTAGGAGGGCGTGTTAACCGCCGCCATAAGGGCTAGTACCTACCGGATGCGGTATGCTGTTTTTTGTCTTAACATCGTGCCGTTTTGGGCCGTTTTACCGCCGTTTGCGGCCATTTCGTCTAGGTAAAATCCCGATCTATCGGATTTTGCGGGAAAGCTCATGATGGTGCCATCGACAGTAGGTCGGAGCAGCAAATGCCTGAAGCAAGTCATACAATGGAATTGGCCAAGCGCTTCCGCGATGCCGCGGCCGTCGCAACCGCCATGCCCGACTATGCGCAAATGATGCTGCGCGCCGCTGCCGACCTTGAAGACTTCGCCCGCGATCGTGCATCCACCCAGGCCCATCCGGCCCTGGCCTCTGCGGCCTAAAGACCGCCCTTCTCACACACCTTGTCTTTGCCGCCGCTTGTCGGCGATCCCTTTTGCCGGAATAGTGCGCCCCTCTAGACAATCGGAGGGACCATGAAAGGCGCAATTCTAGGCATCGCATCCGCGGCCGTTCTGACGATGGGCAGCGCCCAGGCGGCAACCGCGACACGTTCTGCTTTCGGAGCGCTGTCGGACGGCACCAAGGTGGAAGCCGTGACCCTGACCAACGGCGCGGGCATGTCGGCCAAGATCATGACCCTGGGCGCCGCGCTGCAGTCCCTGATCGTGCCCGACAAGGCCGGCCGCAAGGATGACGTGGTGCTGGGCTATGACACGGCGCAGGAATACCTCACCCGGCCCAACTATTTCGGCGTTTCGGTGGGGCGCTATGCCAACCGCATCGCCAAAGGCAAATTCTCGCTCGACGGCAAGGCCTATACGCTGGCGACCAATGACGGCCCCAACTCGCTGCATGGCGGCCCGCGCGGCTTCGACAAACGCGTGTGGAGGATCGACTCCGTCGCAAGCGGCGCCGACGCCAAGGTGGTGATGAGCTATGTCAGCGCCGATGGCGAGGAAGGCTTTCCCGGCGAACTGAAGGTGACCGCGACCTATTCTCTGAACGAGCAAAGCGAGCTCCGGCTGGAGTATCGCGCCACCACATCCAAGCCCACGGTCCTGAACCTGACCAATCATTCCTATTTCAACCTGTCGGGCAACAACGCGCGCGACGTTATGGGCAATCTGGTGACCCTGCATGCGGCGCGTTACACGCCGGTCGATGCGACTTTGATTCCCACCGGCGAGCGCCGCGCGGTGGCGGGCACGCCGTTTGATTTCCGCAACCCTCATCGGGTGGGTGACAGGATCCGCGACGCCAAGGATCAGCAGATCCGCTTCGGCCGCGGCTATGATCACAACTACATCGTCGATGGCGCGGCGGGGACTTTACGCCCCGCAGCGGTGGTTTCGGACCCGGTGTCAGGCCGGACAATGGAAATGAGCGTCACCGCGCCGGGCATTCAATTCTATACCGGCAATTTCATGGACGGCACCTTCTTCGGCAAAAGCGGCCGCGCCTATCGCCAGGGCGATGCCATCTGCCTGGAGCCCGGCGTGTTTCCGGATTCGCCCAACCATGCGGACTTTCCAACCGCGCGGTTGAACCCGGGTCAAGGCTACGTCAACACCATGGTCTACAAATTCACGGCGAAGTAATTTTTTGACCCCCATCCGTCGCAGCTCAGGCTGAGAAGCGGTCCGCCGCGCGATAGCGTGGCGGATGAGCAGGTCCAGTGGACCTGCGAGAGCGACGAACGCCGCAGCGTCGCGCGACCAAGCGCGACGCGAGGCGGGGACCCCGCGAGCTTGAGCGAGCGGCCGGGACATTAGTCTACTATCACCACCGCGACCGATTTGGCGGGCATATCGAAGGACATCTTGCCGCCTTCGCTGCTGCTACTGAACGGAATCGGCCGCACCATGTTGGGATTGGTGAAGGTGTTGTGCGCGTCCATGGCAAAGGCCGAGAGGATGCGGCCTTTGGCGGTGCCGGTCAGATTGGTCACCACCTGCACGGCATGGCCCGGGTCGGTATTGACGATCGCCAGCACCAGCTTTCCGTCCTTGCCGCGGCCTGCGAAAACATCGGCCATCGGCATGCGGTTGTCGCCCTGGACATAGTCCGGTCCCGTGACCGTGGAGGGTAATGGCGCCGCGCCCATGAAAGCCTGATACATGTCGAAGACATGATAGGTGGGCGTCAGCACCATCTTTTCCTTGTCGGTCAGGATCATGGCCTGCAGCACATTGATCATCTGGGCGATATTGGCGCCCTTCACCCGGTCGCTGTGGCGCTGAAAGATATTGAGGCTTAGGGCGGCGACCTGGGCGTCACGCAATGTGTTCTGCTGATAGAGAAAGCCGGGATGGCTGCCCGGCTCCTGGTCGTACCAGGTGCCCCATTCATCGACGTAAAGGCCGATCTTCTTGCCCGCGTCATACTTGTCCATGATCGCGGCGGTCTTGGTCACGATCTCGTCGATATGCAGCGCATGCTTGAGGGTGGAAGCCCATTCGCTTTCCGGAAAGCCGGTGGCGGGTCCCTTGTCGCGGAAAATGCGCGGCACTGTGTAATAATGCACACTGAGGCCGTCAAACCGGCCGCCGTCCCGCATCATGGTCTCGGCGAAATCGAAATTGTCGTCATGGCTGCCGCTGGCGATCTTGAGCGACCCCATCTCGCGCGGCGTATTGGCGAAAGTGGCATAGCGGCGGTTGATGTCGGCGGCGTATTCGGGGCGCATATTGCCGCCGCAGCCCCAGGTCTCGTTGCCGATGCCGACGAACTGCACTTTCCACGGCTTGTCCCGCCCGTTCTTGCGGCGCTCATTGGCCAGCGAGGACTGGCTGTCCGACGTCATATATTCCAGCCATTGCGCGTTGTCATAAGGCGTCAGCGAACCGACATTGAGCGAAATATAGGCTTCGGCGCCGATCAGCTCTGCGAAGTTCATGAATTCGTGGGTGCCGAAGCTGTTGTCCTCGGTGACGCCGCCCCAATGGACATTCACCCGAACGGGGCGCTTGGCGCGCGGACCAATGCCATCGCGCCAGTCATAGAGATCGCCGAAACAACCGCCCGGCCAGCGCACATTGGGGACCTGAATCTTTTTCAGCGCTTCCACCACGTCCTTGCGATAGCCGCGGATATTGGGGATGGGGCTCGCCTCACCCACCCAGATGCCTTCATAGATGCCGCGTCCCAGATGCTCGGCAAACTGGCCATAGATATGGCGGTTTATCTCCGCGCCCGGCTTGGACGTGTCGATGGTGACATTGGCGACCGCCGTCTGCGCATGGGCCGGTGCGGCCAGCACCAGCAAAAACACGCCGCCCAGGATTCTTCCAAGCATGCTGCTCTCCCCGCTTTACTCGGACAATTGAGGAAAGCTGTTCCGTCTGCAAGAGGCAGCCTAGGGCGCGGTCAAGGCCTTCAACCCTTCCGGGTCGGACAGAAGCAAGGACCAATCTTCACGGCTGAAAGCCCCGGTATCGCCGCGCCGGACACGTTCGCGCAGGCTCCACAGCTTCAGGGGATCGGCCGGGGGCAGCACCGTATCGGCCAGCAAGGCCAAGTGCAGATCGCGCACCTGCGCATCTTCCAACACCAAGTCTGCCCGCACCGGCAAAGCCTGGTGACTCTCGGCCAAGGCATGCGCCCGCCCCAACACTTTGGAACCCCGCGTTTCGCTGGGCACCAGGAACAAGCCGTCCTTGCGCAGCCACTCGCCCAAAAATGGGCTGCTGCTGATCAAGACCAAAGGGATCGCCAGCCATAGACCCGCCAAGAGCGGCAAGAACCAGTTGAAGCTGTCGGGCGCGGTGCGCGCCAGCAGCACGGTGACCACCAGCCCGATCACGGTATGGGCGGCGAAATTTCGCGCCACCACCGGGAAAGGCAAGGCCCGGTCGGTGCGGGTCTGCACATTCCATCCTGTCGCCATGCCCATCAGGATGCTGAACACATACCAGCTGTGCTGCAGCATCACGATCGGCGCGATCAGGGTGGCGAACACCGCTTCCCAAAAGGCGCTGGCCAGCACCGCGCCGATGCCGCCATGGGCGCGGGTGGCCTCCGGACTCTCGAGCAGCGCGATCACCGACAACAGCTTGGGGCCGTAGAGCAGTATCAGCGTGGCCAGAACCAGGGTCACCAACTCGGCGCGGTGCGAAACGGAAAAAGGCAGGGAGGGCTGAAGGCCGATAAAACTTGCGGAGGGCAGCGCCTTGAAGCTCATCATATCGACGATCGAAACGATCAGCAGCAGCAGCCAAAGAGGCGATGAGACATAGCTCATAATGCCCATCGCCAAATGCAGCCGGCTGGGCAAGGCAAGTCCCTGCGCGAACACGATCCGCAAATGCTGCAGATTGCCCTGACACCAGCGCCGGTCGCGGATCAGATAGTCCAGAAGGGTGGGCGGAGGCTCCTCGAAGGAGCCGCCGATATCGGGGGCCATCCACACATCCCAGCCAGCCCGGCGCAACAAAGCCGCCTCGATGAAATCATGGCTCATGATCTCGCCGCCGAAGGGCGGCTTGCCGGGCAGGCGCGGCAAGCCGCAATGCTGCATGAAGGCATGGACCCGGATGATGGCGTTGTGGCCCCAGTAATTGCCGTCGGGGCCCTGCAGGAAGGCCAGGCCCGCGGTGTGGATGGGACCATACAGGCTGGAGGAAAATTGCTGGATGCGGGCGAATAGCGAATGGCGGCCGACCAGTTGCGCGGGCGCCTGAATCAAGGCGGCGCGCGGATTGGCATCCATCAAGCCGACCAACTGCGTCAAGGTCTTGCCGGTCATCAAACTGTCGGCATCCAGGATGACCATGTAATCGTAGAGCTGGCCCCAATTCTCGCAGAAATCCTGGATGTTGCCGGATTTGCGCCCGACATTCCTGGGACGATGGCGATAGTAGATATGTGCGCTTTCGCCCAGCGCGTGCTTGAGCTTCTGCCATTCCAACTCTTCCGCCACCCAATTGGCGGGGTTGGTGCTGTCACTGAGAATGTAGAAATCGAAGTCGGGACCGGCGGATTCCCACATGGCGCGGACACCGGAAAATACCCGGCCGACATCCTCATTATAGACCGGCATCAGAATCGCCGTGCGCGCCGCCGAGGCGCCGCTCGGCGGTTGCAAAGGCAACAAGTCGATTTTGTTGAACCTGGCCCAGGCGCCGAACACAGACAGCCAAAAGGATGCAGCGATCCAGGCAAACAGGATCGCGAACAGCCCGAGGATGGTCACTTCACGAATGGTGAAGCCGTCGAACTGCAGCACGCCCGCCATCTGGGTAACGGCCGCCACGGTGGAGGCCAGCACCAGGAACAGATAGAGCCAGCGCCGAGGCGCGATATCAGGCACGGCGGCGTTTGATCACGGCTGGTGCAAGCTGTGCCGGCACCGCAATGAGCGCCGCCAGCGAAGCCACAACAAGGCGGCTGACGGTCCAGGGCACCAGCGGTTGCGCAATCATCGGCCGGGGACAGCGGAGCGGCGTGCCGGTCAGACTTGCTTCCACTGGCGCCTCAAATGCGCGAAACTCGGAATCCATTTGTAAAACCCAACAAAAAAAGCGCCCGTCCGACTTCTGCAATCAAACGTGACAATGAGGCGAAAAAACGGATCGTTCGGTGGCAATTCCGCGGCGCTGATTGTTCCAGGCGTTCGATTCGAACCTGGAACCGCGCGGCGCGATGCCGCCTTAACTTCTCCATGATTTCCGCCTTAAAGGGTCTAGCATGAGTTCCCCCAAATGAAAGAGCTGGATCGCCGTATGCTGCTCGCCGCCTTGTCGGCCAGCATGGTGCCACCACACGCTTTTGCCGCCGCCGCCACGCCATCCGGCGTCCGGTTGGGACCGCCACGTCCTTTCAGCTTCTCCGCACTGGCGGAGCGCGCCCAAAAAAACGCCAGTCAGCCCTATAAAGCGCCACCGCAGCGCGCCGCCGAGATCATCAAGACGGTGGATTACGACGACGCCCAGAAGATCAAGTTCAAACCGGACCATGCGCTATGGCCCGACCGCGTCGATCCGGTGTCCTTTTTCCATCTGAGCCGCTACTCCAACGAACCGGTCGTGCTGCATACAGTAGACAGCGGCCGGGCGCGCGAAATCCTCTATGGCCCCGACTATTTCGATTACGGCGCTACCGGACTGGACGCCAAGGCGCTGGCCAATCTGGGTTTCGCGGGTTTCCGGGTGATGGATGGGCCCGGCAAACCGACCGACTGGCTGGCCTTCCAAGGCGCGAGTTATTTCCGCTCCAGCGGACAGGAAGCCCAATATGGCGCATCGGCGCGCGGCATCGCGATCAACACGGCGGGCGCGACGGCGGAAGAATTTCCGCGCTTTTCCGAATTCTGGCTGGACTCCAACGGACCGGTGATCAGCATTTACGCGCTGCTGGATGGCCCCTCCATCACGGGCGCCTACAGATTCGATGCCATGAAGAACACCACCGACAATAAGGGCAGCGTGGTGATGAATGTGCATTGCCAGCTGTTCTTCCGCGCCGGCATTTCGCGGCTGGGGGTCGCCCCTCTCACCAGCATGTACTGGTATGGCGAGAATGAACGGCGCAAGGCCGCCGACTGGCGTCCGGAAATTCACGACAATGACGGACTGGCGCTGTGGACCGGCAAGGGCGAGCGCATCTGGCGGCCCTTGATCAACCCACCCCAGGTGATGACCAACAGCTTCGCCGACAACAATCCCAAAGGCTTCGGCCTGATTCAGCGCGACCGCGATTTCGCCAACTATCAGGACGACGGCGCCTTCTATGAAAAGCGTCCCGGAATCTGGGTGGAGCCCAAAGGCAATTGGGGCGCCGGCGCGGTGCAGCTGGTGGAGATCCCCACCGAAGACGAGACCCACGACAATATCGTGGCCTATTGGCAGCCCGATCGCGACGCCGATCAGGGCGACAGCATGTCTTTCGACTATCGTCTCTACTGGCAAAACAATGAACCGGCTTATCCGAAATCCATCGCCAAGGTGGTTGGAACAAGGCTGGGGCGCGGCGGCATACCGGGGCAGAATCCCTGGCCGCGCGACAAGCACAAATTCGTGGTGGATTTCACCGGCGGCCCATTGATGGCGATGAAACAGCGCTATGACGTGACGCCGGTGGTCTCGGCTTCACGCGGCTTCGTGGACAATGCCTATGTCGTGAAAGTGGTGGGCACCGACCGCTGGCGGGCTTTGTTCGACGTCAAGGTGGAAGGCAGCGGGCCGATCGATCTGCGGATGTTTCTCAGATTGGACGGCAAGACTCTCAGCGAAACCTGGCTCTACCAATACTTCCCATAAGACAGCGCTATTGAGTGGCGCCGGGCAGCATGCTCGTCAGTGTCTGGAATGACAGCGAGTTCTGATCGATGCCTGGCGGTATCACGTCGCCCGAGGCCCAGGAGAAGAACAACAGCACGGTGTGATTGGTGTTGTGCGAGAAGCCGTAGCGCGCATCGGTGGTGGCCAGCAGCTTGCCGGTCTTGGCGTCGTAACCGGTGGCGACGAATTTGGCGACACCCTTTTCCTCCGCCTGCTTGAACAAGGCGATCTCGGGCACCGTCACCGAGTTGCCTACCGGAATATAGGGCACGGTCAATTGCGGCACGCCGATCAGCAGGGATTTCTGGTCAGTGGACAAGGCGCCGGACGAAACCTGCACCACCGCTTCGGCCTGAAGCCGGTCGTCCACCAGCATCAGCCCGTTCTTCAGCATCTGGGTGCGGATGGCGGCGATGGCATAGCCATCGTCATAGCCCTGGAAATACCGGGTATCGACGAAGATGCGCGTGCCCTTGGGAATGCCCAACGAGAGCTGGGCCGCGGCGCGGTCGGCGGCGGCGGAAAGCAGAAGCTGTTCGCTGGCGGTTCGCAAAGGGGCGGTGGCGCGGGACGTGGTGCAACCGGCCAAAAAGACAACACAAAGCAGAACGGCGGAAATCGCGGCGATTTTTTGCATGGATGCCCTTCTAGATCAGCTCCGCCGCCCAGAAAACCCCTTTTATCCTTTCAAATTGTTGCAACTGAGACAGTTCCATGGCGAAAACGCCCAAAAGGAAACAAGCCCCGCCAGATTACCGACGAGGCCTGTATCACTCTTTTATCCGGTATCAAGCCGGACGCTCTTTATGGGCTTGCACCCATTGTTCTGTTTGGATTGTAGGCGGAGGTCCGGGTCTTTAATCCGGGCCTTGGCTCCGCACTAGGCGAAGCCCGGCATACAATCCGGCGGGGTTTCTTCCATTTTCGGAACCTCCCTGTTCGCAGACTTCACCTGCCGGGATTAAGGCGGGCCTCGCGCGGCAACTTCGGCGCCAGTCTGTCCGGTCTCCACCGGATCGATCGCGATTTGAACGGCGCGTTGTGCGCCATCGCGTCTTGGGCGCCTGAAGAGCAACTGCGGCAACCGCAATCCTTCCTCTCAGCGGTGAAAGGCTGCGCCCGAACGGGGGCAACGTCAACCGGAAACCCACACCGCAATGATTTGTGAAGTTTACGCTATGAGGCCTGAGAGCAACGACAATTTGCCATGCATTCAAGCCTCTTAAACCGGGAACCGAATTTGCAACTTGGGTCCGTCTGCCTTATCGATTTCAGAAAACGGGGGAAATCTTGCTGTCGCGCATAGCCGGATGGGGCGTCCTGTCGCTCGGCGTTCTTTCCTGGCCCGTAATGGCGCAACAGTTGGCCGCCGACACCGAGCGTGTCGTGGTTTATGGAACTCTGCCCAACTCCGATATCGGCCTCTCTCCCGACAAGGTGCCTGGAGGCTTGCAAAGCCTCGGCGCCGCTCAGCTCGGCGCCCAGCATGGCGGTTCACTGCTTTCGGCCTTGGGAACACAGGCCGCCGGTGTCAGCCTCAGCGATGTTCAGGGCAACGGCCTGTTCCAGAATCTGCGCTTTCACGGTTTCGACGCCTCGCCCCTGCAGGGAACGCCGCAGGGATTGGCGGTCTATATGAACGGCGTAAGGCTGAACGAGGCATTCGGCGACACCGTCAATTGGGACGCCATACCCCAAAACGCCATCGACCGCGCCGAGGTGTGGAGCAGCAATCCGGTATTCGGCCTCAACGCGCTGGGCGGCGCGGTCAATCTGGCGATGAAAAACGGCTTCACCTGGCAGGGCGCGGAGGCGTCCTTGCAAGGCGGCTCTTACGGTCATGGCATGGCCACGGCCCAGTGGGGCTTGGACGACGGCGCGTTCAGTTTTTATGGCGCGGCCGAAGGCGTCACCGATGAAGGCTGGCGCTTTCATTCCCAGTCCAATGTCGCGCGGCTCTATGCCGATGCCGGCTGGCGTTTCGGGACAAGCGAAATTCATCTGGTCGCCTCGGGCGCGGCCACCAGCCTTGGTGTGGTAGGCCCGACGCCCTTCGATCTCATCCAGCGCAACAGCAAGGTGGTCTACACATTTCCGCAAACCACACGGAATACAATCGGCAGCCTGGCGCTGAACGGCAAAACGCGTCTGGATGAAAATTGGGAGATTGAGGCATCCGCCTATCTGCGTTCGCTGCAGCAGCGCCATGTCGACGGCAATGACGCGGAGTTCGAACGCTGCTCCAATTCCTCGTCCTTTGTCGGGCGCTTGTGCCTGGAAGACGACGGCTTTCCGCGTCCCGTTCCTTTCACGGGCGCCGCAGCGCTGAATTTCCGCAATCAGTTCGCAATCCTTGACCAGAACAATGCCAGCATCCTTTTCACGCCTGGTACGATCTACGGCACGGTGGACCGAACCTTCACCGACAGCAGCAGCCGCGGCATCACGCTGCAAGTGACCGGCAATGCGCCTTTGTTCGGGCTCCCTAACTATCTTACCGCGGGTTTTAGTCTGGATAGCAGCGCCATAGAATTCCGTTCCACCAGCACCCTGGGCCGCATATTTCCCGATTTCAATGTGGTGGTGGACGGAGGCCTCGCCGGTTCCGGCAGCATCATCCATGCCAATGGCAGTATCGGCTATGCGCCGGTCACTCTGGGCGCGACCACCGACTATTACGGCTTCTATCTTGTCGATGCGCTGGATTTGACAGACAGGCTGACCCTGACCGTGGGTCTGCGTGCCAATGCCGCCGATATCGTCACGCGCGACCGCAGCGGGTTGGCCGCCGAACTCAACGGCACCCACGGCTACGGCCATTTCAATCCGCTGGCGGGCCTGACCTGGAAAATTACGGACGAGATTTCGCTGTTCGGCAACTATTCTCAGTCCAACCGCGCGCCGACGCCCTTGGAACTGGATTGCGCCGATCCTTTGCGGCCCTGCCTGCTGGAAGGATCGCTGGTCGCCGATCCGCCGCTGGCACAAGTCGTTTCGCATTCCTATCAAGCAGGTGTGCGCGGCAGCACGCAGATGATGGACGGCAAGCTGGACTGGAGCGTCAGCCTGTTCCGCACCGACAGTGACAATGACATTGTCGCGCTGGCCAGCACCCTGGCCGGGCGCGGCTATTTCGCCAATGTGCCTTCGACCCAGCGCCAGGGCGCCGATCTGTCGGCGCGCTATGCCACACAAGGCTGGTCGGCCTATGCCAGCTATTCCTATCTCGACGCCACCTATCAATTCACCGGAACACTCGCCTCGCCCAACAATCCCAATGCCGACAGCAACGGCAACGTCGCCGTGACACCAGGCCGGCGCATGCCGCTCAATCCCGCCAACACAATACGGGCGGGCGGCGATGTGGATGTGATGGAAGGGATCAGCCTGGGCGGCGAACTTGCTTTGACCGGCAGCCAGTATTTCGACGGCGATCCTTCGAACCTGAACGGCAAGTTGCCTTCAACCGTGGTGGTCAATCTGCGCGCCGCCTGGCAGCTCGACGAGCGCTGGCAGTTGTTCGGGGTGGTCGACAATCTGTTCGACAATCGCGACGCGCTCTATGGCAGCTATTTCGACCCCTCCGGCAGCGCCGGTCTTGTTACCCCGGCACTGACCGATCCCCGCACCCTGACCCTGCGCCAGCCGGTGTCGTTCCAAATGGGCGTAAGGTTAAAATTCTGACCCCCTCCGGCCTTCGCATCGCAAGCGATGCTACGGCGTTCGGTCGGCTTGGCCGCCGACCTCACCCCGCCTCCTGTGCGCTAACGCGCACGAGGGGGGTGAGCGTGGCGGCCAGCCACGCGAACGGCCTGTGCTAGCGTAAGACGGCCCCAGCCTTTATAGGGGCGCCATGTTGCGCCTGACCGATATCAAGCTGCCGCTGGACCACGGCCCCGACGCGCTGAAAGCCGCGATCCTGAAGAAGCTCAGGCTTCCGGCCGAGGCCCTGATCGACTGGCGCGTGTTCAAGCGCGCCCATGACGCCCGCAACAGGAATGCGATCTTCTACATCTACACCGTGGATGTTGCGCTCAAGGACGAAAGCCGTGCGCCGAAGGATGCGCGGCCCACGCCCGATCTGGAATACAAATTCGTCGCCCATGCGCCGCGCGCTTTTCAGCGCCCACTGGTGATCGGCGCGGGTCCTTGCGGATTGTTTGCCGCCCTGATCCTGGCGCAATCGGGCTTTCGCCCCATCATCCTGGAACGCGGCAAGGTGGTGCGCGAGCGCACCAAGGATACTTGGGGCCTGTGGCGGCGTTCGGTGCTCAATCCGGAATCCAATGTCCAATTCGGCGAGGGCGGCGCAGGGACCTTTTCCGACGGCAAGCTCTACAGCCAGATCAAGGACCCCCGCCATCTGGGCCGCAAGGTATTGACCGAATTCGTCAAGGCGGGCGCGCCGGAAGAAATCCTCACCGAAGCGCATCCTCATATCGGCACCTTCCGGCTCGTGACCATGGTGGAAGCCATGCGCGAAACCATCGAAGCGCTCGGCGGCGAATACCGTTTCCAGAGCAAGGTGGTGGACCTGCTGTTGACGGATGATCGCCGGCTCAACGGCGTGAGGCTGGAAGGCGGCGAAGAGATCATCAGCGATCATGTGGTGCTGGCGCTGGGCCATAGCGCCCGCGACACCTTCGAAATGCTGCATGAACGCGGTGTCGCCATTGAGGCCAAGCCCTTCAGTCTGGGCTTTCGTGTCGAACATCCCCAAGGCCTGATCGACAAGGCGCGCTTCGGCCGCAGCATCCCGCAATTGGGTGCGGCGGACTACAAGCTGGTGCATCACGCCAGGAACGGGCGCAGCGTCTACAGTTTCTGCATGTGCCCCGGCGGCACGGTGGTGGCCGCCGCATCGGAGCCCGGCCGTGTCGTCACCAATGGCATGAGCCAATATTCCCGCAACGAGCGCAACGCCAATGCCGGCATCGTGGTCGGCATCACGCCACAGGTGGATTATCCCGGCCATCCGCTGGCGGGCATCGCCTTGCAGCGGCAATGGGAGAGCGCGGCTTTTGCGGCAGGCGGCGGCACCTATGCCGCCCCGGGGCAGTTGGTGGGCGATTTCATCGCCGGCAAGGCGTCCACCGCGCTGGGCGACGTGATCCCCTCTTATCGTCCCGGCGTGACGCCGACCGATCTGTCGTCTTGCCTGCCGGACTATGCGATTGCGGCGATCCGGGAAGCCCTGCCCGCCTTCGGCCGCCAGATCAAAGGCTTCGACCGGCACGACGCCGTGCTGACAGGAGTGGAAACCCGCACCTCCAGCCCCATCCGCATCCGGCGCGGCGAGGATTTTCAGAGCTTGAACACACAGGGCCTGTTTCCGGCGGGCGAAGGCGCCGGCTTTGCCGGCGGAATTCTCTCGGCAGGCGTAGACGGCATCAAAGTGGCGGAAGCCGTCGCCAAGTCGATCGCGCGAACATGAACTCATGCTTCGACAAGCTCAGCATGAGGAAGTTTGTCTATCCTCACCCTGAGCTTGTCGAAGGGTGAGGCTCAGGCGGTCAGGAACTCCGAGACAAAAGCGGTCTTGGGATTGCGCCGCACATCGGCGGGCGCGCCATACTGCTCGATCCGGCCGTCGCGCATCACCGCTACCAAGTCGGCCACCGCAAAGGCTTCTTCCTGGTCATGGGTGACGAACACGGTGGTAACACCGGTGTGGTCATGGATGCGGCGCAGATCGGCGCGCAATTCCTTGCGCACCTTGGCGTCCAAGGCGCCGAAAGGCTCATCCAGCAAAAGCATGCGCGGCTCGATGGCCAGGGCGCGGGCCACCGCCACACGCTGGCGCTGACCGCCGGAAAGCTGGCTGGGATAGCGGCCTTCCAGACCCGGCAATTGCACCAGATCCAACAACTCTTTTACCCGGCTGGTAATCGCGGCTTTGGAAGGACGGGTGTGGCGCGGCCGCACCCGCAGGCCGAAGGCGATATTGTCCGCCACGGTCATATGCTTGAACAGCGCATATTGCTGGAAGACAAAACCGGCATTGCGGGTGCGTGCCGGCATGTCTAGCCAGTTCAGGTCGGCAAAACGCACACTGCCGCTATCGGCGAATTCCAATCCGCCCAGGATGCGCAGCAAAGTGGTCTTGCCCGAGCCGGACGGACCCAGCAAGGACACAAACCCGCCCTGTGGCGCGATAAAGCTGGCGCCGTTCAGGGCGGGAAAACGCCCGAACTTTTTGGCAACGGAGTCGACGGTCAAGAAGGACATGACTTTCTCCTAATGGCGGTGCATTGCGGCCAGCTCGCCCGCATAGCGCCACTCCAGCAGCGATTTCAGCACCAGCGTAACCAACCCCAGCATTGCCAGCAGGGCCGCCACCGCGAAAGCGCCGACATAATCGTAATTGTTGTAAAGCAGCTCGACATGCAGCGGCATGGTGTTGGTGACGCCGCGAATATGTCCCGACACCACCGACACGGCGCCGAACTCACCCAGGGCGCGCGCATTGCACAGCAAAATTCCGTAGAGCAGGCCCCATTTGATGTTGGGCAGGGTGACACGCAGGAAGGTTTGGAAGCCGGTAGCGCCCAAGGTGGCAGCAGCCTCTTCTTCATCGCGGCCCTGATCCACCATCAGGGGGATCAATTCGCGCGCGACAAAGGGGAAGGTAACGAAAATGGTCGCCAGCACGATGCCGGGCAAGGCAAAGAGAATACGGACATTGTGATCGGCCAGACTGGCGCCGAACCAGCCCTGCGCCCCGAACACCAGCACATAGATCAGGCCCGACACCACGGGCGAAACCGAGAAGGGCAAGTCGATCAAGGTCACCAGGAAGGTCTTGCCCTTGAAATCAAACTTGGCGATGGCCCAGGCGGCGGAAATGCCGAACACGGTATTGAGCGGCACGGCGATAGCGGCGGCCGTCAGGGACAGCCGCACCGCGGCCAGCGTGTCCGGCTCGGTCATTGTCGCCCAAAAGGCCGACAGGCCGTGCGCCAAGGCTTCCTTGAACACCAGCACCAGCGGCAACAGCAGCAGCACGGCGATGAAACCGAACGCCAAGCCGCCCAGCAGCGCCTTGAGCCAAATCGGATCTTCGGTGGGTTTGCGGAATTTCGCGGTCATCTGCGTTTTGCCGCCCAGCTTTGCAGGCCATTCAGCGCCAGCAGCATCACAAAGCTGGCCGCCAACATCACCACGCCGATGGCCGCAGCCCCGGCATAGTCATACTGCTCGAGCTTGGTGACAATCAGCAGCGGCGCGATCTCGCTGACCGCGGGAATATTGCCGGCGATGAAGATAATGGAGCCATACTCGCCCGCGCCACGGGCAAAGGCCATGGCCGCGCCGGTCAGAATGGCGGGCATCAGCATCGGCAGGACCACGCGGCTGATCGTCTGAAGCCGGGTCGCGCCCAGGGTGGCGGCGGCTTCCTCGATTTCCAAGCCCAGCTCGCTCAGCACCGGCTGCACGGTCCGCACCGTGAAAGGCAAGCCGATAAAGATCATCGCCACCAGCACACCCCAAGGCGTGTAGGCGATCTTGATGCCGTAGCCGATCAACAGCGAACCGATCCAGCCATTGGGCGCATACAGGGTCGAGAGCGCGATACCCGCCACCGCCGTCGGCAAGGCAAAGGGCAGATCGATCACCGCATCCAGCAGCCGCTTGCCCGGAAAGCGATAGCGCACCAGAACCCAGGCGATGATGAAGCCGAAAATGGAGTCGATGATCGCCGCCGCCAGCGCCATGCCGAAAGACAGGCGCAAACTGGCCAACACCCGCGGCGTGGAAATCGCGTCCCAGAAACCTTCCAGCCCCAAACTCGCGGGGCGCAGCACCAGCGCCAGCAGTGGAATCAGCACCAGGCTGGTCAAATAAAACAGCGTGAAGCCCAGCGACAGTTTGAATCCCGGCAGCACATGCCGGGATTGAAGAGGCGCAAATTTCAGTCCTATCGCACTCATGGTTCTTACAAGGAAACTCCGGAACCTGCCCTTTTTGTGACAGGTCCCGGAGGGTTGAAGGAAGATGCCTGTTCAGGCCCGGTCTATTTACCGGGCTGATAAATCTGGTCGAAGATTCCGCCATCGCCGAAATGGCTGGCTTGTGCCTTGATCCAGCCGCCGAAATCGCCGTCGATTGTCGCCAGCGGGATGTTCGGGAACTGGTTCTTGTATTTCGCCGCGATCTCCTGGTTGCGCGGACGATAGAAATTCCTGGCTTCAATCTCCTGCGCCTGGGGGGTGTAAAGGAATTTCACAAAAGCCTCGGCCGCGGCGCGGGTCTTGTGACGGTCGACATTCCTGTCCACCACCGCCACCGGCGGCTCGGCAAGAATGGAATGCGATGGGTATACGATTTCATATTCGCCGGGCGTTTCCTTCAGGGCGAGGTGCGCCTCATTTTCCCAGGACAATAGCACATCGCCGATGCCACGCTTGGTGAAAGTGGTGGTCGAGCCGCGGGCGCCGGTATCCAGCACCGGCACATGCTTATAGAGATTGGCCACGAAATCCTTGGCTTTCTGGGCATTGCCGCCGGGCGCCTTCTCGGCATAGGCCCAGGCCGCCAGATAGGCCCAGCGCGCCCCGCCCGACGTCTTGGGGTTAGGCGTAATCACCTGGATGCCGCCCTTCACCAGATCGTTCCAGTCCTTGATTTTCCAGGGATTTCCCTTGCGCACCAAAAACACGATGGTCGAGGTATAGGGCGCGGAATTGTCCGGCAGGCGCTTCTGCCAATCGGTGGGCAACAGCTTGCCGTTCTTGGACACCGCATCGATGTCGGCGGCCAGGGCAAGGGTCAGCACATCGGCCTGCAACCCATCGATCACGGCGCGGGCCTGCGCGCCCGAGCCGCCATTGGAGGTGTTGATCGTCACCTTGTCGGCCTTGTAGCTGGCGGCAAAGGCCGTACCGAGATCCTTGTACAACTCACGCGTCGGGTCGTAGCTGACATTGAGCAAGGTCACATCAGCCTGCGCGGCGGTGGCACAGAACAATCCCGCCGCCGCCAGAAGAGAAAGAATCCGTTTCATCGTCTTGCTCCTTTAAAGGGCTATCTGGCTGCGCAGCATGACCGCGTTGGCGGAAATGTCGCCCGCCGGCGCGTTGACGTGATTGACCTGAATATTGTCGTAGTTCAGCTGGAACTTGATCGCATTGTTGGGATACCAGTTCAGTCCGATGGTCCAGACATCCTGCTGGCCACCCGCAATGCCGCCTGCGGCCGCGGCAGCGAAGGGCTGATAGTCCAGATCGATATTGCTGTAGCGCGCCAGCACTTCCCAGGCGCCCCAGCCGCCCGGCGTGCCCAATGGCTTGGCGGGACGCAGATTGCGGAAGCTGGCGGTGGCGGGATCGTAAGGATGCTGCTCGCCGGTCAAGGAATAGGACAGGAATGTATACCAGCCGTTTAAATGCGGATTGGGCACCGCGGTGCGGCGGTCGATTTCATAGCGGAACCAGCCGCCTTGGCCGTAGAAACCGGCATAGGTGCCGGCGGTTTCAAAACCGAACTCGCGCGCATGATTGGCGTCGATATTGCCGGTATCCACCGTTCTGCTGGCATCCACCGCCATTTCGGGACCATTGCTGAAACGGATCACGGTGGCGGCGGGGCTGGCGGTGGCATCGGACAGCTTCAACACTTCGGTGATGTGGCCATCCACCAGCCATTTCACCTCCGGCGTGCTGACCGCAAGCCAGGCGGCGCGGGCGATGACGGATTGCTGGGCATCGAAGGCGCCGACCGCGGCGCCGGTCGAAGTGCCATCGCTGGTCTTCTTGCCGGTGTAGGACACCGAGAGAAGATAATTGTCTTCTTGCACAAAGATGCTGGCGGCTTCGCGGCTGGGCGCGCCGGCAATGTTGCGCGCAATATCGACCGAAGCCGCACGCTCGCCAAAGAACAGATCGCCGGAACCGGTTTGATCCTCGATGCCTGCGGACGGGGTATAGGCGCCGACACGAATACCGAACGGCTTCAAGCCGTCATACTGGATATAGGCGTTATAGATATAACCGCGGCCTTCCACGCCGTTGCCGCCGAAGTCGTAGAGAAAATTGTAGGACCAGTCCCTGAAGGCGGTGCCTTGGAAGCCGATCTGGGCGCGGCGGAAATTGGTGCCGCTGTTGAGGTCGACATTGGAAGGATTTCTTCCTTGCGCGAAGTAACCGACATCGAATTGCACCAGCGCGCGCAGCGAAAGGCTGAAGGCGCCGTTGGGGCTGGAGACCGTCAAGCGGCCATTGTCGATCGCGGTCTTGTTCTGGCCGTCCAGGCGATTGTTGATGTCGACATACTGGTTGGACGTGCTGCGCTTCAGATCCGCCACCGCGCCGCTCGTGTCGCCGTCTTCCTGCGTCTTTTTGATTTGCGCCAGTTGCTGCTGGATATCGCGCAGCTGTTGTTCCAAGACGCCCATACGAGGATCAGGCTTCGGCACAGACGCCGGCTTCTTGGGCGCCGCGAAAGCACCCGCCGAAAGCGCGATCAGCGCCGACCCGGCGAGAACGGAAAGTGGAACGCGATGCATGAAAACCCCGAAAACTCCCAATAGCCTTTTTGGGGCCCAACAGGCCCTATAATTCCTCTTAATCTCTATCTGGTCAATAGGGATTTAAGAGGTTTCTGCGAAATCGGGAAAAACCACACGATTAGAGAAGCTTATAAAGCGCCCGAGCGGCGCAATTGTTGCGCGGCGGCCGCCAAATTCCTGGATTCCAGGATTTCTGCGGTGGCGTCGCGGGCGGCCAGAAGGGCTTTGCGGATGGCGCAAATCGACTCCTCGAAACAATCATCGCACTTGCGGTAGGCCATGACGCTAACACAGGGACTGAGCGCGAGGGGGCCGTCCGTGACCCTCAAGACATCGGCGAAGCTGATATCCTTGGCCGGCCTACCCAAGGAATAGCCACCAGAACGGCCGCGATGGCTGCGTACTATGCCGGTTTTTTTCAGCTCTAGAAGGATGGCTTCCAGGAACTTTCGCGGAATTTTCTCACTTTCGGCGATTTCGGAAATCTGGACCGGGGCGGCATCTCCCCGGGCGGCCAGAAACAGCAGGGCGCGCAGGGCATAGCGGGCTTTTTGGGAGATCATGGCCCACAATACCCTATAAACTATATGGAATATAGCCTGGCCCCAACCGTCCCGCGACGTCTTGCGACAACCATAGCGGTGCCAAGCCGGTATTTGCCGGTATAATCTCACTAATTGGGGAAAACGGCCAAGAGTTAGCCATGACAAACATGCTTCCGGGGAAATCGGAACGATGACCTGGTTGGTCAAGGTCGCGCTCGACCGGCCTTATACCTTCATCGTCATGGCCCTGATGATCCTGATCTTCGGGCCGCTGGCGGCGCTCCGCACCCCCACCGACATTTTCCCCAATATCGGCATCCCGGTTATCGGCGTGGCTTTCAACTATGCGGGCCTGTCGCCGGACGAGATGGGCGCCCGGATCGTGGCGAGTTATGAGCGCTTTCTCTCCAACAATGTGAATGACGTGGAGCATTCCGAGAGCCAGTCCATGCCGGGACTGGGGATCATAAAAATCTATTTCCAGCCCAATGTGGACATCCGCCTGGCCACCGCGCAGGTCACCTCCTCCTCCCAGACCTCCGTCCGCATGATGCCGCAAGGAACCCAGCCGCCGTTTATCATCAATTACAGCGCCTCCACCGTGCCGGTGCTGCAAATGGCTTTCTCCTCCAGCTCCATGTCGGAGCAGCAGGTGCTGGACCAGTCGCAGAATTTCGCGCGGCCTCGCCTCACCACCGTGTCCGGCGCGGCGGTGCCATTTTCCTATGGCGGGAAATTCCGTTCCATCCAGATCGACCTTGATCCCCTCGCCATGCAGGCGCGCGGCCTGTCCTCCGCCGACGTGCAGAATGCTTTCGCCAACCAGAACCAGATTATCCCGGCAGGCAATATCAAGATCGGCAGCTACCAGTATGTCGTCAAGCTCAACAATGCCGCCGACACATTGGAAACGATGAACGACATGCCGGTGAAAACCGTCAACGGCGGCACGGTCTTCCTGCGTGACGTGGCGCACGTCCGTGACGGCAATTCGGTACAGCAGAATATCGTGCATGTGGACGGCGCGCGCGCGGTTCTCTCCACTGTGCTCAAGACCGGCCAGACCTCCACCATCGACGTGGTGAACGGCGTCAAGAATCTGCTGCCGGTCCTCAGAACCCAACTGCCGGAAGCCCTCAAGATCGACGTGCTTTCCGACCAATCCCTGTTCGTCAAGGCCGCCATCAATGGCGTGGCGCGTGAAGGCGTGATCGCCGCCTGCCTCACCAGCCTGATGATTCTGTTCTTTCTGGGAAGCTGGCGTTCCACGGTGATCATCGCCACCTCCATTCCGCTGGCGGTCCTGGTGGCCCTGATGGGCCTTTGGGCCACGGGACAGACCCTGAACATCATGACCTTGGGCGGATTGGCCCTGGCGGTGGGCATTCTGGTGGACGACGCCACGGTCACCATCGAGAACATCAACTGGCACCTGGAACAGGGCAAAAGCGTCTATGACTCGATCATGGACGGGGCGCGCCAGATTACCCAGCCCGCTTTCGTCTCGCTGCTCTGCATCTGCGTCGCCTTTGTGCCGATGTTCTCCTTGAAGGGCGTGGCCGGCTTTCTCTTCGTGCCCATGGCCATGGCGGTGGTGTTCGCCATGATCGCCTCTTTCATCCTCTCGCGCACCCTGGTGCCGACCTTGGCGCTTTATCTGCTAAAGCTGCATTCCGAGGAACATGCCGCGCTGGGCGACAATATGTTCGCGCGCTTGCAGAAGCGCTTCGAGAAGGGGTTCGCCGACACGCGCGAGCGCTATCGCAACCTTCTGGCGCTGGCGATGACAAAGCGCCGCCCCTTCGTGTTCGGGTTCCTGGGCGCGGTCGCGGTTTCCATGTTGCTGGTGCCGTTCCTGGGACAGGACTTCTTCCCCAGCGTGGATTCGGGCCAGATCACCTTGCACGCCCGCACGCCCGCCGGCACCCGGGTCGAGGACACGACCCAGATCGTGGCCAATATCGCCCGCGAGGTTCGCCGCGTCATTCCCCGCAGCGAGCTGGCCACCATCGTGGACAATATCGGTCTCAACCAGAGCCCCACCAACATGATCTACAACAATACCGGCACGGTGGGCCTGCAGGATGCCGACATGTTCATCACCCTGAAACCGGGCCATGGCCGCACCGCGGATTATGTTCGCACCCTGCGGGAAAAACTGCCGCGAATTTTCCCTTCCGTGACCTTTTCCTTCCCGCCGCCCGACATCACCAGCCAGATCCTGAATTTCGGCGCGCCGGCGCCGCTGGATGTGCAGGTAACCGGCACCGATCTGGATGCAACGGAAGCCTATGCCCTGCGCATCCTGCGTGAAATCAAGAAGGTCCCGGGCCTGGTGGACGCCCGCATGCAGCAATCCAGCAGCCAGCCGCAGCTTCAGGTTGACGCCGACCGGGGCCGGATGTCGCAGCTGGGCCTGACCCAACGCGACGTCACCAACGCGCTGGCCACCAGCCTGGCCGGCACTTCGCAAACGGCGCCGAACTTCTGGCTCAATCCCAAAAACGGCGTCTCCTATTTCATGACGGCGCAGACGCCGGAATACAAACTCAGCTCGTTGCAGGCGTTGCAGAACCTGCCGGTGACCGGCCCCACGGGCAACAGCGCACAGATATTGGGTGGACTCTCAAACATCAGCCGCAGCCAGAGCCGGACCCTGGTGACGCACTACAATATCATGCCCACCATAGACCTGTTCGCCACCATCCAGGATCGCGACCTGGGCGCGGTCTCCCGCGACGTGCAAAAGGTGATCGACGCCAACAAGAAATTTCTGCCGCGCGGCGCCAGCGTCAATTTGCGTGGGCAGGTGGTGACCATGAACACGGCTTTCTCCGGCCTGTTCTACGGGCTGTTGGCGGCGGTGGTGCTGATCTATCTTCTGATCGTGGTCAATTTCCAGTCCTGGACCGATCCCTTTGTCATCATCACCGCCCTGCCCGCGGCGCTGGCCGGCATTGTCTGGACCTTGTTCGCCACCGGGACAACGCTTTCCGTCCCCGCTTTGACCGGCGCCATCATGTGCATGGGCGTGGCCACGGCGAATTCGATCCTGGTGATCTCCTTCGCGCGCGAAAGGCTGGCGCACCATGGCGATGCCATGCTGGCGGCGGTGGAGGCGGGCTTCACCCGCTTTCGTCCGGTTTGCATGACGGCGCTGGCCATGGTCATCGGCATGTCGCCCATGGCGCTGGGCCTGGGCGAAGGCGGCGAGCAGAATGCACCCCTGGGACGCGCCGTGATCGGCGGGCTGGTTTTCGCCACCGGCGCCACCCTGTTGTTCGTACCGGTGGTGTTCAGCATTATTCACGAGCGCCATGCGGCGCGCCGGGCGAAGAGAGCGCCAGCTCCGCCCGGCCAGTCTGGAGAGGCTTATGCCTGATAAAAATCACGACGCCGGGCCCAATGACCCAGCGCCGGTGGAGTTGCTGCGGCATGAGACGCCGCCCGGGCTGAAGCGCTGGGGGAAGATGGCGCTCGCCGCGGCGGTGGTGATCGCGGTTGTGGGCATAGGCTGGCGTTGGTGGCAGGCCCATACCACCGCGGTCTGGACCGATGATCAGGCGATACCGACGGTTCAGATCATCAAGGCCGAAACGAATATGAAGGGCGGCGTGATCAACCTTCCCGGCGAAGTGCAGGCATTCACCACGGCCCCGATCTATGCCCAGGTCACCGGCTATGTGAGAAAATGGTATTTCGATATCGGCGCAACGGTGAAAAAAGGCCAGCTGCTGGCCGAGCTCGATACGCCCAATCTCGTGGGCCAATCGGAACAAGCAAGGGCCAATCTGGTCAACGCCCAGGCGGCGCAAAGACTCTCCGCCGCCACGGCCCAGCGTTTCGACGCCCTGTTCGCGCAAGGCGCGATCTCGCGCCAGGACAAGGAAGAAAAGGACGCCGATCTCTCCGCCAAGAACGCCGCCGTCGCGGCTGCTCAGGCCAGCCTCTACAGCGTGTCCAGCCAGGAAAACTTCCGCCGCCTGTTGGCGCCCTTTGACGGCGTGGTCACCAGCCGCGCGGTTGATGTCGGCGCCCTGGTGACGGTGGGCAACAATGCCACGCCTTTGTTCACCGTGTCCGATCTAAGCCGCCTGCGCATCTATGTGCGGGTGCCGCAGAATTACGCCCCCCATATCCGGCCCGATATGACGGTCAGCTTCATGGTGCCGCAGTATCCAGGCCGCACCTTCAACGCCTCTCTGGTGGCCAGCGCCGGCGCGGTTGCCGCCGCCACCGGCACCGTGCTGGTGCAGTTCGGCCTGGACAATAAGGACGGCACCTTGCAGCCCGGCACCTATGCTGAAGTGAAGTTCCCCCTGCCGCCCGGAGCCAACGGTATCCAGCTGCCCGCTACCGCCCTGATGTTCCGCGACGAAGGCATGCAGGTCGCCACCGTGGACGCAACCAATCACGTCAAACTCAAGACCATCATGATTTCCCGCGATATGGGGGCGGCTGTGGACATAGGCAGCGGCATCACGCCCCAGGACCGCATCATCGACAATCCAAACGATGCGCTCCAGGACGGCGACGAAGTCCGCATCGCGAGCAAGTAGCGGCGGCCCCGGCCCTCGGGTATAAAGGCGGCCACGCCCGAGGAAACCATGCGCGCCTTGAAAGTTCTGACGTTGGTTATGATGCCCCTGGGCCTGGCCATCTGCGACCAGGGCCGGGCTGATGCGGCCGCAGCCATGCCGGGCGTTGTCGGCGCCGCCTATGACACCTCCGCCGAGGCCAACGCCCGCTTTCTGGCCGATTATGCCACGCGTCCCGATGTGAAGAAGTTGCCCGACGGACTGATGTACCGGGTCCTGAAATCGGGCACTGGCCCCCAGCCCCAGAAAAACAGCGATGTGGCGACGGTCTATTACAAGGGCTGGCTGATCAGCGGAAAAGTCTTCGACCAGACCAAGCCGGAAGAGCCTGCTCCACTGCTGGTCGGCGGCGTGATCGCCGGATGGACCGAAGCCCTGAAGCTGATGAAAACTGGCGACACCTGGGAGATGGTGATCCCCTCCGACCTTGCCTATGGCAGCGACGGTTTTGCCGACAAGATACCGCCGGACCAGACTCTCGTCTTCCTCGTCGCGCTGGCGAAAGTCGAATACGGGCCGTAGCTGGCCAATCCGTTTGTGCCTATAAGACAAACTCCAAATCGGAGAAGACGATGCGCATTCTGAAAGTACTGCTGCTGGCGCCGCTGCTGGTTCTGACCGCCTGCGACCAGAAGAAGTCCGATACCGCCGGCGCTGGGGTGGCGAGCGCCACCTATGACACTTCGCCGGAGGCCAATGCGCGCTTCCTGGCCGATTATGCGGCGCGTCCCGGCGTCACCAAGCTTCCGGACGGGTTGATGTACAGGGTGCTGAAGGCCGGCAACGGCCCGCAACTGCAAAAGGAAAGCGACCTGGTGACGGTCTATTACAAAGGCAGCCTGATCGACGGTAAAGTCTTCGACCAGACCAAGCCGGAGGAACCCGCGCAGTTTCCGGCCGGAAGGCTGATCCCCGGCTGGGTCGAGGTGCTGAAATTGATGAAGACCGGCGACGAATGGGAAATCGCGATCCCGGCCGAGCTGGGCTATGGCGCCGAAGGCGCCGGCGATGCGATCCCGCCGAACCAGACCTTGGTCTTCACCATGACCTTGCTGAAGGTCGAATCCGCGCCGTAATCGATTGCCCCCATCTGTCGGCCTACGCGGGCAAGCCCGCAGGCCGCCGTTCGGCCAACTTGGCCGTTGGCCTCACTCCCCTGCTATGGGCGCTTCGCGCCGCGGGGGAAGAAAGCTGGTGATTGCTGAAGGTCGCCCGGCGGCTGCGCTGCCGGGCTCGAGATTTCTGGAACTGCCACTACCGTCGTCGGAGTGCTTAGAACTTGTAGCCCAGCGTGATGCCCGTCATGCGCGGCGCCAGCGGGACGCATTGCAGCACGCCCGACGTGCCCGGAGAACCGAAGGTGCCTTGGGGGGCTGAGTTCAGCACGCCGTTATATTCCGGCAAGCAGGCCTTGGTGTTGGCGACATTGTTCATGAAGATCGCCAGATCGGCACCCATGTGCCCCATATCGGTGAATTCCAGACGGAAGTTGAGCAGCCCATAGGCGAAACTGCGCTGGCTTGGGTGGAAGGCGCGCATATCCGCCAGATAGCGGCTTTGCCAGTAATAATGCGCCGTGAACACGGTATCGCCCAGCGGCAACCCGCCCAGATCGGTGCCGAAATTGACGGTGGCGGTTTCGTTGGTCTGCCAGGTCGGGACCGGAATCGGCGTGCCCGACAGGTTGGTCCCGCTGCTCGGCTGCAGATAGCCGGGCGGCACCAGGAAGCTGAAGTCGGTATAGCGCGGGTCGATATAGCTGCCCGCGGTGCTGAGGGTCAGCCAGTCGAAAGGCAACAGCGTGAATTCCCATTCCACGCCACGGATCTTGGCGGACTTGGCATTCAGCGTGACGTTCTCGTTGAGAAAGCCGACGCAGTTGCCGGCATTGAACTGGGTTTGCGTGCAGGCCCCGCCGCCGATGGCGGTGGCCAAGGTCACGTTGGGCACCTGCTGCTGTACCTGGATATTGTGATAGCTGGTTTCATACAGCGCCAGGTTGGTGCGCAGCGGCATGCCTGCCACTTCCCAATCCGACTTCACGCCGATCTCATAGTCCAGCACGTTTTCCGGCAGTGCGGTCAGGGCGGCGATATTCTGCGCCTGGGTATTGATGCCGCCGGAGCGATAGCCCGAGCGCATGGTGGCATAGACCATGGTGCCTTCCCACAGGTCGTGATCCAGCGCCAAGGTCCAGGTCGGCTTGTGATAGCTCTTGTTGATGTCCACCGAGCATTGCGTCAGGGGCAGGGTCGCGCCATTGGGATTGGTGAGCAGGCAGACATTACTCTGACCCGAATAGCTGATGCCGTTATAGACAAAGGGGGTGGGATTGAAGACCGCATTGGTCAGGGTGGCGTTGAGCGCGGGCGTTGTGGGGGTACGGACCTGTTGGCTGGCAAGATGCGCGGAGCGCTCGTCATAAGTATAGCGCACGCCGGCGGTGAAACGCGTATCGGACCAAATGCTGTAGGTCGCCTGGGCATAAGCGGCATAAGACGTGTTCAGCTCGCTGTTGTTGCTCCAGTCGGTAATGCTGAACTGCCTGCCCGCGACTGCCTGGGGCGGCCCGGCGGCCGAAGGCAGGAACTGATACAGGAAGCCGCCGTCATTGGGGCTCTGTTCCTTGAAAAAGAACAAGCCGGTTGTCCATTGCAGCTTGTTGTCAAAGCTTTTGCCGTTGACGGTAAGCTCCGTCTGCCAGGAATGATAATTCGGGAATTTATACTTGTAGGTGTTGCTTTCGAAAGGCAGTCCGCGGCTGACGGCGGTTCCGACACTGTTGAAGGTGCGATAGCCGGCCATCAGGCGCACATCGATATCGCCGAATTGCTTGTTGGCGGTGGCCGAATAGGTCCCGTAATTGCCGTTGCTGAGATTGGAGACGTCCTGCTCGGCCGACCAGAAACTGTAATTCTGCTGACGCAGCACCGACGCCAGGATCGCGTTATAGGCCTGCGGCGCGGGATTGGGATTGGACACGCCGGACGCGCTCGAGGTCAGATAGTAAGGCTGCATGACCTGGCCGCGCAGGTCGGTGAACGGAAGACAGGTGACCGGAATGTTGCAGATCGAAGTGCGGCCGGCAGACGGCACCGTGCCCACGAAGTATCCCAGGTCGTGATAGGTCGAGCCGGTGTAATGTTCGGAAGAAATGTCGGCGCGCACCAGCAGACTGAAGGTGTCATCCGGCTGCCATTTTGCCGAGAAGACACCCGCCAGCTTCTTGAAGCCCATCGCGGCCTGGTTGTTGCGCTGGCCTGACACGGGATCGAAAAAATAGTTGCCGATATAGCCCTTCTGGTTTTCCGAATTCAGCGCCACGCGCACGAACAAGGTATCGTCCAGCGGCACATTGATGGCGCCCTGCAGGCCGGCGCGGGCATAGTCGCCCAGAGTGGCCTGGACATAGCCGCCGAACTCGGGCTCCGGCTCGCGGCTGTTGTAGAGAATGGCGCCGCCGGTGGAATTGCGGCCCACCAAAGTGCCCTGCGGGCCTTTGAGCACGGCGACATTGTCCAGGTCGAACAGCGAGCCCGTCAGGCCCAGGGCGCGGGCGTAATAAACGCCGTCCTTGTAGACGGCCGAGGCGGTGTCGAAGGCAAGGCCGGGATTGCCGCCGCCGCCCGGGGCGTCGAAATTGCGCTGGCCACGGATGGTGACGTTGAGCACGTCCTGGCGGAAGGAGGTGGGCGCGATATAGACCGAGGGGCTGACATATTTCAGGTCCTCGATGGTCTTGACGCTTAGCTTGTCCAGATCGGCCTGGGTAAGCGCGGTGATGGAAATCGGCACCACCTGCTGGTCTTCCTGGCGCTTGCGGGCGCTGACGACCACACTTTCCAAGCCCATTTGAGCGGTGGTATCGGAGGAATTGGGGTTGACCTCGCCTTGCGCGAAAACCGGCCCCGCCGGAATCAGGCTGGCCGTTGCCAAAAGAGCCGCAAGCAGGCGATTGGACATGATATTCCCCTGAATATTCCCTGATTATTCCCTGGGCGGCGCCAGCCTGGACGCTTTTTCATCGCCCTATGCCGCTTAAAATCGCAGGATGCTCTAACGGAAATGCCACAGCGGATAAAGGCGATGTGACGGGCTAGCGCCAAATCGGGAAAATTTCCCTATAAGACGCCAAGGCTTATCCGGCCCGCCAACCACAAGAACCAAGAGGAAAAGATGACGAAAATCGCAATGATCACCGGCGCTGGCAGCGGCGTGGGGCGGGCTGTCGCCCAAGCGCTGGCGAACCAGGACTGGCGGCTTGCGCTGGTGGGCCGCAAGCGCGAGGCGCTGGAGGAAACCGCCAAGAGCCTTTCAGGCGACCATTTGATAGCGCCCGCCGATGTCGGCGATCCGGCTGCCGTCAAAGGGGTCTTCGCCCAGATCAAGGACAAGTTCGGCCGCCTGGACATGTTGTTCAACAATGCCGGCATGGGCACCCCCGCCATTCCGGTCGAGGACCTCAGCTTTGAGCAGTGGCAGGCCATTGTGGGGGTCAACCTGACCGGCGCCTTTCTCTGTACCCAGGAGGCGATCCGGATGATGAAAGCCCAGACCCCGCGTGGCGGCCGCATCATCAACAATGGCTCGATCAGCGCCGACCGGCCCCGGCCCCATAGCGCCCCCTATACCGCCACAAAGCACGCCATAACCGGCCTGACCAAATCGACCATCCTGGACGGCAGGCCTTTCGACATCACGGCGGGCCAGATCGATATCGGCAACGCCGCCACCGAAATGACCCAGCGCATGACCCAGGGGGTGCTCCAGCCCGACGGCAAGTTGGCGGTGGAACCCCGTATGGATGTGAACCATGTGGCGCAGGCGGTGGCCTACATGGCGGGGCTGCCACTGGAATCCAACGTGCCCTTCATGACCGTGATGGCGACCAAAATGCCCCTTTTCGGTCGGGGATAATTCGCAGCCCCGGGCGGCGAAAAATGACCCTTTTTTAGGCGTCGGCCACGGAGCGTTTTGTCTTCCACGCCGTTTTCACTTCCAAGCCGCATGGGCAAGTCGGAAGGGAAAAATGCGCGCCTGTTTTCTGGGACAAAATATCTGCGGTTTGGGCTTTGGCGTCGCGACCCTGCGCACACCCCCTTTGGTCATGGACCATCCGGCCACGGAATTGCCGCCAGGACCGCAGTCAGCGGAAACATTGTTGACGGTTGGTCAATATGTCGGCCCATCGCCGGCCCTGGTGCCTTTTGGCGACACACAAGCTGTAGCAAATTCGCCACGGCCGTTGGCCTGATCCAAGATATGGTCCGACCGTACAACTGTCGACATTGTGTGTTTTTTGCCCTGCCAACAGGGGCAGTCCGCCGCAGGGGACGAATTTCGGAACCCCTTGTGCGACAAGGGACGAATACCGATATTTCGGATTAACTTCTTCTCACCGGTAACGGTTATTTATTCAACCTCTGGTATTTGGACGGGCATGAAATTCTCGATACCGGTGATTTCGGCGCTTGCTGTGAGCGTGATGTTGGGTGCCTGCAGCACCCCCAGCGCGGATTCGCTTGCCCAGAACGATCCCTGGGAAAAGACCAACCGCGATATCTTCGATTTCGACGTGCGGGTGGATCACGCCGTGGCCCGCCCCATCGCCAAGGGTTATCGCACCGTGGTGCCCGAGCCGGTACGCGACGGCATCCACAATGCTTTGACCAACCTGAACTCCCCGGTGGTGCTGGCCAATGACGTGCTGCAGGGTGACGGCGACAAGGCCGCGAACACCGCCGGCCGCATCGTGATCAATTCCACTGTCGGCATCGGCGGACTGATCGACGTCGCCAGCCGGATCGGCATTCCCGGCCATGACAATGATTTCGGCATCACCCTGGGCAAGAACGGCGTGGCCGAAGGCTCATACCTGGTGCTGCCCTTTGCCGGCCCCAAGCCGCCTCGCGACCTTTTGGGCACCGTGGTCGACCAGGCCTTCGATCCGCTGACCTATGTACAATTCCATGGCAAGGACACCTGGATGGTGGTGAAGTTCGGCGTCGCCATTGTCGACAGCCGCACCTCACAGCTGGACGCGATTGAATCGATCGAGCGTTCGTCCATCGACTTCTACGCGACCACCCGCAATCTGTATCGCCAAAGCCGCAATGCCCAGATCAATGAAGGCAGAGCCGGCGCGGACGATCTGCCCAATCTGTAATTTCTGAATTGCGTAAGTGCGGCGTGACCGGCTTGCGGGGAAAGCCTTCTATTCAGCCGGCGTCGGTAACGGCGCATGGTCGCCCGGCTTGTCGCGCATCAACCCGTGATACCACTTGTTCCAAAAACCAGACGTCCAGCTTCCGAACCGCTCCATGTAAAGGAACACCACCGGGGTGGTGTAGAGCGTCAGTATCTGGCTGAGGATCAGTCCTCCCACGATGGAGATGCCCAGCGGCTGGCGCAACTCCGAGCCGGCCCCCAGTCCAATCGCCAGCGGCAGCGCTCCCAGGATGGCGCCGACCGTGGTCATCATGATGGGACGGAAGCGCAATAGACAAGCCTTGCGGATCGCATCGCTGGGCGACAGTCCCTCGCGCCGCTGCAGATCGATGGCGAAGTCGATCATCATGATCGCGTTCTTCTTCACAATGCCTATCAGCAGGATGACGCCAATCATGGCGATCAGATCGAACTGGGTGCGGCTATCGAAGAAACGGAATATCAGTATCGCCAGCACCGCGCCCACCCCCGCCGACGGCAAGGTAGAAATGATTGTGATGGGATGGATGAGGCTTTCATACAGAATGCCCAGGGTGATGTAGATAGTCAGGATCGCGGCCAGCAGCAGGAAGGGCATGTTCTGGAAGCTGCGCTGCAGCTGGCGGGCATTGCCGGCGAATTCGCCATGTACGGTGATGGGCGCATTGATCTGCGCCATGGTGCGATTGATCGCGGTCACCGCATTGCCCAGACTTTCGCCCGCCGGAAGGTTGAAGGAGAAAGTGGTGGCGACAAAGGGTCCTTGGTGATTGACCGCCAAGGGCGTGGTGCCAGGGCCAAAGCTCGCCACCGCCGCCAGCGGCACCATGGTTGAGACGCGGGTGGAGACCGAGGCGCCCGTCGAGCCGCCGCCGCGCACACTGGCGGTCAGGGCGTTGAGCTGCTGGTTGCGCACCGCTTCCGCGGCCTGGGCCGCTGCGCTGTTATCCGCCGTGGTGGTGGTGGAGCCCAGCGTCGGCGCGGCCGTGAAAGCGCCGCCCGCGCCGGCTGTGGACTGGGTGCCGCTGACATTGCCTCCCGAGGTGCTGATATAGATATCGCGCAGGGTCTCGGGGCTCTGCCAGAATTTCGGCGCCACCTCCATGATCACCTTGTACTGGTTCTTGTCCTTGTAGATGGTCGAGACTTGGCGCTGGCCGAAGGCATCATACAGCGCATTGTTGACCTGGGCGATGTTGAGGCCCAGCCGCGCCGCCGTCGCACGATCCACTTTCAGATCGACCTGGAGGCCCTTATCCTGCTGGTCGGAATTGACGTCGGTCAACTCGGGCACCTCCTGCAGTGCATCCGTGATCTTCGGTAACCAGAGATTCAACTCGTCCAGGGAATCGGCCTGCACGGTATACTGCTGGCTGCCATTGCCCTGCCGGCCGCCCCCGCCGATTTGACCGCCCGCGCGCAGGAACAGGCGCGCGCCTGCCACTTTTTCCAGTTTGGGGCGCAGCCGGTCAATGACTTCGTCGGTGGAAAGGCCGCGCTCATGCGGCGGCTTGAGAGTTACGAAGACATTGCCTGAGTTGGCGGCGCCGCCGCCGGCAAAGCCGCCCACCGTCGCCACCGCCGGATCGCTTTTGATGATGTCGATGAATTGCATGAACTTCTTCTGCATCGCCTGGAAGGAGATGCTCTGGTCGGCGCGCAGGCCGCCCTGCATGGTGCCCTCGTCGGTGGAGGGGAAGAAGCCCTTGGGCACTATGGAGATCAGGTAGAAATTCAAGGCAATTGCGATAAACACCATCGCCACGATGGTCTTGGGATTGCCCAGCGACCAGTCCAGGGTGCGGCGGTAGAAATTCTGCATCCATTCAAAGCTGCGGCGCGACCAGGCCATCAGCGGATTCTTGTCCTCCTCGACCGAGAAATCGAGATAGGCGCACATCATCGGTGTCAGAGTCAGCGAGATCACCATCGAGATGATGATCGCCACGGTCAGGGTGATGGCGAACTCGTGGAAAATTCGTCCCACCATCCCGCCGATCAGCAGCACTGGGAAGAATACCGCCACCAGCGAGATGCTCATGGAAATGACGGTAAAGGTCACTTCCTGGGCGCCCTGCAGCGCCGCCTCCAACCGGCTTTTGCCATTTTCCAGGTGGCGGGTGACGTTTTCCAAAACTACGATGGTGTTGTCGACCACAAAACCGGTGGAGACGATCAGCGCCATCAGCGAGAAGTTATTCAGGCTGAAGCCCAGCATATACATCACCCCGAAGGTGCCGAGCAGGGTCAGCGGCACGCAGACGGTGGGCACCAGGGTGGCTTTGAAGTTCCTGAGGAACAGGAACACCACCAGGATCACCAGCACCGTGGCGATGAGCAGGGTCCGCTCCACGTCCTGCACGGAGTTGCGGATGGAGGTGGTAGTATCAATCAAGGTGCCCAGATCGATGGACCTGGGCAGCGCCGCCTGCAACTCGGGCAACAGGTTGCGGATTCGGTCCACCACCTCGATGACATTGGCGCCCGGCTGCTTGGTGATATTGACCAGAACGGCGGGCTGGCCATTGAAGGTACCGAGGTTGCGGACATTCTCGACGCCGTCGACCACCTCGGCCACATCCTGGAGCCGCACAGCCGAGCCATTGCGATAAGCGATGATCAGGGTCTTGTAATCGCTCGCCGCGCTGGCGACGTCGTTGGCATAGACCTGGAGGGTCTGGTCGCCCTGCTGTATGTCGCCCTTGGGGGTGTTGGCGTTGGCGGCTGAGATCGCGGCGCGCACATCGGCCAGGCCGATGCCATATTTAAACAAGGCGCGAGGATTGAGCTCGATGCGGATGGCGGGCAGCGAGGCGCCGTTGAGCGAAACATCGCCCACCCCGGAAATCTGGGACAGTTTTTGCTGGATGATGTTCGAGGCTTGGTCATAAATCTGGCCCGGCGCCAGGGTCTTGGAGGTCATCGCCAGGATCAGAATGGGGAAATCCGCCGGGTTGAACCTGCGGTAAGTGGGGTTGGAGCGCAGGGCCGCCGGCAGATCGGCCCTGGCTGCGTTGATCGCCGCCTGCACATCGCGCGCCGCGCCGTTGATATCGCGGTTGATGTCGAACTGCAGCACCACCTGGGTGGAATTGACGTTGCTGCGCGACGTCATCTCATCCACACCCGCGATGGAGCCCAGGTGGCGCTCCAGCGGGGTGGCGACACTGGACGCCATGATCTCGGGGCTGGCGCCCGGCATCGAGGCATTCACCACGATGGTGGGAATGTCGATATTGGGGAAAGGGGAAACGGGTAGCAGCATATACGCCACCATGCCCGCCATGCCCAATCCGAGCGCCAGAAGCGTGGTGGCGATACGGCGGCGGATGAAGATCGCGGCGATGTTCATTCAGCAGGCTCCGGCGCCTCGGCCCCGCCCCCCACCCGGCGACGAGCGCGCCAGTCCCGGAAATCCGCGCCCAGCCGGTCGAAATAGATATAGATGACCGGCGTGGTGAACAGGGTGAGAAGCTGGCTGACCAAAAGCCCGCCCACGATCGAGATGCCCAGGGGATGGCGCAGCTCTGATCCCATTCCCGTGCCCAGCATCAGCGGCAGGGCGCCGAACAGGGCCGCCACCGTGGTCATCAGGATGGGGCGGAAGCGCAGCAGGGCTGCTTGGTGGATGGCTTCGGTAGGCGATTTGCCTTCGTTGCGCTCAGCCTCCAGCGCGAAGTCGATCATCATGATGGCATTCTTCTTGACGATGCCGATCAAGAGGATGATGCCGATGATGGAAACGATGTTGAGGTCATGGCCCGAAATCATCAGCGCCAGCAGCGCTCCCACGCCCGCCGACGGCAGGGTGGAAAGGATAGTGATGGGATGGATGAAGCTCTCATACAACACGCCCAGAACGATATAGACGGTGATGATGGCGGCGATGATCAGCAGGATCTGGTTGCCCAGCGCCGCCTGGAAGGCCAGGGCCGAACCCTGGAACTGGGTGGAGATGCCCGGCGGCACGCCAATTTCCGCCTGGGCGTCGCGGATCGCATCCACCGCCTCGCCCAGCGAATAGCCTGGCGCTGCGTCGAACGAGAAGGTAGCGGAGGGAAACTGCGCCAGATGGTCGATCTGCAACTGGGAGGTACGCTGCTCGATATGGGCGATGGCCGATAGCGGCACCTGCCCGCCGCCCGAGGTCGGCAGGTAGATATCCTGCATCGACTGCACCGAATTGTGCAGCGTGGGGTCGGCTTCCAGGATCACGCGATACTGGTTGGATTGGGTGAAAATGGTGGAGATGATGCGTTGGCCGAAACTGTCATACAGCGCGTTGTCTATTGTCGCCGCCGTGACGCCGAAGCGCGCCGCGGTGTCGCGGTCCACCACCAGAAAGGCTGACAGGCCCTTGTCCAGGAAGGAGGTGGAAACATTGCGTATCTCCCGGACCGAACGAAGCCTGGTCAGCAGATTGGGCACAAAATCGTTCAGCCCTGCCTGGGTCGCGGCCTGCAACACGAACTGATACTGGGCGCGCGATACCACCGAATCGGTGGTCAGATCCTGGACCGCCTGCAGATAGAAGGTGATACCGGGCACACTTTGGATGTGCTCGCTCAGCCGATCCATCACCGCCTGCACGCCGTCGCGATCATGCTTGGGTTTGAGGTTGATCAGGATACGGCCGCTGTTCATCGTATTGTTGGTGCCGTCGACTCCGATGAAGGAGGACAGGCTGGCAACATCAGGATCCTTCAGAATCCTTTCGGCAAGCTGGCGCTGGCGGGAGGCCATGGCGTCGAAGCTTACGGTGGGGCCAGCCTCGGTGATCGCCTGAATGAAGCCAGTGTCCTGCACCGGGAAAAATCCCTTGGGAATGGCGATATAGAGCAGGATGGTCAGCACCAGGGTTGCCACCGCCGAGAGCAAGGTAAGCCGCTGATGCTTCAGCACCCAGATCAGCAGCCGGTCATACCCGGCCACCAAGCGGTCATAGTAATATTCGGTGCGGCGCTGGAAACTGTTTTCGCGCTTTGCCTCAACCGAATGGCTGCGCAGCAGTTTGGCGCACAGCATCGGAACCAGGGTGAGCGACACCACCGCCGAAATCAGGATGGTGATGGAAAGCGTCACGGCGAACTCGCGGAACAGGCGGCCCACCACTTCCTGCATGAACAGAAGCGGGATCATTACCGCAATCAGCGAGACGGTCAGCGACACGATGGTGAAGCCGATCTCGCCGGCGCCCTTCATGGCGGCGTTGTAGGGCGTTTCACCTTTTTCGATAAAGCGGCTGATATTCTCGATCATCACGATGGCGTCGTCCACCACAAAACCGGCGGAAATGGTCAGCGCCATCAGCGACAGATTGTTGAGCGAATAGCCCATCAGGTACATGGCGGCGAAGGTGCCGACGATGGAGAGCGGCACCGACAGAGAGGGAATAAAAGTGGCGGGAAGGTTGCGCAGGAAGACATAGATCACCAGCACAACCAGGATGACCGCCAGCATCAGTTCGAACTGCACGTCGGCGACCGAGGCGCGGATAGTCTCGGTGCGGTCGGTCAGGGTCGTCACGTCCACCGAGGCCGGCAAGCCCGCCTTGATGATGGGCAGGAGCTCCTTGATGGAATCCACCACCGCGATGACATTGGCGCCGGGCTGGCGCTGGACATTGATCAGAACGGCGGGCCCATTGTTGGCCCAGCTTGCCAGCTTGTTGTTCTGCGCACCGTCAATGACATTGGCCACGTCCCTCAGATAGACGGGCGAGCCGTTGCGGAAGGCGACCACGATATTCTGATAATCCTCGACACTCTGAAGCTGGTCGTTGGAATTGATGGTGTAGGACTGGAAGGCGCCGTCGAAGCTGCCCTTGGGGGTGTTGGAATTGTTGTTCGAGACCGTGGTGCGCAGGTCGTCGATATTCAGGCCCAGCGAGGCCAGCTTCTGCAAGTTGGCCTGCACCCGCACGGCCGGACGCTGGCCGCCGGAAATGCTGACCAGGCCGACGCCCGAAAGCTGGGAGATCTTCTGGGCGATGCGGGTTTCGGCCATGTCCACCAGCTGGGTGATGGGCAGGCTCCGCGACGACACCGCCAGTGTGATCACGGGCGCGTCGGCGGGATTGACCTTGGCGTAGATCGGAGGGGCAGGCAGCGAGCCAGGCAACAGATTGGACGAGGCGTTGATCGCCGCCTGTACCTGCTGTTCGGCGATGTCGAGACTGAGCGCCAGGTCGAACTGCAGGGTCACCACCGATGAACCCGCCGAGGAGACAGACGACATTTCCTTCAAGCCCGGCATCTGGCCGAACTGGCGCTCCAGTGGCGCGGTGACCGAGGTGGCCATCACCTCCGGGCTGCCGCCAGGCAAAAAGGTCTGCACCTGGATGGTGGGATAATCCACCTGCGGCAATGCCGACAAAGGCAGGAATTTATAGCCCGACAGACCCACCAGCAGGATGGCGATCATGAACAAGGTCGTGGCGACAGGGCGCCGGATGAACGGCGCGGAGGGGTTCGCGCCGCTATAAGCTTCAGGCGCGCTGTTGCTCACTGGCCGCCACCGCCGCCGCGGCGGCCGCCGCCGGCGCGGCGCATCTCAGACTGCGCCCGGGCGCAATCGGCGCTGAGATCGTCGCGATTCCGGAACAGGCACATGCGGGTTTCACGGGCATTGGTGGCGTCGGCGCAATATCTCTTGATGTCGGCGACACAGGATTTGGCGAGCTGGGCTTCGCGCGCGGCGCGCAGCTTGGCCCGCGCCGCCTCATCGCCGCCGCCGCCCGAAGGCGCGGCGATCTTGCCGGCCAGGTTCGGAATCTCGACATCGGCGCCATCGCGCAAACGGTCGGCGCCGTCCACCACCACGGTGTCGCCCGGCTGCAGGCCCGACAGGATCTGCATCTTGTTGTCGTCTTGAATGCCAATCCTCACCGTGCGCTGGGTGACGGTCTTGTCAGGGCGAACCAGGAATACATAGCTGCCGTCCGCGCCGCGCTGCACGGCAGGCACCGGCACGGTCGTCTGGTTCGGCAGCGTGTTCACCAGCAGCCGCACGTTCACGAACTGGGCGGGAAACAGTTTGCTGTCCTTGTTATCGAACAGTGCACGCAACTTCACCGAACCCGTGCTGGGATCCACCACCGTGTCCACCGCCGAAAGATTCCCGCTGGTGATTTTGACCGTCTGGCTACGGTCATAGACATCCACCGGCAACACGGCGCCGGCATTCACCCGCGCCAGAATGGTGCGGATATTGTCTTCGGGAATCGTGAACAGCACCGACATGGGATCGAGCTGGGTCACCACCACAATGCCGGTTGCCTGACCCGCCTGTACGATATTGCCGATATCCACCAGGCGAATGCCGGCGCGGCCGTCCACCGGCGAGACGATGTTGGTATAGCCCAGATTGATGCGGGCGGTTTCGACATTGGCCTGATCGGAGATCACAACGCCTTCGCTCGATCTCACCAGGGCTTCCTGGGTCGCAACCTGCTGTTGCGAGATCGCGTTCTGCTTCAAAAGCGTTTCGTAGCGATCACGATCCACCTTGGCATTGGCCAGGGTGGCGACATCGCGCGCCAACTGCCCGCGCGCCTGGTCCAGTGCCGCTTGATAGGGCCTGGGGTCGATCTGGGCCAAGGTCTGTCCGGCCTTGACCATCTGGCCTTCGGTGAAATTCACTTTGATCAGCATGCCGCCGACTTGCGGGCGCACCGTCGCGGTCGCCAGCGGGGTCACGGTACCCAGCGCATTGAGCGTGACATTGATGTCGCCGGAAACCGCCAGGGCCACGCCCACCGGCTGGGCTCCCTGATTGATCATGCCGCGGCGGTTGACTTGCTTGGGATAGATCGCCCAGATCAGCAGCGCCAGCAGCGCCAGCCCGACCGCGAACCACACCACTCGCGACAAACGCGGATTGCGGGAGCTCCAGCTTTTGACACCCGACCAAGCACGGCCCACCGGTCCGGACGCAACCGGCGTGGCACGCTCATAGTCCCCGGGGGAACGGTCGAGATTCATCGGCAAATCCGTGTCATAAAAGGGCCGCAAAGGCCGGGAAATTAAACAGGTTAATGGGCTAGCACCGTCAAACTGAACGGGACATGAACTATACCCCTAAACGGGCGGCGGCTGGTATAGCCACCCGGTAGCGGGAAAATATGTCAAAAATGTCTCGCTCTGGCGCGGCGAGCCCAATACGGCTATGTGGGCCTCCAGTCTGGAACTCCCCCAAACAAGAACAGGCCTCGCGTGCTCGACTTTTTTCACTGGTTTGTGCGCGATGCACGCGATTGGGTAACGGTAACCACACAGGCCCATCCCTACTGGGTCTTCCCCATCGCCGCCGTGATCGCTTTTTCCGAATCCTTTATCGGCCTGTCGTTCCTGATTCCGGCGACGATCTTGCTGATCGCCCTGGGCACCGTGGTCGGCGCCACCGGTATCGGAATGCTCCCGGCCGTGCTGGGCGCGATCATCGGCTCGGTGATTGGGGATTGGATCTGCTGGTGGATCGGTTTTCACTACCACCATAAAATCGTTCATTTCGCGCTTTTCCGGCGCTTCGAGGCGGAGATCGAGAAGGGTCTTCACTTCTTTCATCGCTGGGGCATCTGGGGAATCTTCATCGGCCGCTTCATGGGACCGTTCCGCGCCACGGTGCCGCTGGTTTCGGGCATGTCCGAACTGGCATTCTGGCCTTTTACGATCGCCAACACAGCGTCCGCCGTGATCTGGGCCATTGTGCTGTTGGCCTTCCCTGCCTTCGCCGCAAGCATCCTCTTCTGACCTCTGATCCGGAAGTTATTTTTCCTTAAGGTCACCGGCAGCGCTGCCATAGCTCAAATTGGGACATCTCTTCGGTTAATTGGCCGGACAATGCCCTCTTGGAGGCAAGAGTGGCCCCCTGGCGTGCCAAAAAGACCTGAAAACCCGCCCTGAGCCTGGCCTGTCTCCTGCAATCCCCAGGTTAAGCCAAGGGCTTAACGATGCGGGAGCACTCCAAAACGGTCATGACGGTCGGCCTCGCCCTGGCGCTTGAGCCGGGTGCTGCATGATGCACGCCGTCCTTCCCGCACGCTACGAAACCTCCGCGCCCAAGAGCCTGGCGCCCGCCAACGATCCGTATGTCCAGGTCATGGTCGGAGGCATCGATACGGTGTGCCTGTCGCGCGATGCGCTGGCCCGCACCATGCTGCATGACTGTCTGGACGCGCGCGCCGGTGCGCGGTGTGAGCCCAAACTGGTCTTTGCCTCCAACGGACATGTCATCGCCACCGTCGCCCAAAGCCCGGCTTTCCGCACCGTCTTCCAACAGGCCGACCTGGTTCACGCCGACGGACAGGCGATGGTGTTTGCCTCGCGCCTGACCCAAAACCCCATCCCCGAGCGCAGCGCCACCACCGACTTCATTCATGACGCATCCAAGATCGGAGCCCAGCACGGCCTGCGTTTCTTTTTGTTGGGCGCAACCGATGAAACCAATGCCGAAGCCGCGCGCCGGTTGCGCGCACTGTATCCCGGGCTTCAGATCGTGGGCCGCCATCACGGCTACTTCAGCCGCGCCGAGGAAGCGGATATTTGCGACGAGATCAACCTGACCCAGCCGGATGTGATCTGGGTCGGGCTTTCATTGCCGCTGGAGTATGAATTCTCCGTCCGCAACAAGCACCGCCTGCGCGCCGGATGGCTGGTGACCTGTGGCGGCTGCTACAATTTCATCACCGGGGCGCACAAGCGGGCGCCGCTCTGGATGCAGAGTGCCGGCCTGGAATGGCTGTTCCGGATTCTGCTCGAGCCCAAAAGACTGTTTTGGCGTTACGCCGTGACCAATCCGCTGGCGGTGTTTCTGCTTTTGACCCGCACCAGTTCCGTCCAGACAGCACGATAGGACCGCCATGACGGTATCGCACATAGCAGTGACATCGCCATGGCGCATGCCCGGCACATTGTCCGGTGCGCTGCTGCGCTATGGCGCCTCGGTCGCGGGTCCGGTGGCGGTGTCGGGTGCGCATTTCCTGGCGTCCCTGATCTTTCTGCACCAGCTGCCGGTTCGGGAGTTCGGCTTGTTTTCCTTTGTCATGGTGGCGCTGTCGCTGGGATTGGGCCTGAGCATTTCGCTGATCTCGCTGCCGTTGACCCGCAGCCTGGCGCTCGGCGACAGGAGCGCGGTTCCCGCCTGTTTCCAGATGAATTGGATCGTCTGTATCGGCTTCGCCGCTAGTTTATTGGCGGCTTTGCTGGCAGGCGGCGCCCCACTTCAAGACGCAATGCTGCTCGCTTTGTTTGCCGGCGCCTTCACCTTCCGCTGCTTCGCGCGCGCGCTCGCCTTGATCGATGGCCACGCGACCGCCGCGATACGGTCCGATCTCACCTACAGTCTCGTCCTGATCGGTTCGCTGGCTCTGCTGGCCGCTTGCGGTGGCGTTTCCTTCGCACGCGGCGGCGGCGCGTTGCTGCTGTCGGCCTTGGCCGCCTTGCTGCCCTTTGGCGCGGCTTTCTTTCGCGGCCAGCTTGCGGCGTTGAAGAGCGATCCCAGGGCCTATCTGCCCATCTTCCGTGACGTCACGCGCTGGTCGCTGGCGGGCGCGGTCCTCACCGAACTGACGGTCAACGCCCACGCCTATCTGGTGACATTCATTGCCGGTCCGGGCGCCTTCGCGCTTTTGGCGCTGGGCATGTTGCTGATGCGTCCCGCCAGCCTGACGCAATTGGCGCTGACCGACCTGGAACGCCCCGCCATGGCGCGCGCCATGGGGCAAGGTGACCCTGCGGCGCTGACTCGCATCCGGCGTCATTTTACGTGCGGACTGGGCGCAGCCTGGCTGGCCAATATCCTGCTCTGCATACTTCTGTTGGCGTTCTTCCCCAACTTGGTGGTGCGGCAGGATTACAGCATGGAAAATGTGATCAGCGTTGTGTCGATCTGCGCCTTCATCATGGCAATGCGCTCCATTCGCACGCCCCAGGCAGCCTTGATGCAGGCCGCCGGGCGCTTCAAGGAACTGGCCATGATCGGCGTGGCATCCGCGATCGTCGCCCTGCTCGCAACCGTGAGTCTGCTTCTCCTGGCCGGCCCTATCGCATCCCTGGGCGGTATCGTGCTGGGAGAGCTGGTGATCCTGGTCCTGTGTTTCGTGGATGTCCGCAGCACGGTGGAGACAGCACATGACTGACTCCGTCGTCATCTGCATCCCCACTTGCAAGCGGCCCAAAATGCTCAAGCGGCTGCTCGATGCCATCGCTGCCCAGGAAACAAAGGCCGTCATCTCGGTTGTGGTGGCGGACAATGATGCCAAAGGGCGGGCGGGCATGGATCTCTGCCTGGCCATGGACGATTACCCCTGGCCTTTGACCGCTGTGATAGCGCCCAATCGCGGCATCGCGCAGGTCCGCAATGTGCTGATCGAGTATGCCTTGATGACCGGCGCCCCCTTCATCGCCATGATCGATGACGATGAATGGCCGGAAAAGGATTGGATCGAGCAATTCCTCAGCTGTGCCCACGCGACAGGCGCCGATCTTCTGCAAGGCTCCATCCTGTTTGACCGGGACATGCGCGGCCATGGCGATATCCGCCATCCCAGCGGTCCCATCGCCATGCCCCTGGGCGCCGGCAATCTGCTGATGCGGCGCGTTCTGCTGGAAGAAATGGCAGCGCCCTGGTTCGATCCGCAATTCGCGCTGTCGGGCGGCGAAGACCAGGATTTTTTCATCCGTCTGCGCCGGGCGGGAAAGCGTTTCGCCTGGTGCGACGAAGCCCGTGCCCATAGCGAGGTGCCCGAAAGCCGCGCCAATCTGGGCTGGCTGTTGCGCCGGTCCTATTCATGCGGCAATTCGGACATGCGGGTGCTGTTGAAGCATTATCCCGGCTTTGGGCATGTCTTTGCCGAGCTGATGAAAATCCTGGCCTTGCTCTTGTTGTCGCCGCTGGCCGCGGTCATCCTCGCGCCAAGCCCGAATCGCAGGGCGATCCCGCTGCAGAAACTGTTTCGCGCCGCGGGCAAGCTCAGTGCGATGGCAGGCCGGCGCTACAACGAGTATGCCGTGATCCATGGCGAGTGATTACGTCCTGTCTTACGACCCGCCGCGCGCGGTTGAACATGGCCTGTTGCCAACCCTGTCTTTTCTCGCCCTGCTGCTGCTGATTTTTGTCGGGCTGGATGCTTTTTCTCCGCTTCCGTCCCAAGCGCCCCAGACTGTTCAAGGCGATTGGGTCCGGCAAATCGCTTATCTCGGCGTTGCCGGGCTGATCGCGCTTTGCGCCATTCAGCGTTTCGGGTTCGGCGCTTTGCGCGCCCTTCCGGTCAGCATGGGGCTGCTGCTGGCCTGGTGCCTGGCCAGCCTGTTATGGGCGCCGCAGCCCGATCTCGTCTTGCGCCGCGCCGGGCTGGAAATAGTGCTGGTAGGATCGCTGCTGCTGAGCGTGGAAACCATCGGCCCCGCCACGGCTTTCCTGTTGTGGCGCTGGCTTTTGGCCGGGATTCTGCTGATGAACTTTCTTTCCATTCCGCTGATCGCGGCGGCCCGCCATGCCGGCGGTGAAATCGATCCGGCGCTGGTCGGCAATTGGCGCGGGCTTTACGGGCATAAAAATGAAGCGGGCGCGGTCTGCGCTTTGACCGCGATTGTTTTTTTGTTCAGCAAGACCGGCTGGCGCAATTGGATCGGCATCGCCATTGCCGCCGCCGCCTGCGCCTTCCTGGCGATGAGCCATTCCAAATCCTCCGCCGGGTTCCTGGTCATCGCGCTGGCTTGCGGCCTGCTCTATCAGATCGGCTGGCGCGACGGCCTTTCGCGCGCCATCACGCTGGCCGCCGCCGCGATACTGCTCGCAGGCTTGGTATCCATCACATTGCTGTATGCCGCGCCTATTGCCCGCTTGTTGCAAGACCCGCAGGAGTTCACCGGCCGCGCCGCAATCTGGGCGGCGGAGCTTCGCTATATTGCCGATAATCCGCTGCTGGGCGCGGGCTTCGGCACCCTGACCGATACAGGCAGCCAATCTCCTTTGCATGGCTACGTGACCGGTTGGATGGGCGCCGCTGCCCACGGCCATAATGGCTATCTGCAAATCCTGGTCACCATCGGCGGCATCGGTTTTATCCTGGCGATGCTGGCCCTGGTGTGGGCGCCGATGCGGCGGTTATGGAGTTTGAATTTGAACGGTGGGGCTTTCCGGCCTCTGCTGGCGGCCTTGTTCGTCTTTGCCATTCTGCACAATGTGATGGAATCGGATTTTCTGGAAAGCGACAGCGTGGTTTGGGCGGCGCTCTTGCTGGTCATCGCAGCGCTCAACACCAGCGCCAGACAGCATTCATTAACGGGCCGCTAAGGCCGCGATCCTAGAGTTGAGGACCATGGATCCGTTTTTCAGCGTGATCATCCCGGTCTATAATCGCGCCGAAGCGTTGCGCGCGGCGATTGAATCGGTGCGCGCCCAAAGCTGCCAGGATTTCGAAATACTGGTAGTGGATGACGGTTCCCGGGACGATCCCCGCGGCGTGGTGGATTCCTTCGACGATTCCCGCATCCGGTTCATCTCCCAGCCCAATGGTGGCGGCGGCTGGGCGCGCAATACCGCAATCGACCAGGCGCGCGGGCGTTTCATTGCACCGCTGGATTCCGACGATGTTTTTCTGCCCCATCATCTGGCCAGCATGAAAAGTTTGCTGGAGAATAGCAGCAACGCGATCGGCTATGCGCGCGTGCGGGTGGATCGCGGGGAGGGGCGTGTTTTTCTAAAGCCACCGCGCGCGCTTGCCTCCGGCGAGAGTATGGCAACCTATCTGCTGTGCGACCGTGGCTTTGTTCCCACCATTACGGTCGTCGTGCCGCGCGATGCGGCAGCGCGCATCCGCTATAACAAAAATCTGCGGCCCGCCGAAGACGTCGATTTTGCCTTGCGGCTTTTTCTGGCCGGATATCGCTTTCACATGCTGGAAGAACCGGGCGCGGTGTGGCGCGACACGTCCGATCCCGGCCGCGCATCCGCCGGCGAAGGCGCGGAGCAATTGCGGCATTGGCTGGAAAAATTGCGCCCCCTTATGCCCTCACGCGCCTATCATGGCGGGCGCGGCTGGGCTTATGCCAAGCTGATCGCGCCACGCCGTCCGGTGGCCGCTTTGGCGCTCTATCTCAATGCCGCCCTGCGCGGTTGCTACCGCCCGCGCCTGGCGGCAATCATTTTTCTGCAGATTTTTCTCGGCCGCTCCGCCTATCGCCGTCTCGCCGATCAAGCCATTTCCCGGCTGCATGCCGGCTTGCGCGAGAAGGAAGCGGCCAAATTGAAGCGCGCGTGAGCCTCGCGCAAACCCCGGACAATGTCCATTCCAGATAAAGCGCTAATTCATTGAAAGAAAACGGCTTTCTCAATATCCTGACAGCCTTGCAGCGCCGCCATTAACGATTTAAGCGCCCATTTTTAAAGGCCCAAACCAAAGCCAAAACGCCTCGCGTTAACCGTTCGTCAGTCCGGGGGCGTTACAGGTTAAAGCCTTGCGGGGCCTCAGATTCGTGGTCCCGGCGGAGCGCGCGACATGTCTCCATACCGGGCACGCGATCAGATGGCGCCGGCATTTCTGCCGCCGCCTTCCCATGCGCCTGCTTTTCAGCTTGCCGATTTCATCCGCCTGCTGGATGCGCGCCGGGTGCTGATCACGCGGATCGCGCTTGCCACCATTCTGTTTGCCCTGGCCGTCGCGCTGCTGCTGCCGACCACCTATGCCAGCTCCGCGGTGGTGATGCTGGACCCGCGCAAAAACAGCATCACCGATCTTTCCGCCGTGCTGACACCACAGCTCAGCGACCCGGCCGCGGTGCAGAACCAGATTCAGATCATCACCTCGCGTGAGCTGGCGGCCAGTGTGGTGGACCGGCTGAACCTCCAGAACGATCCCGAATTCAATCCCGATCTGGGCAATCCCGGTCCGCTGCAAGTGCTGGGCGGCCTGGTCACCATGCTCAATCCCAAAAACTGGTTCGAGGTCACGCCCGCCAATGCCCTATTGAGCCGCGAGCGGGTGATCGAGCGTTTGCAACGCCATGTCAGGGCCGATGCCGAAGGCCTTTCCACCAGCATCGCCATCACCGCCACCGCGCGGGATGCCGCCAAGGCGACCTTGATCGCCAACACCTTCGCCGATGGTTATGTGAAATCGCAGCTTGCCGACAAGATCGGCGTCACCACGGCCACCACCGGCTGGCTGAACAAGCGGCTGCAGGATCTGGCGCAACAACTGCAAATCCAGCAGGAGGCGGTGCAACGCTACAAGGCCGAGCACAATCTGAACGACTCCGCGCCCGGCAATTCCATCGTCGATCAGCAGATGGTCGGAATCAGCACGCAGATCGTGGCGGCGCGTTCGCTGCTGGCGGAAAAGCAGGCGATCAACAACCGCATCAAGCAATTGGTGGAGGCAGGCAATCCCGCCGACGTCACCCAGATCGTTTCCTCGCCGCTGATCATGCAGCTTCGCGGCCAGCAAACCGCCCTGCTGGCGCAGGAAGGCGAGCTCAACAGCCGCTATGGCCCCCAGCATCCCAGGATGCAGGCCATTCAGGAACAAAAGCGCGATCTGGATTTCAAGATCGCCCAGGAAGTGGGCCGCTTGGCGGCCAGCGCCGCCAATGATGTGATGGTGGCGAGCGCGCATCTGAACTCGCTGCAAGGCAGCCTGGGCGGAACCGAAAGCACCGCGCGCAGCCAGAATATGGCGCGGGTGCAGTTGCAGGCTCTGGAATCCAACGCCAGCTCGACCCGCACCATGTACGAAGCCTTTGTCCAGCGCCTGCGCCAAAGCCAGAATTTGGACGAAGCCCAGACGCCGGAAAGCCGCATCATCAGTTCGGCGCCGGTTCCGCTGCGCCCCGCCGGACCCAAACGCATGCTGATTGTCGGCGCATCCATCCCGCTGGGCCTGATGCTGGGCATCTTCACCGCTCTGCTGCTGGAAAAGCTGGCATCCCTTATGCCGGTACGCATCGGCGGCGCGCCGGCGCTGATTTCACCTGGCGGACCTGGCAAGGGCTGGACCGCCGAAACCCGGCATCCCGTCACCCTATGGAGCGGCCCGCCGATCCTGGGTGAAGTCAACAACACCGCCCGGCTGGAAGCGGCCGACTATGTCTTGGACTACCCGGCCAGCAAATATGCCCATGCCATGGTCAGACTGGTGCGACAACTGCAAAGCGAGCCCGGCGCCGAGGAGGGCGCCGCCGTCATCGCGCTCACCTCGGCGACAAACGGCGAAAGCCGCAGCGCCATCGCCGTCTCCCTGGCGCGTGCCGCATCCAGGCTGGGCAAGAAGACCGTGATTCTGGATTGCACCTCCCAGCGCCTGGCCTCGCGCGCCATCAAGGCGCCGGTCAAGTGCGGCCTCAATGAGGTGCTCACCGGCACGGCAACCCTGAACCAGGCCTTGGCCAAGGACCCGCGCGGGCAAGCCTATCTGCTGTCCACGCCCAAATGGCCGGGCCCCGAACTGCTCACCTCGCGCGCCATGGCGCGGCTGATAACGGTGTTGCGCGGCGGGGCCGACTTCATCGTGATCGATTGCGGGCCGGTGGCGGCCCGCACCCACGCCGCCGTCATCGCGCGGCTGGCCGATGCCACGGTGCTGGTGTCTCCGCGCCAGATGCTGCACAGCCCGGCAACGGCCAATGCCGCCCGGCTTCTGGAAAGCGCCCAGGCGGCGCCCATTGGAATCGTAATTACGAAGTGAGAGGAGCGGTTCGCCAGTAGGCGAATGGTCCATAGCGACAGCGTATGGACGTCCAGTGGACGGTTTCAAGCGACGAGCGCCGCGAGCTTGGGCGAGCGGCTTAGCGCGGCAGTTCAGACGAGCCCATCAGGAACTCGTCCACTCCGCGCGCGCACTGCCTGCCCTCACGGATCGCCCAGACCACCAGGGACTGGCCCCGGCGCATGTCGCCGCAGGAGAAGATCTTCGCCTTGCTGGTCTGATAGTTGGTGAGCGGCGCCTTCACATTGCCGCGCGCATCCAGCTCGACCCCGGACTGTTCGACCAAGCCCGCTTTTTTGGGACCCAGAAAACCCATTGCCAGCAAGACCAGATCGGCCTTGAGGGTGAATTCACTGCCCGGCACTTCCACCAGCTTCATCTGGCCGCCATCGCCCAACTGCCATTCCACGCGGACGCATTCCAGCGCCGTGATCTTTCCATTCTCGCCAATCGCACGCTTGGTCTGCACCGACCAGTCGCGCTCGCAGCCTTCTTGCTGCGAGGAAGAGGTCCGCAGCTTCAGCGGCCAGTCCGGCCACACCAGCATCTTGTTTTCCTTGGCCGGGGGCTGGGGCAGGATTTCGAACTGGGTCACCGAAACAGCGCCATGGCGGTTGGAAGTGCCGATACAGTCCGAACCGGTATCGCCGCCGCCGATCACCACCACATGCTTGCCCTTGGCGCTCAAAGTGCCGCCCGGCGCCGCCTTGCTTTCCGGATCGCCCGCCACTCGCTTGTTCTGCTGGGTGAGGAAATCCATGGCGAAATGAATGCCGTCCAGTTCGCGGCCTGGAACCGGAAGGTCACGCGGCGCTTCGGCGCCGCCCGACAGCACCACCGCGTCATAATCGGCCTGCAACATGTCCATCGAGACATTCACGCCCACTTCGACATTGGTGCGGAAAGAGACGCCTTCGGCTTCCATCTGGCGCATGCGCCGGTCGATCAGATGCTTTTCCATCTTGAAGTCGGGGATGCCGTAACGCAGCAGCCCGCCGATGCGGTCGGCTTTCTCGAACAGGGTCACGCTGTGCCCGGCTCGGGCCAGTTGCTGGGCGCAGGCCATGCCGGCGGGGCCGGAGCCCACCACCGCCACCGTCTTGCCGGTCTTTTTGGGCGCCATCACCGGCTGGACCCAGCCTTCTTCCCAGGCGCGGTCGACGATCTGGCATTCGATGGTCTTGATGGTCACCGGATTGTCGATGATGTTCAGCGTGCAACTGGCTTCGCACGGCGCCGGACAGATGCGGCCAGTGAATTCCGGAAAATTGTTGGTGGAGTGCAAAGCCTCGGACGCGGTACGCCACTGGTCGCGATAGACCAGATTGTTCCAGTCCGGGATCAGGTTGTTGACCGGGCAGCCCTGGTGACAGAAGGGAATGCCGCAATCCATGCAGCGCGCCGCCTGCTTGCTGACCTCAGGCGCGGGCAGCGGACGGACGAATTCCAGATAGTTGTTGATCCGCACTTCCGGCTTTTCGCTGGTGCGGTCCTGGCGTTCGATTTCTAGAAAGCCTGTGATCTTGCCCATTGTCTCTATCTATTCCGCGGCGATGGCCGAGCGCGCCTTCATGTCCGCCAGCGCCTTGGCGTAATCCAGCGGCATGACCTTGACGAATTTGCCCAAGGACACGTCCCAATTGTCCAAAATCTGCTTGGCGCGGGCGCTGCCGGTGTGCAGCAGATGGCGCTCCACCAATATGCGCAGCCGCTCGGCGTCAAAGCGCAGCAAATCACCCATGCCGGCGTCAGACACGCTGACCGAGCGCTGCTTGGGCAGATCGGCATGATCGGCGCCGTCACCGGGGGCAAATTTTTCCAGCCGCACCATCGACATGTTGCAGCGCTTTTCGAAGCTGCCGTCCTCGTCATAGACATAGGCGACGCCGCCCGACATGCCGGCGGCGAAATTGCGCCCCGTCTTGCCCAGCACCGCCACCACACCGCCGGTCATATACTCGCAGCCGTGATCGCCGGTGCCTTCCACCACACAGATGGCGCCGGAATTGCGCACCGCAAAGCGCTCGCCCGCCACGCCCTGGAAATAGGCCTCGCCCGCGATGGCGCCGTAGAGGACGGTGTTGCCGACAATGATATTCTCGGTCGGCTCGCGGCTCAGGCCCTTGGGCGGCTTGACCACGATGCGCCCACCCGACAGGCCTTTGCCGACATAGTCATTGGCATCGCCGGTCAGCTCGATGGAAACGCCGCGCGCCAGGAAGGCGCCGAAAGACTGGCCCGCGGTGCCGGTGAACTTCACGCTGATCGTGTCCTCGGGCAGGCCGGCATGGCCATGGCGCTTGGCCACTTCGCCCGACAGCATGGCGCCGACCGTGCGATCGACGTTGCGCACGCTGCGCTCCAGCCGGACCGGCTGGCCGTTTTCGATCGATGGCTTGGCGGCGGCGATCAGGTCGTGATCCAGCGCCGATTCCAGCCCGTGATTCTGCTTTTCGCGGTGATGGATAGCCACACCCGGCTTGGGCGTCACGCTGTAAAGGATGCGCGACAAGTCCACGCCCTTGGCCTTCCAGTGCGAGATCGCCTTGTTCATATTGAGCTTGTCGACCCGGCCGATCATCTCGTTCAGGGTCTTGAAGCCCAATTGCGCCATGATCTCGCGCAGCTCTTCCGCCACGAAGAAGAAATAGTTGATCACATGCTCGGGCTGGCCGGTGAAGCGCTTGCGCAGCACCGGGTCCTGGGTGGCGACACCGACCGGGCAGGTGTTGAGATGGCATTTGCGCATCATGATGCAGCCCGAGGCGATCAGCGGCGCGGTGGCGAAGCCGAACTCGTCGGCGCCGAGCAGCGCGCCG
>CADECX010000014.1:0-31124 GCA_902825865.1 uncultured Alphaproteobacteria bacterium
CCGTGGCTATGCAGTAGTATCAATCACGCTGGTACAAAATATCCGTCAGGCCACTTCTATCCAACATCATCGCAATGCCGTGCACCATTTTGAAAGAGCAGCTCATCATCATGGGGAGGCTGCGAAACATTTTGAGGCACAGGACATTTCTGCAGCCACCCGGCACGCGCACCTCGCGATAGGGCACGCTAGTCAGGGCGATCAATACGCGGGTGAGGCGTGCAGGGCCCATGCGCGGCTCAACTGGGATTGACATGTTTTGATGGTCGGACCAGCGAAATTTCTTCCAGCCATTTTCTGAAGCAGAAGGGGGGCACCGCCAAACGAAACATCAAGCTAACTATGCAAGCCCACACTGCTTCAGTTGTCTTTCTTTTTGCCTCACTGCCAATTCGCCTTTCAATTATGGAAGGCAATCGGTTCTACGAAAGAGGAAACCAGCATGACCCGCAAATTTAGAGGTTTGGCATATCCCGCATGCGGACTGGCACTTTCATTGATGCTATCGGCGCCAGTTTTCTCGCAAGTCCCGGCAAAACCGCTCGCTGAGAACAACAAGGCGATAGTCTCGGAGGGCACACTGGCGGTAGGCGCCACGGTGAAAATAGCCGACCAGCAAGGGCCGTTTCTGACACGCTATTATCTTTCCGGCGGCACGCTCGAATACACTTATGCCGACGGGAAAAAGGAAACCGTGACCCGTACAGCGGGTACCGCAGTGATCGTTTTATCGACCGACCGGCACCCCGCTTCGGTAAGAAATATCGGCACAACAGCACTGCGCTTCATTACCGTGACTGCGAAGTAGGGCACGCAATCTTCAAACAAGAGGCTCTGCGCTTCTGTAGAGCCTCTTGCACCTGTTGAAGACTAGGAGATGTCAGCTATTGGCGCAAAGCGGAAATTTGGTATCCGTGTTTGGGATGGTGTCTCAATCACCCATGTCTTAAGGAAAAAAATCCGACGGCACTTCCCCAGCGTGCTACCGTGGCGCTGGGTCTGACGTGAATGGCAAACAGTGGCTCGAGCAGAACCTAGAGAAGCTGTAGAAGTTGATTTTAAGGGCCGTCGTTTTGCGGGCTCATTCACGACCTCCAGCGGAATGGTGCACGTCATAAGCCTTATAGGGCGGAAGTCCGCACAATTGACGGGGGCGCCGCCGGTAAACTTAGCGCGGGCGTTACTGCATGAGATTGTCGCCGAAGCAGATGCAGCAGGGATGCTGCGATAGGCTGCTGTGACAGGGGCCTCTGAATGTCCGCTATTGGCGCAAAGCGGACGTTGAGGGGATCAAGGTCGATGACCGCTTTTGGCCTATAGCGGGCAATCCAGCCTCAAATAAGAGGATGCATATTTTCCCTTTCTCTGGATCAGGCTAGAGGACAATTACCAAGGATTGCGCCATGATCACTCCACAAACGGGGGATGTGATGGGCGGCAAGAAAATTCTAGTTCTGGCCTTTTGCCTGCTGGCTGGTCCGGCGTGGGCGCAGGAGTCCGTTGCCGCCAAAGTGCGCCGCTACGCGGACAGCCATCGCGGCGCCATTGTCACCGAATTTCTCAAACTGGTGGCGTTACCGAACGTTCATGGGGACGCCCCGGCGCTCCAACGTAATGCGGTCTTGCTGCGGACCATGATGCAGAAGCGCGGTCTGGAAACGGAGTTGTGGGACACGTCGCGGGGGGTTCCGGTGGTTTTCGGGCAAAAGCTCGTGCCCGGCGCCACCCGCACGATCCTCTTTTACATACACTATGACGGCCAGGCGGTAGACCAGAAGCGATGGGCTCAGCCGGATGCATTCGTGCCAGTTGTCCGCACGGCCAGCATAGAAGCGGGCGGCACGGTGGTGACGAATCTTTCAGGGGCAAACTATCCCGACGATTGGCGCATCTATGCCCGCGCCGCCGGGGACGACAAGGCGCCGATCGTGTCCATCCTCGGCGCCCTGGATGCCGTCGGCGCGCCAAAGCAGAATGTGAAGATCATCCTGGACGGTGAGGAGGAGGGCGGCGGTCCAGGCATACCGGAAGTGATCGCCAAGTTTCCGGACAAGCTCAAGTCCGATTTGCTGGTGATACTGGACGGGCCGCAGCACGCCAGCGGCGGGCCCACCATCTTTTATGGTGCGCGCGGCGGGCTCGCACTGAACGTGACCGTGTTCACCGCCAAGCAAGGCATGCACAGCGGCAACTACGGCAATTGGATGCCTGACGCTAATGTCAGGCTCGCGCAGCTAATTGCCGCCATGGTGAACCCGACCGGCCAGGTCGCAATTCCTGGATTCTACAGCGAGGTGCTTCCTTTTCCCGCCGCGGCCCGCGCCATGATGGGCGCGGTACCTGAACGGTCTGCCCAAATGCAGAAGGATTTTGGCGTCGGATCGCTCGACGGAGCTGCGTCCTCGCTGCAGGAGGGGCTGAACATGCCGAGCTTCAGCGTCCATGACATGAAGGGGGGCGAGGTCGGCGGCGTGATTCCGGCCAGCGCCTCGGCACAGATAGAGGTGAGGCTGGTCAAGGACAATGATCCCAAAGCGATGATAGAACGCATCACCGCCTTTGTCCGCGCTCAGGGCTACTTCATCACGGACAAGGACCCTGATGTCGCGAACTTGGCGGCCCATTCGCGTGTTGCCAAAGTGGTGCGCGGAGCTAGGAACAGCAGCGCCTGGCGCACCGAGCCCAGCAATCCACAGGCGGTGTTCGCGACAGAGGCGCTCAAGGCCGTATGGGGAGATCGTTTGGTCCGCATTCGCACTCTAGGTGGGAGCGTGCCCGCCGCGCCCTTCATTGAGGCGTACAAAGTACCTACCGTCGGAATCTCCATTGCCAACTATGACGACAATCAGCACACCGATAACGAGAATGTTCGAATCGGCAATATCTTCGACGGCATGATCACCTTGGCCGCTCTGATGATGCATTAGGACTGCGCCGACCGTTTTCAGCTCAGTGACGGGTTGAGCTTACACGATCTGCATATCCGCTATTGGCGTTAAGCGGACATGGCTGATTGAAGTAGGACCGATAAGGATGGATTGATGGACATTCACAAGCTGATACCAATTCCCAGCCGGCGCCGGTTCACAAATTTACTAGGCGCCTTTGCGCTGGGCGTCGGGACTACGATGGCAGCGCCGGCGACCGCGCAGGACCATCAATATAGCGCTGAACAGATCCAGGCCGGCTATCGGACTTATGTCAGCCAGTGCCAGCTCTGCCACGGATCTAATGGAGATGGCATAGCGCGCGTCAGTCTGTCTCGCCAACAGTTTCCGCGCGCCGTAACGGACGATGATATCCGCATGGCGATTACCACCGGCAATGCCGCCGGCATGCCGCCTTTCGCCTTGAAGGCGGATGAGTTGGAGAATCTTGTCGCTTTTGTGCGCTCCGGCATGGATCGAACCGGCACCGAGTTCCGGCTCGGAGACGCTAGGCGTGGCAAGGCCATCTACGAAAAGGCCGGTTGCGCTGCCTGCCATCGCTTGGACGGCAACGGCTCACGCACAGCCCCAGCCCTTGACGATATCGGGTTTATTCGCCGGCCCGGGCAGATACTGACGTCCCTTACCGATCCCACAAAGGGGACCATGCCGATCAACCGGTCCGTCACGATATTCACGGCGGACGGGCGGACGATTCACGGCCGACGGTTCAATGAAGACACTTTCTCTGTCCAACTAATCGACCAGCAGGAAAATGTGCTGTCTATCAATAAATCGGATATCCGCCGATTTGACGTAAGCATGACGTCTCAAATGCCATCCTATCGCGGGCGGCTTAGTGATGTTGAACTGGCCGATCTACTTGCCTATCTGGTTTCGTTGAGGGGGAAATAATGCTTCGCGCGATACTTTCTCTGCTTGCGATATTCGCGCTGGTCTTCACGCCAGTACAGGCCCAAGTCACCTCGCAGCGGCTTGAGCGATCGGCGAGTGAGCCTAACAACTGGATGACCTATAGCGGCGGCTACAATGGCCAGCGCTACAGCGGTTTGAGTCAGATCAACCGGAACAATGCGAAAAAGCTGAGTCAAGTCTGGGTCGTTCAGAATCAGGTGCCAGGCGCCTGGGAATCCAATCCGCTGGTTGTTGACGGCATCATGTATTTGACCCAGCGCCCCAATGACGTAATGGCACTCGATGCCAAGACCGGCAGGCTCTTCTGGATTTATCATTGGGCGCCCGACCCAGGCGCGCAAGTCTGCTGTGGATCCAACAATCGCGGCGTGGCGATTTTGGGTAACACGCTGTTTATGGGCACGCTGGATGCTCATCTGATCGCCATTGACGCCAAGACCGGCAAGGCATTGTGGAACACTGTCGTGGCCGATTTGAAGAAGGGCTATTCAATCACGATGGCGCCCTTGATCGTGAAGGACCAAGTTCTGGTCGGCGTGGGCGGCGGCGAATACGGTGTCCGGGGCTTTGTGGCGGCTTTCGATCCCCGATCGGGGAAGGAATTGTGGCGCTTCAATGTGATTCCCGGTCCGGGTGAACCCGGCTTTGAAACCTGGGAAGGTGACGACTGGAAAACCGGCGGTGGACCGATCTGGACTATGGGCTCTTACGATCCAGTGTTGAACTTGGTCTATTGGGGCACGGGCAATCCCGGTCCCGATTGGAACCCGGCCCAGCGTCCGGGTGACAATCTCTATACCGATAGTGTCGTAGCGTTAGACCCTGACACGGGAAAACTAAAATGGCATTTCCAATTCACTCCCAATGACGCCAATGATTACGACGCTACCCAGGTGCCCGTACTGGCGGACATGGATTGGAACGGAAAAACCGCCAAGTTGATGCTGTTTGCGAACCGGAACGGCTTTTTCTACGTGTTGGACCGGGTAACTGGAAAGTTCTTGCAGGGAACGCCCTTTGTGAAAGTGAACTGGGCAACAGGCTTGGACAAAAATGGCCGGCCCATAAAGACACCGCTAGATAATGGCACGCCAGTCTGGCCCGGCAATCAGGGCGGCACCAATTGGTACCCACCTGCCTACAGTCCCCGCACTGGGCTGTTCTATTTCTCGGTCTGGGAGAATTACGCCACGACCTATCATCGCGAGGAGGCGGTGTATCAGCCTGGACGCACGTTCGTCGGCGGTGCCCCCGCAGGAATTTCCCCGGCGCCCGGTGCACCAACTGTGAGTATCGGTCGCCGTGGCCCGATCGATTATTGGACCAACGAGGTAGGCAACGGTGCGACGGTTGCGCTGGATCCGCGTACTGGTAAGCGGGCCTGGGCCTTTACCCATTATGACGTGACCGATGCTGGTATGATGACCACCGCGACCGATCTACTTTTTACAGGCGGGCGCGAAGGCTATTTCTATGCTTTTGACGCTAGAAACGGCGAACTGTTGTGGAAAACGAATCTCGGCGGTTCGATCGTCACTGCGCCAATAACCTATGAGATCGATGGCAAGCAGTATGTCTCGATCATTGCGGGCAATATACTGTCCACCTTCGCCTTGCAGGATTGAGGTTGCATATCCCATGCCCCGGGAGCTTCTATGCGAACGTCCGTTATTGGCGCAAAGCGGACATTTGTCGCTTGCCCAAGCCACCCACTGACATGTTGGTATATTTGTTGGTCTTTCGAGCCTTGATCTCGGCAAAGGCGCGGCACACCGCCTAATTCTCACAAGAAATGGTAGCATATCTTGGCACCCACGGAATATTCCGCGAGCCAACGTGTTTTTGGGCGGGTATGAAGGTGCCCGGCAGGAATTTTCCGGTGTTTGATGTCCAGATGGATGAAGCGCAAGGACTTGGCCGTCGTCGTCGGGGCGGGACAGCGCGGGCTTTTGCCTACACTGTCTTGGTGGCACCTAGTGGCGCTTGGTGTTGGCGGTGTGGTGGGAACCGGCATCTACACCTTGGTTGGGGTTGGCGCGAATTTGGCCGGTCCAGCCGTCGTTCTGTCTTTCTTCATAGCGGGCCTGATCTGCGTCTGCGCGGCCCTCTGTTATGCCGAAGTCGCTGCCATGATCCCTGCGTCCGGCAGCGCCTACACCTACAGCTATGTCGCGCTGGGCGAGATATTTGCCTGGGTCGTGGGCTGGAGCCTGATCCTAGAGTATTCCTTGGTGGTCAGTGCGGTTGCGGTGGGCTGGTCGGGCTATGTTGGCGGGTTTCTCATCAGCCTGGGTATACCACTGCCGGTCTGGCTTTCCGCGGGCCCCTATGCCGGTGGGCTAATCAATCTGCCAGCTATGTTCATCATCGCGGTGGTGGCAGGCCTTCTATCCGTCGGGACTCGTGAAAGCGCGAACCTGAATGTGGCATTGGTGGTCGTGAAGCTTGCCGCGTTGGCGCTGTTCATTGCGCTGGCTGGCGCGCATTTCAATCTTTCAGCCTTCCATCCCTTTATACCCTACGGCTTTGTTAGCCACGAGGTGGCGGGTACGCCGCACGGTGTGATGGCGGCGGCGGCAATTATCTTCTTTGCTTTCTATGGCTTCGACGCGATCTCGACCGCAAGCGAGGAGGCGCGGAACCCAAGTCGGGACATTCCGATCGGCATCGTGGGGTCTCTTGCGGTCTGTACCTTGATTTACATCGGTGTTGCGGCGGCAGCTGTCGGCTCCATGCCTTACACGGAGTATGCCCATAGTGCCGAACCCTTGGCGCTAATTCTACGCAAGCTGGGATCGGGCGAAGCAGCGGTGATTATCGGGGCCGCCGCCGTGGTGGCGTTGCCAACCGTTATTCTGGCCTTCCTCTATGGCCAGAGCCGCATCTTCTTTGTGATGGCGCGTGACGGGCTATTACCTCGCGCACTAGCTACGATCAATCCGCGGACCGGAACTCCGATCCGTATTACGTGGGTGACAGCGGTGATCGTAGGCGTGCTGGCCGCCGTTGTGCCATTGGACCAGATTGCGGCTTTGGCCAATGCCGGAACGCTGCTCGCTTTCATGGCGGTGGCTTTGTGCCTGCTGGTATTCCGCATACGTGACCCTCTGCGCCATCGTCCTTTTCGCGCCAAGGCCTCGTGGCTGATCGCACCGGCCGCCATCCTGGGTTGCCTCTACTTGTTCATTAGTTTGCCGCAGCGGACGCAACTGCTATTCGCCTGCTGGAACGTCCTCGGTCTTGTCGTTTATTTGGTGACGGCCAGGGTCAAGCGGCAATAGGGCAGGGTGATGCCCATGACGTCCGCCGGCAGTCATGCGTTGGGAATGCCTGCGTCTACCTACCGCCAGATCGTTAGTGCCGCTGCAACCAGCAAGAGTACTGCTAACCCACCCCTCGCTGAAACACGCAAGTTTCCGAGGCAATCATAGGCCGCGCTCAATTCACAATGCGCAACCGAAACAAAGACGTCTTTCCAAGTCGAGTTTGATTTCATAGCCAACTATCCGATTTCGCAAACCTGTTTCACGGCAGGCTTGCTCATGGCTGGATTAAACAAGGTGTCTTGTTATTGGTCAACAAGCAGTCTTGCAATTCGCAAAATTACAAGATATCTTGATTTCCACTGGTGGTATTGAAGGAGCGGGTATGAAACACCCCACAGCCAAGACATTGGGACAGCGTGTCAAGGAACGCAGACTGGCGCTCGGCTGGTCCCAACCACAGCTTGCGGAGAGGGTGGGCGGGATTACCTACCAGGCGATCCAGCAATTGGAACAGGGTGGCGGCACCAAGCATCTTGTGAGCATCGCCCGGGCGTTGGGCACAACTGCGGAATGGCTGCAGGACGGGCATGGTCCCGCCCCTTCTAAGAGCGTCCCCGGCCAAGCTTTGGAGCCAATAAGGGTATTGGGACTGGCGGAATGTGGGCCTGACGGCTGGTCGCTATGGAACGGCGAGGTGATTGACGTTGCCAATCGCCCCGCTTCGCTGAGCGGGGTACGGAATGGTTATGCGGTATATGTCGTAGGTACCAGTATGGAGCCGCGCTATCATCCGGGCGAGGTTGTGTACATCCATCCGGACAAGCCCTTGGTTATTGGCGGCTACGTCCTTGTGCAGCGACGCGGCAAAAAAGGGGAGCCGCCTGCGGCGGTGATCAAGCGCTTGGCCAGGCGCACAGGCGCCAAGGTGGTACTGGAACAGTTTAATCCACCCAAATTATTGGAAATAAAGACTGCCGACATTGTCTCCATCCATCGCGTAGTCGGGTCTGCAGAAAGATAGAACGGGTAGACAGAACCTTGTGCTGCCAAGAAAGTGGCCGCAAACTGCCCGGCAGCAGTCAAGCAAAGGCGGAAAACCGGTGAGCATGAAGCCAAAAATGGCCGTCTGGGGCCTGTTTTTCGCGCTAGGTACAATGGTGCGATCGGTACAGGCCCAGCCTGTACAGCCTCCTCCGGCCACCAGCGCGCCGGTTGGTGATTTGCTCAAGTCTGCGCCGGACATCGCGGTCAGCAACGGCCTGATCACCGCCCAAATCGCGCGCATCGATCCGGCGCGGGGTTTTTACAATGGTACCCGTTTCGATCAGGCCGGCGTGGTTACTAGCCTAAAGCTCAATGGGCGAGAATTTTATGGGCCATGGTTTGAGAAAACGAGTCCAACGGTCCTGGACTACACCTATGTGGGCACCGATATCGTCGCCGGGCCCGACAGCGCCATCAGCGGCCCGGTGGAGGAGTTCGCGCCGCTGAATTTCACAGGTAGGCCCGGATTGTTCATCAAGCCCGGTGTCGGCGTGCTCGAACAGCCGGATACCCAGGCGTATGACCATTATCGACATTACCGCATTATGGACGCGGGCGAGCGTACTACCCGCATTACCAAAACCAGTGTGACTTTCACCCAAATTCTGAACGATCTCGGTTACGGTTACGTCCACGAAAAGACCCTCAGCTTGGTGCCGGGCAAGCCGCAGCTGGTGATCACCAACCGGTTGCGCAACACCGGCCAGAAACTCATCAACACATCGGTCTACAACCATAACTTCTTGCGGCTGCTCAGAGGCAATAACGGGACAAAGATTACGTTTCCCTTTGCCCTTTCCGCTGCCAGTCCGCCGCCTGCCGATCTGCTGCGCATCCAGGGCAATAGCATCAGCTATCTCAGGCCGATGGCGAACAAGGAGCGTATTTCTTTCCTGCTGACCGGTTTCGGCAATACCGCCGCCGACTATGATTTCACTATCGAAGATACAGTGAACGGCGGTGGGGTACGTGTCCAAGGTGATCAGCCCATTACCCGCCTAAATATCTTCTCGGTCGACCGCGTGCAGTCGGTTGAACCCTTTATCGCCATCGATCTGGAGCCGGGCGCCGAAAAGCGCTGGAGCTATACCTATACATTCAGCACCAAGGCACCTTAGACCGTACTCTTCCCCGCCTCGCGCAGCGCGAGAAATCTGCCGTCACAGAACCGCCTTGTCTCCAGCTCATGCTGGCGCGATGAGGTGCAGAAAGAGAAGTACGCGCCTATTCAAGCGGGCGCATTACAAAAAGCCGGTGAACGGTAGGCTACGTACCCGACCGCTTACTTATTTCGCTGTTGTACTGGATTTCCACATGGCAATCCGTGGCTACGATGCAAAGTCGCTTGCCCTCAAAATTGCGCCTAATTACGACACCACAAAGCCGCCGTCACAGTGGCCCATCACGCGAACATTGCACTTTTGGAGAAGTGGCCAGATATACCCAACCCACAAAAGAATGCTTGGGGTTCTTAATCGCATCGAAGAGCTGTTTGGACTACGACCAAACTATTTTATCGCGCTGGATGCAAACCTTTCTCCCACCGAGAAAGCAATTCGAGAAGTCACAGCAAATGAGCAAGGCGTTCTTAGATGGCACTTACCCAAGGATTTTGATGCTAGGCCTGAGGCGGAGCGCGATGAGATTATCGAATGGGCTGGTAAAAATGTACTCAACAGAGGAACGGAGTATGGCCAGTATCAAAGCAGAAACTCAGTAATAAAGTTTTCAGTTGTTTTTCCAAACCTGCCTAAGGAGTTCGGCGGCCGACGGTGGATGGGAAGCACCAAGAGCGGTCAGCTTGCCATTGGAAAGAACGGTGGCTTTGGCACCGTGCCGGCGCCCCAGCGCGTCGCCGCCGAGCGCAGTGCGCTGGTGGACAGGCTGACCCAAGCCTTTGACGACAGGGTGCAGGGTGTGGTGAAGACCGTCGCCAGCCAGGCCGACCAAATGCAGGCTTCCGCCCAGTCGATGAGCGCTACCGCCGAGGAAACCACCCGGCAGGCCAGCGCGGTTGCCGCGGCGTCGGAGCAGAGTTCGGCCAATGTGCAGACCGTGGCATCGGCGGCGGAGGAACTGTCATCTTCGATTGTCGAGATCAGCCGCCAGATCACGGCCTGCCGGGTTTTTCCGTCTTTATAGGCGCGCAAATCACCGACGCCACGCTTTTTTCGGAACGTTTGGTGGGCGATGCGCAGACCGTGTCCAATATCGATGCCCCGGCGGGGTTGCGCCTGTCCAATGCCTGGGTCGCCCGGGAGTTTAACGGACGGGGCGGCATCAAGGCCGGCGTGATCGACCTGAACACCGAATTCGATGTGCAGGCGACCGGAGCCCTCTTTCTCAACAGCTCCTTCGGCATTGGACCCGATTTTGCGCAAAGTGGCGGCAATGGGCCGTCCATATTCCCGACCACCGGCCTTGGCATGGTGGGTTGGTGGATGCCCGGCGGTCACTGGCAGATCAAGGCCGGGCTGTTCGAAGGCACGCCCGGCGATCCCGCATATCCGGGCCGCACCAGCTTTTCTTTCAAGGATGACGAAGGCGCATTGCTGGTCGCGGAAGCGCGCAACCAGCTGACCCCCAATTTTTCGGTCGGTGTCGGCGCCTGGCGTTATACCTCTTCTTTTGATGCCATCGATCCGATGCGCGGGCGTCTGTCCGGCAATTCGGGCTTCTACGCCATTGCCGATGGTCTGCTCTATGCCGATCCGGCCGGCGAAAATACCGGCCTGTCGGGCTGGCTTCGCGCGGGGCTGGCGGACGCTCGCATCAACCCCATCGCCAACTCCATTGGAGGCGGGTTTGTCTATACCGGTCCGTTCGGACGCATGGCCGACCAGGCCGGCATCGCCTTTACGCGCGTGCAGTTCGGTCAACCCGCACGCCTGGCGGCCGGCGGTGGACTGGCCGAGACGACCTTTGAGGCAAGCTACAGCTTCAATATCAATGACCGCCTGACCCTTCAGCCCGACCTTCAATATGTTATCTCGCCAAGCGGCGAGCCGACTGTGGGCCATGCCTTGGTGGTGGGAAGCCGCATCATCGCGACTTGGTAAGGGCTCTGTCTGCGTATCGAGTGCAGGCAATTGCGAGTAACCACGGCTCGCGGCCGGCAGACTCCGTCCCCAATGGCAATTCCCCAGCCGCTGATATATCTGTTGGTCGTTTGGGGTAGCACGGTATCAGCCTATTGATGCGTCTCGTATTTCAATAGACGGTTTCTGGCAGGCCCACCTACACCAGCTTGAGGGGGCACTTGATGAAACAGATTGCGCATTTGGCCTGTGTGGCAATCGGGTTTCTTTCGATACTGGTTTCCAGCAGCGTAAATGCGCAACAGCCAGTCGCGCGACCGGCTGATCCGTTCGGTGGAGACGCACGGGCTCCCGCGTTCCTGGGTGCGCGCAAACTGCCGCGCCCCCCCATTTTTGACGCGCCGAATGCGGTCCTGGACCGTTCCGCCCTGAAGACGGGGCCGATCACCGTAGAATCCGACCCCGAGAGCGTCACGGTCGGGTGGCCCGACGAGAAGGGCCGAAAATGGTCGGCGATATTCGCGCTGAAGCCGAGCGCGCCACTGCTAACTGCGATCAGCGTGGACGGAAAGTCGATTGTCAGGCACGCGCAACCATATTATCGGCTGACGACAGGCAAGCGCCGGGGGGGACGGGATGAATTTTTCGATATTCCGGTGGCGCATCCCGACGGCACGCGCGCATTTCACGGGCTATTCGTTCCCAAATCGGTTCGCGCGGTCACGATCGGAAATCGAGTCGAGCTGATTTTCGATGGTCTCACCATGGGGCCGTTCGCCGGTTCGATCCGGTACACTTTCTTTCCGGGCAGCCGGTTGATCGAGCAATCCGCAGTCGTTTCAACCAACGAGGCGGATACGGCCTATCTGTATGAGGTCGGTTTGAGCATGGCGGCCGCGACCGGTTTGGGCGGAGGCGTCGAACCCGATCCGAAAGCTGGCCTCACTTACTATGATCTCCAGGGCAAGCTTCAGGAAATCATGCCTTCTTATATCTCGATGATTCCGCTCGCCGTGCGCCACCGCACTATTGCGACGAGGGCCGGCGGCGAGGGAAGTGTGGCGGTCTTTCCCGCCCCGCACCGCTATTTCGTGCCCCGCGACTACACGGATAATATGGGCTACGTCTGGCATCATTCGACCGTGCGGTCTGTCGCAATCGGCATCCGGCAACCCGAAAGCGACGGCGGTTATTATCCATGGTCCAACGCGCCGCCAGGGACCGAGCAGCGGCTGAGCATGTTTCTGCTCGTCTCACCCGACGCGCCCGCGCAGACGCTGAAAGACGTTTTGTCCTTCACCAATGGCGATCGCTTTCCCGCGCTTCCAGGCTACAAGACCTTCGCGCCGCATTGGCACTTTGGCTATACGGTGCAGGGCATGAAGTATGGGCCGGACTGGACGCCGCCTTTCAAGCCGGTACTTAAGGATATGGGCGTCGACAGTGTGATGATCAAGGATTTCCACGGCGACGGTCATCAGTATGACACGGGTGAAGTTCGCCTGCGCGAACTAGGCGCCTATTACGATCTGACGCGGGCGCAATCCGACAAGGATTTCCTGATCATCCCCGGCGAAGAGGTTGATACCCATTTCGGCGGTCATTGGAGCGTGGCTTTTCCAAAACCGGTCCTTTGGCACTTGTCGAGGAAAGAGGGTCAGCCGTTTGAAACCACCGATACGAAATTCGGCACGATCTACAATGTCGGCAACAAAGAGGAGATGCTCACCTTGGTGCGAAAGGAAGGGGGCTTTGTTTATCAGACCCATCCGCGCACCAAAGCGTCGTTCGGTTTTCCGGATGCCGTCCGCGACATGCCGCACTTTCTCGACCCGCACTTTTTCGGCAGCAGCTGGAAAGCGCTTCCTTCCGACCTTTCTACGCCCCGGATGGGCGAGCGCGCCCTGACGCTGCTGGACGACATGGCGAACTGGGGTGTCAGGAAGCGCATCATGGGGGAGGTCGATGTGTTCAAGATCGATTCCACCCATGAGCTCTACAGCCATATGAATATCAATTATGTTCGTCTTCCGAGCCTTCCGTCGTTCGACAAGCGTAACGATCTCTTGGGCGCCGTTGGACGCGGCGACTTCTTCGTGAGTACGGGAGAGGTGTTGCTCCCAGACGTAAAGATCTCGGCGGGTTCCAAGGATCGGATCGTCATAGCTGCGACTATCCGGAACAATTTTCCTCTGCAGATGGCTGAGATCGTATGGGGCGATGGAAAGGAAACTTACCGCAAACTCTTTCCGCTCACCGATAGTGCGCCGTTTGGCACCATCAACTTCAAAGGAGAGGCTGATGCGAAGAGCTGGAAATGGGCTCGCTTCGCCGTCTGGGATGTCGCCGCCAATGGCGCGTTCGTAAATCCGGTTTGGCGCAGTCAATAGGGCTTGACCGCGGGATCGGCTGGACGGCAAGGACTATCGAAGTGAGTTGGCCGAAGTTTTTCGAAAATACAGGTGAATAGGCATGAAGATCGAGTCTGTGGATTTCTTTTATCTTTCGATGCCAGAGGTGCTGGACATCGGCGACGGGAGCCAGGACGCGCTCCTTGTCCGGGTGCGCGCCGGAGGGTTTGTCGGCTGGGGTGAATGCGAGGCGGCGCCTCTGGTCTCGATCGCCAGCCTTGTCTGCCCCATGTCGCATAGCGCCTGCAAGCCGGTGCAGGCCTCGGTGCTGGGGCAGCGGCTCGATGGCCCGGAGGACATTGCGCGGATCGGGCGGCTGGTGCGCGACAACAGCCTGGACCTGCTACAGGCCGACCATACGCTCGCCGGCATCGACATCGCGCTGTGGGACCTTATCGGCAAGCGGCGCGGCGTTCCGGTGTTCGATTTGCTGGGCACAAAGCGCGCCTATCCCAAGACGCCCTACGCCTCGCTGCTGTTCGCCGAAACGGCGGAGGGAACACGCACTGCGGCGCGCGCCCTGCGCGAGCGCGGCTTCACCGCCATCAAGTTCGGCTGGGGGCCCTATGGCCGCGGCAGCGCGAAAGCGGACGCCGATCAGGTGCAAGCCGGGCGCGAGGGGCTGGGACCGGACGGGCATCTGCTGGTTGACGCCGGAACGGTGTGGGTCGACGACGTGGATCGGGCGCGCGAGCGGCTGGCAGCCCTGCAGCAGTGCGGCGCGATGTGGCTGGAAGAGCCGTTCGTGTCGGGCGCCATCGACGCTTATGCCGCCCTTGCCAAGGAGAGCGGCGCGGTGAAGCTCGCCGGGGGCGAGGGCTGCCACAATTTCCATATGGCCAAGCACATGATCGATCATGCCGGGCTCGGCTATGTCCAGATCGACACCGGCCGCATCGGCGGCATTACCGACGCCAAGCTGGTCGCCGACTATGCCGCGAAACGCGGCGTCACCTTCGTGAACCACACCTTCACCACCCACTTGGCGCTCAGCGCGTCGCTGCAGCCCTTCGCCGGACTGGAATCGCACCGCATCTGTGAGTACCCCGTCGAGGCAAAGCCGCTGGCGATCGAGCTCTGCCGCGACCGGATCGAGCGCGACGCGGATGGTCTGGTGCATGTCCCCGAAACGCCGGGCCTGGGCGTGGAGCCCGACGAGGCGGCGATCCGTAAATATCTGGTCGAGACGGAAATCACCGTGGGCGGGAAACTGCTCTACAGGACGCCGGCGCTTTGAGGGGCTGAGCGCAACAACAACCTGCCTTTACGATCTGCGCGGCATCCAACCTCCCCAGAGCGGCTTGTATACAGTTCTGGCCACGCCTAATATTCTCAGGCGTGACCGGAACAGAATAAAACCGGTCATTCGGAGGACGCGTGCGTAGCAAGGTCATACTGGCTATTGCGGCTTTGCTATCTTGCGCCATCTGTGGCGACTTGGCGGCTTGGGCCGCGGGTAGCACGCAGGTGGTGGGGCTGCGCCGTCTCTCCGAGCAGGAATACCGCAATTCCATCGCCGATATTTTCGGCAAGGATATTTCGGTTCAAGGCATGTTCGAACCGCAGATCCGAATAAGCGGCCTGCTCGCGACCAGCACCTCGGTCCTGTCCGTCACACCAGTCGGCTTTGAAGCCTTCTCCAAGATGGCCGACGGCATCGCCTTGCAGGTCACCGACGAGAAACACCGCGGCGAGCTGGTTTCGTGCACGCCCAAGTCCGCGACCGCCGCGGATGAGGCCTGCGCCTCGGAATTCCTCGGCCATTATGGCCTTCTGCTGTTCCGCCGGCCGCTGACCGCAAGCGAGCTCAAGGCGCGGATGGATTTGGCCCGCAGCATGACCAAGTCGTCCGGTGATTTCTACACCGGCCTGCGCTACGGCCTGGCTCAGCTATTGCAGTCGCCCAACTTTCTGTTCCGCAAGGAAGTGGCGATGCGGAAGGGCGGCACTCTCGCGCTCGAGCCTTACAGCCGCGCCACCCGTTTGAGCTATCTGATGTGGGACACCACGCCGGACAGCGAGCTGCTGCAGTCGGCGCAGAGCGGTGAGCTGAACACGGTGGCCGGTCTGGAGAAACAGGTCAACCGGCTGCTGGCTTCACCCCGGCTGGAATCCGGCATGCGCGCCTTCTTCACCGACATGCTGGCGCTGGATACCTTCGACACCGTCTCCAAGGATGCCCTTATCTACCCGAAATGGGGCGGGGCGATGCCGCCCTCGGCCAAGGAAGAGACGCTGCGCACCGTAATCAACCTGACCTTGCGGGAGAACGGCGATGTGCGCGATATGATGACCACGCGCAAGACCTTCCTCAATCGCAGCATGGCGGCGCTCTACGACGTCGATTTCACGTTCGACGATGACTGGATGGCCCATGAATTTCCGAAGGAGTCCGGCCGCAGCGGGATCGTGACGCAGGTCAGCATGCTGTCCATGTTCTCGCATCCTGGGCAAAGCTCGCCCACCAAGCGCGGCGTTGCGCTGATGGACATCTTCCTGTGCGAACCGACGCCGACACCGCCCGCCAATGTCGATTTTTCCGCCATCAACGACACGACCGGCCCGTTGAAGACGGTGCGTGAAAGACTGATGGCGCATGCCAACACGCCGACCTGCGCGTCCTGCCATAATCATAGCGATCCCATCGGCCTGTCGCTGGAGGGCTTCGACACGATCGGCGGACGCCGGCTGACGGAAAACGGCCAGCTCATTGACCTGTCGGCGTCACTGCAGGGCAAGAAATTCCAGGACGGCACGGGCCTGGGGCAGTATCTGCGCGACAATCCCAGATTCCCCGCCTGTATGGCGCGCAAGCTTTATGCCTATGCCAAGGCGGTTGACACCGAAGAGGTCGAGCCTTCCGTGTTCAAGGCGGCCTATAAGAGCTTCACCGACTCCGGCTTCCGCCTGCGCGCCCTGATCAAGGGTCTGGCCCTGAGCCCCGAATTCTTCACTGCGTCCCCACACGTCCAGGAAGTCTCCGCCGGCCAGACCAAGCTTGCGTCATCGCCCTAATTCAGGAGGTATGTCATGAAACTCCAGCGCAGAACGCTCCTTCGCGGCATGTTCCAGGGTTCCGTCGCCGTCATGGGCGTGCCCTTTTTGGATTGCTTCCTGGACAGCAAGGGCCAGGCCTTGGCGGCAACGGGACAGCGCATTCCCACGCGCTTCAGTACCTTCTTCTTCGGCCTGGGCCTGACCACCTCGCTGTGGGTGCCCAAGAAGGCGGGCCTGGATTACGACACCACCGTCCAGCTGAAGCCGCTTGAGCCGTTCAAGAAGAAGATGAACGTGTTCAGCGGCATGCGGGTGATGGTGGACGACAATCCCAACTTCCAGCACTGGTCCGGTAACGCCGCTATCGCCACCGGCATTGCGCCCACCAAAAATTCGCAGTTCGATTCCAAGACCATCGACCAGACGATTGCCGACGTCATCAGCCGCGGCACCCGTTATAAGACTGTGCAGGCGGCCGCATCGGGCGATCCCAAGCATTGCTATTCCAGCCTGGGCGGCGCCAACACGCTGCCGGCCGAACCCACGCCGCTGTCGCTCTATACCCGCCTGTTCGGGCCGGGTTTCCAGGATCCTTCCAGCGGTGATTGGAAGCCCGATCCCCAGGTCATGCTGCAGCAAAGCGTGCTGTCCACCGTCTCCGACGAGCGCAAGGACTTCATGAAGGATTTGGGTGCAGGCGACCGCGCCCGCATGGACCAGTATTTCACCTCCGTGCGCGAGGCCGAGCTTCAGATGGCGGCCGAGTTGAAGCGCCCGGACGTCATCGCCAAGGTCGCCATTCCCGGCAATCCGGGCGAAATGCCGGTGAATTATGCGCTGCCCAATGTGCGCACGGTCACACCGCTCATGGCCAAGCTGGGGGCGCTGGCGATGGCGACCGACCAGACAAGAGTGTTCAACCTGGCCATCTCCGAGCCGGGCTCCAACATCTTCGTGCCGGGCGATCCGCTGGGCTATCACATCACCACCCACATGGAAGCGATCGATACGGCCCTGGGCTATCAGCCCAAGGTTGCCGAATACAACATCTACAGCATGGAGATTCTGGCCAGCGTGCTGAAGGAGATGGATGCGATCCAGGAAGGCGACGGCACCCTGCTCGATCACAGTCTGTTGATGGCCTATAGCGACCAGAGCTACGCCAAGATACATGCCGTGGACGGCATCCCGATCATGCTCGCGGGCAATGCCAGCGGCCGCATGAAGACGGGCTATCACATCGCCGGCGGCGGCAACCCCGTCAGCCGCGTCGGCCTGACGGTGCAGAAGGCCATGGGCATTGCCATCGACAATTGGGGCAAGGGGTCGATGGAAACCAGGAGCGCCTATACCGAGCTGCTGGCGTAATTTTCCGGCGAGGCGTGCGGATTGCAGGAGACGATGATGTTCCTGAGAAGTTTCTTTCTGGGTTCCGCCGTCGCCGCGGCGTTCGTTGCCGCTTTGGTCCAGCCGGCCGCGGCCGCGCCTTGGACGCGCGGCTTTGTCGTGCGTGAATACGGTTTTGCCTTTCGCTATGGCGGCCGGGAGGGCCGGCCGGAGACCGCGCCCGCGGCCGATTGCGCCCGGGGCAGCGCGGTCCACTTCGATAACGAGAACGAAATGCGCAAGGCGCTGTCGCGGCAGAAGTGGCGCAGCAAGCAGGAGATCGACTATATCGTCGCGCCGCCGGGCATTGAACAGGCCCGGCTGCCGACCTATGTCCGCTTCTATGTCTGGGGCCGCGCCGTGTCCTATCGCGGCTGGCGCAAGGGCATAGAGACCTACATCAATCCGTTCGCGGCGGACGATCCCGGCCAGCCGCAGGTAGTGAGCAAGATTTCCGACGGCTTCGATCTCGACGGCGACCAGAAGACCGGCGGCTTCAGCAGCCCGGATGGCGTGCGCGGCGTCGACAATGCGCTTTACCGCGCCTGGGGCTGCGATGCGCCGTTCCGCAATCCCGCCAGCGGCACCCTCGACCTGCGCGAAAACACCCAGATGCAGGAAGGCCTCTATACCGTTGTGATCCGGCTCTCCGGAAACCAGAATCCCATGAACGACAATGACGCCACCGTCGAGATCGGTTATTCGCCCGACAAGATTGTCCGGGATGCGCGCGCCAATGTCGCGTCGGACTATTCCTACCGCATCGTCAAGAGCGAGCAGTACACCAAGCTGAAGGCGAAGATCAAAAATGGCGTGGTGGAGACCGAGCAGGTCGACCGGCTGCACGTTCCGCGCATCGGATGGTTTCCCGACCAGATGGGCGATGCCGATTTCCATAAGGGCCGTCTGGGCTTGAAAATTGATTCGGACGGCCGGGCTGCGTCCGGTTTTGTCGGCGGTTACCGCAACTGGCTGGATCTTCTTTCGGAAAACACGTTCGCCCAGACCGGCGCCGAGCAGGGCATCCGCGACCATGAAGATGCCGTCGCCCTGTACTACGCCCTCAAGCGTAACGCGGATGGTTTGCCCGATCCGAAGACGGGGCGGAATACCGCCATTTCGATGGCCTACCGGATCAAGGCGGTGCCGGCCCATGTGGTGGATCCGGCCATGCCCGCGCAGGTCCGCCGGCTGAAGGAAGACGAGGCCCGCGTCAAAGGCTTCGAAATGGTGAAGGCCGCAATGATAAAGGCGGTCACCACGAAAATCGTCCAGCCTGTGCCGCTCGGAACAGGCGAGGGCCAATTTCCCGCCATGGAAAACACGATTGCAGACTTGCCGAGCAAAGAGTTTTTCCTGAAAAATCTCGATGCACCCGGCCGCTTGGACGAAAAAGGCAATGTATTGCCATTAGCCCCCGCTCCAACGCCGGAACGGCAAGTGAATAACACAACCGCCACGACAATCGCTTCTCAAAGCGCCCCATAAAAATCACCCCCACAGAGGCGGGCGGCGCTTTGCGGATCACTTCAACGCGAAGGTCAAAATATTGTTGCCGGATGCCACGGCAACATATTGGCGCCCGTTCAGCATGTAGGTCATAGGGCATCCGCGCCAGGGTTGGTTGCCGCGGAAGGTCCACAGCGTCTTCCCGCTCTTGGCATCGACGGCGGCAAAGCCGCCCCCGGTCTCGCCGTAAAACACCAGCCCGCCCGCGGTCGAAAGCACGCCGGAATAGTTGGCTTCCTGCGGTCCTTCCTGCGGGACCTCCCACACCGTCTTTCCGGTCTGGATGTCCAGTGCCCGGAGATATTTCAGGCCCGGGTCGTTGGGATCGCGCACGCCTTCATAGCCCTGGCTCTCCCGGGAGGTCTTGCGATAGATGCTGCAATCCTCGACCGCCATGACATAGAAGAGCTTGGTTTCAGGACTGAATGCGGTCGCGTACCAGTTGGTGGCGCCGCGCACCGACGGGCAGCCCTTGACGCCCACCGTGGTCACATCGTTGCCGGGCAGCAGCCGCGGCTTGCCGTCCGCGCCATAACCGCTGGCCCAGTTCATCTTGCGGACAAACGGTTTGGCCGACAGGAACTCGCCGGTGATCCGGTCGAGCACGAACATGAAACCGTTACGGTTGGCCTGCAGCAGCAGCTTGCGCGGACGGCCGTCATATTCGGCATCGACCACCAGCACCGGCTCGGTCGCGTCCCAGTCATGCAGATCGTGCGGCGTGTACTGATAGTACCATTTCAGTTTTCCGGTTTTCACATCCAGTGCGATCACGCAATTGGTGTAGAGATTGTCGCCGCCGCGTTCGTCGCCGTCTGTGGCGGGGAAGGGATTGCCGACCGTCCAATAGAGCGTGCCGGTTTCGGCATCATAGGAACCGGTCAGCCAGGTGGCGCCGCCACCAATGGAGATGGCGGAGCCCTTCCAGGTCGCGGCGGCTGGCTCGCCTGGCCGCGGCACGGTGTGGAAGCGCCAGACCTCTTCGCCGGTTGTGGCCTTGTAGGCGACCAGAAAGCCCAGCAGCGGGCTATCGCCGCCGCCGATTCCGTTGACCACCAGGTCACCCACCACCATGGGCGCCGAGCTGGCGCTGAACTGTCCCTTGGTCTTGGGCATCAAAACGTCCCACATCAACCCGCCGGTCAACCGGTTCAGGCAGATCAGATGCGCGTCGGTGGTGCTGAAGAAAACGCGGTCGCCCAGAACCGCCACGCCGCGATTGACCGCGCCCGGATTGCGCCGCCGGCCATCGGTGGTCGGCTCGGTATAGGTGAAGCACCACAGCTCGCGGCCCGTTCCGGCGCCCAGGGCGCAAACCTTGTCCGCCGCGGTGACGAACATCATGCCGTCCACCACGATGGGCGTGACTTCCAGGTTGGGCTGCTGCAGGGAATAGACCCATTCTGCCTGCAGATTCTGCACATTGCCGGTGTTGATCTGGCCCAGGGGGCTGTGGCGATTTCCGCCCAGCACGCCGTTATAGGTCGGCCATTCTCCGGGCCTGGGCTTCAAAATCACGTCCATCGCCGCGGATGAGATAATTTCATCCGACTTTACCGGCGCGCGGCCGCCACCGCCCAGGCTGGCCAGATACGCGACCATGTCACGGCGTTCCTCGGCGCTGCCCTTGAAGGGCGGCATGATGGAATTCTTTTCCGGCACGATCTGCACATACTGTTTGTCGGTGAGAAAGTGCAGCCTTCCGTCTAAGGTCTGCAACTCCAGATCATGTTCGGCGCGGCCGCGCGCGAAGCCGCGCAAGGCGCTGCCATCGCGCATCGTCACATTGACGACCCGCCAAGTGTCATCCGGACAGAAGGCCCAGCGCGGACAGCTTGCCGTGGTGTGGATACCCATCTGGGAGGTGGGATTTTCCAGCACCAGCTCCAGTTCGCGCAACGTGGAGCGGCGGCCGATGGCGGACAAGTCCGGCCCGTTGGCCTTGCCCCGGCCTTGCACCATGTGACAGCCGGCGCATTGGCCTTTTCCGAAGAAAGCCGCTTCGCCGGCCGCGACATTGCCCGCCATTTTGGTGTCGAAGGCGGACATGTTGAGGGAATGAATCCATTGCGCCAGCGCCCGCAACTCGCCGTCAGGCAGTTTGAAGGCCGGCATGCCACCCGGCGTGCCGTTGCTGATCAGTTCGCGGATCTGCGCCTCGTTCTGGGTTCGCAGGAAGGGATTGTTCATCAGCGCGGGCGCCCGGTCTCCGCCGGCGCCGTCTTCGCCATGACAGGACTCGCATGTGCTGTCGAACCGCTTCTGCGCGGCGTCCTGGCCCAGCGATTGCGCCAGGGCAGGGCCGCTCCACAGGGCTGCGATCAGCAATGCGCCGGCGATGTGCTTCATCATGGGTGTCGGCACCTTCTTGTTATGAGCCGGTCAGGTAAGGCTGGGCTGGTTGGAGCGGCGCTTCTTCCAGCGATAGGCCGCCAGCGAATTCTTCCAGAAGATCTTCTCCATCACCGCACGGCCCTTGGGCGTGAAATATTCCAGGTCCAGCGCCACCAGCTCGCCGAAGGTGCTCATGGGTTCGCTGTTGGTCCAGTCGCTGCCGAACATCAGCCGGTCGGGACCGAAGGTTTCGTAGATTTCGTCCAGGCGCGGCTTGTAGAAAGCGAGGTCCTTGGGAATGCGTCCGCCTGTCTGCACCCGGCGGCCGCGCTCATCCACGCGCTGGAAGATCGCGGAGAATTTTCCATAGATATGCGGGCGCTTGACCAGTTCCTCCGTCTGCTTTTGCCAGGCGGCGCGCTCGGCGGGATCGTCGGGGACGCGCTGGGCCGGCAGGTGGTTGAGCACGACCCGCAGATTGGGAATCCGGTCGGTGATCTGCAGCAGTTGCCGCACCTGTTCGGGGCCCGCGCCAAAGTCCATCGTCAATCCCGCGTCAGCCAGCGCCTTGAGGTCGGTCCAGGCTTGTGTCGTCTTGAGCAGTGCCGCGACATCGCGGCCCCAGAGATTGGACACGCGGATGCCGAGATAGAGCGGATTGCGGCGCAGCCGCTCCAGATGTTCGCGATAATCGGGATGGCCGAGCAACAGGTCGCCCACTTCGCCGACCATAAGGGGCTCGTTCTTCGAAACGTCCATCACCCAGTAATTGTCCTCGATCCACGGACTGCATTCGGTCTCGATCGCGCCGACCACACCATGGGGTTCGGCGATCTTGGCGTAGTCCCCGGGCAGAAAGCGGCGATAGATGCTGGCGGGCTGGTCCTTGTTGGGCCACGGAATGCCCTGCGGCCGCGTCGGATCGTAGAGATGCACATGGGTGTCGATGATAGGGATCGGGGATTTCTGCGCCTCGGCGCCTGTGGCGCTGGCGCCAATCGCGGCCGCTCCCGCGGCGGCAGTCTTTATAAAATTGCGTCTATCCACCTTGGCTTCCCCCTGTGCACCATTTTGAATGTTTTTATGCCTGGCGTGACGCACATCTTGTACCGACGCGATAGAAATTACAGCATAGCGCAAAATGCCGACCGACGCCATAAAGCCCGTAACATCAAAGCTGTCCTTCTTCACAATCCAGATCGGTTGCGATGCCTCCTGAAGCCAAATCCTTGGTCTATTTCGGCACTGCCGAACCGCTCCCGGTAAGCCGGAGCTTTTGCGCGGGGGGGCTGGCGGTGGATATCTCGGATGGCGCGGTCCGTCATATTTTTTGGCATGGCATCGAAGTCATACGTGGTATCGCCTGCCCCATTCGAGACGCCAACTGGGCCACTTATGTCTCGGCACTGGTCGATGAGAGCATCTCGGAAACACCGGACGAATTTGAAATCTCGCAAGTTCGCCTGGTCGCGGATGGCGCTCTTCGCGTCAAGCTGGTTTTCCGGGGAAATTCAGACGGAAGCTTCCGCGCGACGGCGGAGATGTCGGCATGCCGCGACTTCATCACCAATCGCGCGGGATTCACGCTGCTGCATCCCTTGCGGGGTGTAGCCGGCACGCCCATGCAGGTCGTCCGTCCGGACGGCTCGATTTCGTCTTCTCAATTCCCTTTGCTGATTTCACCGGATGAGGTCGCCAAGGACATAGCCGGGCTTTCCTATTCGGTGAGCGGCATCGACACCGAGATAGTGTTCCAGGGCGAAGTCTTTGAAATGGAGGATCAGCGCAACTGGAGCGATGCCTCCTTCAAGACCTATTGCCGGCCCTTGTCGCTGCCGAGGCCCTACCGATTGCAGCAGGGAGAGGTGCAACGCCAGGAAATACGCATACGATTTCGGGGTGCGCCCTCCGCCGGCGCTGAGTCCAAAAATGCTTTGCCGCAAGGCATGCTTGAACTGAGAGCGGCCGCCGAGAGGGTTCCTCACATCGCAATTGCCATTGATGACGGCACAAAGCCGGATCAAGGGGGGCGCCAACTCGCCGGCCTGATAAACCCGAGCATAGTGCAGCTGCGGCTGACGCCTGAAACCGCCGCTGCCGTGTGTGAAAATGCAAAGGCGATCGTCGCTGTCACACCAGCACAGATCGAGCTGGAAATCGTGGTGCCCTCGGCCGACGATCCGGAAAGCGCGCTCGCGCGCGTCGCGGATGCTTGCAACAAGGCTTCTCTCACCGTCGCCCGCGTTCTGGCGCTGCCGGAGCGCTATCTGCTCAGCTATCAGCCTGCAGGTCCCTGGCCGGCGGGACCAAAGCCGCAGGATTTATGGATCTTGGCGCGAAAATCCTTCCCCGGAGCGGAGATCGGGGGCGGGGTGCTGACCTATTTCACCGAGCTGAACCGCTGCCGTCCACCGGGGCTGCTCTGCGATTATGTCACGCATGGTTCAACCGCAATCACTCATGCCGCGGACGACCGTTCTGTTGTCGAAAGCCTGGAGGGGCTTTCTCACATTTATAAGAGTGCGCGCGCGATTGCCGAGGGGCGCGACTATCGCTTGGGCCTGGTGACCATCGGCATGCGCTCAAATCCCTATGGCGCCGGTGTGATGGAAAATACCCGGCAGAACCGGATTGCGATGGCCGGCGCCGATCCCAGGCAGCGCGGCCTGTTTGCGGCGGCCTGGACGGTCGGCGCGGTGGCGGCCACGGGCGGATATAATGTGTCGTCCCTGGCTTTGGCGGCTTTCGCCGGGCCTTTTGGCATGATCCATCATGACGAACCCTGGCATCAGCCCCTCTATCCGAACGACGGCACCGTAAAAGTGTACCCGATCTTTCATGTTGTTCGCTTTCTGTCCGCGATGGGAGGCCGCGCGCGCTTGTCACTTCCGGCTTTGGAGAATGGGCTTGCCAGTGTCGCTTGCGCGGGAGCGTCAGGCACCCATCTGATACTGGCAAATCTTGGGACGGAGGCGTCAAGCATCCGGCTTCCCCATACGGCGGAAGTCCGCTTCCTGAATGTCCGAACTTTCCTGTCCGCGATTGCCGATCCGCACTGGCTCGATACAAGCCAGCCGGATCGTGTCTCTGACGTGGCGCTGGACCCGCTGGACGTCGCGTTCGTTATGATGCCGGCGTAACCAGGCGTCGTGTCACGCTGAGCGTTTGCGCAAGCCGTTTCCTGCCACCGCCAGGATCGCGATGATCATGGCTCCCTGCACGACCTCTTGCATCCCCGGCGGCCAGCCGCTGACCTGCATGGTCGTGACAATCAGGACCAGGAGAATGGAGCCGAAGAACGTTCCCAGTGCCGTGGCGCTTCCACCGGCAATGAGTGTCCCCCCGACCACCACGGCGCCGACCGACTGCAGCAGATAGGGCTCTCCCATCTGCAGGAATGCGCCGCCCGCATGGGCCGACAACAGCATGCCGGCGAGTGCGCCAAGCATGCTGCTGATCAGGAAAGCGACCGTCATGGTCCGGCCAACCCGGGCGCCGGCAAGATGCGCCGCGGTTGCGTTTTGGCCGACAGCCATCAAGGTGCGGCCATAGGATGTCCGGCGAATGGTGGCGCTTGCGATAACGATCAGCGCCAAGGCAAGAAGCAGGATTGTCGGAATGCCGGCCAATTTTGCGCTGGAAATGCCACGCAGGACGGAGCTGACGGTAAAGACTTCCAGTTCCCGGTTGGCGATCAAGGTCGCGCTGTCGAGTACATACCCGATCGCAAGCGTGGCAATGATCGCCGGAATGCGAAGTCTCACGACAAGGAAGGCGTTTGCCGCGCCCGTGGCCAGCCCGATGGCGAGGACTGCCGGTAACGCCAGCAAAAGGCCGGTATTTGTTCCCTGGGAAAGAATCACGGTGACAAAGGCCGATACCGTCATGACGCTGGGTATGGAGAGATCGATATTGCCGCCGCCGCTTGCGACCACAAACATCTGGCCGATGGCCACGATCACCAGAAAGGACGCGGATGTGACGACCCCGGAAAGACTGTTCAGGTTGAAGTGACTGGTGATGACCGAAAGCAGGACCCAGAGCGCTGATACGCCGATCGCGGCAAAGCTCCAGCGGTTGTTGCGCATCCAGGCCAGGACCTTCATGCCGTCCTCCGGGAAAAGATTGTGCGCAGATAAAGGATGCCGATCAGAAGGCCGCCCTGCACCAGCGCATTATAGTCGGTGCTGACATTCAAAAGCCCCAACAGGCTGCCAACCAGTGACAGGCTGATCGCGCCAAACAGGGTTCCCAGCGGCGTGATGCGTCCACCCGTCAAGGAAGAGCCGCCTATCACGACCGCCGCAATGCTGAGCAGGGTGTAGGAATTTCCCGCATTTATATCGGATGCGGTATTGATCGCTGTCATTGCCAGGCCGGCGGTCAATCCGAACAATCCGGAAATGACATAACGTGCCAGGGCGGCGGACATGGGCGACCAGCCGGTCTGGGCCATGGACCCTGGATTGGCGCCAAAGCCGCGCAGCACCACACCGCGCTTGGATGTGTTGATTGCCGTGGCGGCGATGGCCGCGACCAGAAGACAAAGCGCGGATGCGGGTATATTCAGGACGCTGAACGCCGCCAGATCGGCAAGCCAGCCCGGGGCACTTCCTCCGGGGGTTTGTTGAAACGTGTATCCTATGCCCAGCCACACAAAAGACGCGCCGAGGGTAACAACAATTGCCGGAATGGAGCGCGCTTGAACCAGCAAGCCGAATGACGTGTATCCGGCCAATGCCAGGGCCAGGAACAGCCAGCCGATGGCGGGATCACTCACCAGCCAGGTCGCGCTTATGACGCTGGTGAGTCCGGCAAAGGCGCCTACGCCCAAGTCAATCTCGCTGCCTCCGACGATGAAGAGTTGCGCCAGGGAGATCAAAACCAGGGGAATGGCGGCGGTCATCAGCAGATCCAGCCCCAGGGCGGAGACGGCATTGCGGTTGAGAAGGCCGATGACCAGCAGCATCATGGCGGCGGTGAAAAACGGCATGACCGACAAGGCATTGAGGCGCTTGGCGGCCGTCCCGGCTGGCGCCACGGAAGCGGCCGTGGCGCCACCTCGCTCGGCGAAAGACGCGTTGACGATGGCGTCTTCCGTGAGGTCGCTGCCGGTCAACCTGCTTTGTATCCCGCGATTGTGGAACAACAGAACATAGTCGCATTCGGCAAACTCGATTGTCTCGGAGCTGTACCAGACCACCAGCTTTCCGGATTCGGCGATCTTCCGGATCAAGCGGTAGAAATCGCGCTTGATTTGCACGTCAACGCCCCGCGTCGAATCGTCCAGCAGAAGGATCTCGGCATTGGTCATCAACGCGCGCGCCATCAGCACTTTCTGCTGATTTCCGCCGGAAAGCTCGACAATGGGAGACTCCAGCCGGTCCATGGGGACCTGCACGGCTTTGAGCCAGGGCTCAGCTGTGCCTCTTTCGGCGCTACCGCCGATAGTGCTTCTGTTGGGCGCGGACGTGATGACGCCAATGGTGGCATTTCTCAGCACATCCCAAAGCGGAAATATGCCTTCCGCCTTGCGATCTCCCGAGACATAGGAGGCGGTCCCATGACAGTCCAATCCTGAGGCCTGGCCGTTGCGTGCCGCCTGATAGAGGGCGCGGAGAAAATCGCGCTGGCCGCTCCCCTCCAGGCCGCCCAGCCCGACAATCTGCCCCGCCCGAAGTTGGTTGGACTCCGCCGACCAGGGTACGCCTATCTCCACCAATGTCCTGCCGGCCGTGTTGGCGGCCACGCGGTGAAGCCGCTCGAGTTCCTGGCCTGCTTCGCCTGCCATGGCGGCGACCATCTCGGGCACGCCCAGGGTTGCATCGTCTGTGTCACGCACCAGGGCGCCGTTGCGCAGGACGAGAATTCGCGTGGCGATTGCGGCGACTTCCTTGAGCTTGTGACTGATGAAAATAACGGCGACGCCGGCGGCGGCGCGGGCCCTGATGAAGTGTGTGAGTTGTTCGCTGCGCAAGCTGTCGAGCGAGGAGGTGGGCTCGTCCAAAATTAGAATCTTGAGAAGCGGATCGCATGCCGCGCGGGCGATCTCGATCATTTGGCGCTGTGGCAAGGTCAGTTCCGCTATCGGTCTGCGGACATCAATGCCGTTGTCCGGAAAAATCGCCTGGAGACTGTCCAGCGCCATGCTTTGGTAGCGCCGCAGCCACAGTGGATTGAGGTCGATGCGTCCCGGCTGCTCGACATAGAAATTCTCGGCGACGGTGAGGCTGTCGCACAGAGAAAGCTCCTGGTGCACGATCCGGATGCCGAACCTTCGCGCGGCCTGGGGAGAGAAGGCGCCGAAATCAATCGGCTTGCCGTCGACCTTCAGTTCGCCCGAGTCCGGTATGGTGACGCCGGCCAGAACGCGCATCAGTGTGCTTTTGCCGGCGCCGTTGGCGCCGATCAGCCCGACAATGTCGCCGGCCGCTACGGAAAAGGAAAGACTATCGACGGCGCGGGTAGGACCGTATGTCTTCGTTACTCCGGAGAGGCGCAAAAGCGGCGTGCCCACGCTCTCAATATGCTTCTGACTTGGGTTGGGCTCAGGAACCGGAATGCCGTCTGACATGCCGTCCGCCTGTTCAGTTTTTCTGGTTGAGCAGGTTGCGGCGGACCCAATCGGGCGAATATTCGGATGCGACGGCGGTGCCCGGCTTCAACCCGGAAAACTGTTCCACGGTATCGTTGGTGACGGTGGAGGCCGACATCTTCATGTATTTGGGCACCTTGCGGCCATTCACGATTTCGATCGCGACCCACAGGGCTGCCTGGCTGATGCTGGGGGCGGCATTCATGGAGAGCGTTTTGTAGCCGTTTTTTTGTTTCTGCCCGATCCACCAATGGACGAAATTGGCGTCGCCATCGCCGGATATCACCGGCATCCTGCTCGCATAGGGACCTCCGAACTGCTGGAATGCTTGCGCCACGCCATAGGAGCCGTCGCCGATGACACCCGCGATCGGCGGCAGGCTGGGCAGAACATTGCTGACGACCGATTGGGTAACGGCGGCGGTGGCCATGCCGTATACGGTGCTGACGACCTTGATGCCGGGATAGTGTTTCAGGGTCTCGATCTGCTGCTCGTACATCATTTTGTCTGGAGCCGAGCCCCTGACACCGCGGACGATAATGACATTGCCCTTGCCGCCCATCAGTTTGGCGATACCGTCCACCAGCGGCCTTTGCCAATTGGCGAAGTCCCAATCGATCTTGTAGGCGCAGGGCGCGCTGGCGATCGAGTCGAACGCAACCACAATGATCCCGACCGCGCAGGCCTTCTGCACCACGCCGTTCAGGGCGGTCAAAGACGCAGCATCAATCAGAATGACGTCCGGCTTGCGCAGGATCAGGTCGATCATCTGGGAAATCTGCGCACTGACGGAATTGTCGCCATTGAGCACGATATAGTCGGAAATCAGTCTGTCCTTCTTTGCCTGATCGGCGGCTTTGCGGAAGGCGTCCACCATCTGATGGCGCCAGTTGTTGCCGTAATAGGCATTGGAGAGCGCAATGACCGGGGGCTTGGTGGCCGCCGCCAAGGGCCTCGGCAGCGCAATTATCAAAGCTGCCGTGATGCCGGCCCAAAAGGCAGTGCGGGTCAGTGCGAACAGCAATCTATTTGACCAATTTCCGCATGTGAGACAGGCCTTCGCCCAGTGCCCGCTGGAGAAGCAGGTGGTCGACGCCATAGGCAATTACGCGAAAGCCTTTGGCCAAATAATTCTGCGCCCAGACCTCGTCCGCCGCCATCATGCCCGGCACCTTGCCGTGCCGGTTGGCGGCTTGAACGATGGCATCGACCGCAAGCAGGTATTCCGGGTGTTCGAACTGGCCGGGAATGCCCATGAAATTCGTCAGATCGAAATGACCCATCCAGACGACGTCGATTCCATCCACCGCGGCGATCTCATCGACCGCCGCGACCCCGGCGACGGTTTCCACCAGGGCGATGACCAGGGTGCGCTCATTCGCGGCCGCAATCTTGTCGGCCACCGAGCCGCCCGCATAATCGTCATGCGCCATGCTGAAAGCGGCGCCGCGCCGCCCCAAAGGAGGGTAGCGGGTGGCGGAGACGATCTCGCGCGCCTGTGCCGCGGACTCGACCATCGGAACCATGATGCCCATCGCGCCCATATCCAGGCAGCGCGCGATGAAGTGATACTGCAGCGCCGGAACCCGGACCATGGGGACAAGGCCGATGCCCCGGCAGGCGGCGATCTGTCCTTTGAGGGTTTCAATGGTTACGCCGGAATGCTCCATGTCGAACAGGACAAATTCCGCGCCGGCGGCTTTCGCGATCTGCGGCATGCCGGGCGTGAAGAATTCGAAGACCATGGTCCCGAACACATGTTTGCCGGCGAGCAAGTCGGACTTGACCGGGTTTTTCCTCATCGACATTCCCCACTGCCCATGCTGCTTATTTATGAGTATTTGCGGCCCTGATACGGACGGCATGGGACCTCCAATACTTGCTCGAATTCGGCATTTTCGGCAACATGGGATCAGGACATGCCGCATAGCAGCAAAAACAAAAAATCCGAAATGGGTGGGGTGCATGCTTTTTGTGATCTTCGTGGACTTCCAGTTAAAGCCGGGCGCGCGATCGCAATTCCGGCGCCTGATCGATGAGAATGCGGACGCCTCGGTCAGAACCGAGCCGGGATGCCTGCAATTCGATGTTCTGGAGCCCGAAGGCGAGGCCGACCGGGTGCTGCTTTATGAAATCTATACCGACAAAGCGGCATTCGACGCCCATCTGCGAACTGAGCATTTTCGCATATTTGCCGATGCCAGCGAATCTCTGACCCTGCAGAAGAAGGTCATGCGCTGCGACCTGGCCTTTTCGGGCGCGGATGTCGCCTCCAAAAGACTGTAGGGGTATCACGATGCCAGAAAAATTCCGGGTCGGACTCTCGGCGGATTTTCGCAACGCGGACGGCTCTCCGACATTTCGCGATTTCGATCTTGCGCCGCTGATCGACGATCCTCGTGTCGAGACGGTGTTCCTGGAGCCGGAAAGTGTGCTGAGCGCGCGGCAGCTCGAGGATATCGACGCCCTCATTCTCTTGGCTCACCGGTTCGATTCCGGCAGTGTATGAGCAGCATCTCGTGCCGCTCATCTTCGAGGAATACGCGGCCGATCTCGCCGCCCGGCTGGCCCCGTTCGCGCCGCGCCGCGTGCTCGAGATCGCGGCCGGCACCGGCGTCGTCACCCGCGCGCTGGCCGCCGGGCTGCCGGCCCCGACGGCGATCGTCGCCACCGACCTGAAC
>CADECX010000014.1:31134-35051 GCA_902825865.1 uncultured Alphaproteobacteria bacterium
CCTCGTCCCTCAGTCGCTGTGTTCACCGTTTCGATTCGGGAAGTGCGCGGAAAGGCGGACGTCTCGGTGTCGGCGCCCGTTTCGGGGTGGTATATGACACGGTCGATGTGAGCGCCTGCACCGATGCCGGCATCGCCTTGGTCATCACGCCGGAGTCCGTGCGCAGGCCCGTCGCGGTGTCGATCATCACCTTGATGCTGGCGCTGACGGGAAAGCTGGCCATCAAGGAAAAGCTGACGCGGGCCGGGGCGGCGGGATTTGCGCAACGGGGCGCGCATATGGGTGTGGGACTTGTGGGGCGGACATTCGGCTCCCTGGGCGCGGGCAATATCGGCGCCGAAGCCTTCCGCCTGGCCAAGCCGTTCGACATGAAGCTGATTGCCCATGATCCGTTCGCGGATGCCAAGCGGATGGCGGAACTGGGCGTCGAGCTGGTGAGCATCGAGGATCTGTTTCGCCGTTCCGATATCCTTTCGGTCAGCTGTCCTCTCTCGGAGAGCACGAAACACATCGTCAATGCGCAATTGCTGGGATTGATGAAGCCCACCAGCTATCTCATAAACACCTCCCGTGGCCCGGTGGTTGAGCAGAAAGCGCTCACCAAGGTCCTCGCGGAGCGCCGGATCGCGGGCGCCGGCCTGGATGTGCTGGAACAGGAGCCGCCGGACCTGAATGACCCAATTCTGGCGCTGGACAATGTCATCCTGACGCCGCATGCCTTGTGCTGGACGGATCAGTGTTTTGCCCATCAAGGCGCGCTGGATATTCAGGCGGTGCTGGAATATCGCGACGGCCGTGTGCCCAGCGGAACCATCGTCAATCGCGCCGCACTGGACAGCCGCTCCTGGCGGGAGCGGATTTCGGCATTGCGCGCCCGGCTGCACGGGACGGCTTAGGCCCGCTTTATCTGGTACTGAATTTGAATACCGTAACTTCGTGCATGGGCTTTTGCGGCGTCACCTCTGTTGACGGAAAGTTGGGGTGATTGACCGCGTCCAGATAGCCTTGGGTTTCAAAACTCATGGCGTCAAAGGCCCGATAGAGCTTCCCGCCCTTGCCGGCGACGGTGCGATCTCCGATCAGGTGCGCCCAGACGACCACGCAGGGATGGGTGGTGGACACGTCCATCACGATACCGGTTTTGGGATCGGTCATCCGCGCCGCCGGCCTCAGGGTGCCGGGCTTTCCATTGATCACCATCTCCAGTTCAATGCCTTTGCGCATGGCGATTTGCGGGAAATCGGACTTTTGCACATCTCCCACCCGTACTGGCTTGCGAAAATCCGCCGGCGTGCCGTCCACGGGGAGAATCTCTCCCGTCACCAGATTGCCGGCATCCGCCGGCGTAAAGCGGTCGGCGAAAATCTGCATCGTCTGATCGGAGATATCGCCATTGCCTTCGCCCTGCAGCGCGAACATGGCATGGTTGGTGAAGTTGGCCACCGTCGGGCGATCCGACGTGGCGCGATACTCCAAGCGCAGCGCGTTGTCTCTTGTCACTGTGTAAGTGACGGTCGTGGTCAATTCGCCGGGAAAGCCGCCATCGCCGTCGGGACTGACCAGGGTGAGGATCAGGCTGGGCTCGGCACCGTCCCGCATTTGCGCTTTCCAAAGCTTGCGATTGAAACCGGCGGTGCCGCCATGGATGACAAAGGGAGCGTTGGTGTCCCGTTTTTCCAGCTGATAGGTCTTGCCATTCAGCGGGAAGCTGCCGCCGCGGCTGATCCGGCCGACATAGCGGCCCACCAGAGCGCCGTAAAAATCGCCTGCTTTTTCGTAGGTTGCGAAGTCGTCATAGCCGAGTTGAACGTCGGTCTTGCCGCCCTGCCTGTTTGGTGCGTGCAGGCTTACAATGCGGCCGCCGTAATTGGTGATGCGCGCTTCCAACCCGCGCGCGCTTTTGAGCGTGAACAGGCTGACCTTTTCCCCGTTTTGCGCGGTGCCCCAAGTCTCTTCGGTAATGTTGGCGGCCTGTGCGGCGCCAAGGGGCAGCAGGCAAAGGCAAGCCACGGCGAAAAACGTGCGAAGTACCATAAGCACTGCTCCGTAATGTGATGCGGCAAGCTAGCGCAAATGCCGGGGAAGACAAATCTCGGCCTCCCGGCATTGTGCATCTGCGAGCGCCGCCGCGGGATACGGTGTAACGGCCTCGGAATGTCCGCTATGATCGCTTCAACCAATCCGAGGGGGCTAAAGTATGAAGCGAGCTTTAGGCTGGTGCGCGCTTATTGGGATGGTTGCCGGTCTTGCCGTTGCGCCCGCAAGTGCGCAGCCGTCAGGCGCCCGGCAACTGTCCGCACGGACGATCCCGGTACCAAATACGGTAAGTCCCCAGATGCGGGCGATCATCGCGCGGCCGGTCAATCCCATCTGGAACGTCGTTCCCAAGACCAAGGCGGAATGGAAGGCGCTGGTGGCCAAGAATGCGGCGGAAACCATCCCCACCATCCCGGCGATGCGTGATGCACTGCATGTCAAGGTCGAGCCGACCACGATTGCGGGCGTGAAGGCTTATATCGTTACCCCCGCCGTGATCTCCCCCGTCAACCGCAACCGCCTGCTGATTTACTTTCATGGCGGCGGTTTTGTTTTGCGTCCGGGCGAGGCGGGCGTGGCGGAAGCGATCCAGCTTGCCGGGTTCGGCCACTATAAAGTCATCTCGGTCGACTACCGGATGTCGCCGGACTTCCCGTACCCCGCCGCGATGGACGATGCGATGGCGGTGTACCGCGCCGCGCTGAAGATGGTCCCCGCCAAAAATATCGGCATTTTCGGCACCTCGGCCGGCGGCAATATAGCGCTGGTGATGGCGCTGCGGGCAAAAGCGGAAAAATTGCAGCTGCCGGGGGCGCTGGCGCCGGGAACGCCCTGGTCCGATATGACCAAGACGGGCGATACCTATTTCACCAACGATATGATCGACAATGTCCTTGTCTCCAATGACGGTTTCTGGGGCGCGGCGGCGGCCTTGTACGCCAACGGGCGCGACCTCAAGGACCCGCAGCTTTCCCCCATCTATGGCGACGTTCGCGGCTTTCCCCCGACCATCCTGACATCGGGTACGCGCGATCTGTTCCTCTCCAATACCGTGCGGATGCATCGCAAGTTGCGCCAGGCCGGGGTGGAGGCGCAGTTGCAGGTGTTTGAGGGTCTGTCCCACGCGCAATATTACCGAGACATCACGGCGCCCGAGACCATAGACTATAATAATGAGATCGCCCGTTTCTTCGACAAGCATCTGGGCCGCTGACCGTGAGAGGAATTGGATCGTGAAGTTGAGACTTGTTTCGCTGGCCGCGGCGATCTTTTGCGCGGCAATTCCGGCAGTTGCCGCTGAGAATTACCAGACCGACATCGGGCCGACGCCGAAAAACGGACGCCAGGGCGGCAATGTGCAGGGCCGCGGCACCGTGCTGGCCACGCTGGACGGACGCACCTTCACGATTCAGGGCAGGTTCGCCGGACTATCTTCGGCGGCCACAACGGCGCGCCTGCATATGGGCACTGTGATGGGCGGCGGCGGTCCCGCCATCGGTGATCTTAAAATCCCCCAGGCCCAGAGCGGCGAGATTTCCGGCACCTTCACGCTGACGCAGACGCAGGTCGCCGGGCTGAAGGTGGGCAAGCTCTATGTCATGCTCGACAGCCAGAGCGCGCCCAAGGGCAATCTGTGGGGCTGGTTCCAGCCGGCGCATGTGACCGTGCCGGAAGGCGTGCCACAGATGGGTGAATGGTATATTCCCAATCTTCTCGACGACCAGGACCATGGTCCGGCGAAAAAGAACAATAGCTGAGCGCGGAGCAGACATGATCAAGAACATAATGCGCGCGTTCGGTGCGGTTGCCGGGCTTGGTGCGGCGGCCGCCGCCGCCATCTTTGTGTCGCATGCCGCCGCGCAAACCAGTGCCGGCCCCTT
>CADECX010000014.1:35151-76317 GCA_902825865.1 uncultured Alphaproteobacteria bacterium
CGGCGTCACCTTTCCCGGAACGGTCGAAAAATACACGCCCGTCACCGAGGAGATGCTGCTGAATCCGCCGGCCGCCGACTGGCTGATGCATTACCAGAATTATTCCGGTTGGAGCCATTCGCCGCTAAATCAGATCAACGCCCAGAATGTGCACAATCTGCAACTGCGCTGGGTCTGGTCGATGGAGGATGGCGAGCGCCAGCAGATCACGCCCCTGGTGCATGACGGGGTGATGTTCGTTTCGACCGTCATCAACAACACCGTGCAGGCGCTGAATGCCGCCACCGGCGACCTGATCTGGGAAAACCGGCTGGGGCCCAGGCTGGAGAACCAGGTCAACGCCACCGCGCGCGCCATGGCGCTGCATGGCAACCAGCTTTTCTATCCTGCCAGCGACGCCACCATGTATGCGCTCGACGCACGCACCGGCAATGTCAACTGGAAGTTCAAGATTTCCGATTATGGCCGGGACAAGATCGGCGGCGTGATGATCGCCGACGGCAAGCTCATTCTGGGGCTTGGCGTCTGCGACGAGGCTACGCTGTTGGACCGCTGCTTCATCGCCGCCTATGACGTCAAGGATGGCCGCCAGATCTGGAAATTCTCCACAGTCGCCTATACCGGCGAGCCGGGCGGCGACAGTTGGGGCACCATGGCCAACGGCGAACGGTCGGGCGCGGATGCCTGGATCGCGGGCACCTATGATCCCAAGTTGCGTTTGATCTATTTCGGCACCGGCCAGGCCAAAGCCGGCAGGCACGGCATTGGCGACAAGCTGTTCAGCAACGCTACCATCGCGCTGGATGTCGATACCGGCAAACTCAAATGGTATCATCAGACCGCGCCGGATGAGGGCCTGGACCTGGATGAGGTCTATGAAAAGATCCTGGTCGACAATGGTTCGCAGAAACTTCTCCTCAGCGCCGGCAAGCCGGGCATTCTCTGGAAGTATGATCGCACCAACGGCAAGTTCCTCGACTATGTCCCGATGGTTTTCCAGAATGTCTTTACCCACATCGACCGCAAGACCGGCCGCGGCACCTATCGCCCGGATATTGTGAAGCCTGAACCGGGGGCCTTGCGGTCCTCATGCCCGGCCCAGTCGGGCGGCCATAACTGGCCGGCCGCAAGCTATGTTCCGAGCGAAGATATGATCATCTATCCCTTGATGCAGATCTGCGTGACCTCGCAGGGCGACATGATCGGCAATTACGAAGCGCCCGGCTCGGACGGCCAAATGGGACGGTTGAGCGCCTACCGGGTGAAGGACCTCAAGCCGGTCTGGACCATACAGCAGCGCGCGCCCTTCCTGACCAGTTCGATGACCACGGCAGGCGGTGTCGGATTTATCGGCGATTGGGACCGCACCTTCCGGGCCTTCGACGTCAAGACCGGCAAGACCTTGTGGAAGACCCGGCTGGGCACGACCGCCGCGGGTTTCCCCACCACCTTCACGGTCAATGGCGAGCAGTTCGTGGCGGTTCCCACCGGCTATAATGGCGGCAGCCCGCAGGTCAGGCCTGCCAGCATGTTTGCCTTCGAGCGCAATCGCCCGCTGGTGGGTCACGCGGTCTATGTCTTCGCCCTGCCGAAAGCGCAGTAAGGCAATTCGAAATAGGAGGATTGCCCGAACAATTATCCGGGCACTTCCAATTCACGGCTTTCCACGACCAGCCGCCAACTTGCGACGTCGCCCTGCAGCACGTCGGCGGCGCGGTGGCTCATCTCCCGCAAAGTGTCGAACCGGCAGGGGGCGTGTTCCAGCTTCGCGGCCAGGCCTTTCAACTGCGCCACCATGCGCCTTGAACGCGCCGCCGCGCCTTCGAAATCTCCGATCACTCTTACGCCATACATGGCGGCGCCCAGCGCGGTCAGGCCGGCGGTCAGAACAAAGAACAATCGCTGTGTCTCGTTCGAGAGCGTGCTCAGTTCGAACAATCCGACGATCAGCAGGGTCACCGAAATGCCCAGGGTGAAAAAGAACAGCCATTTGCCGATTGTCGACAGGCGCTCATGCAAGGCGGTGAATCTTTTTGCCGTGATGTAATGATAGGCCTGCTGGCCTTCGAGAAAGGATAGCAGCGACTGGCGGATGGCGGTCAGCCCGGCATGGTCCAGCACGGCGGGGCGCAGCCCAACCTGGCGCAGGTGCGCCCGCACATACCAGGTCGTCCAGGCGGGCGCATCGCCCAAGGGCAGTTCGGGGCGCGAACCGATGGCATAGATCAGCATGGAGGCGCGAAGCCGTTCGGCGACTTCCCGGGCCTCGATCCACAATTTGTGCCAACGCCCCTTGCGGCCGCGCGAGGTGTTATAGACCAGCAACGCGACCAGACAGATTTCCAGCGCGCTCCAGGGTGGTTGCAGGGCCAATGCCACCACGACGGTGACCATGGCGGTGGCCAGGAAATTCAGGATGAAAGCGCCGCGAAAAGCCTGGCCGAAGAAAATCGCGCACTCATCCGCCCACACGAAAGCATCGACCAGCGAGGCCGGGGCGATCTCCTGGCGCGACAGATTCGCGGCGACAATCTCGGGGGAGGTGCGGCGGAAATCGCTGGAGCGCAATTTCCGCACGCCGAGCAGCGCCATCAGCAGGGGGAAAGGCGCATTGACGGTCAGGGGCCGGAAAGGCTGGCGCAGGAAATAGTCCAGGGCCCCGCGTTCGGCAGGCGCACGCGGCGGGCAGACCAGATGCTCGACGATGACGGCGATGGCCGAAAGTATGTCATCGCCGGACTCGGCGCGAAACTCCTCATCGAAATAAGTCTGTTCGGTGCGCCGGCTGCCCGGCTCGCGCCAATAGACGCGCATCCGGGCTTGCGCCGCCGCCTCGATCCAGATGACGGGCATGCCCTTCTGCGCCGCTTCATAAAGAAGCGCGGTGGTGCCGCCCCGGCCGGCGGAGTCCTTGCCATCCCATATCGTGACCAGCAGGTCGCAAGCGTCGAGCAATGTCTGGCCGGCATATTCATAGGCGGCACCCGCATTGCTCCGGTCGCTGGCGATCTCCAGCACCGTGGCCGCTTTTCCCAGCAGCTGGTCGAACTCCTGGCGCGACTCCAAATCCTGAAAATCGTTCTTGAATTCCTCAATCCGGAAAGGCAGCGGCGCGGCAAGTTCAAAACCCAGTTTCAGCGCCTCCCTGGCGCCGATCCGGTCGGCCCCTTCCGCCAGGGAACTCACCACCGTGACCTGCACGCTTTCCGGCGAGAAGCAGTCCGCATACTGCTGGCGCGCCGCGCCGGCAGCGTCACCGATGGTACGAAGCGCGAGCTCCATCTGCGCGGCGATCTTGGCAAGCGCCTCGGACGGCAGGCGATTGGGCCGGTGGCCGATGATCCCGACCGACAGCGAAAAACGGGGTTTGGGCGGATGTTCTTGCGGCATGTTCCGGAAAGAGCGGTTTTGGCGGGCGTTTGGCCCTCAATATGGCGGGTTAGATGGTTGCGAGCAATTGCATTGGGCGCCCTGATCGCGGCCCCGATACCCTGCTTGCCAAAGCCGTGAAACCGTCTTTAACTTGCGCCGGATGGGGTTTGTTACGCGCTGAATTTCGCACCGGCGAACGGTTTCCGGCGGGGACGGGGACATGAGCAAAAAAGTTTTCATCAGCCATTCCAGCAAGGACCACAAGGTGGCCATGGCGGTCTGCACCGCGCTGGAATCGCGCGGCCATTCCTGCTGGATGTCGTCGCGCGACATCATGCCCGGCGAGAATTTCCAGGGCTCCATTGTGCGGGCCATCCGCGAGGCCGGGGTGATGGTGCTGGTCTTTTCCAGCAACGCCAACAATTCCGACGAGATCAAGAAGGAAATGGCCCTGGCCAGCCAGTCGCGCAAGACGGTGATTCCGGTGCGGGCCGAGGATGTGACGCCCAGCGAGGATTTCACCTACGAACTGGCGACCCGGCAATGGATCGACATGTTCATCGACTGGGAAGTGGCGATCGAAAAACTCAGCAGGCAGGTCGATACCTGGATTCCACGGGGAGAGAATGCGCGGACAGAGAGCAGCCCGCCGCCGCTTGCGAAAAACCAGCCGCAGCCCGCCGCCAGCAACAGCGGACTGCTGGTTGCGGGCTTGGCCGTCCTTCTGCTGATCGGCGGCGCGGTCGCCTTCTGGCTGTCGCGCCAACCGGCCCCGGCGGTCGCGTCTGCTCCGCCAACGGCGGTCGCCCCGCAGCTGCAAGCCGCCGCGCCGGCTCCCGCGCCGCAGGATTCCGCAAGGCTGGAAAGCGAGCTGTGGGATTCGGTCAAGACCAGCAACAATCCCGCGGTCGTGCAGTCCTATCTTGAGAAATTCCCCAACGGCACGTTTGCGGCGGTGGCAAAGGCCAGGCTGGAGGAGCTGAACCGCCCTGTCCGTACCGTCCGGGTACAGCCGAGTTTTTCCTGCGCCGCGGCGGTCAACCGGGTGGAGCGGGCGATTTGTGCCGACCCGGGCTTGTCCGCCCTGGATGCCCAGACTGCCGCGCTCTACAAAAGGGCGGCGGCGAATGTGACCGATGAAGGTCCCCTGGCCAGCGAACAATCCGCTTTCGTCATACGGCGCAACCGCTGCACCGATGCCGGATGCATCCATCAAAGCTATGTCGAGCGGCGGGATGAAATCGCCCGCTGGCTGGATACGGAAAGCCGCTAGTCCGGCAAGGGGCGGGCGAAATCCGGCCCGCGTCATGCTAAGGTTTCATCGTCTCAAGAGCGCCCCACGCGCCGAACCCAGGAGTTGAACGCCATGATCCGCCCTCTTAGCGCCGCCCTGTTCGCCACCACCTTGTTTTGCGCCCCGGCTTTTGCGCAAAGCGTAACGCCCGCCATTGCCGCCGCGGTCGCAGATAGCGCCAGGCCTGACACCGACAAGGAGCGCGACGCAATGCGCAAGCCGGGCGAAACCGTCGCCTTTGCGGGGGTAAAGCCCGGCATGACCGTGGCCGAACTGGGCCCGGGCCGCGGCTATTACACCCGCATTCTGGCCAAGACGGTGGGTCCCAAGGGAAAGGTCTATGCCGTGCTCACCACGGCCCAGGCGGCGCGACCCGGCGTTCTTGACGGTCTCAATGCGCTGGCAGCCAGCCATCCCAATATCCAGGTGGTGACGGTGGAATTCGCCACCATGAGTTTGCCCGAGAAAGCCGACCTGTTCTGGACCACGGAGAATTATCACGACTTCCACAATGGCCCGACCGCCGACATCGCCGGGCTCAACAAGGCCGTGTTCAACAATCTGAAGCCGGGCGGGATATTCTATGTCGAGGACCACAGCGCCGCGCCGGGCGCGGGCCTTGAAGCCACCTCAAAGTTTCACCGCATGGACGAAGCCGTCGCCAAGAGCGAATTGACTGCGGCAGGCTTCAAGATTGACGGCGAGGGCAACCTGTTGCGCAATCCGGCAGACAACAAGGCGGCCAGCAATTCCGAGACCGGGCACTTTGCCAGCGACCGCTTCATGCTTCGGGCAAAACGTCCCTAAATTAAGGGCCTATCTTCGGGGGCACTGATGGGCAAAAAAGCCGGCGGCAAGCGGACAAGCCCATCACGGCGCGACATGCTGAAACTTGCGGCCGCGGCCCCCGCACTGGCGGGGGTGGCGCATGCGCAAGAGGCGCCGCCCGTCCGCCGCGAGGCTCTTGAAAACCTGACCGCCGCCGAGGCGGACATTCTCGAAGCCTTTTGCGCGCGGTTGATTCCCACCGATGCGAATGGGCCCGGCGCAAAGGAAGCGCGCGCCGCGCATTACATCGATCACGCCCTGGGAGGCGCGCTGGCATCGTCGCGGGAAGCCTATCGTTCGGGACTGACGCGGCTGGACAGCCATGCGCGCGCGTCCCAAGGCGCGGCCTTCGCCACGTTGGCGCCGGAGGCCCAGGACAGCGTGCTGGCGGACATCGAAAAGAGCGATCCGAATTTTTTCAGCCTGGTGCAGCAGCACACCATACAAGGCACCTTCTGCGATCCTTACTATGGCGGCAATGCCGACTATGTCGGCTGGAACATGATCTCTTATCCCGGTGTCCGGCTTTCGGTTTCGCAAGCAGACCAGGTTATGGCGGCGCATCCGGCGCCGGTGCGCAGATCCGCCTATGACTATCCCATGTTTGGCCGGGGCGGCGCGGCGCTCGCCGATCGCTCCCCCGCGCCGGCGGATCATGGCCAGATGCCCAAAGGCATGGGCAATCATGACCACTAGCCTGAAAAAGACCGATGTCGTGATTGTCGGCATGGGCGCTGCCGGCGGCGTGGCGGCACTGCCGCTGGTGCGCGCCGGGCTGGAAGTGATCGGGCTGGAGGCCGGTGGTTGGCTGGCGCCCGGCGATTTTGCCCCCGACGAGATTCGCAACAATTTCCGCGGCTGGCCGCAATCGGTGCAGAAAGCCAACCGTGAAGTGCCGACCCACAGGCGCAGCGAGGGCGCGCCCTATTCTCCGCGGCCGGTTGTGCATCCGATGATGAATGCGGTGGGCGGCACCAGTGTGCATTATTGGGCGCAGAGCTGGCGGCTGAATCCCTGGGATTTCAAGGTGGTCAGCGCCACCACCAGCCGTTACGGCGCCTCGCGCATACCCAAAGGCTCGACGATTGAGGACTGGCCGTTCGGCTTGGAGGAGTTGGAGCCGTACTACGACAAGGTGGAGCACGAAGTCGGCGTCTCCGGCCAGGCCGGCAATATCCAGGGCAAGCTGGATCAACGCGGCAATATTTTCGAGGGCGCGCGGGCGCGGGACTATCCGATGCCGGCACTGCGCGGGACCGAGTTCACCGCCATGATGGCCGCCGCGGCCAAGACCATCGGCCTGCATGCCTTTCCCGGTCCCGCCGCGATCAATTCCCAGTCTCGCGAAGGCCGTTCAGGCTGCATGTATCACGGTTGGTGCGACCGGGGCGGCTGCCACATCAACGCCAAAAGCTCCACCAATGTATCGACCATTCCCAAGGCCTTGGCGACCAAGCGGCTCAGCATTGTCACCGGCGCGCATGTCAAACGGGTCGAGGTGGATGAAAAAGGCCGGGTCACGGGAGTCAGCTACAGCAAGGAGGGACAGGATTACTTCCAGCCGGCGCAGGCCGTGCTGTTGGGCGGCTATGTCTATGAGAATGTGCGCCTGCTGCTCTTGTCCAAGTCCAAGCTGTTTCCCCAAGGTCTGTCCAACAATCGCGGGCAAGTCGGCCGGCATTATTTCAGTCACAACCAGGCCGCCAGCGTTCTGGCGCTGTTTCCCAGTGATATCAACAATTGGTATGGCCTGCCGGCCCAGGGCGTGGGCGTGGACAATTGGGCGGACGATAATTTTGACCATGGCGGCCTGGATTTCATCGGCGGCGTCAATCTGTGGATCATGTCCCAGCGCCGGCCAATCGCCGCGGCCAGCACCACCACTTTCGGCAAGGCCAAGGGCTGGGGCTCGGACTGGAAGGCGTTTGTCATGCGCAATGCCGACCGCACCCACCGCGCCTATATGCAAAAGACGACGCTGCCCTATGAGGACAATTACCTCGACCTTGATCCGGCGGTGAAGGATCCCTTGGGCGATCCGGTCATTCGCATCACCGCCGATCTGAAGGAAAATGAGAAGCGTGTCGCGGCGTTCGCGGCGGATAAGATGACGCAGTGGTACAAAGCGGCCGGCGCCATTGCTGTCGAGACCACGGATGTCGGAACCATGGGTGTCACCACCCATGCCTATGGCGGCACGCGGATGGGCGACAACCCGCAAACCAATGTCGTGGACCGCTGGGGGTTCAGCCATGAAGCGCCCAATCTTGGCATGATCGGCGCCTCGGTCATGGGCACCAGCGGCTCGCGCAATCCAACTCTCACCGTTCAGGCGCTGGCTTGGCGCACGGCGCAGCATCTGGCGGAAAGCTGGAAAGACCGGACGGGCTGACGGCAGCCAGCATCGGTGCCCTGGCTGTTTATGACAAAGGATACAGCCGATCAGGCCTTCGCAGGTGCACCTTCAGTCCAAATGCGGCAGTGCGAAGCCAATAGTTCCCCATTTTCGCCACACTAACACACCCGATTTCGCCACACTGGGCGACCAATCTGCATCCTGGGAATCGAGGGGACCAAATAAAGGGAATGCCAATGCAGACACTCAAGCCCGCCATCATCGCCATCGCCGCAACTGCTTTCAGCCTTGGTGGCTGCGCGACCAAGGATTACGTGAACGAACGTGTAGCCGCCGTGGACACAAAGGTGGTGGCCACCCAAAGCCGGGTGGATCAGCACCAAACCCATCTCGCTCAGCTCGACCAGACGACCAAGGAAGCGCTGGACCGCGCCACGGCCGCCGGCAAGCTGGCGGAAGGCAAGTTCCTTTATTCCATGGTCTTGTCGGATGATTCGGTGAAGTTCCCGGTCGACAGCGCCAAGCTTTCGCCGGAAGCCCAGGAACGTCTGACGGCCTTCGCCGACAAGCTGAAAACCGACAACCGCAACGTTTATCTGGAAATCCAGGGCCATACCGATGCCAGGGGACCGGTCACCCTCAATGAGCGGCTTGGCGAAGAGCGGGCCGAGGCTGTGCGCCGGTTCATGAACCAGCATGGCGTGCCCCTGAACCGCATGGCGACCATCTCTTACGGCAAAGCCGAGCCGGTGGCCGACAATAAGACTCGCACGGGGCGGGCGCAGAACCGCCGCGTCGTGATGGTGGTGATGTCTTGATTTATCGGGGCCGGTCCGCCGGACCGGCCCCGCTTTCCTGCGATAGCCGTCCATAGAATTGTCAACGATTCGACGGAACTTTGCGCAACCCCAAAAGATCCGACCAGCGCCAATCGCTTGAGCCGATGGCGAAGCGGGTATTTCCGTCCGCCAGGGACAGCAGCACCGGTTGGCGCATCCGCTCATTGCGGCAAGCTTCCGGCGCGAAAGCCACTTCCCACATGATCGCCTCGCGCACGGCGGAAAGGCCCTTGCCGTCCTGTCCACCAACCCGCACCCAATCGCCATTCCACATCATCACGGCCTTGCCCATGCGATTGGCGCCTTGCACCGCGGTATACACCAGCCGGTCGCGCCGCAGCGCCTGTTGTACAGCCCGCCCCAAATCGCAGGCGCCGCCGCCGCCACCGCCGCCTTCGCCCACGCTGGCCGCTCCGGCAAGCTGAGATTCGCTTAACAGGTCCGAAGTGTCCTGCACCTGGAAGGTGACCCGGGTCGGGACGGGCGAGACCGGACGCACCATGACGGGCTCGAGTGTGTCGCCGCGCCCACCAGCTTCATCCGGCGGACCCGGTGGCGTGGGCTTGGTCGGCACACTGACCAGTATGGCGGGCGGCTGCGGCTTCAGCGGTTTTTGCACATGCGGCCACAGCAAGGCGGCGAACACCGTCAAATGCACGCCGGCGCAACAGGACCAGGCCAACATACGGTCGCGCCTTTGGACCCGCATGGACTCGGCACTTTCCTCAGACGCTTGGTTTTCGCGGCGCATTTTCAAATGCGGGCTGCCTTTCCTGCTCAATATACGTCCAGCAAGCTGCGCCTAGTAGAGGAGCATGAGCTCGCGGCAGGAACGTGGCGAGACCGTGCCCGATGTTCACAATCGCCGTTGTTAACTTGTCTTTCTGCCGGGTTTTCCGAACAATTTTAACTGTTTCGGCCTGGAGCAGATGAAATTGCGCGATCAGCTCAGCGCCTGGGTGAGTCCGTCCACGGCCAGTTCCTGTCCGGTCACATTGGCGGCCAGATCGCTGGCGGCGAACAGCGCCATATTGGCGATATCGCGGGCGGTGACCATCCGGCCAAGCGCGGCCTGTTTGGTATAGGTCTGGGTCATCTCGTCCACCGATTTGCCCGACGCTTTTGCCTTGGCGGCAATCACGGCGCGAATGCGCGGACCGTCCACCGCGCCGGGCAGAATCGCGTTGACCCGGATGCCGTCGCGGCCAAGTTCGATCGCCAAGGTTTTGGTAAGCCCGACCACGGCCCATTTGGAGGCGGAATAGGGCGCGCGTCCCGGCATTCCCAAATGGCCCGCGGCGGATGCCAGATTGATGATCGAGGGGCCGCTGCCATTGCGAAGACGCGGCACCGCCTGGCGAATGCAGAGAAACTGACCCGTCAGGTTGACCGCCAAGGTCCGCTCCCAATCCGCCAAAGACAGCGTCTCCACACCGCCGGTGGGTCCCGCAATGCCGGCATTGTTGACCAGCACGTCCAAGCCGCCGAGTTTCTGGTCCAGCAATGCAAACATCGCCGCGACGTCATTCTCGCGCGAGACATCGGCGATGCAGCTGTGAATAGCGGGCAATTCTTTGGCGAGACGTTCCAGGCTTTCAGGCTGAATATCGCAGACCATGACATTGGCGCCGGCGGCGGCGAAAGCGCGCGTGATTTCCAGACCGATCCCGTCGCCGCCGGCCGTCACCAACACGCGCTTTCCGGATAGGTCAGCCCACATTTTCGCTCCTAGGGACGGGTAAGGGCCAGATCGCTGTCGAGCGCGCGCACATCGCTTTGGCCCGTCAGCGACATGGCCACTTCCAGTTCCTCTTTCATGATGGCGAGCATTTGGGAGACGCCGGCCTCGCCCCGCGCGGCCAGGGCATAGGCCCAGGCCCGTCCCAACAGCACGCTGTCGGCGCCCAGCGCCAGCGCACGTAGGACATCAAGCCCCGAACGGACGCCGCCATCCAGCATCAGCGTGGTTCGTCCCCCGACGGCATCGCGCACGGCGGGAAGCGCGGCAATGCTGGACAGCGAGCCGTCCAATTGCCGCCCGCCATGGTTGGAAACCACGATCCCGTCCATGCCTTCTTCCACGGCGCGCACGGCATCGCCCGGATCGGTGATGCCCTTCAAAACCAGTTTGCCTTTCCAATGCTGGCGCAACCAGGCGATGTCCTTGTAGGTCACGGAGGGATCGAAATTGCGCGCCACCCAGGCCTGGAATTGTTTCAAGCCCGCGCCGCCCGGCATGGCGGGCGCGACATTGCCGATGGTCAGCGGCCTTCCCAACACACCGACATCCAGCGCCCAAGCCGGATGAGACAGAATGTCGAGCAGCCGGTCGGGCCGCTGCAACAGGCTTTGCGATCCCGCCAATCCGCCGATCCGGTCGCGATAGCGTATGCCGTTGATCGCCAGGTCGACGGTGAGGAACAGCGTGTCGATGCCGCACTTTTCCATGCGCAGCAGAAAGTCCTTCATGAAGCCGCGGTCGCGGATGATGTAGAGCTGCATCCAGAAAGATTGTGCGCTGGCCGCGCGCACTTCCTCGACCGGGCAGCAGGACATGGTGGAAAGAACCATGGGTATGCCGGCTTTCTCGGCGGCGCGCACCGCCTGGGTCTCGCCCCGGCGGCGGTAAAAGCCGGCAATGCCGATCGGCGACAGCGCAATGGGCAGCGCCATGTCGCGGCCGAACAGCTGCGTGCCCAACTTCAGGTTCGATACGTCGCGCAGCACCTTTTGGCGCAAGGTCACGGACTTGAAGTCATCGACATTGCGGCGCAGCGTGTGCTCGTCATAGCTGCCGCCGTCGATATATTCGAAGATAAAACTCGGCAGGCGTTTCTGGGCCGCGTCGCGGAATCCGTTGTAATTGACGATTTTCATGGCTTCAGGCGGCTGGCTCGCGGGGTGTCAGGGGTTTGATATCCTCTATCACAAACAGATAGACCACGGCGCCCAAAATACAAAAACCTCCCGCCACCATCAGCGGTATGACGAAGGAGCCGCCGGTGATGGTCAGCATCAGGCCGGTGAAGGTGGTTGTGACAACGCCGGCGAGATTGGAGGCGAAATTCTGGATGCCGCCGATGGACGCGACATGGGCGGGTGAGGGCGCCACGTCGGCCGGCAAGGACCAGATGCTGGCGGCGGTAAAGGCAAGGCTGCCATAAGCCACCGCGAAAAAGGCGAGTGCGACATAGGCGTTGGGCGCGAAGACGGACAGGGTGATGACCGAGGACATCAGCATGCCGCCGACCAAACATGTTTTTCGCGCCGCGGTCAGGCTCCAGCCGCGGCGGTACAGCGCGTCGGAGGTAAAGCCTCCCAGCCATCCGGACGGAATCGCGACCAGTCCCGGCAGCAGGCCCAGCGTGCCCAGCTCCTTCAGCGAGAAGCCGCGCGCCTGGATCAGATAGGTGGGAAACCAGGTGATGAAAAAGTAGATCACGAAATTCAGGCAGAAGAAGCCGATCATCATGCCCCAGATGGTGCGGTAGCCGAACAGCGATCCCCAGGACACTTTGGGGCCTGCCGGCGTGGTGCCGCGCTCGGCCTGCAGGGCGGCAAGCTGCTCCGGCGTGACCGAGGGATGGTTTTCGGGATCACGATAATAGGCAAGCCAGATGGCCACCCAGACGATGCCCAGCAGCCCGGTCACCACGAAAGACATGCGCCAGCCGAAACTGCCGATGATCCAGGCGACCAGCGGCAGCGACAGAGCGGCGCCGATGCGCGAGCCGCTGTCGAAGATGCTGGCGGCGATGGCCCGTTCGCTGCGCGGAAACCAGGCCATATTGATCTTGGTGCCGGCTGGATAAGCGCCCGCCTCGCCGACACCCAAGAGCAACCGGTAACCGGTCAGCGAGGCGATGCCGTGCGCCGTGGCGGTGAGGACGGTGGCGATCGACCACCATGTCACGGCGGCGGCCAGAGCGATGCGCGCCCCGACCTTGTCGGCGAACCAGCCGAACGGCAATTGGAATGTCGCATAGGTCCAGAAGAAGGCGCCCAGGATCACGCCCATGATGGTGGCGTCGATGCCGAGCTCTTTTTGGATGAAAGGGGCGGCGACCGCGAGATTGGCGCGATCGATATAATTGATCGCCATCGCCGCGCAGCCCATGAACATCATGAGCCATCTAAGCCTGGGCATGCGCTTTCCCCTGTTGTTCTCTTTTTGGTGGACCCCAGGGAACATCAAATTGCCGTTGGCACACAAGCCCAGCCGCAAGCAAAGCTGCATTTCAACCGGCGGAGGCGCGGTTTTTGCGATTGCGATATCCCTTTAGGGCTGGCGGGATGGGGAATTCCATGCACACTTCCGGCTCTCGTTCAGAAACATAAGGAGAGCGGGAATGGTCAGGACGATGTTCGCGGCGGCGTTGCTGCTCGCATGGCCTTGCGCTGCCTTAGCCGACATCACCGTCTTTACCTCGGGGGGCACCAATCCGGGGCTGCGCACGCTCTCCGCCGCCTGGACGGCCGAGACCGGCAAGCAGGTCAATATCGTGGGCGGGACCGTTACCAGGGCCCGCGACAATGTGAAGAACAAGGTGCCGGGCGACTTGGTGCTGCTGCCGCTGCCGGAATTGACCGAGGTCAAGGACAATCTCAAGTCCGGGCCGTTCACTCCGGTGGGGCGCGTCAATTTCGGCCTGGCGGTCAAGGCGGGGGCGCCGCATCCCGACATTTCGACCTTGGCGAAATTCATCGCCGTGCTCAAAGGCGCCAGTGGCGTCGGCTTCACCGATCCGGCGCGCGGCAGCGCGGCCGGCAAGATGGTCGCCGACCTTTTGGCGCGGCCCGATTTTGCCGGCGTCAAGCCGATGCCGATCGCCGGCACGCCCGGCCTGGCGATTGCCCGCGACGGTATCCAATACGGTCTGGGACCGATCTCGGAAGAAATAACGGTGCCCGGTGTCGAAGTGGTGGGCGTGATGCCCAAAGAGATAGAGATGCATTTCGACTATACGGCCGCGGTCACCGGCTATGCGGCGCAGCCCGAGGAAGCCGCCGCATTCCTGGCCTATATCACGCGGCCTCAGGCGCGGGGCGCCTGGAAGGATACCGGCGTCGAGAATCCGTCCTAGCGGTTCTAATGCTTTGATTGTATTCGCCGAGTCCGGTTCCGCCGGCACCGGCGGCGTGCACTTGCCATACTTGAACGCCGCCGCTGCATCGTGCCATCCTTCGCGCGTCATTTCACAAGTCGCCAACCCATGCAGGTAGAAGCGACATGACTGCACTCACTCTACGCGTGAACGGCCGTGACCGGACCGTGGATCTCGGCGATCCGGATACGCCGCTGCTTTATGTGCTGCGCGACGATTTTGCGCTGCACGGCCCGAAATTCGGTTGCGGACTTGGCCAATGTGGTTCCTGCGCCGTGATCGTGGACGGCCAGGCGGTACGTTCCTGCATGACCAAGGCGGCATCCGTCGCCGGCAAGACAATCGTCACCCTGGAGGGCTTGGGTAGTCCAGATAAGCCAAGCAAGGTCCAAGCCGCCTTCATCGCCGAGGCCGCCGCCCAGTGCGGTTATTGCACCAATGGCATGATCATGACGGCGACGGCGCTTCTGGGCCGCAACCCCCGTCCCAGCGAGGCCGAGGTCCGTACCGCGCTTGCCAGCAATCTGTGCCGCTGCGGCAGTCATGTGCGGGTCGTCGCGGCGGTGCTGCGCGCCGCCAAGGAGGGCTGAGATGAACACCATCATCGGCCGCCGCGCCTTTCTCCAGGGTACCGCCGGTCTGGTCGTCACCTTCACGATACCCTGCGGCGCGCAAGCCAGTCCGGCGACGCTCGATCCCGAAAAGGTCGATGCCTATCTGGCGATTGCGCCGGACGGAAGCGCGACCGTTTATGCCGGAAAGGTCGATCTGGGAACCGGCGCGCGCGTCGCTATTCCTCAGATTGTCGCGGAAGAGTTGGGCATGCGCCCCGAACGCATTGCGCTGGTCGAAGGCGATACCGCTTTGACGCCCAATCAGGGCGGCACCGGCGGCAGCACCGGGATCATGGTTGGCGGCATGCAGATAAGGCAGGCGGCGGCGACGGCGCGCCAGGGGTTGATTACCCTTGCCGCCGCCCGTCTGAATCAACCGGCCGAGACTCTCGACACCGCCGATGGAGCGGTCGTTCCGCGCGCTGGCGGTCCGGGGGTCGGCTTTGGCGCGTTGGTCGGCGGCGGCAGGTTCGATCTTGCGGTCGACAAGAACGTCAAGCCGAAGAACCCGGACAATTATAAGGTGGTGGGAAAGTCCCTGCCGCGTCCGGATTTGCCCGCCAAACTTACCGGCCGCCATGATTATGTGCAGGATATCCGCGTCGACGGCATGCTGCATGCCCGCGTCATTCGCGCCCCCGCGATAGGCGCCAGTCTGCGCAGCGTGGATGCCGCGTCCATCGCGCATATTCCGGGCGCGCAAGTCGTGCGGGTCAAGGATTTCCTGGCGGTGGTGGCGCCGCGCGAATGGGATGCCGTCCGCGCCATGCGGGCGCTGCGCGCCAGTTGGAGCGAAACGGCGGGCCTGTCCGGTTCCCAAACCCTGTTCGACACCGTCCGCAACACCCCGGTCGCCCGTTCGGAAACGCTTCGCAATATCGGCGATGCGGCTTCCGTCTTTGCGCAAGGCGGGCGTGTGATGACCGCCTCCTATCGCTGGCCGATCCAGTCGCATGCCTCGATGGGACCGTCTTGTGCCGTGGCGGATATTCGCGCCGGCGGCGGCACGGTATGGACCGCGGCACAGGGCACGCACCGGCTGCGCCAGGTTATTTCGCAACTGTTGGGTTTGGATGCGGCCAAGCTGCGTCTGATCTATCAGGACGGCTCGGGCAGCTATGGCGGCAACGGCAATGACGATGTTGCCTTCGAAGCCGCGCTGATCTCACGCGAGCTCTCCCGGCCGGTGCGCGTGCAATGGATGCGCGAGGACGATCTGGGCTGGGATCCCAAAGGCCCGCCGCAACTGCTCGATTTGCGGGCCGCTCTGAATGCCGCCGGCGATGTCATGGCCTGGGAAACCGTGGCGATGGTGCCCCAGAACAATCCGGCGCCCACCGGCACGCCGCTGATCGCCGCGGTGGCCGCCGGGCTGGTGGACGGCTCCGGCATGTCTTCCGGGCAGACGGCGGCCAATAGCGACCCGCCTTATCTTTTTGCCAATGTGCGGGCCGACATTAAGTGGTTGGCGGCGACGCCGCTGCGGCCCTCGGCCTTGCGCGCGCCCGGCAAGATCGGCAATGTCTTCGCGGTGGAGTGTTTTGTCGACGAGATCGCCGCCGCGACGCAGGCCGATCCCTTGCAGTTCCGCCTCAGCCGGCTCAAAGACCCGCGCGCCATCGAAGTTCTGACCCGGGTGGGACAGATGATGGCCTGGAAGCCGCGCACCACGCCGCGCCCGGTTTCCGATTGGCGGGGCGGCGCCGTGCTGCGCGGCCGCGGCATCTCTTACATGCGCTACAAGCAGAATGAGAATTATGTCGCCATGGGCATGGAGGTCGAAGTTGAGCGCAGCTCCGGCAAGGTGCGCGTGACGCGGGTGTTCTGCGCCCATGATTGCGGCCAGATGATCAATCCCGACAATGTGCGGGCGCAGGTGGAGGGATCGATCATCCAGACCATCAGCCGCACCCTGCTGGAGGAGGTGAAGTTTGACGCGAGCCGGGTCACCACCACCGACTGGTCGAGCTATCCGATCCTGGCCTTCCCGGATGTGCCGAAACTTGAGATCGCCTTGATCGATCGCCCGCATGAGCGCGCCCTGGGTGCGGGTGAGGCCGCGACAGCCCCGGTGGCGGCGGCGCTGGGCAATGCGGTGTTTGATGCGACGGGCGCGCGTCTGCGTGAGGCTCCGTTCACGCCGGCGCGGGTCAAGGCGGCATTGGCGGCATCGGTCTGAACGAAAGCGATCACAACAAAAAGAGTGTCACCAAGTAACAAGACACGCAGGGGACTAGACATGAAATACCGTTATCTGGCCGGTGGCGCATGCGCCATTCTGTTCACCGCGACCATGGCCTTGTCGCAAACCAACGGCGCAGCATCCTCCGGCCCGGCGGCGAACGGCTCGCCCGCCTGGTATCTGGGCGAGATGCAAGGCATGATCCAGACACGGATACAGCCCACATCCGATCTGGGCATGGCCGGTTGCGCGGACGACATCAAGAAATACTGCAGCCGCACCACCGGCGCGCGTTACTGCCTGCTGCAGAATGCGGCCAAACTGTCGGCACAATGCAGGGAATCGGCGTCCGCCCAGGAAACCGTCAGCCTGAAAAATACGCTGGGCACGCCCTATTGCTACAAATCGCCGGTTTGCGATCCGCCCAAGGACCGCGGCGGCAACCGCTTGGGCGTGAAGCCGGTGCTGTGGAAACAAACCATGGGCTACAGCTTTTCTTATCCCATCGCTTCACCCGAAGGCGAACGCTACGGCATGGTGGCCGTCGCCAACGATTCCAAGGACAATCTCTGGGGCTTGCAGCGCAATCCGATCGGCCGGCCGCAATTGTTCAAGTGGGACAGGAACGGCAAGCTGCTGCTGTCCATCGGCGACAATGTGATCACGCATCACGCCAAGGCACATGGCATTGCGGTCGATGCCCAGGACAATCTCTGGATCACCGATGCGGCCGGGGCCACCGTCAAGAAGATCAGCCCAGACGGAAAACTGTTGATGACCGTCGGCGTGCGCGGGCATCGCGGCGACTGGGACGAGGCCAAGGGACAGCGTTATCTCTGGGAACCTTTGATGGTCGGCTTCAACGCTCAGGGCGATGTCTATATCGCCCAGGGCCATGGCCATGAAAGTCCCAATGACACCGACTCCAGCGATCTCACCAACAATAGCGGTGCCGCGCGCATCCTGCGCTTGGACAAGAACGGCAAGTTCATCCAGCAATGGTGGGGCAATGCGGTGGGGCAGGGCAAGTTCGTCATGGCGCATGGCTTTGCCGTCGATCCCAGAAACGGCGATGTCTATATCGGCGACCGCGAGGATTACCGCGTCGTGGTCTATACAAGCGACGGCAAGTTCCTCCGAACCATGCAGACGCGCAACCTGATCTGCGCGCTGTATTTCGACAAACAGGGCAATCTCTGGCTTGCCTCGGGCTGGGACGGCCAGTTCCTCAAGATCAACAAGCAGACCGGCCAGGTGCTGGGCGCAATCGGCAACGGCAATGGAACCGGCGAGGGCCAGTTCCTGGAGGCGTCCTATCTGACAGCGGATTCGCAAGGCAATCTGTGGACCGGTGACACCGCGCGGGGCCGGATCACCAGGATGGTTGCACCTCAAAATCACAAATGAAGAAACCTCGTCTACAAAAAGGAATATGAGCATGCGTTTCGCGGCAGCATTGTTGATGGCGGCAAGTTTCGGGGTGATGAGCGTGGCGATGGCCCAGGTGCCCGACACCGTCGAGGGGCATGTGCTCGCGGCCCAGCAAGCGGCGGGACTGAATTTTGCGGGCACGCTCTCAGTCTTGTGCATCCAACCCGAGGACGGAAGCGATCCCGGCGCCGCCACGCGCGCCGCCAATGCCGGAAAGCCCCGGGCCATTCCGGCGCGCGAGACCTGGTATGCCGAGCCCGCCAAGGTGTTCGACAATGTCTATTTCGTCGGCACCAAGATTCACAACGCCTGGGCGATCAAGACCAGCGAAGGCATCATCCTGCTCGACACCATGTACAATTACGCCGCCGAAACCGAAATCATCGGCGGGCTGAAGAAGCTCGGCCTGGACCCCGCCACCATCAAATATGTGATTGTCAGCCATGGCCATGGCGATCATGACGAAGGCGCCAAGATGCTGCAGGACCGCTATGGCGCGCGCGTCATCATGGGTGCGCCCGACTGGGACATGATCGCCAAGGCGGGCAATATGGCGGGCGGCGTGCCCAAGCGCGATATCGTGGCGACCGACGGCCAGAAGGTGACCTTGGGTGATACCACTGTCACCATTCTTCTGACGCCGGGCCATACGTTGGGCACTTTGTCCTTCCTGTTCCCGGTCAAGGACAATGGCAAGACCCTGCATGTGGCCTATTCCGGCGGCATGGGGTTCAATTTCGATCGCAGCCCGCAGCGTTTCGACACCTATATCGCCTCTGCCAAGAAATTCGGCGACGCCGCCAAGGCCTCGGGCGCCAGCATCATTTTCTCCAACCATTCGATGTACGACCAGGCCTGGATCAGGAGCCGTTGGCAAAGAAAGCCCGGCGAGGCCAGCCCTTTTGTGGTCGGGACCGATGGCGTGGCGCGCTATGCCACCGTGCTCAGCGAATGCGCCAAGGCGGCGAAACTGCGGCTTAAGAAATCTTGACTTCTAGCTGACACCGGGCGCACTTTTGGGGACGGGGGTAGGTATGGATCGTCGTCATCTCTTAAAGTCGCTCGGTCTGGCCGGGTTCGGTGCAACCAGCGCGGCGGCGCAACAAAGCCAAGGTGGGCGCACGCTATGGATGGACCGGCCGCCCGCGCTGATGCCTATCCGCGCCCATACCGACCGCATCTACGACATCAAATGTTGCATCCGGCCGTTCCGCAGCAAGGGCTTCAATCTGGGTGTCGAACAGATCGGCGACGCCATGGTGATCCACAATTACGGTCATCACGGCAGCGGCTGGTGTCTGTCCTGGGGCTCGGCCGACATGCAAGTGCAGAAGGCCATGTCCAAAAGCCCCAAAAAGATCGCGGTGATCGGCAGCGGCATTATCGGCCTGACCTCGGCCCTGGTGGCGCAACGCGCAGGGCTGGACGTCACCATCTATACCCGCGAGCTGTTGCCCCGCACCCGCTCCTATCGCGCCAATGGCGTGTGGGGGCCGGGCACAGTGGCGCTGGCTGACGAAGCCCCCGCCAATCTCGGCGAGGTCTGGGAGCAGATGGTCCGCACCTCGTGGAAATATCTTCGCCCCTATATGGGCATGGCCGGCAATCCCGTCGCCTGGGTCGATCACTATGCTTTGTCCGACACGCCCTTCGACGCCCCGCCGCCGCCGCTGCCGCCGATGGCCAATGGCGTGGAGCGCCCGGTCTTTTATGACATGGGCAACCGCGCCTCCGACATTGATTCCAAACCGCAGGTGCTGACGCCGGACGTCAATCCCTTCCCGGTGCCCTATGCCACCCGCGCCACCAAGCTGTTCTGGAATTTCAGCGAGTATGGCCATCTGCTGACCCAGGAATTCTACAGCGCCGGCGGCAAGATCGTGATGCGCGATTTCCATTCGCCGAGCGAGCTGGCGCATCTCCCGGAGAAGGTGATCATCAATTGTCCCGGCTATGCGGCGCATGACTGGTGGAAGGACAAGGCGATGATCCCGGTGCGCGGCCAGACCGAATGGATGATCCCGCAGCCGGAAGTCAATTACGGCTTCACCTATCGCAATGTGGAGTGCCGCTCCAAGAGCGATGGCGTCATGGTTATCGCCGTCGGTCCGGGTCAGTTCGCCAAAAGCTGGCGCAATAGCAATGAGACACCGGACCGGGCGGAAGCCGAGGGGGCCGTGCGCGTGGTGGAAGAACTAATGTCCCGGTTTTCCGGCCGTCCGGCCTGAAGCCATTGCGGAACTTTGCCTTTCGCCGCTTTGGTTGCATTGCGGGACGCTGTCCCACTTCTTGACACCCGATCCGACTCTGGTTGAATCGCCTAACCGGGCGTAACACAAAGCAAAAAAGGCGATCGGTTTGGGGAGGCCAGGCAGAATCGGCATTGCCGCGGCGGCGATTTTGGCCGTTGTCATGCTTGCTGCTGCCGGGGCCGCGGCTTTTTGGGGCCGTCCCGACGCCTCGCAGCGGCGGGTGGATTTCAACCGCGACATCAGGCCGATCTTCAACAGCCAGTGCATGTCCTGTCATGGCGGCGTGAAGCAGGCAAGCAATGTCTCTTTCTCGTATCGCGATCAGGCGCTGGGCAAGGGCAAGTCGGGCCGCCCTGTCATTGTGCCGGGCAATCCCCGCGCCTCCGAGCTGATGGCGCGGGTCACCTCCGGCGATCCGGAAATCCGCATGCCGCTGCATGGCGCGCCGTTGCCGCAGGCACAGATCGATTTGCTGCGGCAGTGGATCAAGGAGGGCGCAGAATGGGAGAATTATTGGGCCTTCGTTCCGCCCAAGCCGCAAGCCTTGCCCAAGGTACGCGAGGGATGGGCGCGTCAGCCGCTGGACCGCTTCATCCTGGCCCGGCTTGAGAAAGAAAAACTGGCGCCTTCACCGGAAGCCGACAAAGCGGAACTGCTGCGCCGGGTATCGCTGGACCTGACCGGCTTGCCGCCGACGCCGCAGGAGCAGGCGGCCTTTCTCGCCGATACCTCCAAGGACGCTTATGAGAAGCAGGTAGACCGGCTGCTGGCTTCGCCGCGCTATGGCGAGCGTTGGGCCTCGCTATGGCTGGACCTTGCCCGTTATGGCGACACCAAGGGTTTTGAGAAAGACCATAGCCGCCCGGTCTGGCCCTATCGCGATTGGGTGATCGAGGCGCTGAACAAAAACCTTCCTTACGACCAGTTCGTGACCAAACAGATCGCCGGCGATTTGTTGCCCAATGCCAGCTTCGAGGACAAGATTGCGTCAGCCTTTCATCGCCAAACCGCCGCCAATGACGAAGGCGGCACCGACAATGAGGAATTCCGGCTGCTGGCGGTGATGGACCGGGTTTCCACCACCTGGTCGGTTCTGAATGGCGTCAGCATGAACTGCGTACAGTGCCATTCCCATCCCTACGATCCCATTCGTCACACCGACTATTACAAGTCGCTGGCTTTCTTCAACACCGCGCGTGACGCTGATATCGCCTTCGACAAATCGCTGACCGACGATTGGCCGGTGTTGCAGGTGCCCAGTGATAAGGCGCTTTATGGCGAGGCTGACCGGCTGCAGCGCGAGGCTGAGATGCTGCGCAACAGGATCGTCGATGCCAGCCGTCAGGCCGAGAGCCGCGCCGCATGGAAGTCGCTGCCCATCAAAAGCATAACCGCAAACGCGGTGCTGGCGCTTGAGCGTGTGCTGGCGCTGCCCGAAAACCAGAATGAGAAACGCCAGCGCCAATTGCGCGCGGACCTGGCGAAAGCGAAAACCCAGACGGTGCGGGCGGCGTTTCGCCTGCAGGGCGGCATGGCCGAACAGACCGGCACCGTGCCGATGAATTCGGTGTTCGAAATCACCTTGGCGGCCGATATGCCGCAATTGGCGGCGCTGCGCCTGGAAGTGCCCCCCGCCGATCCCGTCAAGGCGCGGCACTCGCCGGAAAAAGGCTTTGTCGCCAACCGCATTGACGCTTGGGTGGTGCGGGACGGCAAGTCCGAGAAGATCGCTTTCCGTCTCATCGCGCCGGATTCCATGATCGATGTGGAAGGCAATCTCCGCCGCATGATGCGCAATGCCGCCAGGCCGGGACCGGTGATGCCGCGGCTGGCGGAAACTAGCGGCTTCCAGGCCGACCCCATCCTGTCCCGCACCAAATGGGTGGTGGCGGTGCCGGAAGAACCGTTGAAGCTGGGAGCGGGCGCCAGCCTGAAGCTGCAGCTGACCCATAGCGAGCTGATCAATGCCGCCTCCTCGTCCGTGCCGCGGCTGCGCGTATCGGCCAGCAGCGATCCGCGCTGGACAGCGTTGGCTGGGTCGCCGCAAATCGAACAGCAATATGCCAGGCTGGAGCAGATAGAGCTCCGCCTGAAGGCGATTCCCGGTGTGGCCCTGCCGGTGATGGTGGAGCAGGCCGCTTATGACCGCCGGCCCACCCTGGAATTCGAGCGCGGCAGTTTTCTCACCAAGATCGGTCCCGATCTGGGTGCGGACACGCCTTCGCTATTTCCCAAGCTGCCCGCCAATGCGCCGCGCAACCGCCTGACCCTGGCGCGCTGGTTCTTCGCGCCCGATCAGCCTTTGACGGCGCGGGTGACGGTGAATCGCGCCTGGGAGCAGTTGTTCGGCACCGGCCTGGTCGAGACCTTGGAGGATTTCGGCAGCGCCGGGGAATTGCCGTCTCATCCGGAGTTGCTGGATTGGCTGGCGCTGCATTTCCAGAACGACCTGCACTGGAACATGAAGGCGCTGATCCGCGAGATCGTAATCAGCGCCACCTATCGCCAAACCGGACGGGCGACAGCGATGTTGACGGAAAAGGATCCCCGCAACCGGCTCCTGGCCCATGGCCCGCAACAGCGCCTGACCGCCGAGATGGTGCGCGACCAGGCTTTGCAGGCCGGCGGGCTGCTCAATGAAAAGATGGGCGGACCACCGGTGATGCCGGAACAGCCCGACGGCGTTTGGAATGTCGAGGCCAACAATCCCGAGCGCTGGAAGAATGTCACGGGGCCGGAACGCTATCGCCGCTCGGTCTATACGTTCATCAAGCGCACCGCGACCTATCCCAGCTTCGTTACCTTCGATGCGGCGGACCGCCAGCTCAGCACCCCGCGCCGCATCCCCACCAACACACCCTTGCAGGCGCTGGTGACCTTGAACGATCCTGTCTACCACCAGGCGGCGGAAGGTTTGGCGGTGCGCATGGCCAAGGCGCCGCAAGCCCCTGGCCGGGATGCCATCGACAGCAGGCTGGATTACGCAGCCCGCCAGGTGCTGTCGCGCAATCTTTCGGCGGCGGAAACGGCGCCGCTGCGCAAGCTCTATCAATCGGCGGGACCGACGGCCGTGGCCAGCGCCTTGCTCAATCTCGATGCGGCGCTGACACGATGAAACCGGTGGCGGACATGAAGAATATTCATCAGCTCGATCTGGCGCAGATCCAGGCCCAGACCAGGCGGCATTTTCTGGGCTGGGGCACCGGAGGCTTGGGCGCCTTTTTCCTGAATTCGACCTTGGCCAATGCCGCGCCGGCGGGCGGCCATGCCCCACTGGATTTCGCCCGCAATCCCGCCACGCCGCTTTCGGTGCTGCCGCCCCAATTCGCCGGCAAGATCAAGCGCGTCATCTATCTGCATATGGGCGGCGCGCCCAGCCAGCTGGAACTGTTCGACTACAAACCGACCCTGGCGCGGTTTCATGGCCATGACTGTCCGGAATCCTTCATCAAGGGAAAACGCCTGGCCTTCATTCAGGGCATTCCGAAATTGCTGGGGCCGATGTTCCCCTTCCATCGCGCCGGCAAGAGCGGCACCTGGATCTCGGACCGCCTGCCGCATCTGGAACGCGCCATCGACGATCTGTGCGTGATCAAGTCGATGAAGACCGATCAGTTCAATCACGCGCCGGCTCAGTTGCTGGTGCATACCGGCGATGCGCGCACCGGCTATGCCTCGCTGGGATCCTGGGTGACCTATGGCCTGGGCAGCGAAAACCAGAATCTGCCGGGCTTTATTGTGCTGATTTCCAACGGCGGCACCACCGCCAATGCCGGCAAGCCGCTTTGGGGTTCGGGCTTTTTGCCCAGCGTCTATCAGGGCGTGGCATGCCGTTCCGCCGGCGAGCCGGTTCTGTATCTGGACAATCCCAAAAGCGTCAGCCGCGCCGAGCGCCGCAAGGTCTTGGATGCGGTGGATGAGATCAACCGCCAGACCTATCAGCAGTTCGGCAATCCCGAGACGGTGACGCGTATTGCCCAGTATGAAATGGCTTTCCGCATGCAGCTGGAAGCCAGCGATGCGATGGACATCCGCCGCGAGCCCAAGGCGGTGCTGGAGCGCTACGGCGCCGAGCCCGGCAAGACCAGTTATGCCAACAACTGCCTGGTGGCCCGCCGCCTGGCCGAGCGCGGCGTGCGCTATATTCAGCTTTATCACTGGGGCTGGGATTCCCATGGCACGCCGACCGACGAAGGTTTGAATGTCGGGTTGGTGGGACGTTGCCGCGATACCGACAAAGCCACCGCCGCCTTGCTGGCGGACCTGAAAGCGCGCGGGTTGTTGGAAGATACGCTGGTGGTATGGGGCGGCGAATTCGGCCGCACGCCGATGTGGGAAAATCGCGGTGGCCAGGAAATGGAATTCATCGGCCGCGACCATCATCCCAACTGTTTCACCATCTGGATGGCGGGCGGCGGCATCAAGCACGGCATCAGTTACGGCGAAACCGACGATATGGGCTATGAGATCGCGCGCAATCCGGTGGAGGTGCGCGACCTGCATGCCACCATGCTGTACCTGTTGGGCTTCGATTATCGCCGGCTGAACTATCCCTATCAGGGCCTGGACCAGAAATTGACAGGTGTGAAGCCGGCCCGCATCGTCTCCGAAATCCTGGCATGATGTAGGGCGATGTCGGGGGGTGATGGCATTTCCGGGCGCCAATCCGGCCGACTTTCCGCCGCCGCCTATTTCGGCTGCGTTGCGCTGCTGACCCTGGCCGGTGTGGGGCTGTCGATACTGGCGCAACCGGCGCTCGGGCACGACATGCTGCAGCTGATGGGCCTGGAACGCGTGCCGCAAGCGGATTCGGCGTCCTTTTATGCCAAGCGCGTGACGCCGCTGCTGGAGACGCGCTGTGCCGCCTGTCATGGCGAAAAGCGGCAAAAAAGCGATCTCAGGCTGGACAGTTTTGCCGGGCTTTTGCGCGGCGGCAAGCATGGCGCGGTGATCCGGCCCGGCGATACCAAGAACAGCGAGCTTTCCTTGCGCATCTCCCTGCCGTCATCGGACGACCGGGCGATGCCACCCAGCGGCAAGCCGCCGCTGACGGAAGACGAGAAGACGGTGATCCGGCTATGGATCGCGCATGGCGCCTCCGGCGTCTTGCGCGACATTGCGGGCGCGCCCAAGCCGGTGGCCGAAGTAAAGCTTCCGGAACTCGATACCGCGAGGGTCGAAAAACAGCGCGCCCCCTTGGCGGCGATGGTGCGCCGGTTGCAAGGGCGCTTTCCGGGCGTCATAGCCTATGAAGCGCGGGACACCGCCGACCTGGAAATCAACGCCTCCTTGAGGGCGACAGATTTTGGCGATGCGGACTTGCAGGCCCTTGCGCCGCTGGCGGCGCGCATTGTGCGCGCCGATCTTTCCGGCACGGCGGTCACCGATGCGTCCCTGCCGGTTTTGGCCGCGATGCCCAAGTTGAAAAATTTGCGCCTGTCAGGCACCAAAGTCGGTGACATTCGCGGATTAGAAGCCGCGCCGGCCTTGAAGTCCTTGTCGGTGGTGAACACCAAGGTCAGCGGTTCAGCCCTTGCCGCATTCAAAGCCAAAGGGATTACGGTCTATGGAGGCGGCGATGGACCGTGAGCCGGAAACGCGGGTGCGTGTCTGGGACATCCCGATCCGCCTGTTCCATTGGAGCATAGTGGTGCTGTTGTGCGTGTCCTGGTTCAGCGCCGAACAGGGCTATATGCGCGCGCATCTTGTCTCGGGCTTGACGTTGCTGGCCCTTTTGCTGTTTCGCATCGCCTGGGGACTGGTGGGTTCCACCACGGCGCGCTTCAGCAATTTCCTGCATCCGCCCCGCCGGGTGGTGGGCTATCTCAAGGGCCTGGCGGGCGGCGACAAGATTTTCCATGCCGGGCACAATCCAGCGGGCGGCTGGATGGTGCTGGCGCTGATTGCGGTGCTGCTGGCGCAGGTGGCGACCGGGCTGTTCGCCAATGACGGTGTGCGCTTTCACGGCCCGCTGGCCTTGTTGGTTTCCGAGGATGCCTCAACCCGGCTGACCGACATTCACGGACTGATCTTCAATTTTATCCTGCTTTTGGTCTGGTGCCATATCGTGGCGGTGGGCTTCTATCTGCTGGTCAAGGGCGACAATCTAGTCTGGCCCATGATCACCGGCAAAAAACATCGCGCGCGGCTGCCGGCGGAGTTGAACATTGTCTTTACGCGGCTTTACATCGCCTTGCTGCTCTTGGCCGTCAGCGCCGGCATCGCGGCATGGATCATGATCCAGGGGGACTCCATCCTATGAGAAGACTTGTTTGCGGCATCGCGCTTGCGGCCCTGGCATTGCTTCCGGCGGCGGCGGCCGATTTTACGGTTGACGGCAAATTCTTCACCCCGCCGCCCGGCATGGCGACCATCGGCGATACCCATGGCGATATTGCCGTGTCGCCGGCCGGTGAAATCTATGTCAGCGTGCAGGGCGGGGATCATCCCGGAATCCAGGTCTATAGCGATCAAGGCCGCTATCTGCGCAATGTGCCTGGTGCGCCGCCGGACCTGCATGGCTTCATCATCGCCCGCGCCCCCGACCAGAATTCCTATATCTATGGCGTCAGCCGCCTGGCGCAGGAGATCATCCAGCTCAAGCTGGATGGCTCCAGGGTTCTAGCCATTCCGGCTTCGGCGATTCCGGCCCAGTACAAGAAGGACGACAAGCAGGCGATCAACCTGACCGGCATTGCGGTGGCGCCCAATGGCGACATCTATGTCACCGACGGTTATGGCCTGGATTTCATCCATCGCTTTGACAAAGGCGGAAAATATCTCGCCACCTTCGGCGGCAAAGCCGGGCCGTGGAATTTCGATACGTGCCACAAAATCGCGATCGACCCACGCTTCAAGCCGGTGCGATTGATCTGCACCGACCGCCGCCATGACAGGCTGGTGCATATGGACCTTGAAGGCCGCGTGCTGGGTGAGTTCGGCTGGGGATTGCGTTTGCCGAGCGCCTTGGCGATCCGTGGGGATGAGCTTGCCGTGGGCGAACTGATGGGGCGTGTTTCCCTTTTGGACAAGAATGGGCATATCACCGCGGTTCTGGGCACCAACGACAATGTCGAAGAGATCCGCACCAACAAGGCGGCGCCGCAGATTTGGCAGCCGGACCGCTTCTATGCGCCTCACGGCGTGACTTACGACGCCAAGGGCAATCTGCTGGTGAGCGAATTCAACCAGTATGGCCGTATTTCACGCATCGAGCGCGCAGCCGTCCGCAAGTAGCGGCGAAGGCGCATACCATATTGGAAATCCTGGTTTTTTCGGTTCCCAAGCGGGGCAATAGACCATATCGTGGTTTTGCGGCATATGAATGAAAGCGGCTGGCTCAAAATCGTCTCGGGCCACTCATAACAAAGGTCCGATGAAACGGGCTTGGGCCAGGGGGAAACACAGAGTGCGTATGCGCCGCCTGCTTGCTAGCCGGATTGTGCTGTGCCTGTTCGTGGCTATGCAAGGCCAGCCCGCCTTGGCGCAACAAGGCGTCGACCGGTATCCGGCGGCTTTTTTTGCCGCCAACCAGCCCGCCACTGCCTACGAAATGGTGGTCTTGCTGCCCGGGTTTCATCTTCAGAACGGCGACGCCGCCGTCCGCGGTTTTTCCGGCACGGTCGGCAATGTCCTGATCGACGGCCAATTACCCACCAGCAAGGAAGACAGTGTCGAAGTTCTGCTGCGCCGCATACCGGCATCGTCGGTGGATCATATCGAACTGATCCGTGGCGCCGCCGACATGCATGGCCATCCCGTGCTGGCCAATGTCGTGCGCAACAGAAGTGTGGCGCTGCAAGGGCGGGCTGAGGCAGAAGGCTCCATCACCCACTACGGCACCACCGCACACAAAGCGGCGCTGCACTTGACGCGGCAGGGCGAGAGTTCGACCGCGGAATTGTCCGCCTCATGGGGCCGCGACCTCGGCATGATGAACCAGAACGGCTTTGGCGCGCGCGGGCGGTTCCTCCCCGAAGGCACGGCGCTGTTCCTGTCGGAATACAATTTTCCCAGGCTGACCAATTCCGCCGAACTCAGTTCTTCTTTCCGGCAGTCCCTGGCGGATGGCGAACTCTCCCTGGGCATGATTGTGAAACAGGACCGAATTTATTCCAAAGTCAGTGAGCGGATCTATTTTCCCGCTATTGCTTTGGCATCGGGGCTGGAAAGCAACCGGACACGCAATGGCGAAGGGCGGCTGGATTACCGGCAAGGGCTGGGCGAACTGGGCCAGATGCAATTGTTTGCCGTGCACCGCCTGGAAGAGCAGGACGAGATCAGCCAGACGACCACCGTGGCCGGCACCGACATGTCGCGCAGCCGGTTCAACACGCGCGAGGATGTGGGGCGTCTGGCCTGGCAGCAGTCCCGGGGGGCGCTGAAGCTGCAAGCGGGGGTGGAAGGGGCGATCAATGTCCTGAACAGCCGCAGTAGGCTGACCGTGGGCGGTGCGCCGGTGATCCTGCCCGCCGCCAATATCAGGTTGGAGGAGAAGCGCGCCGAATTCTTCTCCACCGCCACCTGGCGCATCAATCCGGTGCTGATGTCGGAACTGGGCGCGCGCTACGAAACCTCGACTCTGTCCCAAAGCGGTGACAGCACCCTCACCAAGGATCTCTCCTTCTTCAAGCCGCGCTGGCTGACGACATGGAATCCCGCTCCCGGCCATGAGCTGCGCCTGCTGATGGAGCGTCAGGTCGGACAGCTGGTATTCCGGGATTTCGCCAGTTCGACTTCGCTCAACAGCAATATCATCACCGGCGGCAACAAGAATCTCGAACCGGCGCATAGCTGGAACATTTCGCTGGCCTGGGAACGGCATTTCTGGGGGCGCGGGTCGCTGGTGCTGGAAGCGCGGCGTGAATTCATCTCCCAGGTGGTGGATCGCATCCCCGTATTCGCGGGAACCAGGGTCTTCAACGCGGTGGGCAATATCGGCAACGGCACCCGCAATACGATCCTGACGAATTTTGTCGTGCCGCTGGACGAAGTGGGATTGGAAGGTTTGACCGTGAAAGGTGAGGCCGCCTGGCGTGACAGTCGCGTGCGCGATCCCGCCACCGGCCTGTACCGCCGGATCATGGGCGGCCAGACCGTTGGCGGCCCGTCATTCGCATTCAACACCATGTCCGAAGTTACCTACGACATGCCGGAACAGAATCTGCAACTCGGCGTGACGGTGCACGATCATCTGACCACGCATGAGTTCGAGTACCGCATCGACGAGATCAGCACCAATTATCATGCCTATAAAATCGGCGTCTTCGCCGAATACAAGCCGTCGCCGGTCTGGACGGTGCGCGCCTTCGGCAAGGACATCGGCCAAACCGCCGCTTTCCGGAACCGTGACGTCTATGCAGGCCTCAGAGGCAGCGCGCCGCTGAGTTATATCGAGCGCCGCTCGTTGAGCAATGGCACGGTGGTAGGTGTGAATGTCCAGCACGATCTCTAGCCCGTTGCCGGGCCGCCGCTGGCGCATCGGCGCTCTTCTGGGCGCGGGTGTTCTGGTCAATTACATCGACCGCATCAGCCTCTCCGTTGCCGGGCCTCAGCTTCAGCGCGATCTCGGCCTGTCCCCGGAAGAGATGGGCTTTCTCTTCAGTGCGTTTTTCTGGTCCTACGCTCTGTGCCAGCTTCCGGGCGGGCTGCTGCTGGACCGTTTCGGCATCAAGACGGTGGGCCGCTGGGGCACCTTTCTCTGGACGGTGGCGTCCGCCATTACCGCCTTGGCCAGCGGCTATGCCGGTATCTTCGTGGCGCGTTTGCTGCTGGGGATCGCGGAAGCGCCCGGCATGATCGGCAATCAGAAAGCCACCGGACTGTGGTTCCCCAGAAACGAGCGCAGCCGGTCGACGGCCATATTCGATTCCGCCGCCAAATTCGCCAATGTCATTGGCGTTCCGATCGTCGCCTTTTTTGTCGTGCGCTATGGCTGGCGCTGGGGATTTGGCATATCGGCGCTGCTCAGCTTTGCTTACTTCGTCGCATACTGGCTGATGTACCGGGATCCGTCCCAGGACAAAAACCTCAGCAAGCAAGAGCATGATTATATCCTGGCCGGAGGCGCGGTGCCGGAAGGCCTGCCGGCGGCGGGACAGGTCAAAGCGCTGGCCTATGTGCTGAGCAACCGCAAAGTCTGGGCCCATATGGTCGGCTATTCGGCCTATGGTTATTCCTTCTATCTCTTTCTCACCTGGCTTCCCGGCTATCTGGTGGAAACCTTGCACATGAGCATCCTCAAGTCCGCCGCATTTGCCACCATTCCGTGGATTTTCGCGTCCTTGGCGGATCTGCTGATCGGCGGTTTTTTTGTCGACTATTTGATCAAGCGCGGTTTTGACGAGAACAAGGTGCGCAAGGCTGTGATCGCAGGCGGCATGAGTGCCGGTCTGGCGGTGTTCGGGGCGGCTTACACCGTCGATCCTTTCTGGGCGCTGGTGTGGATCACCATCTCCTTGTCGGGCCTTTCGGCGGCGGCGCCGGTGGCATCTTCCATCGTCTCCTTGATCAGTCCGCGCGGCGCCACTGCCACCGTCGGCGGCATCGTCAATCTGACCAACAATTTGATGGGTGTCGCGGCGCCCGTCATTACCGGCTTCATCGTGGGCCTGACGCATTCCTTTGCCGGCGCCTTCCTGGTTGCCGGTGTTGTTTTGCTGATCGGCATTTTCTCCTATGTTGTGGTGCTGGGCAGGATCGAGCCCATTCCCGATCTTCCGGAAACGAGCCCGTAGGGATGCCCGCCGATACCATGATCCGAGACGCGCGCATTCTGGACGGGTCCGGGGCACCCTGGTTTGCGTCCGATGTCCTGCTGCAGGGCGGACGCATCGCGGAGATCGGCAAATCCCTGGCAGCGGGCGGCGCGCGCATAATTGAGGCGCAAGGCCGTTTTCTTGCGCCCGGCTTTATCGACGCGCATTGCCATGACGACTTGATCTGCCTGCGCGAGCCGCAGCGGATTGAAAAGATCGCCCAGGGCGTCACCACTCTGGTGGTTGGAAACTGCAGTTTTTCTCTCTATCCCGCGACAAAAGCGTCGGCCGAGGGCCTGAGAAAACATTTTTCCACTTTGCTGGGCGAGGTCGCGCCCAGCGAAGTGTTTGAGAATTTCGCGGGCTACCGGGAGGCGCTCCACACACGCGGCTGTGCCTTGAATGTCGTTTCCCTGGTGGGTCACGCCGCGCTTCGCATTGCGGTCATGGGGCATGAAAATCGCCCCGCCACGCAAGGCGAATGTGTCCAGATGCAGGCGCTCTTGGCGCGCCAGCTCAGCGCCGGTGCGGTGGGCCTTTCGCTTGGCCTTGTCTATCCGCCCAGCGCCTATGCCCAGCGCGAAGAGCTGTTGGCGTTGTCGCGGACCGTCCAGGAGCATGGCAAGCTGCTGGCGGCGCATATTCGCGGCTATGAAGGCGATCTGCTGGAGTCCATCGACGAATTTGTCGATCTGCTGCGCGGGTCCGGTGCGCCGGGCCTGTTGTCGCATCTGCAATCGGCGGGCCGGCCGAACTGGGGCCAGATGGGAGAGGCGCTGGGTAAGTTGGAACAGGCGCGGGGTCAGGGCATCGACATCAGCTTCGACATGTATCCCTATCCCGCGGGCAGCAGCTATATCCTGCAACTGTTGCCGCATTATGCGTTGGAAGGCGGAATCGACGGTTTGATCCCGCGTTTGTCGAGGGGCGATTTCCGCGAAAGACTGCGCCAGTATCTGGAGGGTCCGCCAACCGGCGCGATGCCTTCCAAAGTGTCGTTAATCGGATGGGGCAATGTGCGCATCTCCGGTGTCAGCAATCCGGCGCTAAAGACATTGGAAGGCCTGGACATGGTCCAGGCGGCCGCCGGCCTGAACATCATGCCCTTCGATCTGTTGCTGCGGCTGATTCTGGAAGATCAGGGGCAAACCGGCATCGTGATGTTTCAGCTGGATGAAAAAGACCTGCACGCGGCTTGCACCCACCGGCTGCACATGGTGGGGTCGGACGGTCTGCCCAGACCCGGAACCAAGCCGCATCCCCGCGCCTATGGCACCTTCCCGCGGGTCGCCGGGCGGCTGCGGCGTGAGGGCTGGTTTTCGCTGGAGGACGCGGTCTGCCGCATGACCTCGCGCGCCGCGGAGCGGTTCGGCCTCACCGGCCGCGGCCTGGTCCGGACGGGCATGGTGGCGGATTTGGTGCTGTTCGACGACACGATTCAAGATTGCGCTACCTTCGATTCCCCGACCGATCTGCCGACCGGTATTGGGCATGTCCTGGTCGCGGGCGAAATGGTAATGGAAGACGGGAAAATGACCGGCCGGTTGCCTGGCCGGGTCTTGGGTTAACAGGGGAGAAGAGTGACATGCGTAAAGCGGTGATGGTTGAAGGCGCGGCAAAGCCCGGTGGGCATTATTCTCATGCCGTGATTGCCGACCGGCTTGTCTTTGTGGCGGGCCAGGCGGGGGCAGACCCTGCGACAGGCGTCATGTCGGACAAGTTTGCCGATCAGGTGCGGCAGACCTTGAAAAACATCCAGACAATTTTGCGTGGTGTGGGCTGCGACATGAAAGATGTCGTCAAGGTCAACAGCTATCTGACCGATGGCAGCCGCTTCCAGGAATATAATGCCATCTATAAGGAGTTCTTCCCGACCGAACCGCCGGCGCGCACTACCATCGGCTGTCAGATGGGCGGCATTCTGGTCGAGATCGATTGCATCGCCTTGCTGCCGTCCTGAAGGGAGTCTGCGTTGCGGATTGAGGAATTAGACACGCCGGTTCCGGTCGTCGACCTGGATATCGTCGAGCACAATCTCAAGAAGATGCAGGCCTATTGCGACAGCCATGGCTTGAACCTGCGCCCCCATATCAAGACTCACAAGATTCCGGCCTTCGCGCATCGCCAGGTGGAATTGGGGGCAAAGGGCATCACTTGTCAAAAGCTCGGCGAAGCCGAAGTGATGATCGATGCCGGGTTGGATGATGTGCTTATTTCCTATCCGCTGGTCGGCGCCACCAAGGCCGACCGCTTGGCGGCGCTTTCGCGCCGCGCCAAGCTGCGGGTCGGGGTCGATTCCGGTCTTGCGGCACAAACCGTCGCCGCCGCGGCGCGCGCTTCCAATGCCCAGATCGGCGTGTTGGTCGAATTCGACAGCGGCAACAAACGCACCGGGGTCGTATCGGTCGATGAGGCGCTGAACCTTGCTATCCAGATCGAGAAATCGCCGGGTCTTCGGTTTGACGGCTTGATGACCTATCCCAGCTCCGAGGCGACGGCGGAATTCGTTGCCGAAGCCCAGCACCGTTTCTCCAAGGCCGGCATCAAGATCGGCGTGGTTTCCGGCGGCGGCACGCCCAATGCCTGGCAGGCGCACAAGATAGCCGGTCTTACCGAGGTGCGCGTCGGCACCTATATCTATCAAGACCGCGCCACCGTCGCCGCCGGTGCTGCCGACTTTGATGAGTGCGCCCTTCATTTGCACGCCACCGTGATCAGCTGTCCCACCGCCGATAGGGCCGTCATTGATGCCGGATCAAAATCCCTGTCCAGCGATCGGGTCGATCCCGCAGCCGGGTCCGGCTATGGCTTGATCCGAGGCTATGAAGACGCGGTTATCGAGCGATTGAATGAAGAACATGGTGTGGTCGACGTTTCCCGCTGCAGCCGCAAGCCGCAAGTCGGCGAGCGGGTGCGGATCTTGCCAAACCATGTTTGTGTGGTGAGCAATCTGCACGACGAGATCGCGCTGTCGCGGGGCGGGATTCTGCTCGATACCAAGCGCGTCGAGGCCCGCGGCAAAACCCGCTAAGAAAATTCGTCAGGCGGCCAGCACTGCCAGGATTCCGAGATAGGTCAGCTGATGCAACAGCTGATCCGCGCCGAATACCGCCCAATAAAGGCTTTGATTGATGCCGAGGCGAAAGTGCTTGTCGATATAGAGTTTCAGCCAATCGACATGATAGTGGATCAGGAATTCCACGGCCAGGATTGCCCCGATGCGTGCGGGTTCGTGTGACAGCAAGAGGATCGCGGGTAAAGAGCCCAAGGCATGCAGACCGGCATGGATGAATCCGGCGCGATGGCCGTAAATTCCCTTGTTGCGATAGAGGTAAGCCGTCTGCAGCACAAAATCGCAGAGGAAGTGTTTCACCTGGAACAGAACCAGGCTCCACAAAAGAAGTGAAAGGCCGGGGCTCAAGCCGCCAAGCTCCGCCGCCTGGAATTGCTGGTGAGGGAAGTCGTCAAGACCGGCATCGACTCGCAATACCCTTTCAGCATCGGGCCGAACAGCGCCAATAGCAAGAGTGCTGGCACCCGGGACGCCGATCCTTTAGGCTCGGGCGTCATCCCATCTCAAGGCGGCATGGTGAATCCCATCCTGGAGCTTTGCAAGTCTGTTCCCGTGCGTACGTTCGCGCCGGGCGCGTCCCTGCTCGCCGAAGGCAAGAAATCCGGGCTGCTGTATGTTTTGATCGACGGTGAGGTCGAGATCGTGAAAGGCGATTTCCAAATCAACGTGGTTTCCGACGCCGGCGCGGTTTTCGGCGAAATATCGGTCTTGCTGGACCTTCCGCATATGGCGACGGTTCGCGCCTTGTCGAAATGCCGTGCGCACGAGGTGCGTAACGGGGATGAATTCCTGAAGGCCCATCCGGAGATCGCGCATCATCTTGCCCAGCTTCTCGCCCGGCGCCTGCATGGCGTATCGACCTATCTTGTCGATCTCAAGCAGCAATTCGCCAGCCACGAAAACCATCTTGGAATGGTGGACGATGTGCTGGAGAGCCTGGTCAACCAGCAGCATCAGCGCTTTGTGCCGGGCTCGGACCGGGATCCCGGCTTTTAGTCAGCCAGTCGGGCAGTTGGTGCAATGGCTCCAGCGGGCGTTGCAGCGGCAGATCAAGATTCACCGATTGCACTCCGGCCAAGGAAATCCACACAGCCTCGCGCGCATCGGTATCGACGATGATATGGGTCGGTACCGGGCCGATCTGGTTGCCGCAATTGAACACCCAGGTCGCACCGATCCGGTCGGCCCATGAGCCATCCTTGATGAAGGGCGCCTGGTGAATATGGCCCGAGAAAACGATATCGGGCCGGTATCGCGCGATCCATTCCGTCAGCTCGGCATCGCCGTAATACTTCTTGCCGTCCCAGCTGGTCGGTGAACCATCGGGCGGGGCGTGATAGACCCAGATCCAGCTCTTCTTCGGCTTGGCGCTGTCACGCGCCAGTTGCTCTTCGACGGCCTGCTTGGCGTTGGGGCCGTCCCACCAGGGGCAAACCGTGACGAGTATGTCGTCCAGCGCCACGCTGTCGCCATCACAGGCAATGCCCATCTGCTTGACCCGGCGCATCCAGCGCGCGGACTTCTCGCCGTTGATGTCCCGCGAATCCAGATCGTGATTGCCCGAGGATGTGATGATCCTGGTGCAGTCCATCAACCGCCGGAGATATTTCAGGATGACGACGACCTGAACGTTGCCGTCGACGTGGTTTGAAATGTCGAGATGATCGCCGGCGATCACCACGGAATCAAAATCCGGCGCCACCGCCATCGTCCAGTCATACTGCTTAAGCGCGTAATGCAGGTCAGAGACCAGTAAAAATCTCAAGCCGCCCCCCGGGTTTTTTGGATCATAGCATGGGCCGGCCTTCAGCCCTTCCGCCGCAACGCTGCACTGGCAGGCGATGTTTCGGTCCGTTATCGATTTTGCGCTGCACCATCGGGCTTTCCGGCCCCGCAGGGACGTCCTGCGAAGAGCAAAGCGCTATTTGCCGCAGCGCTGATGTCACCGGGCCCGCACGGACAGGCCGATGCCCCGGCAAAGTGCATGCGGAACGAACCGCTCCGCCGCTTTTTTGAGCAGGATCCAGCCCAGCCCGCCCTTGGACGCGGCGGCAATTAACGTAGGCATGGGGTCCCGTTTGACCTTAAAGCCGCTTGAAGGCACGGTATCTCCGTATACGGCTTGGGAGGGCTCGTTGGAATTGCATAGGCTGCACCCGAACGGCGGACTGCCCGCTGTCAACGATCCGGGCCAGCCGTCTTCGGTTGAGCGCAAGCTGGTGACGATACTGTCGGCCGACGTCGCCGAATACAGCCGTCTGATGGCTGAGGACGAGGAACACACGCTCCGGATATTCCGGGACCATAGCCAGACCTTCCGGGCTTTGGTCGATTTGTACCATGGGCGGATTTTCAACACCGCAGGCGACGCCATCCTGGCGGAGTTCACCAGTCCGGTTGAAGCCGTTCGCTGTGCGACCGAAATTCAAGCGGCACTGCGTACCCGCAACGATCAGCTCCCGCTTACGCGGCAGGTCAAGTTCCGCATTGGCGTCAATCTCGGCGATGTGATGGTGCAGAATTCCGATTTGCTTGGTGACGGCGTCAATGTTGCCGCCCGATTGCAAGGCGCGGCCGCGCCCGGCGGGATATGCATCTCCGGCAGCGTCTACGACCAGATTCGCAACAAGCTTACATTGGGTTTCGAGTCGCTGGGCGAGCGCCGTTTTAAAAACATTCCTCAACCGGTCCGGACCTTCACCATCGCGGGGACCGACGAAGACGGCGAATTGCCGGCCAAGAAGAAATCAGCCGGACCTCCCAGGCTGTTGGTAAAGTCCGCCTTCGCGGCACTGGCGCTGCTCGTGCTCGCGGGCGGCTATTGGATGTACTCCGCGCAGCGGAATGGTGAGGCCGGCCAAATCAGCGCCGGGCCGGAATCCGGCGGACCGGCGGCGGCCGACCCAAATGCGGTGCAAGCCGATGCACAGGATGCGGCTCGTTCCTTGGTAATGCAGTCGAACGCGCTGCTCGCGGACGCTGGGCGGCTTCGCCGCCCCTCAAGGGAAATACAGGCCCTGACCGATGCGAATACCAAGATTGTGGCCCTGGCCCTACAGCTCCATGAGGCGGATAAAAATCCCGGCGAAACCGCCAAAGCCGATTTGACCGCGCAGATAAACGAACTTGCCGCCAATATGTCGCGCGGTGAGGCAACCGCGTTGGCGCGTGCCAGCAAGACTTTGTGGCGGGATATGGAGCAACCTCCGGGCAAGATTGTCGCTGCGGATGCCGCCGCGGCAATCGCCGCAGCCGGCCTGGCAAAGACGAAGCTCGATGATGCGCTCGCTGCTGTAAACAACGCGCAGGACGCAACCGTTTCGCTGACCGCAACCAGGCAGGCCCTGGCCGCGTATGACGCGTTCACCACGGCTTATGGCGCGGCGGCGCAGTTTTATATCGTGGCACGGCGTAGCGATTTCTCGGTGCTGGCCGTTGCCGTCCATGGCGTTTCCGATCAATTGGTTGCGCTTGGCAAAGTCTCCAAGCCTTGGGTACTCGCATCCCGCGCCCGCCGGGATGCCCATAAGTCACTCGCCGACAATGCCGCTGAGGCGTCGACGCTGGTGGCGCAGCTGGACGAGCTTGAGCGCGGAGCGGTTGCAGCCAACGACCTTAGAAAATTAAGCGGAGCCCTTGCCCAGGCCACGGCGATCAAGGACAGGCTTGATGGCCTGCTCGCAAGTTCCAATGCGGCCTACCGCGTTTATAACCAGTAACGAGATTATTCGGCGATCAACACCCAGCGGTTAGCGGGGCCGGTTCGCCAAGGCGTCACCGACATCACCGTGGTGGTGACCGAAAAATAGAGCAAGCGCGTCATGAAAGGCCTCGGCACCATACTGTCCTTGTTTGTCCTCGCCGTTCTGGCGGCGGCACGCTTTGCCGCAAGCCCTGCGATCATGGCGGCGATGCCGCCCCATGTCGGCGAGCGGGTGGTCAACACGCTGGGTGTCCTGACGGCTGTCGCCGCGGCCATCGTGCTGGACCGGCTGATCCGCGCTTTTTATTGGGACGGCTATCTGCGCCGCAAACTGGGGCGCGAAACCCCGGCGGTGATCGAAAGCCTGCTGACCATCGCCTTGGTGCTGCTGGGCGTTTCCATCGCTCTCTATTTCGAGGCGGGCGTATCCTTCACCGGATTGATCACCGCCTCCGGCGCCACCGCCATCATCCTGGGCATCGCGCTGCAGGCCGCGATCAACGATGTGTTCAGCGGTCTATCGGTCAATCTCGACGGATCGTTTGAGATCGGCGATTGGCTCACCGTTTATTCGGATCAGTTTCCCGAGCCGGTCTATGGCCGCGTGCAGGGGGTCACTTGGCGCATCACCATCCTGCGCCTGAGCGACGGCCGCCGCCTGATTGTTCCCAACCATGTCCTGACCGCCAACCCGGTGATGAATCACAGCCGCCCACGTGGCGCCAAGAGGCTGTTCGTCGAAGTGCCGGTGGCCGGAAGTTTCCCCGCCGAACGCGTCGTCGCAATTCTGCTGGCGGAGGCCTTCCGTACCGTGCGGTCGAAGCCGCTCAGCAGTGCGCGCGAGCCCGAGGTCCTTGTCGACCGGTTCGATTCGGACGCGGTTTATTTTCATGTGCGTTTTTATGCCAATCTGGAGGACGCCGATCCCCAGAACGCAAAGTCGGTCATGGCGTCGGCGCTGCTTCGTGCGCTGCAGCGTTATAAAGTGCCAAGCCCCGTGACCCAGGTCGAGTTGGTTGCTCCCCAAGGCGCCGCCGCTGATGCCGCGGCTGAGTCCAGGAACGCGCTCGGGCATGTATCGATCTTCGAGAATATCCTGCGCCCAGAGCAGCTCGACGCGCTGGTCGCGGCTTGCGAAGTACGCGCGCTGCCCCCGCAAACTGTTCTCATCCGCCAGGGCGATACCGGAACCTCCATGTTTCTTATCCTGGAAGGTGCCGCCCGTGTCTCGGTTCATATGGCGAATGGGGAGGTGCGCGACGTCGCGGTCCTGGTGAGCGGCGACATGGTCGGGGAAATGTCGCTGATGACCGGGGCGCCGCGGACTGCCTGGGTCACCAGCCTTTCCGCCATGCGGGTACTGGAAGTGACCAAGGAATCGATCGAAACCCTGTTGGCGGCGGAGCCGGGTCTGCTCGAGCGGTTCAGTCACGTGCTGGCCGTCCGTCAGTCCAGCCTCAGTGAGATCGCCAGCACGGCGAACCAAAAATTGTCGCTGCAGAACGACATCCTGACCCAGATGCGGCAGTTCTTCTCCCGCATTGCCGCCGGCCGGAAGTAGGGCGGGACGGGCTGGCCCCCACTGGCTCATACACGCGGCGGCGCGATACAGGCCGGATCGAAGGCATAGTTTCCCTTCACGGCGCCGGCCGCCTGGAACACTTTCCGGGCCGGATCGTAATGCGCTTTTGAAATGGCCCCGACCAGCATGATCACTCCTTAGATGCAGGAATGCAGGGCGGACCGAATTTTGGGAACGACTTTGCGTATTTTGCCGTTGATTTGAGCGATAGCGTACAGGACTAGTTAGTGTGACAAAGGAACATTCCGCCGAAGACTATTACCGGGCCTGCGCCGCCGAAATGATGGCCAAGGCGCAATCGGCACCCAGCAAGGCGATCCGGCAGGCCTATCTGAATTTGGCCCTGAACTGGGCCCAACGGGCAGCGGGCTCGGACGAATCCCAAGGCGACGCCGGCCCTGTGACCGCCCCCTCCGGCAAAAAAAACTAGAAAGCCCCCCCGGGGACGGGAACCTTTTCGGGCAACCTGGCGTTGCGAGATGTGGCCGTCAAATTTGTTCGGCGGCCCAGGGGGTTGCTTGCGCCTGACGGGCCTGACTTTCAGGGGTGCAACCCACGCGTCGCAGGGGCTATTGGACGAATATAGGGGCTTCGCATGAGGCAAGAGCGCACTGGGTCCGTGACCACGGCCCCTCAGGCGGCGGATGCTGTTCCGCCTCCCTTGAAGAATTTGGGTCTGGGTGACCCTTCGGCGCTTTCCCCGGTAGCCCTTAACGGCCTGTTGGAGGCCCTTCAGGCGATGCAAGCCGGCGATTTCTCGGTCCGGCTCCCCGGCAACCAGACCGGCATGGCCGGCAAGATCGCCGACACGTTCAACGACATCGTCTCGACCAATCAGCGCATGGCCGAGCAGCTTGAGCGGGTGGGCGAGGTGGTCGGCAAGGAGGGGCGCACCCGCCAGCGTGTGTCTCTGGGGACCGGCAAGGGCGCCTGGGGCGAAATGGAAACCTCGGTCAACACCTTGATCGACGATTTGCTCTGGCCCACCGCCGAAGTGACCCGCGCTATCGCCGCCGTGGCGAAGGGCGATCTGATCCAAACGGTGAACCTGGATGTCGACGGCCGCCCGTTGAAGGGCGAATTCCTGCGTTCCGCCAACATCGTCAACACCATGATCAAGCAGCTCAGCGTGTTCACCTCGGAAGTGACGCGCGTGGCGCGCGAGGTCGGCACCGAAGGCAAGCTGGGCGGCCAGGCCCAAGTGAGCGAAGTGACGGGTGTGTGGAAGGATTTGACCGAAAGCGTCAACTCCATGGCCTCTAACCTGACCGGCCAGGTGCGAAGCATCGCCGAAGTGACCATCGCGGTGGCCAATGGCGACTTGTCCAAGAAGATCACCGTCGACGTGCGCGGCGAAATTCTGCAGTTGAAGGAAGCCATCAATACCATGGTGGATCAGCTGCGCTCCTTCGCCTCGGAAGTGACGCGCGTGGCGCGCGAAGTGGGTACCGAAGGCAAGCTGGGCGGCCAGGCGCTGGTGCCTGGTGTGGCGGGAACCTGGAAAGACTTGACCGACTCGGTGAATGCCATGTGCGGCAACCTCACCGACCAGGTGCGCAACATCGCCCAGGTGACGACCGCCGTGGCGCGCGGCGACCTGTCGCGCAAGATCACCGTCAGCGTCCAGGGCGAAATTCTGGAACTGAAAGACACCATCAATACCATGGTGGACCAGCTCAACTCCTTCGCCTCGGAAGTGACGCGCGTGGCGCGCGAAGTCGGTACCGAAGGCAAGCTGGGCGGCCAGGCCCAGGTGCCCGGTGTCGCCGGTACCTGGA
>CADECX010000015.1 GCA_902825865.1 uncultured Alphaproteobacteria bacterium
TGTCGGGTAAGTTCCGACCTGCACGAAAGGCGTAACGACTTCCCCACTGTCTCCAATACAGGCTCAGCGAAATTGAATTCCCCGTGAAGATGCGGGGTTCCCGCGGTCAGACGGAAAGACCCCGTGCACCTTTACTGCAACTTTACACTGGCATTAGGAATGGGATGTGTAGAATAGGTGGTAGGCATTGAAACCGCGGCGCTAGCTGTGGTGGAGCCGAAATGTGAAATACCACCCTTCTTGTTCCTGATGTCTAACCGCGGTCCCGAAACGGGATCCGAGACAGTGTATGGTAGGCAGTTTGACTGGGGCGGTCGCCTCCCAAAGAGTAACGGAGGCGCGCGATGGTAGGCTCAAGCTGGTCGGAAATCAGCTGACGAGTGCAATGGCATAAGCCTGCCTGACTGCGAGACTGACAAGTCGAGCAGAGACGAAAGTCGGCCATAGTGATCCGGTGGTTCTGTATGGAAGGGCCATCGCTCAACGGATAAAAGGTACGCCGGGGATAACAGGCTGATCGCACCCAAGCGTCCATAGCGACGGTGCGGTTTGGCACCTCGATGTCGGCTCATCACATCCTGGGGCTGTAGCCGGTCCCAAGGGTATGGCTGTTCGCCATTTAAAGTGGTACGTGAGCTGGGTTTAGAACGTCGTGAGACAGTTCGGTCCCTATCTGCCGTGGGTGTTCGAAACTTGAGAAGACTTTTTCCTAGTACGAGAGGACCGGAAAGAACGTATCTCTGGTGGACCGGTTGTGGCGCCAGCCGCATAGCCGGGTAGCTAAATACGGACGAGATAACCGCTGAAAGCATCTAAGCGGGAAACTCACTTCAAAACTAGGTTTCGCTTGAGAGCCGGGGAAGACTACCCCGTCGATAGGCCAGGTGTGTAAGTACAGCAATGTATTGAGCTTACTGGTACTAATTGCTCGATTGGCTTGATCGCAAGCAGCACCGTTCCATGTCTGGAAACAAAGCCAGGCATACAACACCACACAAAACTAAAATTCGGTCGCCGTGTGTCGTATTCACAAAGTGCAAGTTCGCGCGCAATCGCGAGCTGTTTTTCAGTCCTTTGCCGACCTGGTGGTCATAGCGAAGGAATTCTACCCGATCCCATTCCGAACTCGGCCGTCAAAGCCTTCTGCGTCCATGGTACTGCGGCTCAAGCCGCGGGAGAGTAGAACGCTGCCAGGTCTGCCAAGGACTGAAAGACACAGAAACCCGCCAACACAATTCAAAAAGCCCCGGTCACGAAAGTGACCGGGGCTTTTGTTTTTCAATCTATGCCCAAATCTTCGACAAAATGGCTGTCTAAGCCGATTTTCTCAGGTTTGAGCGCCGTGATACGGGCCGTTATTGCCTGAATCCGGTCGAACACATCCTCAAAATCGGCCTGCCGTCCCAGGCGCGCATACTCCGACAGCACGAAATCACGGACATGCCGGGGCGTTGTCATGGCTTCCGCGGTTGCATTGGGGATTTCGATATCGAACTCTTTTTCGAAATCCATCACCAGCTCTACGCTGTCCAGACCCATCCGTCAGCTTTCCAGCAACGGCTGCACACCGGCTCCAAACAGCTTCTTCAGCATGAAATCCGGCAACAGATGCTGCGGGAAACTCTTGGACATATTGTCCCGCCGCAGGATGTGCAGGCACATCCCTTCGGTATCGGCGAAGTGATCGAGGCGGCAGCCCTTGGCCCGCGCCGCCGCGACGAAGCCATAGTCCGACGCATACTCGACATGCGGGAAGGGCGCCTTTTCCCACATCGCTTTCTTGAAGACATAGCTGAAGCCATAGCCGGCATAATTGTTCTTCATGCTGTCCGGCGGCGTCTGGTTGAAAAAAGCGTTCAAGACCGGCTCGGGCCCAAAGGTGAAATGCAGGCCCAGCGTATTGGCGGTGTCCCAATAGCCCAGCCGCTTCAACTGCGCCGAATAGACGAACCAGGCCGACAATTTGGTGATGTCAGCGCCGCTCTCCGCCAGGCGCTTCATCATCACATTCAGATAGTCCGGCGCGTAATAATCGTCGTCATCGAATTGGGCGATCACCGGCGCAAGGCTGCGCTCGCAGAGCCAGTTGCGCTTGGCGCTGACCAGCATTTTGGGCCCGGGCAAATGGTGATAACGGATGCGGGGGTCTGAAACGTGCGCGAAATAGGGCGCCGGCGCCGGCCCGTCATCCAGGATCAGCCATTCGAAATTCTGCTCGCTTTGGGCCAGCACATTGGCGTGCTGCGCGGCAAGCAGCGCAGGACGGTTGAAAGTGGGGGTGATGATCGAAACAGCGGGGGTCATGCTGGCGGTAAGCCTAACAAGTGACCCTCAATAGCGCGAGGCGGTCTTGAGTTCTTTGGAGATAAAGCCGCTGATGGCATAGACGCGGCGGCCAAAGCTGCCCGAGGGGATGTCCCACACCCGCACCTGGCTCCAGTCATTCTTGGCGCTCACGTCCAGCACCGGGGTGGCGTGATCGATCTCGCCTTTGTTCTGCCAATTGGCCTGGTCCACGATGATCTGCCGCGGGCTGACGATATGGGTCACCACCGCGACATGACCGCGCTTCAGCCGCTTGGAGCCCGAAAACACCATCACGGCTTCCTCGACCGGATGCGACATGCGGGCATAGACGTTTTTGGCGCGCTCCCACCAAAGTTTGGCGTCGCCGAACACCGCCAGGCCCGAACGCATGCGGGCATATTCCACGCAGAACAGGCGGCGCAGCGGAATCTCCACCCGAGGGGTCAAAGCGGCAATCACCGGAAGTTGGGGTGGGCGGGCATCGACTTCGGCCAGGTGGGGGGCGATCTCGCTAGGGGCGATCTCGACCCTGGGGCGCTCGATCACCGGCTGCGGATCGGTAGGGTTGTTGGTCTGATCGGGCCCGAAACCAAAATAACCGGCGGCCTCGTGGGCCATGTTCCGCACGGGGTGCTGCGGCATGGCCTGAACGGGGCCCGCGAGCAGGCAAAGCGGCGCCTGGATGGCGACGGCAACAGCCAGCTTCACGAACGGATATTTCGGCAAACAGAACCCCAACACGTTGTTTTTTTCTGCCCGGTTGCCCGGGTGGTGGGTCGGCCCGCGTTGGTCCGCGGACAGCCCTTCGGTGCGGAACTAAACCAAGATCAGGGTCCGTCACAAAGACGTAACCTTGCAACGCTGCGTGGCATTTCAGCCACATTAAGGTCTTGTAAATATTGGATTTCTTGCCATTGCTGCATTGCGGCCTCACACCCATTTTGCGGGCCGGAACGCATGGGCACAAAAAAAGCCCGGTGCGGTGCACCGGGCTTTTCCGATTGAAGGGCCTGGCTTTTGAGCAGGCCTTATTTTGCGGCACTCACGATTTCCAGCGACTTGTGGACATGCTGGTCGGGCGACAGCTTGTCGGTCGCCGACGAGAGGGTCGCCAGGATCTTGCCGTCCTTGCCGATCACAAAGGTCACGCGCTCGATAAAGGCGTGGTTGATATCGGCCTGGTTCACATCCTTGGCGCCTTCGCGCGGCGGGCGAACGGAGAGGTCGTAGGTCTGGGCGATCTTGGTGCTCTCATCCGAGGCGATGGGAAATTTACCGGCGCAGAAAGCGGGATCGGCGGAGAACTTGTGCAGACGGCCCAGATCGTCAGCGGAGACGCCGATGATGGTGGCGCCCGCCTTGGTGAACTTGTCGGATTCTTCCGCGAAGGTATGGGCCTGCAGGTCGCAGCCGCTGGTATAGGCGCTAGGATAGAAATAGACGACCACCGGGCCCTTCTTGAGCGCGTCCTTGAGGTTGAACTTGAAATCCTTCCCGGCCAGGCTGCCGGCGGCGGTGAAATCGGGGGCGGTGTCACCAACCTTGAGGGCGGCGAGAGCGGGGGTGGCGCAGAGGGCTGCCACAAAGCCAAGCACGAGTTGTTTCTTCATGACGATAATCCTCGAATGGGGCGCCGGAACCTATCACGCTCCCTGGGGCGGGTTAAAGGTGGAGTTCCAACTTCGGCTGGAATAGCGTTCCAATTATCGTAAAGGGATCGAAAAAGTGGGCGTTTCCGCACTGGAGCATGTCACCATCCGTTGTGCGCAGTTGCAGCGCACCCGCGACTTTTATGTCGATTTGATGGGCCTGACGGACGGCGAGCGGCCCAATTTCCCCTTCCGGGGGCACTGGCTCTATCTGGGTGGCATCCCCGTGGTGCATCTGGTCGAGGCCACGGATACCGCCGGGGCCTGGGGCCGGGATATTGTGATCCCCAATCCCGAAGAGGGCACCGGCTCCTTCGACCATGTCGCCTTCAAGGGCGATGATTTCGAGTTGATGCGGGACCGCGTGAAGGCGGCGGGCATGACCTTTAAGGAGCGGGTGGTGCCGGGTCGTCCCCTCAAGCAGCTTTTTGTGCTCGACCCCGAAGGCGTGCTGGTCGAGATCAACTTCCGTAATTCTTAAACCTAGTCGTCGTCAGGTCCGCGCCGCCTGATGTCGGTGTAAGGTGTGCCGTCCTTGCGGGTATACATGGCGGTTCCGCCCATTTGGAACGCCATGTCGATGTCGGGATATTCCCCGGCATCGTTGGGCAGGCGCGTACCGACTTCCAACAACATGGCGTCGGCATTGCTGCGATTCTGCAGATGATGTCCGTCCTTGTCGCCCGCCTTGAAGCCGGCGCAATCGCCGGTTTTCAGATTCTCTTCACCGGAATCGGTGACCAGAACCACTTCGCCGGAAACGACATAGACAAACTCGTCCTGCTCGGTGTGCCAATGCCGCTGGCTGGACCATGAGCCCGGCGGCAAGCGCAGAAGATTGACGCCATATTGGGTAAGGCCTGCCACATCCCCCAGCTTGCGGCGTTCCCGCGCCTTGCAAGGCTGATGATAGGGCGGCGGATAAAACGTGCCGGTTTGCGCAGGCACATCCTTGGGATCAATGCGTTTGGGCATGGCGCTCCCCTCAAAGCGAAACGGCCCGCAAGATAATGCGGGCCGTCGGTTTTTTAAATGGTCGCGCCGCGAGGCCCTACGCTTCGCTTCGGGTTCGCGGTCGCTCCGCGCTAGTCTTTGGCGCGCTCAACGTAAGCGCCGTCCTCGGTCATCACCACCACGCGGGTGCCGGTGGTGATATGGGTCGGCACCATGGTCTTGACGCCGTTGGACAGCATTGCCGGCTTGAACGAGCCGGACGCCGTTTGGCCTTTGACCACCGGTTCGGTATCGACGATCTCGAAGGTGGCGCGCTGGGGAATTTCGATGGAGATGGCATTGCCCTCGAACAGCTGCAACTGAACATCCATATTCTCGGTCAGATAGGGCGCGGCATTGCCCACCACGTCGGCCCCGACATGCAGCTGGTCGAAGGTCTTGGGCTGCATGAACACATACTGTTCGCCGTCCTGGTACAGATACTGGAAGTCCTCGTGCTCGACGAAAGCCTTCTCGACGCTGTCGGTGGTACGCAGGCGTTCGACCGTCTTCACCCCGTCGCTGATGCGGCGCATTTCCAGATGGGTGACCGGCGTGCCCTTGCCGGGATGGATGTTCTCGGCCCCGATCACGAGATAAAGCTTGCCGTCCTTTTCCAGGACATTGCCTTTGCGCACAGAGCTGGCGATAACCGAAACCACGGGAAAACCTCTCGAAAACGGCGGATTTGCCGGGGGCTATAGCAGGGGGGCTATAAGAGGTCAAAATGCCCTGGTGGACGCCGCAAGACCATGCCGACCGGCGCCCCCTGCTGATCCAGCGGGGGCGGCTGAAAGCCGCCATTCGGGCCCATTTTGAGGCTCAGCAGTTTACCGAGGTGGAATGCGGAGCCCTGGCCCTTTCGCCGGGCAATGAGACCCATCTGCATGCCTTCGAGACCCGGTTTTTGGCTCCCGACGGGGCCGATCAGCTTCTTTATCTCCATACCTCGCCGGAATTTGCCGCCAAGAAATTGCTCACCGCGGGCGAAGTGCGGATCTTCGATTTCGCGCGGGTGTTCCGCAACCGGGAACGCGGCCGCCTGCATGCGCCGGAATTCACCATGTTGGAATGGTACCGGGCGCATGAGGACTATGCCGCGGTGATCGCCGACAGTCTGGCGCTGGTCCGGCTGGCGGCCGAGGTGGTGGAGGCCCAGAGATTTTCTCACCGCCAGGCGCAGTGCGACCCGCGCGCGCAAGCCGAGCGGCTGACGGTGGCCGAGGCCTTCACCCATTTCGCCGGCATTGACCTTCTGACTACCTTGTCCGCATCGGGCGAGGGCGATACGGCCGCGCTACGCTCGCGGGCACGCCGGGGCGGCGTGGATGTGTCGGATGATGACGACTGGTCCGACATGTTTTCCAAAATTCTCACGCTTCGGGTCGAGCCGCGCCTGGGCCTGGAACGGCCTTGCATTCTTTATGAGTATCCGGTCTGCGAGGCGGCGTTGGCGCGGGTCAGCGCGCGCGACCCGCGCGTGGCGGAGCGGTTCGAGCTCTATGTCTGCGGTGTGGAACTGGCCAATGGCTTTGGCGAACTGACCGATCCCGTGCAGCAGCGGGCACGGTTCGAAAAAGAAATGGCCAAGAAAGAACGCGTCTATGGCAAGCGCTATCCGCTGGACGAGTCCTTCCTGGCCGCGCTGCCTCACATGCCGCCCGCCAGTGGCGTGGCTATGGGCTTCGACCGGCTGGTGATGCTGGCGACAGGCGCGCCGAACGTGGATGCCGTACTCTGGACGCCGTTATCGTGACACCATCTTGGTGACACGCCCCACACTCGTATCGCCGGAATAGACCGCGCCGTCCTTGTCCCAGGCCATATAGGTGGTTTCAACAAACTGGCCGGTGCCCAGTCCCGAGCCATTGCCCACCGCACTCAGAACGCTTCCGTTGCGATCCAGCTTCAGAAGCTGACCGTCGCGCCCGCTGGAAACCCATAGATCGCCCTTGGGATCAAAAGCCACCGCCGACATGAGATTCCGCATCTGGATGGTGCGCTTGTGCTTGCCGTCCTTGCCATAGACCACCAGGCGGTATTCCTCGCGGTCGCCGATCCACACATCGCCATTGCGCGGATCCACACCGACACCATGGGCGCTGCCGAATTTTCCGGGACCGATCTGGTTGCCGTACCACTGGTTGATGAACTTGCCGTTTTTATCCAGGTGCAGGATGCGCGCCACCCCGGCCATATTGTCCGGGGCCTGGCCCACATCATTGGGGCTTTCATTGCCATGACCCTGCGCGATATAGACGTCGCCATTTGCCGCGAAGGCGACATCCAGCGGTTGCCACAACAGCCTCTGGCCCTTTGCTTCATCCCAGTCGCCGCGCTTGCCGCGCACGCCCAGGGTCATCAGCAACTTCCCTTGCGGACTGATTTTCAAAACAATGCCGCCATTGGCGTCGCTGATCCAGACATTGTCCTGTCGGTCCACTTTGATGGTGTGGCCCTTTTCCAGCGCCCCGATCACGGAATTGGGCACGGTGTGCTTCAGTTTGTGATCGGGGCCGAACTGGAACAGCTGCGGCTGGCCCGGCACGGCGCGCTGCAGCACCCAGAAATTGCCGCCTGTGTCGATGCCGACGCCCGTGGCGCCGCCGCCCACCGGCAGATTGAAGGGATAGGAATAAGAAACGTTCCCGGTCTTCCACAACACGCGTTTCAGCTGTTCGCGGGTCGGGCCCCGCAAATTGTCGCAAAGCGGCGAGCGCGAACAAGGCGGCACGCTGGACGGCGGCAGCTTGGCCAAATCCACCACACAGCGGGGCGACAGTCTGGCCTTGTTCTCGGTCAGACAAGCTCGCGCCGAATAAAGGCCGGATCGGCCCTGGCAGATTTTATCGATGTCACTGGAGCAGCCTGCCAGCACGCTGAGCGGCGATGAGCCGGGCGGCAGCACCTTGCCGCCTTGCGCCACCGGGGCGCGGCCACCTGTATCGGGAAAGGTATCGGCCAGGGTCCAAGCGGGCTCCGCGAAGGCGGGGGACAGCGAAGCTGCCAGCAGCACAATGGCCAAGCGCGTGATCATTCCTGGCTCCTCTTTTTCGCCCAGCATGCCGGGCCGCGTGGGATGGTGCAACCAAGGGTGCATGGCCGTATTGCGGGGAAAAAGCTGGTCAAATAAGCGTCATGGCGTAGGGTTCGCCCGCCGTGACCGACACCACCGCCAGCAGAAGCGTCCATGACACCAGCTTTATCGTGCTGGGGACGATCGGTTTTTGCCATTTGCTGAACGACATGATGCAGTCGCTGCTGCCGGCCATCTATCCCACCCTCAAGGATCAGTTCCATCTCAGCTTCGCGCAGATCGGGCTGGTCACCTTGGCGTTCCAGTGCACCGCTTCGCTGTTTCAGCCGGTGGTGGGTTATTTCGCCGATCTGAGGCCCATGCCTTATTCGCTGGCCATCGGAATGGTTTCGACGCTTGGGGGGCTTTTGGTGCTGGCGATTGCGCCCAACTATCCCGTGCTCCTTGTCTCAGCCATGATGATCGGCGTGGGATCGGCGGTGTTTCATCCCGAAGCCAGCCGGGTGGCGCGCATGGCCTCGGGCGGACGTTTTGGCCTGGCGCAATCGGTATTCCAGGTCGGCGGCAATATCGGGCAGGCGATCAGCCCGCTGACCGCGGCCTTGCTGGTGGCGACCTACGGCCAGCGTTCCATCGTCTGGTATGCGGGCTTGGCGCTGCTGGCCATTGTGCTGCTGTTCAATGTCGGCACCTGGTACAAGCATCACGGCCTGGCGCGCATCAAGCACCATCAGGCTTCGCGCGACAGCGGCCTTCCCAGGAACAAGGTCATGCCGGCAATGACCATCCTGCTGCTGCTGATGTTTTCCAAATTCATCTATCTCGCCTGCATCGGCAGCTATTACACTTTTTATCTCATGGACGCTTTCGGTGTGTCGGTACAGAGCGCCCAGGTACATCTGTTCTACTTCCTGGCCGCGGTGGCGGTGGGGACCTTGCTGGGCGGGCCTCTGGGCGACAAAATCGGGCGCAAATATGTGATCTGGTTTTCGATTCTCGGCATGCTGCCCTTCACCCTGATGCTGCCCTACGCCAATCTGTTCTGGTCGGGTATCCTGGCGGCCATCATCGGTCTGGTGATGGCGTCGGCCTTTCCCGCCATCGTGGTCTATGCCCAGGAATTGCTGCCGGGCCGGGTAGGCATGATTTCGGGCCTGTTCTTCGGGCTTTCCTTCGGGCTGAGCGGTATCGGCGCCGCGGTGCTGGGCGCGCTGGCGGACCAGACATCCATCGCCTATGTCTTTAAGGTGTGCGCCTTGCTGCCGGCGATCGGGCTATTCGCCATGTTTCTTCCCAATCTCAAGGCGCAACCCAGATGAGCCTGGAGGAAGTCGCACGGCGCTATGCGGTTTCGGTGTCGCCGGCCCTGCTCGACCTGATCGATCCCGCCGATCCCAAGGATCCCATCGCGCGGCAGTTCCTGCCGTCTCTGGAAGAGTTGAATATCTTGCCGGAGGAACGCGCCGATCCCATTGGCGATGCGGCGCATTCCCCGGTTGCGGGCATTGTGCACCGTCATCCGGATCGCGTGTTGTTCAAGGCGGTCTCGGCTTGCCCGGTCTATTGCCGCTTTTGCTTCCGCCGCGAGATGATTGGGCCTTCAAATATCAAGGGCAAGGACAACGCACTGTCGCGGGAGGAATTTGAAGCCGCGATCGCCTATATCGGCGCCCATCCGGCGATCCGTGAAGTCATTCTCACCGGGGGCGATCCTTTCATCCTGTCGCCGCGGCGGGTCGAGGAAATCACCGGCCGGCTTGCCGCCATTGCGCATGTGAAACTGATCCGCTGGCATACGCGGGTGCCGGTCACCGATCCGGCGCGTGTGCGTGATGGTCTGGTTGCGGGTTTGCATGCCGCAGGCGCCACGACCTGGGTGGCGGTGCATGCCAATCACGCGCGCGAATTTTCGCCGTCCGCGAAATCGGCGATTGCGAAGCTGGTGGATGGCGGCATCGCTCTGGTCAGCCAGTCTGTGCTGCTCAAGGGTGTCAATGACGATGTCGAAAGTCTTGCCGGGCTGATGCACGCCTTTGTGGAAAATCGCATCAAGCCTTATTACCTGCATCATCCCGATCTCGCGCCCGGCACTTCGCATTTCCGTGTCCGGATCGAAGACGGCTTGGCGCTGATGAAGCAGTTGCGTGGGCGTCTGTCAGGACTGGAAATGCCCACCTACATGCTCGATATCCCAGGCGGTTTCGGCAAGGTGCCGCTGGAAAGCGATCATCTGGAAAAGACGCAGGGCGGTTATCGCGTCCGCGACATGGCCGGGCATTGGCACGACTACATCGCTTCTTGAGCCGGCTTGCCTCTTAAGCGCTTGAAAAAAGCGCTGACCCGGTGGCGGAACTGTTCACGCCGCACCACACGCATGTCGGTCACCCAATTGAGCTGGATCACCCGCCTGGGACCCTCGAATGCGTGAAAGCCGTGCCAGGCATTGGGCTCATTCTTGAAGATCAGCATGGTGCCTTCGTCGGGCGGCACTTCGGCGATCACATCCTCGAGATTGTCGGGTGAGCGCAACAGGCGCAGGCGGCCGGTCTTGGCCTCCCATTCATTGTTCATATAGATCAGCACGGTGATCAGCTTGGTGCGCGAGTCGGTGTGGATCTGGCCGTCACGCGCCGCCGACACGCCCCGTGCCGTCACCATGGTGGGCCGGCCATTAAGGTCGACGCCCAGCTTCTTTTCCACCGCACGGGCGAATTCCGGTCCCTGGATCGCATTGATGAAGGCCGCGAAAGCGGGACCGAATTCCAAGGTCGGCAAGGGAAAGGAACCGGGATGGCTGACCAGCGGATAGTCGGCATTGATCGCCGCCATCGCCTCACGCTTGACGAAATGCGGCACCATGGCGAAGGCAAAAGGCTCGCGCGCCACCGGCGCGGCTTCGAAGGCTTCCAGGTCTATGGGCAGGGCGCTCATCTTGTGGCCAGATACTACCACCGGCGTAAAAAAGAAAGGGACGGGTTTTTAGCCCGTCCCCGCTCTGGAGACCCCATTTTGCCCCTAAGAAATCCAGAGCAATCCTAAAGCCTAGTGGTGGGTATTGTATTGTATGATCTGGGAGCTATTGCCGATCGCGCTGGAAGAAAAGCCCACGCTGCCCCCGACATTGTAGACATTGGAATTGATATTGGAGACGTTGGCGGAGTTGTTGAGCTGACGCGTGGTAATGCCAAAGCTGCCGGCATTGGAATCTGCCTGGAAGCTGTTGCCCATCGCGGAACCCTGGATCACCGCGTCGCCGGCGACATTGCGGATACTGGCGGTGATCCCCGAATAGGGATCGCCCGCATGGCATTCCTGGTTCGAACTCACCGTGGTTGTGATCGGATCGCTGGACACGCTGGCGCCATTGCACACGACCTGGTTCTGGATGCCGACACTGCCCCAGATCTTGTTGGCATTCATGTTGATGTTGGAGCCGATGGCGGCGCCCGGACCGACGGTTTGATCGTTGGTGACGAAGGTGTTGTGCATGGTCATGATATCGACCAGGTTGCCGGCGGCGGCGCCTTGCGCCACCGCGTCTCCGCCCACTTTGTCCACCCGCACATTCAGATTGGACCAGTTGTTCTGCAGATTGATCTGGGTGTTGAGCACACTGACGCCGTCCTCGCCCGGTGCGACGGGACCGTCCGCCAGTGAGGGCATGGTTGAGAGAGCCAGAAGGGAAGCCGAGAGCAGGATCTTGAAGCTGTTCATGGGTGTACTCCTAACAATGGAATTGGCTTACAGGCCGCCTCGAAGATTGATCAAACCGGGATCGGGATCGTAGTAACCGCGATAAGGGCTGCCGCGGCCCGCATCGCCCTGACTCATCTGATAGGAGGGCGGTGCATAGTAAGCCGGCTGCGGCGGATAGGGCCCAGGCGTACTGGGATAAGGCACATAGGGCTGCGGCCCGCCATAAGCCATTTGCGGGTAATAGTCGCGGGCGTCGCGCAAGGGATCCTCGTTGGTCCCCAGCGGTATGGCGCAGGCCGGGCCCGGCGCGCGGTAGATGCGGGTGATCATTTCCAGGGCCGCGCGCTCGATCACCGAGCGCACCGCCAATTGAATGGGTTCCAGCGCGCTTTCGCCCACGCTGACATCGAAGAAATTGGTTCCCAGAAAATCGAATACGCCGGCGGAAATCTGCCGTCCGATGATCTGCTTCTGATAGGAAATCACATCGGCGACTTCCAGCGTGTTGGTGTTGACCAGCCGCAAGTCCAGGCCGACATTCATCACATACAGGCTGCCGCCGGCGGTGCCGGTGGTGGCGTTGGTGCGGGTGCCGCCGCCGGTGCCGTTGGCGTTTTCGCTGCGGATGTTGAAGTTGAGTTCGGTGATGCCGCCCACGATGTAATAGTCCGAACCCGGAATCGAGCCCGCCAGGATCTTGCGGAAGTCGCCAGTCTGCGGGTTGGGATGCTGATCGTCGCCGATCAACTTGTTGTTGGCGTATTTCAGTTCCATCTCGGCGACCGAGGTGTCGAAGCGCTCGACCATATGCACGCCGGCCTTGTTCAACGCGCTCATCGCCATCAGCGCGGCGCCGGCGGTCACCTTGCGGCCCGAACCGTCGGCTTCGGCCTTGCCGGTATAGTCGGCGATCTGGCCGACCGCGATGCGCACCGGGCGTTGGCGCACAAAACCGCTCATGCAGCGCAAGGCGGCGGAATAGGGGGTTTCGTTGGAGATGACCGGCGCGCCGCCGATGGGCGCGGTGTAGCGGCCGGCCGAATTCGGCCAGGGCGAGATGCAACCCTGAAGCACCACAGCGGCCAGCACGAGGGCCAGCGGCTTGAAGAGGTGTTTGCGGGCTCGGGGTGTCATGGGCGGGGCTTGCCTAAATTCTTGCTGGTCAATGGGCGTTCAGGTCGGTGGTGGCCGTCTGATTTCCGTTGTTGACCTGCGTGGAGTCGATGATCGTGGTGTTGTGGTTCCCCAAGACCACCACCGAAAGCTGGTTGCCGATCGCGTTGGCTTGTCCGTAGGTGGACGGGTTGCCGCCCGCGCCGACACCGCCGCCGACATACTGGGCGCCGCTGCCTTGCTGATAGATCGAGGGCGCCACCTGGCCGTTGACCAGGGTCAGATTTCCGTTGGCGTCGCGCATGGAATAGTTGGACGGCTGGTTCTGCGCCCCGGCGCCGTAGCCGTTATACATGGCCGAGTTGGTCCAATCCCCGGCTTGGGCAGCCAAGGCAGGATTGAGGACGAGCAAGCTCAGCACTATGGCCGTCTTGGAACGGGGCATGGCAAAAAATCCATTCTGGTGTGTGGACCACAGCAACGCCCGTGCCAGTGCTTAACCGGCGTTAGGGATTCACCGTGCCGATTGAGGACAGGTCAGGGAAAAAAACCCGCGAATACTGGGCTTTCCATGCTCCCACGGCACAGGTCTGGGCCGGCTGGAGCTGAAGGAGGGGATGATTGTCCCGAAATGACCGGTTCGCGGAGCTGGATAAAGGGATTGCGGTGCTCCGCCCTGGCACATGGGCGCGGCTTGGCGCGAACCCCAAACCACCCTAGATAAGCCCATGGCTTTCCTGCAATCCGCGCCTCCGCGCCAGCCCTTTTTTCGCGCGCCGCCGATCGTCCTATGGCTGATCGGCACCATGGTGGCGCTCCATCTGGCGCGGATATCGATGCCGGCCAATGAGCAGGACGCCATCATTTACCAATTCGGCCTTTATCCCTGGCGTTACAGCCAGGCCTTTCTCCAAACCTATAGCCAGACCTACCTCCACAGCCGCATGGTCGATCCCGGGTCGTTGTGGGAACGCGCCGTTCCCTTTGTTTCCTATATGGGCCTGCACGCGACCTGGACGCATTTGATCGTCAACAGCCTGTGGCTGCTCGCTTTTGGTCCCATCGTGGCGCGCCGCTTTGGGAATATGCTGTTTCTGCTTTTCTTTCTTGTCTGCGGGGTGCTGGCGGCCATCGCCTATCTGGCCTTCAACTGGGGAGGGGCCTTACCGGTGGTTGGCGCCTCCGGCGCCATTTCCGGCCTGATGGCGGCAGCCTTGCGGATGCTGCCCAGCCAGACCCCTTGGGCGGTTCCGGGCGAGACCCCTTTGGCGCCCTTGCTTGCCCGCCCTCTGGTGATTTTTACCGCTATTTTCGTGGCCATTAATGTGGTGATGGGGATCACTGGGCTGGGAATAGGCGGGGAAAGCGGTCTGATCGCCTGGCAGGCCCATTTGGGCGGGTTTGCCGCCGGGCTCCTGCTTTGCGGGCCTATTGACCGCCTGCGGCCTCGCGCCGTCGGGACCCCCGTGGATCGTTGAACGAACCGGCTTGCCGGGCGGGGTGTCCAGGGCTTAGATTACTGACGATTGTAGTAGGTCCACGATAACGGAATTGGCAATGCGACATCCCAAGTTGAGCAAGCTGGAAATGCAGATCATGGAGGTCTTGTGGAGCGCCGGACCTTCGGCCATTCGCGAGATCCAGGAAAGTTTCGGGGCCAAGAATCGCCCGGCCTACACCACCGTGCAGACCATGGTCTACCGGCTGGAAGTCAAAAAGGCCTTGCGCCGGTCGCGCAAGATCGGCAACGCCCATATCTTCGAAGCGGTGATTTCCCGCGACGCCGCGCAGCGCCGGTTGGTGGATGAGTTCCTGTCGATTTTCGGCGGGCGGATGCAGCCGGTCATGGCGCAATTGATTGAAGCCGGAAACCTGACGTCCAAGGACGTGGCCGACGCCGAGAAGCTGCTGCAGGAATTGTCCATCAAGCGAAAGAAAGACGCATGATCGCGGCGCTGCTGGATCATATTTGGCAGTCCACCTTGTTCGCCGTCGCCATGGGCGTGCTGACCTTGGCGTTTCGCCGCAACGGCGCGGCTTTGCGTTTCTGGCTGTGGTTCGCGGCCTCGGTGAAATTCCTGGTGCCCTTCGCCGCCCTGGCGGCGCTGGGTGAGTATCTCTCCCGCCAATATCCGGCGCCTGTGCCGCACGCGATCGCTGTCCTTCAGCCGACGGCGGAGAAATTGTCGGCGCCGGCAAAGATGCTGGTGGTGCCGCATGCCGACGCGGTCAATTGGGTGCCGCTGTTGCTGGGCATCTGGCTGGCCGGACTGGGCTTGATCCTGGGCGTTCGTTTGCTGCGTTGGCTGCGTCTGCGCGCCATGATGGAACAGGCGCACGATCTGCCGGTTGACGCCCCGATCCAGGTCAAGGCATCGAATTCCTCGCTGGAGCCCGGCTTGGTCGGTATCCTGCAACCGGCGGTGCTGATGCCGGCCGGCCTGATGGCGTATCTCTCCGATGCGGAGCGGGATTCCATTCTGGCGCATGAACTCAGCCATCTCAGCCGCCGCGACAACATCACCGCCACCGTCCACATGGCTGTCGAGGCCCTGTTTTGGTTCTATCCGCCGGTTTGGCTGATCGGGACACAGATGCTTGCCGAGCGCGAGCGCGCCTGCGACGAAAGCGTGCTCGCATCCGGTCACGATCCGGAAGTCTATGCGGGCGGCATTCTGAAAGTGTGCAAATTCTGCATCCAGTCGCCGCTGGCTTGCGTATCGGGCGTGTCGGGCGCGGATTTGGGCATGCGCGTGCGCGAGATCATGAGCGCCGAGGTCGTGCGAAACATCGGCCCCGGCAAGCGGATGCTGCTGGCGGGCGCCTGTCTTTTCACATTGGCGATGCCGGTCACCGCGGGGTTCCTGGATACGCCTTTGGTGCGGCAGGTAAAGCGTGACGTCATGGCCGTGCAGGCGCGCGCCGAGCAGGCGGTGACGGCCATGGTTCAGGAGATGGCGCCGCCGGCCCCTGTGAGGAGCGCCGAATTGCCGCCGCTGAAAGTCAAAGTGCCGGCCGTTTCGGCGGTGCTTCCCAAGTTCGAAATAGCGTCCGCCACACCGGCGCCCGTCGCTGTGGTGCCACCGCAACCGGAGCAAATTGTCGCCGCCCTCGAACCAGCACCGGCTTTAAAGGAAGTTGCTACGGCATTGGACCCGCGGGGCGGCGGCGATGCCGATGCGGTGACCTGCCGCGCGCCACAGCCTCTGCCGGGATCGCGCCTGCCGGGACCGCAAGTGTGCAAGACCAATCGCGTCTGGGCCCAATTGCGCGCCGACGGCCAGGATATCGGGCCGGACGGCGTGCTGGTGGACCAGGCTTTGTCGCCCAGCCGGACCATGGCGGCGGGCGCGTGCAGCAAAAGCGCGCTGCTGGGGGCGTTCCATTCCCAAAATCTTCCCAACGGCACGGTTCTGTCCGGCTGCCGGTAGCTAAGAGCTCGTATCGTCGATTGCGCCTCGCTTTGGCTCGGCGCGCTCGCCGCTCAAATCGGTCCACCGGACCGATTTGCCCCGCCCTGCGGGCTGGTCGCGGCTCTCACTCAGCCGGTGCCATGCTGGGGCCGGGGCGGCGTACCTTGCGGCGCTGCATCTTGGTGCTGAAGCGGTCCAGATAGCTGTAGATCACCGGCGTGATGTAGAGGGTCAGCAGCTGCGACAGCAGCAAGCCGCCCGCCACGCAGAGGCCGAGCGGGCGGCGGGATTCCGCACCGGAGCCGCTGCCGAAGGCGATGGGCAGGGTACCCATCAGGGCTGCCATGGTGGTCATCATGATGGGACGGAAGCGGGTGATGGCGGCTTCGTAGATCGCCTGTTCCGGCGACACGCTTGCGTCGCTGCGCTGCCGGTTGATCGCGAAGTCGATCATCATGATGGCGTTCTTCTTGACGATGCCGATCAGCATGATCATGCCGACAAAGGCGTATAGCGTCAGCGACATGTCCGTCGGCGTGATGCCCGCCACGAACAGCATATGCGCGATCCAGAGGGTGAGAAGACCGCCAACCGCCGCCGACGGCAGGCCCGACAGGATGGTCAGGGGATGGATGAAGCTTTCATACAGAATGCCCAGGATGATGTAGACCACCACCATGGCGATGATCAGCAGCATGCCCATATTCTTGGTGGAAGCTTCAAACGCGGCCGCGGTGCCCTGGAAATTGCCCTGAATGGATTCGGGCATTCCGATGGCCTCGCTGGCTTCGCGGATGCCGCTGACCGCATCCGACAGCGCCTTGCCCGGCGCCAGATCGAAGGAGACGGTCACTGACGGGATCTGACCGGCATGGTTCACCGACACCGGCACGGTGCTGGAGGTCATATCGGTCACGGCTGTCAGCGGCACCAAGGTGTTTCCGGAGCCGGTGATGTAAAGCCGGTCGAGAGCCGACGCATCGCTTTGGTAGCGCGGCAGCAACTCCATGATCACCTCATACTGGTTTGACGAGGTGTTGATCTGGGAGATGCGCTGGCCGCCAAAGGCGGAACCCAGCGCGGTTTCGATCTGCAGCGGCGTCACGCCAAAAGCGGCGGCCCGGTCGCGGTTGATCTTGACCTGCACCGAGGGCATCGCGGCTTCGTTGTCGGACGTGATATCGACGAAGCCGGACTGCCTGCGAAGCTCATCCATCAGCCGGTCGGAATAATCCTGCAACTGGGCCAGATCCAATCCCTGCAGCGTATACTGGTAGGTGGAACGGGACTGGCGCGCGCCGAGCCGGATCGCCGGGGGGTTGGTGAGGAACACATTCACGCCGGCAATGCGCGACACTTGGGGACGCAGGCGGCGAATGATCTGCTCCGGGGTTGATGTACGCTCACTCAGCGGCTTGAGCTTGATCATCATCAGCCGGGCATTGTTGCTGCCGGCGCTGCCATTGGAGCCCTCCATCATCCCCATTACCCCGTCAATGTCCGGGTCGGCGCTGATGATCTTCATGACCTGGGTGGTGTAGGCCGCCATCTGCTTGTAGCTGGTGCCGTTGGCGGCCTGAATGTTGCCTTGGATGCGGCCGGTATCGTCGCTGGGCAGGAAGTCCTGCTGCATCACCGTGGCCATCAGCACCGAGGCCGCGAGACTGGCGAAGAACAGCCCGAGAATGGTGCGGCGGTGGGCGATGCTCCAGCGCAAGGTGCGGTCGTAGAAGTTCTGCACCGCATTGAAGCCGTTCTCCGCCATCCGGTAAAACACGTTGTGCTTCTGACCGTGCTCGTCCTTGAGAATGCGGGCGCACAGCATGGGTGTCAGGGTGATCGAGATCACGCCCGAGAACAGGATCGCCAGGATGATGGTGACGGCGAATTCGTACAGCAGCCGTCCGACGATACCGCCCATGAAGACGATGGGAATGAACACCGCCGCCAGGCTGATGGTCATGGACAGGATGGTGAAGCCGATTTCGCCCGACCCCTTCATCGCCGCTTCGTAGGGTTTTTCCCCCATTTCGATATGCCGGACGATATTCTCCAGCATTACGATGGCGTCATCGACGACAAAGCCCACCGATAGGGTCAATGCCATCAAGGACAGATTGTCGAGATTGAAGCCGAAGGCCGCCATGCCGGCGAAGGTGCCGATAATGGCAATGGGCAGCGCCAGCGACGGAATGATGGTGGCGGAGACCCGGCGCAGGAAGACGAAGATCACGCCCACCACCAGCGCGCCGGCGATCAAGAGGGTGTGCTGCACATCATCGATCGAGGCGCGGATCATCTGGCTGCGGTCGAATACTATGTCCAACTGCACCGCCGGCGGCAGGTTGGCCCGGAACTGCGGCAGGATGGTATTGATCTTGTCGGTGACGGCCACGACGTTGGAACCGGGCTGGCGGAAGATCGCCAGCACGATGGCTTCCTTATTCTTGTACCAGCTCTTGCCGTAAGGATTTTCCAGCCCGTCAATGACCGTGGCCACGTCCCTGAGCCGGACCGGGCTGCCATTCTGATAGGTGACAATCTGGTTGTTGAATTCCGCGGCATTGTTGAGTTGGCCGCCCGTATGGATGACGGTGGAACGGGTGTCCCCGTTGAGCGCCCCGGTGGCGAGATTGACGTTGGCGTTGGCGACCGCGGAGACCAGCTTGTCGATGCCGATCTGACGGGTTGCCAGGGCGGCCGGATCCGCCTGGATGCGCACCGCATATTTTGCCGTGCCGAATACGCTCACCTGGGCGACGCCGTCGACGGTGGAGACCTGCCGCGCCAACAGGGTTTCGGCATACTCGTTCAATTCCGATGACTTCATCGTGGCCGAGCTCATCGCCAGGAACATGATCGGAATGTCGGCGGGGTTCTGCTTGCGGAAGGTGGGAGGCTGCGGCAGCGCCTTGGGCAGATTGCGGGTCGCGGCCGAGATGGCGGCCTGAACGTCCTGGGCGGCGGCATCCACGCTGCGGTCCAGGCTGAACTGCAGCTGAATCTGGGTCTGGCCCTGGGTATTGCTCGACGTCATCTGGTCGATGCCGGCGATGGCCGAGAACTGGTTTTCCAGCGGCGCGGCGACCGAGGACGCCATGGTATCGGGATCGGCGCCGGGCAGGCTGGCATTCACCGAGATGGTGGGAAAGTCGATATTGGGAAGATCGGAGACCGGCAGGCTGGCATAGCCAAAGCCGCCGAAGATCACCAGCGCAGCCATGACCAGGGTGGTCATGACGGGACGTTCAATAAAGGGCTTTGACAGATTCATCGTTTATGCCTTTCGGCGATCAGCCTTCGCGGTCCTGCTCAGGGGACACCTTGCGGCCCCCACTGGTCATCTGGCCTTTGCCCGCTGCCGTCTTATGGCCGGTGATATTGACCTTGGCGCCCGGGATGATGCGCAGCTGACCCTCGGTGACCACCAGGTCGCCTTTTTTCAGATTGCCGGAAACCGCATCATGGACGCCGTCGTCGAACAGAACTTTGACCGGCACTTGCTGGGCAGCGCCGTCCTTGATGGCATAAACGAACTGGCCGTCCGGGCCGGTATTCACGGATTCGCGGGGCACCAAGGTGGCATTGGGGATTTCCGACAGCGCCACGACGACGTCCACCAACTGGCCCGGCACCAGCGCCATGTCGGGATTGTCGTAGGAACCGCGCAGTTCGATGGTGCCGGTATTGTTGGTCACGGCATTGCCGATGAAATTCACCGGAACCTGAATGTCCGAGCCGCCGCCCGCATTGTGCAAGGCGACGGTAATGGTCAGGCCCTTGGTGCGCTGCATTTCCTGGATGCGCGGCAGGTCGGACTGGGGCAGCGCCAAGGAAATCTTCACCGGCTGGATTTCGTTGATGGTGACCAGCGGCGTGGCATTGGTGCTGGCGGTCGAGGCGGCGACCATGTTGCCGGGCTGAATCAGAATGGCGCCCGTCTTGCCATTGACCGGCGCGCGGATGGTGGTGAATTCCACATTCAGGCGCGCCGATTCCACCGCCGCCTTGGCTTCCAGATATTCGGCCTGGGCATCGTCGAACTGCTGACCGGCAATGGCGTTCTGCGCCGTCAGGCGCGTATAGCGGTCGGCCTTGGCCTTGGCGGTGGCGAGCTGAGCCAAAGTATTGTCGTAAGTCGCCTGATAGGGGCGCGGATCGATCTGAAACAGGATGTCTCCCTGCTTCACCATCTGGCCTTCCTTGAAATAGGCCTTGATCATCTGGCCCTGGATGCGGGCGTTGATCTGCACGGTGGAGTTGGCCATCACCGTGCCGATGGTGCGCTCAATCACGGGCATATTGCCGACATCGACCGCTGCCACCCGGACCGGCGCCGCCTGGGCGCGGCGCGGCGGCGGCGCGCTTTTGTGGGTGAAATACCAGAAACCGCCGAGCATGACCGCCAGTGCGGCGCAGCCGATCGCAATCGTGCGGCCACGGCCGCTCGCGCCGTCATCCCGGTCGTCGTCCCGCACCGGCGGGGTCTCTAGCGGGTTGATCTGAACGTTCATGCGACACAATCCTAACTTTGCCAGCAGGCCGGGTGACCAGAGTAAAATCCGGCCCGTACGGCCCCAAGACCGCGCCCGGTTTCATTCATTTGGGCGGTTATAGGCGAAAACTATCTCACAAATGTGCCGAAAATGACGGCCGCGTAACCATTAAGACATTGAAATCATTAGAAAATATGTAAAGAGATTGTAAGGAAGGGTACAATGGAGGGCCGGGTCGATGTTGCTCCGCAGCACGGCCAGCGTCTATAAGCCCGCCAACTTCGCGCTCCTCTTACCGATTCTGGTCCCATGGAAATCCGTAACATCGCCATCATCGCCCATGTCGACCATGGCAAAACCACGCTGGTCGACCAGCTGCTCAAACAGTCCGGCTCGGTGCGCGAGAACCAGCAGATGGCCGAACGCGCCATGGACTCCAACGATCAGGAGCGCGAGCGCGGCATCACCATCCTGGCCAAATGCACCTCGGTGGAATGGAACAATGTGCGCATCAACACCGTCGACACGCCCGGCCATGCCGATTTCGGCGGCGAGGTCGAACGCATCCTCTCCATGGTGGACGGCGTGGTGCTCCTGGTCGACGCGGCCGAAAGCGTGATGCCGCAAACCAAATTCGTTTTGTCCAAGGCGTTGAAACTGGGGCTCAAGCCCATCGTGGTGATCAACAAGATCGACCGCTCCGATGCCCAGCCCAAGGAAACGCTCGAATCCATTTTCGACTTGTTCCTGGCGCTGGAAGCCAATGATGACCAGCTGAACTTCCACTATCTCTATGCCTCGGGCCGCAACGGCTGGGCGGTGAAGGAACTCGAGGACGAGCGCAAAAATCTCGATCCCCTGTTTCAGCTGATCGTGGACGATGTGCCGCGCCCCAAGCCGCAAAAGCTGGCGGGGGAAGAACATCCTTTCAAGATGCTGGTCACCACACTGGAGGCCGACAATTTCCTGGGCCGCATTCTCACCGGCCGCATTGAATCCGGCGTCATCACCACCAACCGCAACATCAAGGCGCTCAATCGCGCCGGCGAAGTCATCGAGAAGACCCGCGTCACCAAGCTTCTGGCTTTCCGCGGCCTGGCCCGCGTGCCGGTGGATCGCGCCGAAGCCGGCGATATCGTCGCTATTGCCGGACTCGAGGACGCCACCGTCGCCGACACGCTTTGCGATCTGACCGTGGACGCGCCGATCCCGTCGCACCCGATCGATCCGCCGACCCTGGCGATGACCATTTCCGTCAACGACTCGCCTTATGCGGGGCGCGAAGGCGACAAGGTGCAAAGCCGCGTCATCCGCGAGCGGCTGTTCCGCGAAGCCGAAGGCAATGTCGCGCTGAAGGTGGCCGAGACGGGCGACGGCAACTTTGAAGTGGCGGGCCGCGGCGAACTGCAATTGGGCGTATTGATCGAGTCCATGCGCCGCGAGGGTTTCGAACTTTCCATTTCGCGTCCACGCGTGCTGTTCAAGACCGAGAATGGTGAAAAGCTGGAGCCGATCGAGGAAGTCACGGTCGATGTGGACGACGCCTATACCGGCGTGGTGATCGAGAAAATTTCGATGCGCAAAGGCGAAATGACCGACATGCGTCCCACCGGCGCCGGCAAGACCCGCATCGTGTTTCACGGCCCGGCGCGCGGCTTGATCGGCTATCACGGCGAATTCCTCACCGACACGCGCGGCACCGGCGTGATGAACCGCATGTTCCTGGACTATGCGCCGCACAAGGGCAGCGTCGGCGGCCGCACCAACGGCGTGCTGATCTCCACCGAGCAGGGCGAAGCGGTGACCTATGGCCTTTGGTACATCGAGGAACGCGGCAAGCTGTTCATCACCACCGGCGCCAAAGTGTATGAAGGCATGATCATCGGCCAGAATGCCAAGGACAATGACCTGGACGTCAACCCGCTGAAGTCCAAGCAGTTGACCAACATCCGCACGACCTCAAAGGACGAAGCTGTGAAGCTGACGCCCATCGTGCCGATGACCCTGGAACAGGCCATGGCCTATATCCAGGACGACGAGCTGGTGGAAGTGACGCCGCAGAACATCCGGTTGCGCAAGCGGGAACTCCTTCCGCATCTACGCAAGCGTGCCAAACAGGCGATGGAAGCCTAAGAGCGCGGTCTTTTTGGGTCTTGGGTTCGTCGCGCGTGCTGTGAGCCGCGTCATGCGAAGCATGTGAGCAGGTCCAGTGGACCTGCGAAAGCGGCGAACGCCGCGAGCTTGAGCGAGCGGCCGTAGAAATATGCTCCGCGCGTTGCCTACGCTGTCGCTAGGCAACCCTGCCCAAGCCCCAAAAATCCTCGCGCTTTGTTCGTGGATGCGGCTATTGTGAGTCCGCACAAAGGGCGCGCCGATGAAGCTTCTGGCCGACATGCCTGTCCTGGCTTTTTTGATCGTCGCCACCGCTCTGGAAGTGGCGGGCGACGCCATCATCCGCAAATCCCTGTTTGAGCATGCCGGTCCGGCGCGCATCGCGCTTTTCCTGCTGGGCGCGGTCCTCTTGGCGGGCTATGGCACCTTCCTCAACCTGGCGCCGCTGGAATTCGGCCAGGTGGTGGGTCTTTATATCGCCACCCTGTTTGTGATGTGGCAGCTGATCAATTTCCTGTTTTTCCGGGAATTGCCGACCACACCGATCTTGGCGGGCGGGACCTTGATTGTTGCTGGCGGCCTTATCGTATCCTTTTGGAAATCCGCATGACGGTCGACGAAAAACTGATCGCCTTCGCCAATCGCCTGGCCGATGCCAGCGGCGCGGTGATCCGTCCCTATTTCCGCCAGCGGATCGAAGTGGCGCACAAGCCGGGCAAGGGCGCCTTCGATCCCGTCACCGAGGCCGACAAGGGCGGGGAGCGCGCCATCCGCGCCATCATCGAACGCGAACGTCCCGAGGATGGAATTCTCGGCGAAGAGTATGGCGAAAAGCCGGGAACGAGCGCCCTGCGTTGGGTTCTGGATCCGGTCGACGGCACCCGCGCCTTCATCACCGGGCGGCATGAATGGGGCTCCCTGATCGCGCTGGAGGAGAATGAAGTGCCGGTGCTGGGCATGCTGGACCAGCCGGTGCTGGGCGAGCGGTTCCTGGGGGTCAATGGCCGTTCGGTGCTGATCGAAGGCGATAAGCGCACGCCGCTGCATGTGCGCGAATGCGACGAGATGGGCAAGGCGATCCTTTGCGCCACCGATCCCAGCGCCTATTTTTCGGAAAGCCAGCAGGCCGCCTTCCAGCGCGTGAAAAGCGCGGTGCGCATGACCCGCTATTGCGGCGATTGTTATCTCTTCGCAGCCCTGGCGCTGGGTTTTGTCGATCTTGTGATCGAGGCCAATTTCAAGCGCTGGGACGTGGCGGCGCTGATTCCATTTGTGGAAGGCGCGGGCGGAATCATCACCGCCTGGGATGGCGGAGATTGCCGCGACGGCAAGACCATTTTGGCTTGCGGCGACAAGCGCATTCATCAGCAGGCGATCAAGCTTTTGGCCGGCTGAAGGCCGGTTGACAGCGTCTATCGCCGTCCCCGAAAGCATAAAGAAATCAGGCGCAATTTCAGCAGTTCCGCATATTGCGGCTAAACTATTGCCGCAATTTGCCTTTCTTCAAGGGTCGCGAAACTCACGCGGGAACAGAACGTTTTCTCCTCGAAGGTTTGAACACACCCAGGAGGAACGAATGTCTCTGCGCGATTTTAACACCACGTCCTTCCCCGATGATCCCACCGCTCTGCATCACGAATCGGCGGGCAATGAATCCGGTCTGGGGAATTTCCATACCGTTCAACCGGAAGATATCGAGCCCAACAACACACCCAAGATCGTGGGCGCGATTGCGGTGGCGCTGATGGTCGGCGCCGCCGGTGTGGCGCTCTATGCGTCGCACGGCTCTTCCACGCACACCAAACAGATCGTCGCGGCCGCGCCTGCGCCCGCGCCGGTTGCTCCGCCCCCGGCGGCTCTCATGCCGGTTACCGAGACGCCGGCCGCGGCGCCCGAGCCTGTGGCCAAGCAGGCCACCAAGGCCGCCAAGGCCGCGACAAGTGAACCGAATAGTTTGCGCGCGGCATTGGTCAAAACACCCGCGAGCGGCCAGGCGGATGCAGCTGCTTCCGATGCCGCAGCGGCCCGGATGGCTGCCGCCAACGACGCCAATCAGGTGAACACGCAGCCGCAGCAACAGGCGGCGATCACGCCGACGCCGGAACAGCCTGTTGCGGCGCCTCTGCCGGATGGGCCAAGCCCGTCCCCTTCTGACGTCGCGACCAACAATACCCAGTCGGGTGTTGCTGTGCCGCAGGGCGCCACCGTCGCTTCGGATATTCCGAACCCGGCTCCGGCTCAGGGCGCCGATCCGGCTCCTTCACCCACTCCGGAACCGACTCAGCCTTCTGCCCAGCCTTCGGGCCAGATCGCTCAGTAGTTCCTTAGCCTAAAAAAAGCACCGTGCCTCGGATCAAACCGAGGCGCGGTGTTTTTGCATGAAAGCGTCGAAGGCCAGCCAGAATTTGGCGCGGATCGCGCTGCGCTCCATCAAAATTTCATGCTCGGCTTCCGCTATCTCCACATAGTCCGCCGCGGGCGCGCGCCGCGCGAAATCTTGCGCCGCTGAAGTGATGCAGATGCGATCCTTGCCCGCGCCGACGATCAGCAATTCTGTCGTCACGGCAGAGGCCTGACCGCGCAGCCAGTCCATGGAGCGCAGCGCCGCCGCCAGCCACCCCCAGGTGGCGCCCGCCAGGCGCAGATCGGGCTGTTCGCGCAGCAGCATCTGGGTCCGTTCAAAGCGCTGGGGATCGGATGTGACCAGTTGGGTGGCGAATGTGACTTTATGAGGGTCACGTCCTTCCATGCCCCAGACCCAATCCGCCCGCTTGCCGCGCCAGAGCTGGTAGCGGGTCACCGACCGTACCAGCAGCTCTTTCTGGCCGCGAAAGGAAATGGCGATCATCGGGGCGCAAAGCGCCGCCGCGGCGAAGCTTGCGGGCCGCCGCGCCAGAAGCCGCAGCAGGTTGTGCGCGCCCATGGAATGGGCCAGCGCCACGGGTTTTTCGCCCTGTGCCAGCATGGGCGTGACGACCCAATTCATCAGCGTGTCCAGGTCTTCGTCATATTCGCTGAAGTCGCCGACAAAGCTCTTGCGGCTGTCCTCGGTCATGCGGGTCGAGCCGCCCTGGCCGCGCCAGTCCATTGTCGCCACCGCGAAGCCGCGCCCGCGCAGTTCGTCGATCACCTCGAAATATTTCTCGATGAATTCGGTCTGGCCGTTCAACAGCACGCACACACCGCGCGCCGGAACATCCGGCGCAGACTCAAACCGGGCGGCGCGCAGGCTCGCGCCGACGGCCTTGATGGGCATGGGGTCAAACAGAATGGCGGCGGGGATCATTTTTATGAATCGGCAGGTTCGCTAGGCACTTAACCCGGATTTTCAAGACCCCGAAAGGGCCTTGAACGTTTCGGTTCCGCTCCCAAATAAGGCGCGCCGGCCGCCGTTTGGGGCCGGTTCCGTGCCCCATGCAGGCAAGCTGGTGGGGTTCAACCGCAACGCTTTTTAGGAGGTTGTTCCATGCGTATCGACTATTCCCCGTTTTTCCGTTCCACCGTCGGCTTTGATCGTTTGATCGGACTGTTGGAGTCCGCCTCGGAACAGGGCTATCCGCCCTATAATATCGAGCGCAGCGACGAGAATAATTATCGCGTCAGCCTGGCGGTCGCCGGTTTTGCCGAGAAGGACCTTTCGGTCGACGTCAAGGACCGTGTCCTGACCATCACCGGCAAGCGCGAACAGGCCGCAACACCGGCTACGTCTCTGCTGCATCAAGGTATCGCCGGCCGCAGCTTTGAGCGCAGTTTCCAGCTCGCCGAACATGTCGAGGTCAAGGCGGCGCGGCTTGAGAACGGCCTGCTGCATGTCGACCTGGAGCGTATCGTGCCGGAGGAGAAGAAGCCCCGCCGCATCGCGATCAATGCGCCCAGCCTGACCACGATCGAAGGTTCAAAGGCGGCTTAAAAAGCATTGCTTCCAGGTGAGAATAGGGGCCTCTTTCGGGGGCCCCTATTTTTTTGTCTTGGATTTTCTTGATAGAATCACCAGCGACGCACTGCTTCGGCATGACATGGCATTCTGGTCGCACAACTCCCACGGCAAAGTTCCCGCAATCGAAGAATTGCGCGCCCGCTACGACGCTCTCTTTGCGCGTTTCGGCGTGGTCCCTGAAGGCATGGCGTTTACCCCCGCCAGGCTGGGCGCCATAGAAGGCGAATGGGTCGGCGCAAGCCGCGATGGCCGGACGATCCTGTATTTCCACGGCGGCGGCTTTATCGCCGGATCGCCGCAAAGCCATCGGCCTCTGACCAGCAGGCTGGTGGAAGCCTGCGGGATCGGCGCCTTCAGCGTCGATTACCGCCTGGCGCCGGAATGTTTTTTCCCGGCCGCGGTGCGTGACGGGGTCGATGCCTACCGCGCGCTGCTGTCCAAAGGCATGCCCGGTTCCTCGGTCATCCTGGCGGGCGACGAGGCTGGCGGCGGCCTGGCTTTTTCGGTGGCGCTGGCGATCCGCAATGCCGGTCTGGCGATGCCGGGCGGGATTTTGGCTTTATCGCCCTGGGCCGATCTTTCTCTTTCCGGTCTTTCGATCTTGCAGAACCGCAAGTGTGACGGCGTGCTGGATTGGGAAACCTTGTTCGTGTCGGCGCGGCATTATCTGCGCAAGTCCAATCCCTGCGATGCCTATGCCTCCCCCGCCTATGCCCCCTTTGGCGGCTTTCCGCCGATCATGGTGCATGCGGGATCAAACGAGATCCTGCGCGACGATGCGTCCAAGCTGGGTGACCGCGCGGCCGCCGCCAATGTGCCGGTCAGCGTGGAAATCTATGACGGCATGAGCCATCTGTTTCAGAGTGATGCCGGCCGCAGCGAAGCGAAAGTATCCTTGTCGCGTTTGGCGCAGTTTGTCCGCGCCAAAAGCACGGCCATTGCGGCTTAGGGGCTAGATCGAGGCCGCCAGGGCCTCGGCGAGACGCCCCGGCAACTTCGCCCCGGAAAAATCCGCGCCCTGCATTTCACTGTCGCGCATATCGGCGTCGATCAGGTTGGAATAGGACATATCGCAACCCGACAGCCTGGCGCGGCGCAGATCGGAGCCGCGCAAATCGGCATAACGCGCCTGGGCATTGTCCAGCCGCGCCGGCAACAACCGGCCGCCGGTGATCAAGAGCGGTCCCAGCTTGCTGTCGCGCAGATCGGCATGATTGAGCTGGGCGCCGGAGAAATTGACGCCGCGCAAATCGGCGCCGCCCAGCCGGGCCGAACGCAGATCGCAGCCGGCCAGGTTGGAACCTTGCAAGGACGCGCCTTCCAGATTGGCGCCGTACAGCAGTGCTTTTGGCGCGATCAGGGCGGTCAAGGTGAAACGGGAGAAGTTGGGAATATGCCTGAGATCGCGGTCGGCCAGATCGGCGGGCCGTCCTTCCTTGCCGTCGGTTTCGGCCCAGCGCGAATGGGCCGCCAGCAGGTTTTCGACGTTCGCGACATCTTCCAGGTCGGGTTCGGCGGATTCCATCAAAGCCTTGCTGAGGTCCGCGCCATGGGTGCTGGTGAAATCCAGTTTGGCGCCCACCAGGATGCAGCCCGCGAGATCGGCGCCGATCAGGTTGCATCCCGACAGGTCGGCATTTTCCAGATTGGCGCCGGTCAGCCGCGCCTGGCGCAGATTGGCGCGCGTCAGCCGGACGCCTTTCATCATCGCATCGGTGAAATCGGCCTGGATGGCGATGGCGCCGGTCATTTTGGCGCGCTCCAGATTGGCGGAGTTCATCATCGCGGCCGGCAGCTCCGAGGGACCCAGATCGTGCAGCAGCAGCTTGAGATTTCCCTTTTTGTCTTTTTCCGCGATCGTGCCTTCGCGCAGGTCCGCCTCGAACAGATCGGCGCCGATCATATTGGCGCCTCGCATCGAAGCGCCCCGCATGTCGGCCCGGCGCAAGGACGCACCGCCCAGATTGGCGCGGCGCAGGTCGGCGCCGAAGAAGCTGGCGGAGTCCAGCTTGGCGCCCTCCAAATTGGTCTCTTCCAGGACCGCGCCGGTAAAGTCGGCATCGGCCAGGTTACGCCCCGACAGGTCGAGGCCGGACAGGTCGCAAAAGGCGAAAATCGCCCGGGCCCCGCCCATGCGCCCTGTTTGGAGCATCTCATGGCGCGCGGCGGCGGCGCTCACATCCTTCTGGGTGAGCCGGGCGAAGCTGGTGTGCCGGGCCGGAGGCATGGGTCTGGGTTCGTTCGTTAAGGCTTTTTCACAGGGATTTTGCCCTTAAGGCCGCTAACACCCGATTAAGACAGGTGGATTTGGCTATCCGGGCAGGCCGGGACGAGAAAATTGCTGTTGAACCGGGACGATAGCCGGGTACAAAGGCGCCTCAGGAGCGTCCCGCCCCGGCTGCGGCCGAAGGCGGGGTGTTTGGCGAAGGGTAAACGGTGCGGGGCTGCGCGGGACGCGCGGCCCAAGGTCCGGGAGCGGGCCTTGCGACAAAACAATGCCGAGACTGGCGGCGCCGCCGCCCGGCGACATTTATAAGAGGCTGAGTTGATCAAGCACCGTTTGATGCTTTCCGCTGCTGCGGCTGCCCTGCTGACGGCAGTCATGACCGTTGCCGCGGCCAATGCCGACACCACCGTCACCACCCAAACCTCGACCCCGCTTATCACCTCCAGCGCCGGAAATATCGTCATCGACGCCAGCGGCGCCGTCAACATCACCAAAGAGAGTGTCTCGTCGATCACCATCAATTCCAGCAACACCGTGTCCAACAACGGCGCGATTTCCAATACCGGCACAACCGGCGCCCTGGGCGTGATCATCGACACCACCAACGGAAATCTTGTCTCCAGCTTCACCTCGACCGGCAACATCGATGTGGGCGGCAACGGCACCGACAAGCGCGGCATCGTCATCCAGGGCGGCAAGACCTTTTACGGGCCGGTCAGTCTCACGGTCCTCAACGCCCTCACACTGACCGGGCAAGCCATTACCACCCAGCAGTCGGCCATGATCGTGCAGGGTGACGCTTCGGCCGCCTTTCTTTTGGTGCAGGGCACCAAGGTCACCAGCAACATCTTCCTGGGTGGCGGCGGCATCGTTCAAAACGGGACCCCCAATTCCAACGCCTCCAACAGCATCATGGTGGATCTTGACGGCACCCTGAACGGCAATTTGGTCATACAGTCCCAGCTTTCCGGTGTCGGTCCGGGGATAATCGGCGTCCAGACCTTGGGCGGCATCCATTCTTGCGCCAGCGACACCGCCGCGCCATCCGGCTTCACTTGTCCCACCACTTCGGGCGGCTCGCTGATCAATGCCGGTGCCATCAATCTGATTGGAACCTCGATCTACAGCGGCCGCGGCAATCCGGAAGCGGGCAGCGCCCTGGTCATCGGCGGCAATATCGATGGCGGCGTCCTCAATGCCGGTCCGGGCACGTCCAACAACGCGCCCCAGGCGCTGATCAACTCCGCCGGAATTGTCTCCCAGCCGGTGATACTGATCGATCCGCTCCGTTCCATCACCACCACCGGGGGATTGCCGCGCGGTCCGATCACTTTGGGTCCGGTGACCGCCGATATCGACGGCGTCGATCCGGGCTATTCCTTCATAAACCGCGGCACCATCCAAGCCAGGCCCACCGATGCCGACCGTGGCACAGCCGCTATCGTTATCCAGGGCGCGTCCCCGACCTATTTTACGTGCTTGGGCAGCGCCGCGGCCAGTACCACCGTGGTCGCAACAAGTTGCAGCATGACACCGCAAACGCGGACCGATCAGATCACGACCACAGTGGGCGGCGTGACCACCACGACGCCCCGCACTTACGATGCCCTGGGCGGGTTGTTGAACACCGGCACCATTGGCGCCCAGGCGGTGACCAATACCCAGACCACCACAGCCAACGGCATTACCTCGGCCACGGCCTTATATTTCGGCGCTTACACCTTCGTGCCCAGGCTGGAATTGAAAGCCGAAAAAATCACCTCCAGCAGCCTTACCTCTGGCACCATCAGCGCGGAAGTCGCCGGCATCGGCGCCGGCAGCTCCTTTGGCGTCATTATCGGCGAGAATGCCAGCTTGCCGCTGATCAAGGTCGGCGAGAACGCCAGAATCACCGCCAGTGTCAGCACCAATACCGTTGCCCCGACCAAGGATATCGCCACCCTCTCGGCGCCGTTCAGCCTGGTGTCCCAGGCAATCTGGGACCAAAGCGGCACCCTCAAGACCATTACCAATGCCGGGCTGATTCAGGCGCAAAATACCACTCTGATCCCCGTCATCGGCGCTGTGACAAGTTCCACAAACAACGCCATCAACCTGGTGGCCGGCACAACCGGCGGCGTCACCATCAACAATAGCGGCCGCATCCTGGGCCATGTCTTCATGGGCGCTCAGGGCAACAACAACACATTGAACGTCGGAAATACCGGCGCCGGCGGGACCGCCAATCCGGAAACCGGCTTGAGCAACATCAATGCCAATTATGCGATCGTGGCGCAGTCCATCACCGACGATACCGTCGGGCTGGCGCCCTTGAGCATCCCGACCCTGATCGATTTCGGCGCCGGCACCGGCCACAAGCTGAACATCGGCGGCTTCGGCTATGTCAATGCCGTGATCAATTCCGCCGTCGGCGGACTGGCGGTGCAGGTCGATCCCAACGGCCAGCTGTTCGTCGCCAACACCACCACCACGCTTCAAGCCTCCACCTTCAATGTCGGTGCCAACGGCACCTTGGGGCTGGCGATTTCGCAAGGCAACCTTACCAGTACGAATCCTGTGGTGCAGGCCCAGAGCGCCAATATTTCGGGCGCCACTCTGGCGCTGCAATTCGGCAGTTATATTTCCTCGGGCTTGACCGCCGCCAGCGGCGCGGCGCCGACCGTCCAGACCATCACCCTCATCAAAGCGCCGACCATCATCGACACAACCCTTGCCAACCAGAATGCGTTGCTGGGCCAGAACACACCGTTCCTGTTCGAGACCCCCGCGGAAAGCGGTGTCACGCCGTTGAGCATCGGCACCGCCGGCGGCGAGCAAGTGCTATCACTGAGTCTGTTGCCGCGTTCGACCGGCGCCCTCAATAAGGACGGCTCACCAGGCCTCAATCTGTCCGCCCAGGCCAAAAATCAATTTCCGTTCGTCGCCCGGGCGCTCGCCACCGACAGCGAGCTGGGCGCCACCATCGCCACCAGCATGACCGTTTACAACACGCCGGGCGTGGTCGGCAGCGGCATCAATATTACGGCCTCCCAACAGCAGGCCCAGCAGGTCTTCTCGCAATTTGGACCGGACGTCTCGGGCGGCACGCGCGAGATCGCAATTCTGCTGACCGACCAGGCCAGCGGACCGGTCGCGGCGCGCCAGCGGCTGTTGCGCAGTTATGCCAATGTGGCCGGCGACATGACCCTGTGGGGCGAGGAATTCACCGGTCAGATCAGCAATCGCGGCCGTGTCGCCGCCGACGGCACCTTGACCTCATACAAAGACCATGGCTTCGGCTTTACCGTGGGTGTGGATGGCGGCAGTCCGCGCAACGGCTGGTATGGCGGCGCCTTCACTTTCTACAGCGGCGATGTGACCCAGCAACTGCCGCGCAGCACCCGTACCAACACCCAATGGTACATGCTGAGCGGCTATACCGACTGGCGGGGCAAGAATATCTTTTTCGATACCCAGATCAGCGCCGCTTACGGAAATTTCGAAGGTATCCGCAGTCTTCAAGTCGGCGGCTTGCAACGCACCGCCACCAGCCGCCGCCCCGGCGCCATGCTGGCGCTGGGCGCCAATACCGGCCTGATGTTGAAATATAAGGGTTTCGAGGTCGATCCGCATGTCAGCCTGGATGTGATGACATTGCGCGAGGAAGGCTATCAGGAAGCCAATGGCGGTCCGGGCTTCAGTCTGGACGTGGCGCCATATTTCGCCAGCTCGGTTCGCACCGCTTTGGGGGCCGACATCAAGACCCATATCGCGATATGGAATTTCGAACTCACCCCGGAAGCGCGGCTGGGTTATCGCTATGACTTGCTGCAGCAGGCGGTGAGCGTAAAGGCCGCATTCCAGTCCACCGGCGGCCGCTCCACCGCCGGCAACACCATGAGCTTTGTCGGTCCCGATCCGGACGCCGGCAACGCCATTGTGGGCTTGAGCCTGGGCGCCGGCACCGACACCTGGCATTTGGGTGTGCATTATGACTGGATTCGCGGCGACAACGGCTCGACCACGCAAGTGGGCATGATCACGGTGCTCGGCAGAATTTAACGCGGTCTTTTTGGGCCTTGGGTTCGTCGCGCGTGCTCACGGGCGTTAAGCCCGCTCCGCGCGACGCTCCTGCCCAAGTCCCAAAAATCCTCGCGTTAAAAGCCTCGGCCGCCCGCGGCGCTATTCGATACTGCTGCTACCAACTGCCCGTATTCGGCATAGAGGCCCAGGGCTCTTTGGGGTCCAGGTGGCCGTCTTGGAGAAGTTCGATGGAGATGCCGTCGGGCGATCGCACAAAGGCCATGTGACCATCGCGCGGCGGCCGGTTTATGGCTATGCCGCCCGCCATGAGTTTCTCGCAAACCGCGTAAATGTCGCTGACCCGATAGGCAAGGTGGCCAAAATTTCGGCCGCCGCCATAACCTTGTTCGTCCCAATTATAGGTGAGTTCGATCACCGGGCTCTCGATCGCGCCTTCCGACATGCGTTTGGCATCGTCCGGTGTGGCGAGAAAAACCAACGTAAATCGGCCTTTCTCATTTTCCATCCGCCGCACTTCCACCAGCCCCAACAGGCGGCAGTAAAAATCCAGCGAAGCCTTGAGGTCCGACACGCGCACCATGGTGTGGAGATATCGCATAGTGAGACCCTCGAAACGGCGTTAAGTGGCTTGGCCAGCATCGCGAATTTTTCACGCAGGAAAAGGCCATAGCAAAGATGTCGCAAGGGAACTCTTGTGGAAGGATACTGCCTTGCTCAATGGGCCTAATCTTTGGGCGATGGCGATAGCAGCTGTCATAACATTTGCGAGACAAATCCGATTTCCATCGGCTGTGCCAAGGCTTAACTGATAAATCGTCCGATGCTGCATATGCGAAGTGTGCAATTGCAGCAGGCTTTCACACTGTAAGGGAGCCGTAAGGCGCTATCCTTTTGCTACGACAAAGGTCAGCGCCCCGTCTAATTGCGTATCGGATACCTCTTGCAAAGAGGGTAAGCGATTGCTTTAAAAGCACCCTGATAAGGCGCCGATGATAGAGCGCCGTCTTGGGTGAACTTGGTCTCAAACAATTTGTTGGACCGGGCAAAGCGTACCGGTTTTTGTCTTTGAGTGGAGCGCATGGAACGTCCAAATCATTTGAATGTCGGCGACACGAGCGCCACCAGCAAAGCCGGTAGTATTGCCATTGTTGTCGGCATTCATATCGCCGTGATCCTCGGCTTGGTCGCTGCCCTCAATCAGGGCGCGATCTTGAAGCAGCTTCAGGAAATCAAGGCCACCGTCGATACGCCAACGGAAAAGCCCAAGCCGCCGCCGCCGCCACCGCCGGATCTGGTGAAGCCGCCGCCGCCGGTTGCCATCGTGCCGGTGTTCCAGGTTGCCGCGCCGCCGCCCGCGCCGGTGACGGTCAAGCCGCCGCCGCCGCCCGCGCCGCCGCCCAAGGCCGTCGTGGCCGCCAGCGATCCGCTGCGCCCCATCATGCGCACGCATACGGTCCCGCCCTATCCGCCGATCTCGGTGCGCTTGAACGAATCCGGCACCACCCTGATGGAGGTGCACATCGCCACCTCGGGCAGCGTGGACGATTGCAAGATTTTGAACTCGTCGAGCTCGGAACGTCTCGACACCGCCGCTTGCGATTATGTCAAGCGCGTCTGGCGTTGGCAGCCGCCGACCAATCAGGGCCAACCCGTTGCCGTCTCGACCCGCGTTTCGGTCAAATGGGACCTGAAGGACGCCAAGTAATCTAAACCCTCTCTAATAATTCATCGATTACCACGGAGTAGAAAAATGAACTTCAAGAAACTGACGATCGCCGCCGCTATCGTCGCCATGACCAGCCTGAGCGCCGTTGCTCCGGTTTACGCCCAGGCCGCACCGGCCGCGCCCGCCGCTGATGCAGCTGCCGCTCCTGCGCCCGACGCTGCTGCCGCTCCGGCGCCCGACGCCGCCGCCGCTCCGGCGCCCGCCGCCGAAACCGCCCTCCCTTCGGATGCGCCGATTCCCAACCAGTACAGCCTCGGCCACATCTGGGAAGAAGGCGACTGGATCTCCAAGGTGATCCTGATCTCGCTGGCCATCATGTCGGCCGGCACCTGGTACATCTTCTTCACCAAGTGGATTGAGCAGCAGCGCCTTCTGAGCCAGGCGACCCAGGTCGAGAAGAAGTTCTGGACCTCCGCCACCCTGAATGAAGGCGTGGACAAGCTGCCCAAGACCTCCGTGTTCCGCGCCATTGCTGAAGCCGGTCTGAAGGCTTCGCAGGGCGGCACCACCCTGGTCGGCCTCAGCGACTGGATCGGCATGACCCTCACCCGTCAGCTGGAAGACGCCAATGCCCGTTTGCAGGGCGGCATCGCCTTCTTGGGTTCGGTCGGTTCGGTCTCGCCGTTCGTCGGTCTGCTCGGAACCGTCATGGGTATCTTGAACGCCCTGATCGGCATCGGCGTCGCCGGCCAGGCCTCGATCGACAAGGTCGCCGGCCCGGTCGGTGAAGCGCTGATCATGACCGCCATCGGTCTGTTCGTCGCGGTTCCCGCGGTGTTGCTGTACAACTACCTGATCCGTCGCAACAAGGTGATCACCGAAAAGCTGCGCGCCTTCGCCGGCGACCTGCAGGCCTATCTCATCAGCAAGGGCAAGTAGTCGCTCGCGCTAGAGATAGCCACCCGGAGATAAAACCATGGCCATCGACGTCCAACATGCCGTCGAAGATGATGAAGCGGAACTGAACGTCACGATTAACACCACGCCGTTGGTGGACGTGATGTTGGTGATGCTCATCATCTTCCTGGTCACCATCCCGGTGATCTTGAAGACGGTGAATCTTGAGTTGCCGACCTATCGCAACATCGTCACCCAGACCAAGCCGGAAAATATCGTGATCGCCGTCACAGCCGACGAGACCACCTATTACAACAATGTTCCGGTCGATAGTCCGACGATGCTGAACAACTTCGTCACCGCCTTGAAGACGGCGGCGGCGGCCAACAAGCCCTTGCCGGAAGTGCATATCCGCGGCGACAAGGGCGTGCGCTTCGAGGCGATCGGCCGTGTCATCTTGGCCTGTCAAAGGGCCGGCATCCAGAAAGTGGGGTTCATCACCGAACCGCATGCTCTGGACGCCAGTAGCTATTGAGGTAATTCGCCATGGCAATGAGTTCAGGTACTGCTGAAGGCGAAGTGATGGTGGAAATGAACACCACGCCGTTGATCGACGTGATGTTGGTTCTTCTGACACTTCTGATCATCACCCTGCCGATCCAAACGCATGCGGTGAAGCTGGATATGCCGGCGCCCAACCCCACACCGCCGACCTTCGTCCCCCCGACCGTGGAACTTGGGGTGGATTTCGACGGAACCATCACGTGGAATGGAACTCCGGTGGATCGCGCCACGATGGACTCCTATTTTGCCGATATCGGCAAGAAGCCGTCCGATCAGCAGGACGAAATCCATGTGAATCCCAATCGGTTGGCCAAATATGACGCCGTTGCCGTGGTGCTGGCCGATGCCCAGCGCCTGGGCGCGACCCATATTGGATTTAGCGGGATTGACCAGTATAATTAGGCTGTGAGGGTCATGGCCGCAGGGTACAAAGCGTGCGGCAACCCCGCACGCTTTTCCCTTTTTATGATGGATGTGAAAGAGGTCTTGTTATGACTGTCCGTGTTCTTCGTGCCGCCGTGGCGGCGGTTTTTCTGGGTACCGCTGCTGCAGTATCCCTTGTTCCGGTGGTTCCGGCCCAGGCCCAGGTCACTCTGAGCCCCCATGTGGGAGCTTTGATGAACGAAGCCAGTGCCATGGCCAAGGCCGGCAACTGGAAAGGCGCCTCGGCCAAGGTGAACGAGGCCGATGGCCAGGCCAACAAGACTGCCGCCGATAACCAGGTCATCAGCCAGATGAGGAATTTCATCGCCGTATCGTCCGGCGACACCTCGACCCCGGCTGGTGCGAAGGCCAAGTTCGCCAACGACTATAACGCCGGCAAATACCGGGATGTGATCGCCGGCGCCGAAACCCTCAGGAAGTTCAACGCTTTTGGAGCCCAGGAGCAGTTGCTGGTCGGCCAGGCCTATTACAAGGCCAATGATTTCGCCGGCTGCGTGCGCTACAGCAAGACCCTCTCCGGTTCCGACACGGCGCTGGAGCTTCAGGCGCGCTGCGCCTACGAAATCGGCGACGAAGCGACCCAGCGTCAGGCGCTGGAGCAGCTGGTGGCCCGTGGCGGCAAGCCGGAACATTGGAAGTTGCTGCTGAAACTGGGCGAACGCGCCCGCGGCCTGTCGGATCACAATACGCTGGACATCAACCGCCTGCGTCTGTTGACCGGCAGCATGAGCACCAAGGACGACTATATCTCCCTGGCTCAGTTCGCCCTGCAGTTCAAAATGGCCGCCGAAGCCCAGGCCGCGATGGAAAAGGGCGTTGCCGCCAAGGTGGTGAATGACGACCGTTCCATGCGTCTCTTGAATGGTGCTAAAGCGCAGGTTGCCGCCAACGCCGCTGCCGCGGCCAAGACGCTGGCTGCCGCCAATGCCGCGCCCCAGGGCGACGATCTGATCGCGGTGGGCGAAAACATGATCGGCGAGGGTAAGGCCAAGGAGGCTATCGGCGTGATCCAGAACGGCCTGAAAAAGCCGCTCAAGGACGCTGCCAATGGCCAGATCCGCCTGGGCCAGGCCTATCTCGCCGCCGGCCAGAAGGCCGAAGCCAAGGCCGCTTTCGCCAAGGTGAAGGCTCCCGAGAAGGACGCCTTGATCGCTCATCTCTGGACCCTGGCGGCTCGCTAACGGCCATAACTATTCTACGGAAGAGGGCGCGGTTTTCCGCGCCCTTTTTCTTTGGTCGCGCCGCGTTCCCACGCTGTTGCTAGGAACCCCTCGCTTCGCTCGTCCGTACGCTGCCGCTACGGACCGCGGTCGCTCCGGTTTTATGGTCGCGCGTCGCACGACGCTGTCGCTAGCGACCCCTACGCTGGCGCTAGCGGCCCCTGCGCGGCTGCCTCGCACTCATAGCGGCCCTTTGAAAACAAGCTTCTTCGACAAGGTGAAATTGAACACCAGCCCCACCAACACGCCGCAGACAAAAGCCAGGTTGGTGCCGTTGAAGGGCGAGGAGGCGAAATGGGTCAGCAGGAAGAACGTTCCCACATTGGCCACGCCGCCGATGGAATTGGCGCCCAGAAAACGCATCCATTCCTGAAAAATGGCCGCGCCATGAGCCCGTTGGTCCGCGAACGTGAAATAGCGATTGCCCAGCCAGGTGAAGGTCGCGGCGCAGACCCAGGCGACCAGGCGCGCGCCGTCCCGCGCCAGACCCGCATCGATCATGGCGTGCAGCACGGCCCAGTCGACCGGCATGCCCAACACACCGATGACCGCGAAGCGCAGGATGGAAAGGCGCGACAGGGCCGCAAGAACCTTGTTCACGGATGGTCTTGCGGACCGGGTATGGCGAGATAGGCCATCCGCTTGGCTTCCCAGCGGCCGCGGGTCACGGTGTCCAGGATCAGCCCGCAGGTCAGCGACAGGCAGGCGATCACCACCAGTCCGGTGGCCAGCACCGCGGTGGGCAGGCGCGGCACCAGTCCGGTCTGGAGATATTCCGAGACCACCGGCGCCCCCATCAGACTCGCTGCTGCGGCAAACAGGACCGCGATGGTGGCGAAGAAGATCAACGGCCTTTCCTCCCGCACCAGATAGCCGATCGTGCCCAGGATGCGGAAACCGTCGCGGAAGGTGTTCAGCTTGCTGACCGAACCGACCGGCCTTTCCTTGTAGCGGGTGTCCATCTCGGCCATCGGCATCATCAGCCGCACCGCATGGACCGTCAGCTCCGTCTCGATGGCGAAGCCTTCGGCGGTGAAGGGAAAGGATTTTACGAACCGCCGGGAAAAGACGCGATAGCCGCTCAGCATGTCGGAAAGATGGACATTGAACAGCAAGGCCGTGAGGCCGGTCAGCATGCGATTGCCCAACACATGCCCCGGGCGATAGGCGGCGGCGTCGGTATGAATACGCCGCGCCGTCAAGAGATCGACGCCGTCGGATTTCAATTGCGCGATCATTCGCGGCGAGGCGTCGGCGTCGTAGGTATCGTCGCCATCAACGAGAACATAGATGTCGGCTTCGATATCGGCGAACATGCGGCGCACCACATTGCCCTTGCCCTGGCGGTTTTCGCTGCGCACCACCGCGCCGGCGGCCTGTGCCCGCGCCACAGTCTGGTCCTTGGAATTGTTGTCATAGACATAGATCGCCGCGTCCGGCAAAGCGGCGCGAAAATCCGCCACGACTTTGGCGATTGCCGCCTCTTCATTGTAGCAGGGTACCAGTACAGCGACTTTCATGGCTTCCTTACCGCTACTTTCTGGCCAGCGGGCACCATTGATAGGTGCCGGTGATATTCGTATCGAATTGCTGGCATTCCGGCCAGCGGATCGCAAGGCGGTAATCGGCCAGCGCATCGCGGGCGCGGCCCATGTCGCCGGCATCGGCGATCAGGTAGAGATCGCCGCCCGATGCCATGTGGGCCGCCACCCGCTGCTTCATGCGGTTGGTCAGGCCGGAGCCGTCGCGCGGCTGCACCAGCCAGCCGTCGATCCTGAGCACCGGAATTTGCGGCGGCAAGGTGGTGGCGATGAAGCCCATGGGCGCGTCTCCGGTCATCACCACCATGGTCTTGTCGGGCGTTGGGATGGGCGGCAGGGCCACCTGGACATAGGGATCCTCGACGGGCGCGCGTTCCAGAAAATCGCTGCGCGCGAACAGGAGGCAGGCGGCGCACAATCCGCCCAGCGCCAGGTACCGGCTGCGCCGTGCCAGCGGGAAAAGTCCCACCGCCGCGATGATCAGCAGCGGCGCCAGCATTTCGAAAATAATGATGTAGCGGTAGATGGCGAAGAATTTGAGCCAGGCCAGATAGCTGGCGGCGAAAAAGGCGAACAGGATGGCGATCGTTCGTTTCTCAATCAGGGGATCGCGGCTCTCGCGCCGCAGCAGCCACACAAAAGCGGCGGCAATGACCAGCAAATAGGCCAGCATGATCCGTATGTCCTGATTTGGCAGGTCGTTGGCGACATGCCAATCCAGGGTGAACAGGACGGGGAAGAAAAGCTGCTGCCACCAGGGCCGGAACGCGGGCACAAAGCGCAAGTCCCGATAGGGCGCCTCAAGCGCCAGCGGCGATTTCCAGTAATCGTTGAAATAGGGAAACAGCGGATTGCCGGTGAGATGATAGATGTGGAGCATCCAGGGGGCGCTGAAGATCAACACGCCGATCACCCCGGCCAAGCCGCCCGCCAGCAACCGCGCAGCCTGATGCTTCCAGCTGCCGCCCAGTGCGATCAAGGCGGCGGCGAAACCCAGGCAGAACGGCATCTCCGGCAGTTTCAGCCCCATCGCCATGCCGGTGATAAGGCCTGCCGCGGCTGAAATCGCGGCCGCCTTGCCCAATGTGCCATGGGCGAGCGTGTCGCGATTGAGCACCAGGATCGCCAGCCCGCTCAGAACGAACACGCTCATCACATTGTCGTAATAAGTGGTGCCGAATTCCGTCAGGGTCAGCGCGCCCACCATCCCCAGAAGCGACAGCGCGCCCGCCATGATCTTGATGTCGGCGGGCTCGACAGTCACCCGCAGCGCCGAGCGCGCGATCAGATAGAGCGGGACAAGATTGGCGCCTTGAGCCGCGCCCAACACGCCCAGCGCGATCCAGGCGCTGGTGTGGGTTGCCAGCCAATAGAAGGGCAGGTCGAGATAGGGGTTGTAGTAGCTGCCCGCATGCGCCACCGCCACGTCCATGGCCATGCGGCCGTTCAAAAAGGCGTAGGGCCCGTACCAGTGGTAATTGCGGAAATCCCAGCTGGTGTCCTTGCCCAGCAGAATGACGAACCCCGCCCAGAACAGCAGCGCCAGGCCGAGGAACGCATATTCGCGGGCCGTAAGGCGGTTGGACGGGGCCATAGGGAACCTGGGCTTGCCGGGCCGTTCTAGCCCACCCCGGCGTTTTACATAAGCCCTGGGCCGAAAAGGGGTTAGCGACCTTGGACAGGCTCAGCTGGGGTCTGGTTCGACCGCGATGTTATGAAGAAACTGGAGCGAGCAGGCGCGCCAGGAGTGGCGCTCAGCAAAGGCCCTGGGAGAGAGGCTCCTGGGATGGTTGGCCAGCTCCAGCGCCCCCAGACAGGCCTTGCGCAGGTCCTCGTCCAGGACCGCCACGTCCGAGCCCCCCGCGATCTCGGGCCCTACCACATCCCGGGGGCCTTCCACCGGATAGGCCGCCACCGTCAGGCCGCAGGCCAGCGCCTCCAGGGTCACCAGCCCGAATGTGTCGGTACGGCTGGGAAAGACAAAGACATCGCTTCCCGCATAGGCGCGGGTCAGCGCTTCCCCGCTCAGGCTGCCCAGAAACTTCGTCTGCGGATATTTCTGCGCCAGCGCGCCCCTTGCCGGGCCATCGCCCACCACCAGCTTGGTGCCGGGAAGGTTCAGCGACAGGAAGGCCTCGATATTCTTTTCCACCGCGACCCGCCCGACGCTGATCCAGATCGGCCCTTCATAGGGCAGCCGGGCATCCTGGGCGGGATGGAATTTCTCGGTGTCCACGCCGCGCGACCAAAGCCGCAGATTCTGGAAACCCTGCGCCGCCAGATCCCGTTTCAGCGTGTTTGTCGCCACCATCACCGCGCTGGCGGGATGATGAAACCAGCGTAGCCAGCGCCAGATCACCCGCTCCGGCACCATGTGAAAACGGGCATGGACATATTCGGCGAAACGGGTGTGGAACGCGGTGGTAAAAGCGATGCCATGCTTCAGGCAGATGCGCCGCGCGGTCAGACCGAGCGAGCCTTCGGTGGCGATATGAATGGCGTCGGGCGCGAAAGCGCGTATCTCGCGCGTCAAGGCGCGGCGCTGAAAAAAGGCCAGGCGGATTTCGGGATAGGTGGGCAGCGGAAAGGTGCGCCGGCCCAAGGGCGTTATATAGCGCACCGTGTGACCCAGGCTGGCCAGGTCCTTGCCCAATGTCTCCAAGGTGCGGACCACGCCATTGACCTGGGGCGACCAGGCGTCGGTCACGATCATGATCTTCAAATGGGCCGCCATGCCCGGTATCGGTCCGGGCTCAAGGCGCCTGGTTCTACGCGGGTACAGCCGCGGCTTGAGGAGCGCCGGTAAACCCAGCCGGAATCTCTTTCCGCCGTCCGGTTCTGTGTCTTTGCGAAGGATCTGCCCAGCGAAGAATCTCCATATTTCCGTAGGCATCTTCGACAAGGGCGGTGCAGCTTTCAACCCAGTCTCCGTCATTCATGTAAAGGACATCGCCGATCGTGCGGATCTCGGCATGATGGATATGGCCGCAGACCACGCCATCCACGCCCCTGAGCTTGGCCTCATGCGCCACGACCTCTTCAAAGCGGGAGATATACTCGACCGCGTTCTTGACCTTGTGCTTGAGCCAGGAGGACAGCGACCAGTAAGGCAGGCCGAGCCGTTTGCGCACCGCGAACAGCACGTTGTTCCAGCGCAGCATCATGGCATAGGCCTGGTCGCCCAGATGCGCCAGCCATTTGGCGTTGGTGATCACGCCGTCGAAGCGGTCGCCATGCAGCACCCACAACCTCTTGCCGTCAGCGGTTTCATGGATCGTTTCGTTGATGACTTCGACCCCGGCGAACAACCTGCCGGCATAGTCGCGGGCGAACTCGTCATGATTTCCGGGGACGAAGATCACCCTGGTGCCGCCATCCACCTTGCGCAGGATCTCCGCCACCACCTGGCTCTGGGCCGGCGTCCAGCGCCAGCGGCGCTTCATCTGCCAGCCATCGACAATGTCGCCGACCAGAAACAGCGTGGTGCAGTCATTGTGCGCCAGGAAATCCGCCAGCGGATCGGCTTTGCAGCCGTGGGTGCCCAGATGGGTGTCGGAGATGAATATGGTGCGATGCCGCCGGAAAAGGGTCGTGTCACTGGCGCTGTGGGCAGGCGCGGCGGCGCGGGGGGGTGTAAAGGCGCCCAGCGCATTTTCGAACCACGCAACTTCGGCCATCGGGTGTCTCCAGCCTTGTCTAGGCTGGGGGATAACCGCTTCGCACGAATCTTTTGTTGCACGATGACGACAGTGTGATGAAGTCGCCACGTTAACGAATTGGGGTATTTATTGCAGCGCACATTTGCCGAGCCAGACGGCAGTCAGATCAAAAACATGGCAGATATGCGAATTTTTCCAGACTTTCTGCGGCGTTTTGTCTAGAACGGTTATACTTTGTGTCTTGCACCGCAGTTGGAACCCCGGCATATTGTTGCGGTGCGGTATCGCTTTGCGAAGCCGCCGCCCTTCCTGGGCGTTTCCTCCCTGAACTTGGCCGCTCCTTGGAGCGGCCATTTTTTTGCGCGGCCCTTTTGGGAGCTGGCGGTGTCGCCGCTGCGCTCATGGACGTTAAGTCCACTTCGCTCGCGGCTCCTGGCCAGCCCCCAAAATTGCTCGCGCAAAAGGCACGTCGCTCGGCGCTCCTGCCCAGAGACCAAAATCCCTAAGGCAAAAACTGAGGCCAAATGGAGGGATTATTCCGCGGCTTCGGGCAGGGTGTCGGGGCGGCCGAGCTGGGAAAGCGGGATGGCCATCAAGCTCTGCATCGCCCGCATCAGGCGGATGCGTACCGGCTCAAAGCCGGCCTTCTTGGTGATCTTGTCTTCGTCCAGATAAAGCGCGCGGTTGATCTCGATCTGCAGCGCATGGCAGTTCGAGGCGACACGGCCGTACAGCGCGGTGGTATAGCCGCCGGCATAAGGCGTGTTGCGCGCCACCGAAAAACCTTCGCGGGTCAGGGCGGCTTCCGCCCTTGCGGTCAATTGCGCCGCGGCGGATGTACCGTAGCGATCTCCCAGCACGATATCGGGCACCGACAACGCCGACGGCATGGAATGGCAATCGATCAGCACCGCCACACCGAAACTTTCGTACGTCTCCTCCATCAGCTCGGCCAGGGCGCGGTGATAAGGCTGGTACAATTGGCTCAGCCGCGCGCGCGCTTCCGCGCTGTCGAGCTTGCCGCGATAGATTTCCGCGCCGTCGCGCACGATGCGCGGAATCACACCCAAGCCCGCCACCACCCGCGGTCCGGGCGCGTCCACCGGCACACCCAGCTCGCCGTTGAACATGCCGGTATCCAACTCGGTCATACCGCGATTGACGTCCAGCAAGGCGCGCGGAAAATGGGCGGCGAGCAAGGGCGCCCCCAAACCCACCACACCGGCGAACAGCTCATCGACAAAGGCATCCTCCGAGCGGCGCAGGGTGGTGGAATCCAGCTTGCTGCGTTCCAGCAGGCTGGCCGGATAACGCCGCCCGGAATGGGGTGAGGCAAACAGGAAGGGCGCGCTCTGGCGCGCCGGGCGTTCCAGGCAAAAAGGGCTGGCTTGGGGGCCGGATGGGGTCTCGGGGGCCATGGCGGGGACTCTTTACCGCACCCGAAGTTCGCACCGCTGGCGGGGGCTGGCAAGCTGTGACGTTAACCAACGTTTACAGCTTGCCCCTGTATAAGCTTTTATACGGGACGGGCAGGCGGGCAGGCATGGCGCATATCCTTTTGGCGGAAGACGACGAATCGCTGCGCAAGTTCCTTGCGGCGGCGCTGGTCAAGGCCGGTCATGCCGTGACCGACTTCGGCGATGGCGGCGATGCCTGGGAATGTATCCAGGGCTTCACCTTCGATCTGTTGCTGACCGACATTGTCATGCCGGGGATGGATGGCATCGAACTGGCCAAGCGCGCCGCCGAATTGAACGCGACCTTGAAAATCATGTTCATCACGGGTTTTGCCGCGGTCGCGCTGCATCCCGCCTCCGGCGCGCCCAAGCAGGCCAAGGTGCTTTCCAAGCCGTTTCATCTGCGCGAGATCGTGGCGGAAGTCGACCGCATGCTGGCGGCGGCCTGACGGTCTAGACGCAAGTCGCGCGGCAAAACAAACGCGCCCCGCACTTCACAATCTACAAGACAACAAATGCGCGCGCGCATATCAGCGCGCGGCGCACAAATATCCTGGTGCGGTGCCACGGTGTTTTCACGGTGACCGCCAGTCATAAAATACAATAAACATCGGCACAAAACAAGCGTAACATTTCACAGCCGGCAACTCCGCCGGTCTTGAAATGGAGGCCTTATGGAGCGTCCTTCACATCTCAGCCTTGATAGCCAAGCGCGTTGTTTGCCCTGCCGTCTGCCCTATGCCGGGTTGGCGATTTCCCTGCAATGTGCCGCGGTTCTCTTGTTCATCTATGGAATCGCCAATCACACGCCGATCGGAAACATCATTCCCGACATTAAAGTCCCTCCGATTCAAGAACCGGAGATCACAAAGCCCGAAAAACCGCCGGAACCGGATATTCCTATAAAAGTGAAAACGGATCCGGCTGTGGAGCCGATTTTCAAAGATGGGCCGCGCATTGAAAAGGGTCCGTTCACGCCGCAGCCGCCCATCACCAACGATCCGCCGACGGCAAGAGGGATTGATCGCGCGCTTGCCAGCATCACCGCCACACACACGCCGCCGCCCTATCCGCCGATTGCCCGGCGCATCGGCGCGGAAGGCAAGGTGACATTGCGCCTGACGGTGTCGGCCGAGGGCAAGGTCACCGCGGTGGACCTGGTCTCCTCCAGCGGCCGCGACGACATGGATCAGGCCGCATCGCAATGGATCAAGGCGCACTGGACCTATAGGCCCGCGTTGAACAATGGGGTTCCCATAGCGGGCCAGACCCTTGCGACCATTGTTTTCAGCCTGGTGAACGAGCGCTGAGCCACGCCGTCCGGAGCCGGCGAGGGGGCCGGTTCCGGCGGTGGCCACGCCGCGCTTGCCCGTTTGGAACCCCGACGCTATAGAAGCCCCCTTCCGGCAGGTGGGGCGGTTAGCTCAGCGGGAGAGCACTACCTTGACATGGTAGGGGCCATAGGTTCGATCCCTATACCGCCCACCATTTTCACCACGAGGTGAGAATGCCTCTGCCGCCTGGTTTTCCCTGGAAATGCAGTCCGCTTGGGCCCGTGGTGAAAATGGTGGGCGGCCGGGATCGATTTTTTTAATTTGCGCCGCTTTGCGGCGCGGGGCCCTATACCGCCATTCGTTGTGGCGCGGTCTGCGCCACAACGAATGCCAAGCCCGCCCGCGCGACAGAGACTTGAGGGCGGGCGCGGCAGGCGAAAACACCGGCGGATATACCGGTGCGACTCGGAATTAGGAGCCAAAATGCTCGGGAGGCGTTTCATCACCATGACCAAACTTCCATTCGCTCTCGCTTTGATGTTGGCCCTTACCGGCCCGCTCGCGGCCCAGCCTCGCCAGCCTCTGCCCCAGGAACAGGGCCAGGACACCTCCGTCGACGATCTTCGTGCGGCTTTGCGCCTGCGTCCGGACCAGGAACGGGCTTGGCAGGCGTTTGATCAAGCCAGCCGCCCGGACCCCCAGGAAGAAGACCGCCAGCGCAATGCTTTTGAGCGTATGGGTTCGCTGCGAGCGCCACAGAGGTTCGATCTTTCGATCCAGATGATGCGCGCGGAACTTGAGGCCACGGAGCGCCGCGCGAACGCTCTCAAAAGCTTTTACGCGACCTTGTCGCCCGAGCAGCAGGCGATATTCGACCGGGAAACGCTCCCACCGCGCCGATAGACTGTACTTGAGGATTAAACGTGCAGGCGCGGACTATTCGTCCTTGGCCGGTGCCGTGAACTGCAAGCCCAGCTCGCCATTGCCATAGCGCGTGGTGGCGCCTTCGAAGCGCTTGCCGCTGCTCATGACCAAGGTGACTTTGGAGCCCGAAGGAGGAAGCGCATCGCACATCACCTTGGCGCCGCCGGTGGAGATGTTCACCACCCGGCAGGGCAGGATCATATTTTCGCTGGGAATGATCAGTTCGCCATGTTCATCGATGATCCGGCGCGGATGCGCGCGGCGCTCTTTGCCGCGATAGATTGCACCCACAGGAAGGGTCTCCAGGAACATCGCTTGCTCAACCCGCTTTTAGCGCAAGTCTGAGGATAGCTGTCCCGCGTTAAAGCCGCCTTAAGCCCCGTAAAGTCCACCAAAACCGGCCTTTTTTAGGCCGCTAACGGCTTGAGACGGGCGCCGTGCTGATCCACACTCCGCCGCGAAAAAACAGGGCCAAGAAAGAAATAGGGGCAGGCATGCGCAAATTCCTTATCGCCAATCTTTTGACCATCGCGCTGGTGGCGCCGTCCACGGCGCAGGCGCCGTTGCCGCCGGTGCCCGCGCCCCAGGCAGTCCCCAGACCCGCGCCGGCGACCAAGGCGCCTTACGCACCGCAAGCGCTTTTGCCGGGCGGCATTGTGATGCCGCTGTATCCCGCCGGGTCGCCCTATCTCAACGCCAAGCGCGTCAATGAAGCGGAAGTCTACACCATGGATCCGGTGGTGCCGGGCCGGGTGCAGCGGATCGTCAACATCCACAATCCGTCCATCGAAGTGCATCTGGCGGGCGGCGGCAACAATACCGGCACCGCCATTATCCTGGCGCCCGGCGGCGGCCACAGCACCTTGGTGGTGGGATTGGAGGGCGCCGATCCGGTACCGTATTTCTTCCAATTCGGCATCAACACCATCATCCTGCGCAACCGGTTGCGCAGCTCGGGCTATGAGCCCAAGACGGATGGCGTCTATGACATTCAACAGGCGATCCGCCTGGTTCGCGCCAATGCCGCGCAATGGCGTATCGATCCCAGGAAAATCGGCGTTTTGGGCTTTTCCGCCGGTGCGGAACTGACCATGGCCTCGGCCATCCAGTATCCGGAGTTCAATGCCAAGAATGCCGCGCCCACCGATCCGCTGGCGGCTGTGAGCGCGCGTCCCGATTTTGTCGGCTCAATCTATCCGGGTCCTTCGCTGTTCACCCCGACCTGGACGAGCAAAAACGGTGTGCCGCCGATCCCCAAAGACACGCCGCCTTCCTTTATCGCGGGCGCGGGCTGGCAGGATAAGGTCCATGCCGTTTGGGCGGACGAGTATTTCTCCGCCATGCTCAATGCGGGCATTCCCAATGTGGAGATGCACATCTATGCCCGCGGCGCGCATGGCAATGGCCTGGCCTATCGCGACTTCACGGCGGAAGGCACCTGGCAGGACCGCTTCATCCATTGGATGCGCGATCTGGGCTTTTTCGGAAAACCGGGTGTGGAGACCCTGGCGGCCCAGGACGTCGACGCATTTGTGAAACAGCCGGCAAAGCCCTAAATCGCCTTCCTGTTCTTTTGCGCTTGAGACCGGCATAACCCGATCATGGATTGGGATGCTGTCATCATAGGCGCGGGCGCGGCGGGCATGATGTGTGCCGCCGAGGCGGGCCGGCGCGGACGCAAGGTGCTGGTGCTGGAGTCCGCCAAGGCGCCGGGCGAGAAGATCCGGATTTCCGGTGGCGGACGCTGCAACTTCACCAATCTCAACGCCTCTCCGGCGCAGTTCCTTTCGGCCAATCCCCATTTCTGCATCTCCGCGCTGAGCCGCTACACCCAGCAGGATTTCATTGCCCTGGTGCGGCGCCACCGCATCGGCTGGCATGAAAAGACCTTGGGCCAGCTGTTCTGCGACGGATCGGCGGCCCAGATCATCGGCATGCTGCTGGCCGAAATGAACGAGGCGGGCGCCCAGCTGCGCCTGAACACCAAGGTTCAGTATGTCGAGAAAATCTCCGAAGGCTTCTCGCTGCAATTGGCTTCGGGCGAAATCCTGTCTTGCGGCGCGCTGGTGGTGGCGACGGGGGGCAAGTCCATTCCCAAGATGGGTGCCACCGATTTCGGCTATCGTCTGGCGGACCAGTTCGGTGTGCGGGTTACCGATACTCGCGCTGCGCTGGTGCCGTTTGTTTTTGACGGCGAAGTGCTGGAACAGTTGAGCGCGCTTTCCGGCGTCGCGGTTCCTGCGCGCGTCCGCTGCGGCAAGACCGGTTTTGAGGAAGCACTGCTGTTTACCCATCGCGGCCTCAGCGGCCCGGCGATCCTGCAGATTTCTTCCTATTGGCGGGAGGGCGGGGAAATCGCCATCGACCTGTTGCCCGGAACCGATGTGCTGGAAGCGCTGCGCACCGCACGCCAGCAGAACGGAAAGCAGTCGCCGCACAATTTCCTGGCCACCCTGTTGCCGCGGCGTCTGGCCAAGGAGATCGCCGACACATCCGACTATGCGGGCACCCTGGGCGGACAGACGGATGAGAAGCTGCGAAAATTGGCGGCGCAGGTGACTGACTGGCGCCTTGTCCCGGCCGGCACCGAAGGCTATCGCACCGCGGAAGTTACCTTGGGCGGCATCGACACGCGCGATTTGGACTCAAAAACCATGCAGGCCAAATCCGTGCCGGGACTTTATTTCATCGGCGAGGTGGTCGACGTCACCGGCTGGCTGGGCGGCTATAATTTCCAATGGGCCTGGTCGTCGGGCTGGTGCGCGGGACAAGCGGCCTGAAGTCTGGTTAGATGCCGCATGACCAAAGACGAGATCACCGCCTGGGCGTTGGCCAATGGCTGGCAAATGATGGACGGCTTCCCAAGCCTGACCAAGCCTACCCCGCCGCATCCGGCCATTGTGCGGCTGGTGCTGAAGGCCACCGTCGCCAGTGTCGAAATCAAAAAGCCCGCGGGGAAATGGGAAAAGGTCTCCAATGAGAGCTATTCCAAGATCGAGGCGGACCCTGAGACCGGCATGCCGGGGGGCCTCGGTCTGGGCACGATTTCCGGCCTAACCCTGCTGATGCAGGGCAATAAAGACCGCCAGATGATGGCGCGCATAGGCGGCATGAAGGGCTGAAACCTGCTTTTGCCTATCTTTTCGCCGGGATAGGACTAAAGAGGGGCCGAAAATCGCACCCCCGAGTTCCCTTTGAGCTTTCCGGCCACCCATCCCGCTTTGTCTCGTGCCTTGGCCGAGCGCGAATACACCACGCCCACGCCGGTGCAGAGCGCCGTGATCGAGCCCGAATCCGAAGGCCGCGATCTGCTGGTTTCGGCCCAGACCGGATCGGGCAAGACCATCGCCTTCGGCCTGGCGATGGCCGAGACGTTGCTGGAAGGCGCCGCCACCTTTGGTCCGGCGCGCGACCCCTTGGCGCTGATCATCGCACCCACCCGCGAATTGGCGCTGCAGGTGCAGCGCGAATTGGGCTGGCTGTATCACTATGCCGGGGCCCGCATTGTCTCCTGCGTCGGCGGCATGGACCCGGGCCGCGAGCGCCGCGAATTGTCGGACGGCGCCCATATCGTGGTGGGAACGCCGGGCCGCTTGCGCGACCACATCGAGCGGCGCGCCTTGAAGTTGACGGGCCTGCGCTGCGCCGTGCTGGACGAAGCCGACGAGATGCTCGACATGGGCTTTCGCGAGGATCTGCAATTCATCCTGGAAACCACGCCGACCGACCGCCGCACCTTGCTGTTCTCCGCCACCCTGCCCAAGGCGATCGTGACCCTGGCGGCGCATTACCAGAAAGACGCGCTGCGCATCGCCACACGTGGCGAAACATCCGGTCACGCCGATATCGAATATCGCGCCGTCCGCATTGCCGGCAACAAGATCGAAGGCGCGGTGGTCAATTTGCTGCGCTTCCTGGACCCGCCGGGCGCCTTGGTCTTCTGCAACACACGCAACGCGGTGCGCCATATGGAGGCGCAACTCACCGAGCGCGGTTTTTCCTGTGTCGCGCTGTCGGGCGAGCTGTCGCAAAGCGAGCGCAATCACGCCTTGCAGGCCTTGCGCGATGGGCGCGCCCGGGTTTGCGTCGCCACCGATGTCGCCGCGCGCGGCATCGACCTGCCCAGCCTGGGCCTGGTCATCCATGCCGAGTTGCCGAACGATGCCCAGGTGCTGCAGCATCGCAGCGGCCGCACCGGACGCGCCGGCAAAAAGGGCATCAGCGTCCTTCTGGTGCCGCCGTCACGCCGCCGCCGCGCCGAGGAAATGCTGGGCCGCGCCCGCGTCAATGCGGTTTGGGGCAATGCGCCGTCTGCCGATGATATTCGCAAGGTGGATCAGGAACGGCTGCTGCAAAATCCCCTGCTGGTGGAAACCGGCACGGAGGACGATCTGGTGATGGCCGATGAATTGTTGAAGAGCCACGGCCCGCGTCAGTTGGCTGCGGCGTTTGTGAAGATGTACCGCGCCGGCCTGCCCGCGCCCGAGGATATCGAAGACGAAGTGTTTCAACGCGGACGTGAGCACAAATCGCGCAACGAAGGGCCGCGCAATGAAGGGCCCCGGCACGACGGTCCCCGCGAAGAGCGCAAGCCGCGTCCGGATCGCGGCCCGCGCGAGCGGCCGCACCGGACAAGTGAACGCCAGCATGCGCCCACCCACGAACGCGGCTCCGCCCCGGGCGAAATGACGAATGGCGTCTGGTTCCGGCTCAATGTCGGGCGCGAGCGCAATGCCGATCCCAAATGGCTGCTGCCGGAAATCTGCCGCCAGGGCGAAGTCACCAAGAAGGATATCGGCGCCATCCGCGTGTTCGAGATGGAGACCCTGTTTCAGATCGATCCGGCAGCGGCGCCGAAATTCACCATCCTGGTCAGCGAGCGCAAAAAGGGCGGGGTGCGCATTTCTCCCGCCCTGAATCAGACGGGTGAATCCACCGCACGCCCCCGCGAAAAGCTGGTGCAGAGCGAGACGCCGGGCGACGCCCCGCCGCGCAAGCCCGGCTTCCACGGCAAGAAATTTGATGGCAAGAAAAAATTCGGCGGCAAGAAATTCGGCAAACCCGGTGGCGGCTATAAGGGCAAGAATCCCAGGCCTCCTCAGGGCAAGGGCCAGTAGCGCGATCATCGGGCATAAAAAAAGGCGGCGCTTTCGCGCCGCCTTTTTTTATGACCCCCTCCGGCCTTCGCAACTTTGCCGTGGTGCTCGGCTAACGCCTGCGCGCACGGCGTTGCTACGGCCACCTCCACCTCCCCCTCCCATGCGCTTGTGCGCATGAGGGGGAGGTGGGCCTGTGCAAGTCTTAGGTTAGTTCCGTACGATCCTGTGCACCTTCGCCAGCACGGAGTCGGCCACGAAGATGTACTTCTGGTCCTTCGACACCGCCATGTAATGACCTTCGCCGACATCGTTGGTTTCACGCACCGTGCCGGCCTTGCCGAACCAGCCCTGCACCTTGCCGTCCCAGCCCATCTTCAGCACCATGCCGTGGCGCCCGGTCGACATCCAAAGCTGGCCGGTGGGATCGACATAGAAGCCGCAGGTCAGATTCCCCACCTGGATGTCGCGGATATATTTGAGATCCTTGTCATACACCACGATCTTGGTCGAGGCGCGGTCGCCCACCCACACCTCGCCATTGGGCGTGACAACCACGGAGTGAATGACCGGCAGCAGGCCGTCGGCACGCGCCAAGCTGGCGCTGGCCAGGAACTTGCCGTCCTTGTCGAATTTCATCACCCGCGGATCGCTGCCCGGAATCGCCGGCGGCTTCACGAACACACCGCGCGGCTTGGAGTTGCGCACCTGGGGAAGATCATAGGTGGCGCAGAAGGTGCAGTCGGCGGGCGGCGAGGTGCCGCCATGGCTTTGCACCACATAGAAATTGTCGTCCTTGTCCCAAGTGATGTCCAGCGGCTGGTTGAACATGCCGTTCCACTTGCTGTTGTCCCAGGGCGCGTTCTCGCCGCGGACGCCGAACACCTTGATCACATCGCCATTGGGATTGAGCTTGAAGATCACGTTCAGGAAGCTGTCGCTCACCCAGATATTGCCATGGCGGTCGACGCGCAGGGCATGCGGGTTCATGGCGATGTTGGGATTGAAGACGCGCAGCACCTTGGTGCCGGTGGGATCATATTCTACCATCATGATGGCGGGGTTGCGGTTGAACACCAGCAAGTTGCCGTTGGGGCGCAAGGTGACGGCCGAGACATTGCCGAACCGCTCGTCGCCGACCCCCAGGATTTGGGTGTCGAAGTGATAGGGCAGTTGCGGCGCGTTGGGGATGGGTATCGGGGGAGGCGGTTCAGGCTGCTGCGGCAGAAAAGTCTGGGCCATTGCGGCGGTCGAAAGCAGCAGCGAGGCGGCGAACAGTTTGGCGAAAAATTTCATGTTTCAGTCCCCTTGTTGATTCAGTAACGAGCAATGCCCTTGGATTTCCACACGCCGCGCATTTCCGGCGACAGAGCAAAGGCGATGAAGGCAGCGGCGTTTTTCTTGTCCGTGACACGGGCCGAGATGCCGGTGGCCATGTCCATATGCATGCCCAACTCGGCGGGCAGTTCGCCGACTAGATAAGGATTGCCGGTTTCGGTGTTGGCGGGATTGTGCGGATCGTGGATCAGGCCCAGGCCAAGGGCCCCGGCATCGCCTTCGCCGCGCTTCAAGGCGGGCTCGGCATCGCCCTTGATCGGTTGGCCCTTCACGCCGGCGAATTCCGGGCGCGCCAGCAAGCGCCCGCTCATCCCCGCCTGCATGCTGCCCGAGGCCGGATCGGTGTAGAACACCACCGACGCATTCTTCAGCGCCGCGATCAGCTTCGGCGTACTGGTGATGTCGGGGCGCGGTGCGTCGGGCTTCTTGAACAGTCCGATCTCGGCCCGGCCCAGCGGGGTGAAATCGCTGGCGCCGTTCGACAGCACCATGGTGCCCATCAGGTCCATCGGCAGCATCACCACATCGGTGGCGCCGGTGCGGATGTCGTTCAGGATAGAACCCATGCCCGACACTTGAATCGTGACTTTCACGCCGGTCTTTTTCTCAAAGGCCTCGGCGACCTCCTTGAGGCCGGAATTGGAGATCACCCCGGGGCTGATGACGCGGATTTCCGCAGCCTGAGCCGCCGTGGCAGTCAGGCAAAATACCGTGGCAAGCAAAGTGACTAGGCGCATGTTCCCCCAAGGCAAACCTGAGGCCTTTTTTAGGCCTTTTTCTTGGTCTTAGGGCTAAGCAAACGCCGGTTTCCGCCGCTTGGCAAGCGGCGCAGCCGTATCAATGCGCAGGCTTTTCCGTCGCGGCTGCGTTGCCCAGGTCCGCCACCGTCGCTTCCCAGGGGAAGGACAGGCTCGGGTCATTGGCAAAGCGCTGCATGCGGATGGTCAGGCGCGCGCCGCAGCCCGGCGCCAGCCGCACCGGGAAGCTGGTTCCATTGACCGGCATGGTGGTCTTGCCGTCCGACACCGAAACGATCTGGTGCTCGCCATAGGCGCCGCCCTGCACGATCACGCTGCGCGCCAGGGTGGGGTTGATGTTCACCAGGCTGACGGTGAGGCTGTCCGGGCCCCAGCTGTCCACCAGCGCCGCCACATCTCGCGGCATGCCGGCGCGGCGGCGTTCGGGGTCGAAATAGCGCAGGCGGCAGAACAGCAGCATGCCGCCCTGGTTGGGCGAACTTCTCGCCCAGCTGCCATGCTGCAAATAGAGGCCGCCTTCCATCAGCTGGGTGAGTGAGGCGATGGCGGCGGGATTGAATTCCAGCTGCGAGTCCGCCAGCCGCATGTCGGAGGAGGTGTTGTCGGCTTCCACTTCCGCCATGCGCGTGCGGATGCGGTTCAGGCTGGCATGCAGCGCCTTGACCGGGTAGCCGGGATTTTTGCCTTCCAGATAATTGTACCATTCGGTGTCCTCGCAGCGGGCGCGATCCGCCGGCTTCATGGACAAGGCGTAGATTTCCAGGAAGTTGAAATTGTAGTTGCCCGGACGGAAGCTGTAGAAGCCCTTTTCGCCATACATGGTGGGCGTGGACTTCTTGCCGTCGACCACTCTGGCGGCGGCGTCGAATTTGTCGGCGGTCTTGCGCCACACATCCAGATATTTGTCGTCGCCCTTGGACAGAAGATAGGCGTTCATGAAGCCGTTGATGCACCATGGAATGCGGTTGCGGTCGGCGGGTTTTCCGGTCTGCGGCACGATGGGCGAAAAGCCCCAGCCATAGGCGCTGCCCCACCATTGGTTTTTGGGCCCGCCGATCTTGCCGTCCACGCCCACCTTGGAAGGAATGATGCCGCCATTGTCGCGCGCGCGCTGCGCCCAGGCGTCGCAATAGCCCAGCACCCAATCCTTGTACTTCTGCTGATGGGTCAGCATATAGGCGTTGGTGGCAAGCTGCGTGGCGCCGAGATTCAGCGGCTGGTCGCCCACCACATCCTCGTAACCCGTAAAGTGCGCCAGCATCATCTTGTAGTCTTCCTCGCCATGGCCGAGCGAGGGGAAGCGGTTCTTGATATCGATGGGATCGCCGGTCCAGTCCAGCGGCGTGGCGTCGACCAGCATCGGGCCGCGGCTGCCGTTCATCATCGACTTGATCAGCTTGAGCTTGGGATCGTAATTGGGCGCGCCGGGATCCTCGTCCATGTAGAATCCGGCAAAGCGCTGGACGCGCTGCTTGTAGCGGGCGCTATAGGGATCGCCCAGCGGCATCAGGTTGAAGACCGTCAGGCCTTCGCCATTGTGCTGCCAGTCAAACTGGCTGGGGAATTCCTTGTAATACATGCCCAAGCGGCCGATCGGCACATCGGTGGTCTTGGCGGTCATGTATTGCTGGACATGGCCCTCATAGGCCTTGGTGTACATCTCGCGGATGATGTCATCGCCGCCCAACGCATAGAGATGCGGCCAGTCATTGACATTCTCGATCGCATCATCGGGACCGTCATCGCCGCCCCAACGCTCGGTGGTTTCCAGCCAGCCATTGGCCTGGTTGAAATAGCGGCGGAAGAACTTCACGCAGGCCGCGGTGTGCTGGCGCAGCAGCTCGCGTTCGAGCAGCGCCCATTCCGGCGGGTTCATCGGTGTGGCGATGGCAAAGGTGGCCTGTGCCAGCGCCGCATCGGGGATGATAGCCGCCGCACTGGCGGCGGCGGTGCCGAGAAGAAAAGAGCGGCGGGTGCTGTACATGGAAATCTCCGAAACTCAGGGATTTAGGGATGAAAGATAGGCGACGATGTCGATGCGCTGGTCGGCGGTCATCTTTTCGACCTGCGGCTTCATCATGAAGGCGCCTGGTCCGTTGCGCGCGCCGGTCTTGAAGTCATAGAGCTGGCGCGTCATCTGGCTGGGGGAACGGCCCGCCAGCGGCGGCACATCGCCATTGCCCTTGAATTCCGGGCCATGACAGGCGGCGCAGGGAAAGCCGCCGACGCCGGATTCGACCAGCTTCTTGCCGCGGGCGACAGAGCCGCGTGGCACATAGGCGATGAAGCCGATCATCGAACCGCGCGCATCGATGGCATGCTCGTCTTCCGGTGTTTCGATGATGCGCTTGCCGAGTTTTTCCTTCGGGCCCGGCACGATGATCATCATGTTGCGCCGGTCGATGTCGGTCTTGCCGACCATGTCGGTTTCCACCACCCGGATCCATTTCTTGTATTTCAGCTTGGCGAAATACTCGGCGGCGATCCTGACTTCGGCGTCGTTGGAATGCTGGGCCACCATCAGCATGGAATTGATCGAGCCCATCCGGTTGGTCGAGGATTTGCGCGTGCCTTCGCGCATGTCCTTGACCTGCTGCACGATGTAATTGGCGGACAGGCCGGCGACGGAGTGGTTCTCCGGCTTGCCCTGGCCGTTGGGCAGGTGGCAATAGCCGCAGGCCGAGACTTCGGGCTTGCGGCCATGTTCGACGATGGTCGGCATCTTGGGATGGGTCTCGGGGAACCAGTCCGGCACGTTCCAGCGGTCATTGACCGAGGCGTTGGTGAAGGTCTTCTTCGAGCCCTTCAGGGTCAGCTTCGTGTTGGGATCGAGCGGCGGCCACGGGTGCGTCGCGACCGCGAAGGCCCAATAGGGCAGCGGATCGTCCGCCAGGATCTTGCCGTTCTGCGGTGGCGGCGCCGGCGGCTTGGCCCCGCTTTTTGTCGCGCCGCTTTGGGCCAGCGCCGCGCCGGCCAGCAGCGCACCCGAAATTCCCAAAAAAATTGCGATCTTGCGCATGTGTCCCCGATCCCTGATTTCCGCGCCCTTTCTGGGCCTTGTTGGGCGAAGTGGCGCATGAAAAGCTTCGAAAATCAACGTGCCCGATCAACCCTTTGGGCCAAAAGCCGCGATCAGGCCCACCCCGCCATGACCAAAAACCCGCCTCCTGCCCTTTGCTAGACGTTTCGGGCCGCCGAATCCTCCCGTCCGATCCTGGGGAAAACAAGGCTTGCAGGAGACCAACAAAGTCTGAGAGGCGCTTGCCGGTCATGCGCGAACGAGTCAGGTTCGCTTTGAGAGGGGCTTATGAAAATCATCGCGGCCGCATTGGCGGCCCTGCTTGCGGCCTGTGCGGTCGCGGAAGCGCAACGCGCGCGTCCGCGTGAAGTGCCGCCCAGCTATTTCTATCTCTATGGCGAATATAATTATTACACCGACAGCAGCGATCTGAGAGGCGGCGGCGGCGGTCTGGGCTGGAACATCAACCGTCATCTTGGACTGCAGGCGGGCGGTCAGTTGCTGAACGCAACAGGCGTGGACGTCACCAATATCTATGCCGAGGCCAAACTGTCCTGGCCGTTGACGGACAATTTCTCCGTCTATGCTTCGGCCGGGGGCGCCTATGCGGATGCTTCGTCCAACGTCACCTTGCTGACCTTCCCGCCCAGAACCGTCAGTGTTTCCAAATCCTCCACCGGCTATCGTATCGGGCTGGGCGTGGACTATTGGCTGGGCGAAAATTGGGGCCTGCGCGCCAACTGGCATCAGCAGAATGTCGGCGGGGTCGGCAGCGACATTGCAGCCGGCATCGCCTTCCGCTTCTGAAAAGAAAAAGCCCGCCCCTTGCCGGGAGCGGGCCTTAATTCTTGTATTGCGATCTCTACTTCGGGATCAGCACATCCGGGACAGGGCTGCGCGGCGGGGTGCCTGTGTCGATCACCAGGGTCACCGCCAGATGCACCGGCGGACTGCCGGGCTGCGGGCGGCAATCATGCGGCACCTCGCGCGGGATCACGAAGCTTTCGCCGGCCTTCATCTTCATCATGGGCAGGCCCTTCAGGTGACATTCAAAACTCCCGGTGACCACCTGGGTCATCTCCACCCCGTTGTGCATATGCGCCGAGGTGGTCTCCCCATCCTTCAGGTCGCGGGTGGTGATGATGACGGTCTGGGGCTTGCTGCCCGCCGGCACATCATAGTTCTGCGTGTTGGCGCCCTGTGCCACGGCCAGCTTACCGCCCGATTGGGCGAAAGCGGCGGTGGACGCAAGAACGATAAAGCCTGCGATTGCTGCTGTTTTCATGGACTTTACTCCCCAAATTCGCCGCGCAGAGTGGCGCTTTGGCGGAGCGGTTGCAAGGACTGGCGCGGTTCTTTTGAGCCCTGGCAGCGTCGGCTCGTCGCTCATGGGCATTCAAGCCCACATCGCTCCTCGCTCCTTGCCAGGTCTCAAAATTCCTCGCGCCAGCGCGAGGATTACAGGCTTTCCAGCCAATGCACGCTGAACAGCCGGTCCTGGTCGGTCCAGACCGCGCGCGGATTGAAACCGGCGCGGGCCGCCATCTCGCGGAAGGATTCAATCGTATATTTGTGGCTGTCCTCGGTATGCACCGGCTCGCCTTGCGCGAATTCGAAACGCTGGCCGCACAGGCCGACGCTCTGGCGCTTGAGGCTGACCAGATACATTTCGATGCGGTGGGCGCCGGCATTGTAAGGCGCATAATGCGCGAAACCATCCAGGTCGAAATCCGCATCCAGCTCGCGGTTGGCCCGGGCGAGCAAATTCTTGTTGAACAAGGCGGTGACGCCGGCCGCGTCGTTATAGGCGGCGTGCAGCCGGACCGGGTCCTTGACCAGATCGACGCCGACCAACAACCCGCCGCCATGCAGCGTGGCGCGCATGCGCCTGAGCTGCGCCATGGCGGCATCGGGCTTGAAATTGCCGATGGTGGAACCGGGGAAGAAACCGGCGCGCCGCGCGGGGCCTGGCAGAGCCGGAATTTCCAGCGGAAGGGTAAAATCGCCCACCAATGGCCGCAATGTGAGCGCCGGATAGTCGGCCGCCAGGCTGCGCACGACATTGCGAAGATAGTCGCCGGAAATATCCAGCGGCGTGTAAGCGCGTGGATTGTGCGCCGCGTCCAGCAGGATGCGGACTTTGCGCAGGGAGCCGGCGCCGAACTCCACGATTTCGGCATTCTCTCCCATCAACGCGGCGATTTCCCCGGCATGGCGTTTGAGCAGCGCCATTTCGGTGCGGGTCTGGTAATATTCCGGCAGCTCGCAGATCGCATCGAACAGGCGCGATCCGGTGTCGTCGTAAAAATATTTGCAGGCGATTTCCTTGGACGTCTTGCGCAGTCCGTTCAGCAGGCTGCCCGCGAAACTGTCTTGCTGCGGAACCGCTATGGCTTGCGGCCGTGCGAGATTGGTGTCCATCACAGATCCTTTGCCAAGCGGATTCCCGAGAACTGCCACCGGGCTTGCGGCGGAAAAAAGTTTCGGTAGGTCGCGCGAATATGGCCCGGTGGCGTGGCGCTGGAGCCGCCGCGCAACACCATCTGGCCGACCATGAATTTGCCGTTGTACTCGGCCGCGACACCGGCAAAGGGCTTGAAGCCGGGATAGGGATCATAGGAAGAACGAGTCCATTCCCACACCGCGCCATGCGATATCTGTGATGCCTCCCATTCAAATTCCGTGGGCATGCGCGCGCCCGTCCAGGCGGCATAGGCGGCGGCCTCGTAAAAGCTCACATGCTCGACAGGCGCGTGGGGGTCCAGTGCTTGCACCCCGGAAAGCGTGAATACGCTTTCATTGCCGTCGCCGTCCTTCAGCCAATAGAGCGGCGCTTCCCAATTCTCCTCCTGCACCCGCGCCCAGCCGTCCGACAGCCAGAATTCCGGACGGCGATAGCCGCCATCGGCGATGAAGGCCTGATACTCGCCATTGCTGACCGGGCGCGAGGCGATGGCGAAGGGTTGCAGCAGGACCGGATGGTGCGGCGTTTCATTGTCGAAAGCGAAGTCCCCGCCTTGATGGCCGATCTGCACGGTGCCGCCGTCATGGCGACGCCATTCCAGCTTTTGCTGCGCCTGTGGCGCGGCCGGTTCGCGGCGATAGGCGGGCAGCAGGGGATTGGAGAAAAAGGCATGCTTGATGTCGGTGAGGATCAATTCCTGATGTTGCTGTTCGTGGTTCAGCCCCAGCAGGATGGCCTCGTACAGCGTGGCATCGCCGCAGGCCTGCAACATCGCGGCATCGATCTGGGCGCGATAGGCGTAAATCTCGTCCAGGTTGGGACGGCTCAAAAGGCCGCGGCGCGGGCGCGGATGGCGCGGTCCCAGCGCCTCATAATAGGAATTGAACAGATAGGCGAAACGCGGATCGGCCGGTTTGAAACCGGGCTGCTTGGCCAGGATCACGGTCTCGAAGAACCATGTCGTATGCGCCAGGTGCCATTTCACCGGACTTGTGTCGGGCATGGATTGCAGCGCGCAATCCTCGGCCGAAAGCGGGGCCGCCAGCTTTTCGGTATGGCTGCGTACCAACGCATAGGCTTCAGTGAGATTGTTTCGGGGACTTGCGGCGGTCTTCATCACGGGTCCGTTCGACGGGCTTGCGGGGAAAGTTACGCCGCGGGGCCCTATAATGCGCGTTTCTTTCAACGGGCCTATGTCGATAACCGCATTGTGCCGTCTTCAGTTCCGCTCAGCCGGGGAATTCGTTCAGGAAAAGCAGGGCTTTGACTGCGCCGGCCCTAGGCCAGCGGCCAGACCATCTCCCCTTCCAACCCGCCCAGCTTGGAGCGTTTGAGGGCGATGTTGCCGCCGCGTGCCTCCACCAGATCGCGCGCAATGGACAGGCCCAGCCCATGGCCCGAGCCGGTTTCATCCAGCCGCTGCCCCCGCACCAGCGCTTGCTCGGCGCGCCAGTCCTCCAGCCCTGGTCCGTCATCTTCCACGCTCAGAAGCACGCATTCTTCATTCCTGTCGCCGGCAATGCGCACCTGGCGGCGGGCGTAACGGGCGGCATTTTCCGTCAAGGCGCCGAGAATTTCCGACAATTCCTCCGCGCTTCCCGGCACCGCCAGCGTGTCGGGCACATCCACGGCAAAGGCCAGTTTCGCGCCCGCATCGGTTTGCTCGACCACACTCACCACCCGTTCGGCCACCAGCCGCGCGGGCACCGCTTCCGGGGTGATGCTCTGGCGCGCGGCCGCTGCCTTGGCGCGCGCTAGTTCGGCTTCGATCGCGGCGCCGGCGGCGGCGATGGCGCGGTCAAGCCCGTCGGCGACGGCGCCATCGCCGCGCGCCCTGAGTTTGCGGCTTTCCGCCGCCATGACCGCCAGCGGCGTTTTCAGGCCATGCGCAAGATCGGCGGAGCGCCGCCGCGCCCGTGACAGATCCTGTTCGCGGGTCTCCGCCAGTTGGTTGATCGCCTGGGTGAGGGGCGCGACTTCGGGAGGGTGTTGCGCCACCGCCAGCCGTTCCGATGGATTGAGCCGCAAGGCGCGTAGCGCATCGCGCAACCGTTCCAGCGGTTTCAGGCCAAGTTGCACCTGCACCGCCGCCGCGCCCGACAAGACCAGCCACAGGGCGCCGAGAAACAGAAACAGTTCATAGCTGAATTCGGCGCGGGCGGCGCGTACCGGGGCCTGGTCCTCGGCGAGCTGGATGATCACTTCATGGCCGCCCGCCAGGGTGAGATGGCGCTCCAACAACAGAAGTTCCTGTTCAAATGGCCCGGCAAGGGTTCTGCGCTGCCAGCTGGAATTGTCGCCGCCACGCGGTCCGGTCTGCAGCTCCTGATCCCACAGCGAACGCGACCGAAGCCGCCCATGGCGGCTGGTGATCTGCCAATAGAGCCCACTATAGGGACGCGCGAAGCGCGGATCGGACGGCTGGGTGGTGACGGTAAGGGCGCCTTTTGTGTCAATCTGCAAGCCGGCAATCATCGGAATTGCCTGGCGGTCGAGTTCCTCGATCTCGCGCCGTTCCAGATGGCGCTGAAACAGGATCGACATCACCAGCCAGGCGACCGCCAGTGACACAAGAATTGCGACCGCCGCCCCCGCCAGCAGGCGCAGACGCAGCGAGCGGCTATTCACGCCCACCCTCCAGCAAATAGCCGAAACCGCGCCTGGTCTCGATCACCTCGGCGCCGAGTTTCTTGCGCAGACGCGTGATCAAGGCTTCCACGGCATTGACGTCCGCCAGCTCCGAAAGGCCGTAAAGATGATCGGCGATCTCGCCCGCTGAAACCGGGCGCCCGGCATGATGGCCCAGATAGTTGAGCAGCCGGTATTCCAGCGGCGACAGCCTGACCGCCACGCCATTCACGCTGGCAGCCATGCGTATCGTGTCCAGCGACAAGGCGCCGAACCGCATGATGCTGGCGCCCCGGCCCGCGGCGCGGCGCACCAAGCCTTTAACCCGCGCCACCAGCTCGCCCATTTCAAACGGCTTGCCCAGGTAATCGTCGGCGCCGGCTTCGATGCCTTCGACTTTCTCAACCCAGTCGCCGCGCGCCGACAGTATCAACACCGGAAACAGCCGGTCGGCGCCGCGCCAGCGCTTGAGGACCGACAATCCGTCCAGTTTGGGCAGGCCCAGATCCAGGATCACCGCGTCATAATTCTCGGTATCGCCGCGAAACCAGGCGTCCTCGCCATCGCGGGCCTGGTCGACCACAAAACCTGCTGCCGTCAGCGCCTCGGCGACATGTTCGGCGACATCGGGGGAATCTTCCACCACCAATGCCCGCATCAATCGTCCCCCGCCCAAAGCACCTCGCCGCTGCGCGCGTCCAGCCGGATTTCGCGCCGGCGTCCCTTGTCGTTGAGGACTTCGATGCGATAGGTGACTTTGTCTTTCTTGGTTTCCAGTTCCACCTCCATCACCGTGCCGGGCTCACGCTTGGTGACGATTTCAAGAATGGCGGTCAAGGGCATGATCCTGCCCTTGCGCACGGCGTCGCGGGCTTCGTCCTGGTCCGAATGCCGCGACGAGGACGAAGAATTGCTGGAAGAGCTGGACGAAGATTGGCTGGAAGAAGACGACGATCGGGTTTGGCCGGCGGCGCTTTCGGGGAGCGCTATCGCCAGGGCCATCAGGTAAACCAGCAGCATCCTCGTCATCGCGGATCATGTTGCAGCAGGTTGCCGGTGTAATCTAGGCCGTATGCCCTGACAGGGCGCTGACGCGGCTTTGGCGCCAAGCTGACATTTGCCTGACGGTCCCCGCCGGACTGGTGTAGGCCGGAATCGGCGAAAAACCAGGATGCGCTTTGTATTTGCCCTGCCTTTGCTTGCCACCCTTGTGCTTGCCGCCCCCGCTTTCGCCCAAGACGACACCGGCGTCACCAATTATCCGCCCGCGTTTTTTTCCGCCAACCAGCCTTCCACCGCGCTGGACATGGTGCGGCTCTTGCCGGGTTTCCGCCTCCAGAATGGCGATAACGACTTGCGCGGTTTCTCCGGCTCGGTCAGCAATATCCTGATCGACGGACAGCTTCCCACCAGCAAGGAAGAAAGCGCCGAGCAGCTGCTGCAGCGCATTGGCGCCGCTTCGGTGGAGCGTATCGAATTGATCCGCGGCGCCGCCGACATGCATGGCTATGCCGTGCTGGCCAATGTGGTGCGCATCGGCGGCGCACCCTTGAGCGGACGCGCGGAAGCGGAATTTGCCGCCACCCATTTCGGCACGTCCGCGCACCGTTTCGGGCTGCATCTGACGCGGCAGGGCGCCGATTCCACGCTGGACCTTTCCGCGACTTATGGCCGGGAAATTCAAGGCATGCACGGGTTCGGCGTCCGGGGCCGCTTTTTGCCCGACGGCACGCCGTTGCGCCTGTCGCGCTACAATTTTCCCGAACTGCAGAATTTCGCCGAACTCAGCGGCGCCTATCGCCAGGGCCTGTGGGACGGCGATCTGACATTGGGCCTGGTGGTGAAGCAGCAGCGCGACTATTCCCGCGTCGAAGAGAATATCTATTTTCCGTCCGTTGCGCTGGCGACCGGCCTGGAAAGCGACAGGTCGCGCAATGGCGAGGCGCGGCTGGACTACCAGCGGCCCATCGGCGATTGGGGGCAGGTGCAGCTCTTCGCCGTTCACCGGTTGGAAGAACAGGACGAAATCAGTCAGACCACAACAGCCGCAGGCACCGACAGGTCGCGCAGCCGCTACAATCAGCGCGAGGATGTGGCGCGGCTGGCCTGGCAGAGGCAGGACGGCGCGTTGAAGTTGGAAGCCGGCGCCGAAGGCGCCATCAATGTCCTCAGCAGCCGCAGCACCCTGACCGTGGGCGGCGCGCCGGTTATTCTGCCGGCGGCCAATCTGCGGGTCGAGGAAGACCGCGGCGAATTTTTCACCACCGCCACCTGGCGGTTCAATCCGGCGCTGGTTTCGGAAGTGGGCGGGCGCTACGAAATCTCCACCCTCAAACAGAGCGGCGATTCAAACTTGACCAAGGATCTTTCCTTCTTCAAGCCGCGCTGGCTGACAAGTTGGGACTTCGCCGAAGGCCACCAATTGCGCTTTCTGGTCGAGCGGCGGGTGGGCCAGCTGGAATTCCGCAACTTCGCCAGTTCGACCTCGCTCAACAGCAACATCGTCACCGCCGGCAACAAGAATCTGGAACCGCAGCGCACGCTGCTGGTGGCCTTGACCTGGGAACGGCATTTCTGGGAACGCGCCTCCGTGACGGTGGAAGCGCGCCACGAAATGGTTTCTCATGTGGTGGATCATGTCCCGGTCTTTGCCGGTTCGCGCGTCTTTGACGCGGTGGGCAATATTGGCAACGGTTTGAATGATGTCGTGCAAGTCAACCTGACCCTGCCCTTGGACGAGATCGGACTGACGGGCTTTACGTTCAAGGGCGATGTCAGTTTCGCCCATAGCCGGGTGCGCGATCCCGCCACCGGCATGAAGCGCCGGTTCTCGGAAGGCGAGCCCTTCAGGGTCAATGCCGAACTCGCTTACGATCTTCCGGAGGAAAATCTGCGGTTTGGCGCGACCTTCCATGATGATGCGCGCCAGTTCGATTATCGCATCGACGAAATCAGCAGCAACTATCACGGCATCAAGCTGGGCGCGTTTATCGAGTACAAGCCGGTGCCGGAATGGACCTTGCGCCTGTTCGGCGAGGATCTGGCGCAAAGCGCCTTCTACCGGGACCGCGACCTCTATTCCGGGCTTCGCGGCGCGGTGCCCTTGAGCCAAGTCGAGCACCGGGCCTTGAACAACGGGGCGTTGGTGGGCCTCCACGTCCAGCGCAACTTCTAGGCTGGTTTTTGAAATATTATTCGGGTTTGCCCCCTCAGGACAGGTAATATACATAGTCAAAATATCGTTGCAATATCAATGCGTTATCAGGAGAGGATTTAAATAGTCCGTACGGCAATTATAGGGTCACTCAAATAACTCTTTGAAAATACTAAGCTATTTAGATGGCATCCTAGACAATTAGGGAGGCCACGTTAAAGTTGACCTTTCATTGGGACTCGAAGTAAACCCCAATCCCGCTAGGCGTTGTGCCGTTAGCGGTATTGCGCGGTTACCCAATGTCTGGCGTTCGTCAATCGAAGAACTCGCAACGCGAATTTATCACGCGCCTCAAATCGGAGAGCGCGTCGCTCGGCGTCATCATTGAGGCTCAAGCAGCCGAATTGGCCGCGAACAAAGAGAAGAAATCAAACCTAGACGCGACTATCGCCAGCTACGAAGGCCCGAAGGTTTCTCGCACACCCAAGGCAACAAATCTGCGTGTGCCCCGTGTATCTCCGCCGAATATCGAGGACGTGGTCCACAACGGTGTTTTCCACGGCCTCTCATTGCAGGAAGCGGCGCGGAAGCAGTTGGAAATTACGCATCGGGCACAAACGGCACAGGAAATATGGCCCGTTTTGAGTGCGGCAGGGTTCATCTCTGCATCTGAAAGACCGTCTAATGCGGTGCATTGGGCACTACGAAAGCGTCAGAAACTGCATGGTGACGTGATGCTTGTTGGCGGCGGCCAATGGGGGTTGCCGGATTGGTACAATGAACAAGAGCGCGCCGAGATCGGGAAAAATCTTGGCGGCATGGCCGGTCGCAATCGTAAAACTCATAGCGAAAAGACCAAGCTCGGAATGGAGCTTTCTCGGCGTCGCGGTGTTCGGATTGGCGCTCAGGTGAAGGTCACCGATGAAGTTATCAAGAATCTGCAAAAGCACATTGCGGAAGGTGATTCCATCCGCGCGGCGTGTATGAAAGAGAAAATTTCCGCAGGCAGTTTCTATCTGCTTCGGAAGGGCCCCAAACAGATTCCTGGATTGGAACCGCTACACGGAGAGGCGCGTCGCCGCGCTATTCAAAAAGCCAAGGCGAAAGCAGAGCCGATGGCTCCTGATCTTCTTACGACTCACACCGATGGGAGATTGAATTAATGCTCGCCCCGTCCATCATTTCCGGCTGCAAGCCGGTCCACAAATGCGAAGGGCCCAACCGAGTGATCGGTCGAGCCCCGCATAGCGCGTCAGAGGAGGAAGTTTTGCCGACCATTCCTCTGGCTCGGTTCCACCCCAAACAGGCCCCGAAGGGCTGTCAGGAGTATCCCGTGTGGCAAGCCGTCTTAAGGACTATGCAGGGCTGACGCCCTAGCAACGCTATCGTCGGCTCGGCTGACCGTGGCGGGGAAACCCGTCACGGCAGTTCCTTTTCTATGAGCGCGGCCATGAAAAAAGTCAAGGAATCCGGGAAATTATCCCTGAAAAGCGCACTAAAGCTTGGGAAAATTGGCGACTTTGTCAGCCAAGCTGAGGATCGTGGCACCGGATCGGTGGACCGCGAAGCCTTCGATCATGCCATCGCCAAGATGGTCAAACCGCAGCGATCAAAAGGTCAAACATCGCGTTCCCCATCTCGCGGTGGTTCTGGCGGAAAGTGAACTCGTTCAGATAGGCCTCGGCGTAGGTCTTGCTGATCTGGATATGAGTGCCGCGCACCGAAGCCTTGAACAGCCGCCAGAAGCTTTCCAGCGCGTTTGTGTCGTGGCGATAGCCTTCATCATCAAACTTCACATATTCGCCGCGACCATGGCAGACGGTGCCATGCTTATGGCCATCACCGATTACTAAGGAATAGCCGCGCCATTCGTCGGTCGTAATCATCGTGCCCGGCGCGACGTTCGCCTGGAACACCCCCCGCAGGGACTTCTGGCTGGCGTCCGGCACGACCTTGCAGCGGATATAGCCGTTGCGTTCGCGCATCCCCATAACAACCGTCTTACCAGCGGCACCACGGCCAGCCTTACCGGCGCGACGACCGCCCATATAGGCCTCGTCAATCTCAACTTGCTGGTCGATGCCGCCAAGCATTTCCTGATAGTCTGCATTGTTCATTAGCTGGCGGATTTGCATACCCATGCGGTAGCCAGTTTTACGCGTCACTCCCAACTGGCGATGCAGCTCCATGCCGCTTACGCCGTGACGCGTCGAAATGAATAAAAAGATGCCGTAGAACCAAAGCTGGAGCGGTGTGCGGCTCTTTTCAAAGATGGTCCCAGCGCACGGATACAGGTTGTCGCCACAATGGGCGCAAGCATAGGCCTTGCGGTTTTCGAGGCGGTGGAACGTGGCGTCCACCACGCCACACTTGCCGCAAGTATGGCGATGACCAAACCGCACCGTCATAACGTGTTCCAGGCAGGCTTCCTCATTCGGAAACCGCTTGAAGAACTCGCGGACGGTCAGTTTGCGGGTGATATCGTTCTTGTCCATGTACATAAACTAGTGTACGCTAGGCGGCGTGTCAATAGGATTATGTACATGGCGACCGATTTTGTTGCGGCTACAGACCTCTTATTCGGGAAGACAGGGCCGGAAGACCTCGCCCAAGCGATTGGCTGCGCCCCTACGTCGATCCGGCAGGCTAGGGTTGATGAAGGCAAGAAAGGCCACCGATCCCCACCGCCCGGCTGGGAGGCTGCCGTAGCCCGCCTCGCCCGACAGAAAGCCACCCAGCTTCAGAAGCTGGCGGACAAGCTGTCATGACCGGCAAATGCTCCTTCGTTCTGCCGCCCGCCTTTCCTTAGCGCGAGTTCCGTCGGGTTTTTTGGCTGAAATCCGCCATTTTTGGCCTCTGAGTACGCTTGTGGGCGGACAATTCGACCTACCAAAATGACCTACCATATTGACAGGCGGCCGTAACCTACCATATTGATAGGGCCGTGAGTGAGATCATCCCATTCCCGGCACCCAAAACACCACCTCCCTCCAGGGAGGAATTGGTGCAGCGGGTGCGGTTGCTGGCGCTCAACAGCGTCAACATGCGGATGGACGAGCCACACCTCCGGCAACGGATGCGGCAGAGAGGAATCTCGATGCGTCAGATGCTGGAGGTAATAGCAGAAGGTGAAGCAATCGATGGCCCGCGCTTGGATCAATGGGGCGACTGGAGGATCAAGCTCGCGAGAAAAGTGGCAGGCCGAAGAGTGCAAGTCGTGGTGGTTGTGAGCGAAAAATACTTCGTCCCAATCACTGTGATTTAACCGTCTGGGCAGTTAGGCCCGGCGGATATGGCAAGGAGGCCAAGGTGAAAGAGAACAGGAAAGACAGACTTGAGGGAGCCTACCACTATACGCAGTGCGGGCTTGACTACGTCTATCTCTCCGGTGGCGTGGAGTTCGTGAATGGCCCGCGTGGCAAGCAGGTTATCATTCGCGACATCGAGGGACTGCATCGGGCAATTGGGCGGTTTTTGGTAAACGAAAGGCACACTCTCTCTGGAAAAGAGTTGAGGTTCCTCCGCCAAGAAATGCTTATGTCACAAGCAACGATGGCAAAGCTTTTGGAGGTATCAGAGCAAACCGTTCATCGGTGGGAGGCTGGTAAAACAGATGCTCCTAAACCGGCAGAGACGTTGATCCGACTGCTTTACAACGAGCAGTTCGGAAATAATAACGAGAAGATAAAAACCGCGTTGAAGAGAATTGCGGCGCTTGAAGATGAGATCGATAAAAAGCGGCTCACCTTGACCGACCGTGCGGGTGGATGGGAGCCGGAGCTTAGAACGGCGGCTTAATAAGCAGGCTAGATTACAGCCGATCTGAATAGCCCTCGTCTGATGGACGAGGGCTATTTTTTTACACTTAGAAGTAGCGGGACTGGTTTATGCGCCTTTCGACATAATCTTGGGGCAGTTTGACCCTGAGGGGTTTGGTGGGATCGGCGGCGCATCGCTTCGCCCACCGATCCCAGACGGCGGCTATATCTGGACAACCTTCTTGGCGAGCGCGAGCGGCACAGGCGCGTGCCATCCACACTGCTTCCCAGCCGTATCCCACCCAAAACCATTCGTCCCGCTCGCGCGCCAGCGTCATGCGTCGTCATCGGGCAGCGGCCAATCGAGGTCCGGGAAAATGACCTTCCAAGGCTGGCGGGCGTGCTTACGCCACAGCTCCGGCACTTCGTTATATGCGTAGGCCCGCGTTTCTGGGATCACCTGCCGCTCCCCAGCACTGTGCCCGCCGGAACGGCTGGCAGGGTCTGGAATGACGACGGGATTGGAACGGCGGCGCATAAGAACAATAAGAGAACAAACCTAACTTAGGAGTCGAGTCCCGTTGGCTTTAGCTCACAGTTGTAATTTTATTGCGCGACTTTACCTGTCCTGAGGGGGCAAACCCGATATTATTTCAATCTAGCCTGGACGGGTGCCCCCCTGCCGGCGTTGTGGGCCCTTCTGTGGCCGGAAAGCCGCAGAAAAACCCTTGTTTTCCTTGGATCAAAGTGCCCGGTCTGGTATTTTCTGAACTCTACAAGAGGGGCCCCGTTCAGGGGTAGGCAATGGGTAATTTCAAGCACGCTGCGGTTCTGGCCGCGGGGCTTGCCGCCATCTGTGTGGCGGCAGTGCCGGTGCTTGCGGCTGACAATAGCCTGAGCCTGCAATCCTTCAGCGCGTCGCGCACGATTTCCGCCTACGAACTTTCCGCCGCGGGCCTATCGGGCGGCGCGGTGCAGCCGACGGTGACGGCCTCGCTGTCGGGAACAAATCCCGCGCTTGCGGACCTGAGTCTCGCTGCGGCATCGCCGCTGGCTTCCAGTGCGCTGTTGTCGCCGAACCTGGCCGTGGATTTCGGCAAGGGCCTGGATGTCGCCAGCCGGTTTTCCGGCAACACGGCTTCGCCCTTCCTGTCGGCGGTGACCGCGCCTTACGCCGCGCTGGCCAATGGCGGCCGCTATACCGGCATCACCTTGGTGCCCCAGGACAATCTGCGCATCCGTTTGGGTGCGTCTTTCAACGACGAACGGCTTGACCGTTTTCAATTCGACGCGAGTGCGCCCACCGGGCCCTTGGCGCTGACCTTTGACGCCAGCCAGAGCAAGACGCTTTTGGCCGGTCTGTCCTTCGATCTTAGCAGCGCCTTCGGCGTGGACGTGACCGGCATAGCCTCGCAGCGTTCCGGCATCCCGCTGGGCTTCACCCGCGACAACGGCCTTACGCCCAGATCCAGCACCGCCGCGCTGGATATTTCCGCGCATATGGATTTTGGCCGCGGCTGGGTCACCACCGCATCCTTCAGCGAGGGCATGACTCAACTGGATCCGCAGATGGCTTTCGCGGGAGGTACCTTGCGCGAACAATCCTATTCGATTGCCATCGCCAAACGCGGCGTGTTCGGCGATGACGTACTGGGTCTGGCTTTCTCGCGCCCCGCCCCCAGCATGTCCGGATCCTTCTCGGCGCTGTCGGCGCTCGGCGACATGCCGCTGACGGTGGCGCCGCGCGTGCCGCTGACCAACCGGGCGCAGGAAACCGATATCCAGGTGGGTTATGTCACCAACTTCCTGGATGGCGCGGTGGCATTGCAGACCAACGCCGCCTATCAGACCAACACGCAGGGCCAGCCCGGCGCCACTTCGGTTTCGCTCTTGTCGCGCGCCAAGATCAAGTTCTGACCCTTTCTCCTTTCCGCATTCTGCTTGCTGTCACCGTGCTTGCCGCGGCCGGCTTGGCGTTGGATGCATTCTGGCTCGAGCCCGATTCTTTACGGCTGAGCCGCTACGATGTGCCGGACGTGCCGGCGCGGCTTAAGGGCCTGAACATCGCCGTCATCAGCGACCTGCATGCCGGCAGTCCGTTCATTGATGAGGAAAAAATCGACCGCGTCGTTTCTCTCACCAATGCGGCCAAGCCCGATCTTATCCTTCTCACGGGCGACTATGTTGTCAGCGTGGCTCCGGCGCTCGGCGGCCGCCCCATGCCCATTCAGACCATTGTGGCGCGCTTGAAACATCTCCAGGCGCCCCTCGGGGTCTATGCGGTCATCGGCAACCATGATCGCTGGGAAGATGCCGAAGGTATTTCCGCCGCCTTCCGCGGCGTGGGCATTGCCGTGCTGGAAAACCGGCACATCAGCATTTCCGCCCGTCATGGCCGGTTCTTTTTGGCCGGGATCGGTGATTTTCACACAAACGCGTCTGACCCTGTACAAGCCCTGGCGGGGATCGCGGCGGGTGAGCCGGCTTTATGTTTTACCCATACGCAGGACCTTTTCCCCCGCCTCCGCTCACCTGTGCCTTGACCATCGCCGGACACAGTCATGGCGGCCAGGTCCGCCTTCCGATTGTTGGGCGGCCCAAGGTTCCGTCCGGTTACGGCCAGCGTTATGCCGCCGGTTATGTCCGGGAAGGCGGCAAGGCGCTTTTCGTCAGCACGGGGATCGGCACCAGCATGCTGCCGGTTCGCTTCGGTGTGCCGCCGGAAATCTCATTTTTGCGCTTGAAATAGGAAAGATTGCGGTACCCGGCGCGCTTCGCTAAAAAGCCCCGGTTTCCCAACATTCGGGTAGGATTTTATGGCCGGTCCCCAATTCGTTTATGTGATGAAGGGTCTGTCCAAGACCTATCCCGGCGGCAAGCAGGTGCTCAAGGACATCTGGCTGAGCTTCTATCCCGGCGCCAAGATCGGCATCGTCGGCGTCAATGGCTCGGGCAAATCCACCCTGATGAAGATCATGGCGGGGATGGACAAGGAATTCACCGGCGAGGCCTGGGCCGCCAACGGCGTGCGGATGGGCTATCTCTCCCAGGAACCGCAGCTCGATCCCAACAAGGATGTGCGCGGCAATGTGATGGAAGGCGTTGCAGCCAAGCAGGCGCTGATCGACCGCTATAACGAGATCGCGGCCAATTATTCCGACGAAACCGCCGATGAGATGGCCAAGCTCCAGGACGAAATCGAAGCCCAGGGCCTGTGGGAATTGGATTCCAAGGTCGACCAGGCGATGGATGCGCTGCGATGCCCGGACGGCGACGCCCAGGTGGAGACCTTGTCGGGCGGCGAGCGCCGCCGCGTCGCGCTGTGCAGGCTGCTGCTGGATGCGCCCGATATTCTTCTGCTCGACGAACCGACCAACCATCTGGACGCGGAGTCGGTGGAATGGCTTGAGGCAACGCTGCGCGAATACAAGGGCTGCGTCATCCTGGTCACCCATGACCGCTACTTCCTGGACAATGTCACCAGCTGGATTCTGGAACTGGACCGGGGCAAGGGCATCCCGCATGAGGGCAATTATTCGTCATTCCTGGAGATCCAGGAAAAGCGGCTGAAACAGGAATCCAACGAGGAAGCCGCCCAGCAGCGCACCATCGCGCGCGAGCGCGAATGGATCAAACAGTCGCCCAAGGCCCGCCAGGCCAAATCCAAGGCGCGCATCAATTCCTATGAAGAGCTGGTGAAGAAATCGCAGGAGCAGCGCCAGGGCACGGCCACCATCATGATTCCGGTCGCCGAACGGCTGGGCGATCTGGTGATCGAGGCGGAAAATCTTGCCAAGGGCTATGGCGACCGGCTGCTGTATGAAGGCGTGAACTTCAAGCTGCCGGCCGGTGGCATCGTCGGCGTGATCGGCGCCAACGGCGCGGGCAAAACCACCCTGTTCCGCATGCTCACGGGCCAGGAAAAGCCCGATGTCGGGACGTTGAAGATCGGCTCGACGGTGCAGCTGGGATATGTCGACCAGTCGCGCGACGCGCTCGATGCCAACAAGACCGTCTATCAGGAAATTTCGGGCGGTACCGACTTCATCGAGTTCGGCAAGACCAAGATCAATGCCCGGGCCTATTGCGGTCATTTCGCCTTCAGGGGCGGCGACCAGCAGAAGAAGGTGGGGCAGTTGTCGGGTGGCGAGCGCAACCGCGTGCATCTCGCCAAGATGCTGCGGTCGGGCGCCAACCTGCTTTTGCTGGACGAACCCACCAACGATCTGGACGTGGACACGCTGCGCGCCCTGGAAACCGCGCTGGAGGAGTTTGCCGGCTGCGCCATGATCATCAGCCACGATCGCTGGTTCCTGGATCGCATCGCCACCCACATGCTGGCCTTTGAGGGCGACAGCCATGTCGAATGGTTCG
>CADECX010000016.1 GCA_902825865.1 uncultured Alphaproteobacteria bacterium
ATGGGGGAAAATGTCGGGGCCGCCGCCCGGGCGATGAAGAATTTCGGCCTGTCGGAACTGATCCTGATCGCCCCCAAATTCGAATGGCCCAATGACCGGGCACAGGTCCTGGCTAGCGGCTCCGCCGACATACTGGAAAACACCAAACTCTATCCCAGCGCCGCCGAGGCGCTTAAGCCCTTCAATCTGGTGCTGGCCACCACGGCGCGCGACCGCGACATTTTGAAGGAAATCCACACGCCGGAGGCCGCGGCGCGGCGGTTGCGGGCGGCCGCCCAAGCGGGCGCACGCACCGCCATTCTGTTCGGCGGCGAGCGCGCCGGGCTGGACAATGACGAGATGAGCCTGTGCGACGCGGTGATCACCATCCCGACCGCCGAATTCTCGTCCCTCAATCTGGGCCAGGCCGTGCTGCTGCTGGGTTATGAATGGCTGAAATCGGGCGATACCACCCCGGATGTTCGCACCCGCTCAACCATTGCGGTTCCCGCCACCCGCGCCGAACTGGTGGGGCTGTTCGAGCATCTGGAGCAGGAACTGGATGCGGCGGAATTCCTCTTTCCTCCCGCCAAGCGCGAAACCATGATACGCAACATCCGCGCCATGATCCTGCGGTCCGGCCTTAGCGATCAGGAGGCGCGCACCATACGCGGCATGATCGTGGCGCTGGTGCGAAACAAGTATCGAGGCCAAAGAAAAGAGTAATGCAGTGAGCGCGATCCCCTATATCGGTTTTGCCCTGGTGGCGGCCATCGCCGTCATCATTGCGGCGATACCGCTGTTTCGTATCGAGAGCAAAAAGACGCGCTATTCCGTGTTGGCGGCTGCCGCGCTTTTTATCGTCGGCGTGGGCGGCGGCAGCTACTACCTGACCGGCCGACCGCACCTGGCGCAACGCGAGGCCAGCGGGCTCGACACCCGCGAGGTCAACGGGCTGATCCCCTTTCTGATCCAGCGCGTGCGGCAATATCCGGGTGACGCCCAAGCCTGGCGCTATCTGGGCGAGGCCTATATGTCGGCCCGGGATCCGCGCAATGCCGCCAAGGCCTTTGGCAAAGTCATTGAGCTGAAAGGGCAGAGCGATCCCGCCTTGAACGCCGCTTATGGTGAGGCGCTGGTGGCGGCCAGCAACGGCGCCGTGCCGCCGGAAGCCGAAAAAGCCTTTGCCGCCGCGCTGGCCATCGATCCCAGCAGCGCGCCGGCGCGTTTTTATCTGGGCTTGGCCAAAGCAGAACGCAAAGACGCTGCCGGCGCCATTGCCCTGTGGCAAAGCCTGCTCGCCGATATTCCGGTGAGTTCGCCGCTGCACCAGGTGTTGGTGGACCGGATCGCGATCCTGACCTCGCAAACAGCGGGTCCCGGCGGCAAACCGAATCCCCGCGCCATGGTTGACATGCTGGCGGCGCGGCTGAAGGCCGATCCCAATGATGCGCTGGGCTGGGTGCGGTTGATGCGCGCCTATACCGTGCTGGGGGAAACAGAAAAGGCCCAGCGGGCTTTGTCCGATGCCCGCAAGGCCTTTCCCGATAACAAGGACGCTCAGACCGCGTTCAACACCGCGGCGAAGGCGTTGAAGCTCAACTAACTCTCACCATGGCCGGCCTCCGAGCCGGCCATCCAGAATAACAAACGCCGATGCCTGTTGCCCTGGATGGGCGGGTCAAGCCCGCCCATGGAGAATTGGGTCAGTAAGGCATCTTCCTTTTCGTATAGAGCCGATCCTCATGCACACGCTGCTCGTTTCCAGCAGGACCCATGCGCCTGCCCTCATCGATCTCCTGGTTGCGAGTCGCACCGTTCGGGCCGTCACCCAGCCACTGCACCTTGTTCTTCTTGGCCGCGAGCCGGATGCGTTCCAGATTTTCTTCCAGGCGCTTGGAGGCCGGCAGGGCGGCGCGCTGTGCCGGCGTGATATCGCTCCTGACCGCATCCCAGCCCAGATGTGACAGGCCATTGTCGCTGGGGCCGGGTTCGGCAAAGGCCAGACCCTTGGTCGCCAGAATATTTTCGCAACTCTCCGCCGAGCGGCGGTTTTCCAGCTTGAACCCCATGGTGATTTCGCCCTTGGGATTGTGCGGCCAGACATCGGCAACCTGCGAATATTCGGCGTTGCTGAGGCCCCAGATATGGGCGGCGAAGGCCTGACTCCCCGCGCCGCGGCAGCCTTCAAGGGGAAGCTGCTCCACACCGGGCCAGGTCCATTTGTAGCGCGCGCCCGCAATGGCGATCTGTGCCGCTTCCGGCGATTCCATTTCGCAGATCAGGACGCCATGCACGCCGGCCGCGAGACACTGGGCGATCTGCCACACATTGGCGCGCATCGAGGGGCCGTCAAAGCCCCAGGCCGGAATGGTCGCAAACACCATCGGCGTGCGATGGCCGGATGGCGTAGGCCCGCCATCGACCAAGCCCTGCATGAAGTTGCGCAACCCATCGATGCTGAAGGAGTCGTTCTCCATTTCGTAATTGATGGCATCGCAATAGGTCTGGGACAGGCGCTTGCCTTCCTCGTAAGTGTCGGGCGCGCCGGAGGCTCCGAATTCGGCATAGGCCACGACCTGATTGTCTTCCCACAACTCAATCGCCTTGTTGATGCGGCGCGGCTTGTAGTTGCGATCCACCGAGGGAACCATCGGCATGGTGCGGGCCCAGTTCTTGTTGAAGCCATAGCCCTTGCTGGCGTAGCCAATGTAGTGCGGACTATCCAGCATGCTGCGGCCGGTGGCCTTGGGAACGCCGGTGGGATAGCCGCCACCAGGGTTCCTAACGGGCTGGGCTATGGCACTGGTGGTAGCGGCGGCGGCGGCCACGACACCCGCGCCGAAAAGAAAATCGCGTTTCTTAATGTCCATCTGCTTTCCCCTTGAGAGTTATTGTTGAGGAAAGCCTGTCACTTCGCGCAGCGACTGTCAGCCAGATTTATGCGCTGCGCTGCAACACCAGACCGCGAATTTTTGCCTCAGACCACCGTGACCGAAAGCTCGCCCAGCGTATCGATGCGCGCGACCATTCGGTCGCCGCACTGCAGCGCGGCTACACCCTCCGGCGTGCCGGTGAAAATGAGGTCGCCGGCCTTGATCTCGGCCTGGATGGAAAGGTGATGGATGATCTCAGAAACATTCCAGATCATCTGGGCCAGGTCCGAATCCTGTTTGGTGGCGCCGTTCACCGTGAGATGAATCCGGCCCTTGGCCGGATGCCCGACCTGGGCCACGGGATAGATGGCGCCGCAAGGTGCGCTGTCCTCGAAGGACTTGCCGATTTCCCAGGGCAGCTTTTTTTCCTTCATGCGGTTCTGCAGATCGCGGCGGGTCATGTCCAATCCGACGGCATAGCCATAGACATGGTCCAAGGCGCGGGCGACCGGGATATCCATGCCGCCGGACTTCATCGCCACCACCAGCTCAATTTCATGCTGATAGTCTTTGGTCAAAGCGGGATAGGCGCAGTTTTCCCCGTTCTGCACGATCATGTCGCGATGCTTGGAGAAGAAGAAGGGCGGTTCGCGCTCATCATTGCCCAGCTCGCGGATATGAGCGAGGTAGTTGCGGCCCACACAATAGATGCGGCGCACGGGGTAGAGCTGGCTGCTGCCGTTGATGGGCAGAAAGACGGGCTCCGGCGCGGGAAAAACAGATTTTGCAGTGTCATCGAATTTGATCATTTCACATCCACACTGTTGGCCGGTTTTATGCGCTGCGGCGCGGCGCCAAGATCGCGCAAAATATCTTCCAGCGCCAGCACGGCGCGTTCCACCGCTGCGCTATCGCGGCCCCGTACCACAAGCTGCGCGCCAAAGGGCTTTAGCGCGCCTTCGCGATAAAAGGGATAGGAACCGATCGCCACATCCTTATGGTCTTTCTGCAATTGCGCCAGGCCGGGCGCGATGGCGCCTTCGGGGATACTGGCCTCGACCGTGACACTTGTCACAGTTGCTCCCCGGGGCAATTGCGGCGCGATCTGTTCCAGCATGGCGCGCATCACCATGGGCACACCTGCCAGTACATAGACATTACCAATATGAAATCCCGGCGCGCCGGAAACCGGATTGGCCACCAAGGTGGCGCCGTGCGGAATACGCGCCATGCGCTTGCGCATATCGTTGAACTCGCCGGGGGGATAGCGCGCTTCCAGCAGGGCATAGGCCTCGGGATGATAGCCGATACCCACCCCAAAGGCGGCCGCCACCGCATCGGCGGTGATATCGTCATGGGTGGGGCCGATGCCGCCGGTGGTGAAAACAAAATCGTAAATCCCGCGCAGGGCGTTCAAAGCGGCGACAATTTCGGCCTCGACATCGCCCACCACCCGGGCCTCTTTAAGATCGATGCCCAAGGACCCCAGGAACCGGGCGATCGTATTGGTATTGGTGTCCTGGGTGCGGCCGGACAGGATCTCATCGCCGATCACCAGAACTGCAGCACTTTTAGTCATCAGGTTCCTGTTTGGTTTTGGCGCCGCGGCCCATTATATTGCCCAGACCATATATTGAAGCGACCATGACCATCGTACCCCAGTTCGAGATTTTTGAAGCCGCCCGCAAGGCCCATTTCTCCGTCACCCTGCATGAAGCGGGCGATTTCGAGGGCATGCGCCGGGCCGGCCGCCTGGCCGCCGAGGTGCTGGACCTGCTGGTGCCCTTGGTGAAACCCGGCGTCACCACCGCCGCCCTGGACAAGGTGGCCTATGACTACATCATTGCCCATGGCGCCATTCCGGCCTGTCTGGGCTATCGCGGCTATCGCCACACCGTCTGCACCTCCATCAATCATGTCGTGTGTCACGGCATTCCCAACGACAAGCCGCTGCGCGACGGCGACATCGTCAATATCGACGTCACCGTCATTGTCGCCGGCTGGCACGGCGATACCAGCCGGATGTATCCGGTGGGCGAGGTCAAGCGCAAAGCCGAGCGGCTGGTCGAGATCACTTACGACGCCATGATGCGCGGCATCGCCGCGGTGAAGCCCGGCGCCACCACCGGCGATATCGGCCATGCCATCCAATCCTTTGCCGAAGGCCAGGAGAAATGCGCCGTGGTGCGCGACTTTTGCGGCCACGGCCTGGGCAAGGTGTTTCATGCCCTGCCCAACATCGTGCATTACGGCAAGCCGGGCGGTGGCATCGCGCTGAAACCGGGCATGTTCTTCACCATCGAGCCGATGATCAATCTGGGCGGCTTTGGCGTGAAAGTGCTCAGTGACGGCTGGACGGCGGTGACGCGCGACCGTTCCTTGTCGGCGCAATTCGAACATTCCGTGGGCGTGACGGAGACTGGGGTGGAGATTTTCACCCTGTCGCCGAAAGGGTTGCACAAACCGCCCTATCTCTGACGGTGTGGTGGCGTGGGGGATTCTCAGGATAACGGTGCTCGGGGCACCGCGAGCGGTTGCGGGCGCGCTTCTTGAAGGGCGGCGCCGAGGCCATGCCCGATTATGAATTGCTGGAACTGGCCTTGTTCGCCGCCATTCCAAGGCGCGACACCAAACCTTTGGCCAAGGCTTTGCTCAGGCGTTTCGGCTCTTTTGCCGAAGTGATCGCGGCGCCGCGCGAGCGCTTGCTGGAAATCGAGGGCGTTGGGATAAGCGTCGCCAACCATCTAAAGATCGTCGAAGCCGCCGCCCAGCGATTGACCAAAACCAAGGTGATGGGACGCCCCGCTTTGTCGTCCTGGTCGGCGCTGCTGGATTATTGCACGGCGGCGATGGCGCGGTCGGAGAAAGAAGAATTCCGCGTCCTGTTCCTGGACCGCAAAAACCATCTGATCGCCGATGAAGTGCAAAATCGCGGCACCGTCGATCACACCCCCGTCTATCCGCGCGAGATCATCAAGCGGGCGCTGGAGCTGGGCGCCTCGTCCATCATCCTGGTGCACAATCATCCCAGCGGCGATCCCACCCCGTCCAAGGCCGACATCGCCATGACGCGGGAAGTGACCGCGGCGGCCAAGGCTTTGGGCATCGCCCTGCACGATCATCTGGTGATCGGCCGCGGCGGCCATGCCAGCTTCAAGTCGCTGGGGCTTCTTTAGGCCCGCGGGAATGTCAGGTTCTTCAAGCCCCAGGCGATGGTGGCGCGGTGGCTGTCCTCTTCCAGCTTGAGCTGCTGCGCCGGCGTCAGATTTGAGACGGAAGGCAGCTTGGTCTGCTTGGTCTTGACCATCGCCAGCCATGGCTCGCGCCGGTCACGCATTTGCGCCGGGAAGGGGCCGTAATATTTCTCCGTCAGAACCGGGATTTTCAAGGGATCGCGGGTGATCAGTTCTTCGGTCGCCTGAATGCGGGGATTGTGCTTGCGCACGATCTCGAACAGCGCCTTCTGGTCGGTGCAGCCGGTGCCGAACACCACTTCCGACAGAAGAAAACCCTCTTCATAGGGCGCCACGCCCATATCCTTCAGCGACACCGCCTTGGCGTATGGCGCCAGCAGGGTCACCGTATGCTCGGGCGCCTCCATGAAGGACATGTTGTTGCCGGGATCGATCAGCGAGCCCAGCCATTCGCTGGAAATTTTCTTCAGGAAGGCGGCGTGATCCACCGCGGCGCGGTCCTTGTGGTTCTCCAGCGCGATGGCGATGCGGTGCTTCTCGGCAATCGGCAGCACTTTTTCGACGATGGCGTTCGCCGTCCGCTCCCATTCCTGATACTGCGCGTAGGACGTATAGCTCTCATAGCGGCGGCCGGTGCCGCCCGGAATCGAACGGCTGACGGCGCGTACGCAAGTCCCACCAAGCGCTTTGGCATTCAGCAGCGATTGTTCGAAAGGCGCGGTGTCGCCGTCCAGCGTGGCAGGCAGCGCGGCGCTGCCTTCATAATACATGCCCAGTTCGTCCAGCTTGGCCCGGATCGCCGGCAGATTGGCGCTGAAGCCGGCCTGGATGCCGCCCGCGCCCATGGAGCGGCAATATTCGACATAGCGCACGGGATTGCCGTTCAGACCTTCGAACACGCCCGGCACGCCCCGGTTCAGCGCGCCCATGGCGGCGCCGCCGATTCCGATAGGCGATTTGGGCGGCAAGGCATTTTGCGCCAAGGCATCGGCGAAAGCCGCGCTCCAGCCCACCGCCGCCACGCCCATCAGAAATTCACGCCGGTTACTCATGTCTTTGCTCCCTGTCGCTTTCGGCACCGTTATTTTCGGTCGCGCGAGTCACGCAAAATTCAAGTCTTCTTTGAGACTGCTGTAAGGCGCCGTTTTATATCGTCATAGGCTGCGGCGATCAAATCACCCAGAGCATTCTCATCCCGTTCCTGCCCGGGCCGCAGCTTCACATGCCGCATGCGCTTGCCTTCTCCCTCCAGCAGGTGAGCGGGATCCGCAAGCATCGCGCCATAAAAGAAACCGACAGCGGCATGCAAAACCTCGCGGACATCGGGGCCGCAATCGCGCATGCGCTCGAACCAGCTGCGCGTCGCCAGCCGGAGCGGATCGGCATCTTCAAAAAACCAGTCTTCAATTCTGGGATCGCGGCGGACGGTGTTGTTGAGCCGCAAAAGATCGTTCATGACATCAGGATGGCAGTTTGTCCCACACAGGTCGAGCAACTGGCAGGTTAGCCCAGCGCCACGCTAAACGACGGATATTATTGATAAAATCAACCTCTTTCCCGCCTCCCCTATCCGCGCTAGAAGCAACGGTAATTCACAGACGGTTTCCCCATGATCCCCCGCTATGCCCGCGACAAGATGGTTGCCATCTGGTCGCCCGAAACCAAATTCCGCATCTGGTTCGAGATCGAGGCGCACGCCACCGACGCGCTTGCGGAGTTGGGCGTGGTGCCGAAAGAGGCCGCCAAGAAAATCTGGGAAAAGGGCAAGGACGCCAAATTCGACGTGGCGCGGATCGACGAGATCGAGCGCGAGGTCAAGCATGACGTTATCGCCTTCCTCACCCACCTCTCCGAGATCGTGGGCCCGGAAGCGCGTTTTGTGCATCAGGGCATGACGTCGTCGGATGTACTGGACACCTGCCTGAATGTGCAGTTGGCCCGCGCCGCCGACATTTTGATCGAAGACACCGATGCCTTGCTGGCGGCGCTGAAGAAGCGCGCCCTGGAATACAAGATGACACCAACCATCGGGCGCAGCCATGGCATTCATGCCGAGCCCACCACCTTCGGCGTCAAGCTGGCGACTTATTATGCCGAATTCACCCGGGCGCGGGCCCGGCTGGTGACGGCGCGCGCCGAGATCGCCACCTGCGCCATTTCCGGCGCGGTCGGCAGTTTCGCCAATATCGATCCGCGTGTTGAAGAACATGTCGCGAAAGAGATGGGGCTGACGGTGGAGCCTGTTTCCACCCAAGTCATTCCGCGTGACCGCCATGCCGCTTATTTCGCGGCCTTGGGGGTGGTGGCTTCGTCGTTGGAACGTCTGGCCGTCGAGATCCGCCACCTGCAGCGCACGGAAGTGTTGGAAGCCGAGGAGTATTTCTCGCCCGGCCAGAAGGGTTCGTCGGCGATGCCGCACAAGCGCAATCCGGTGCTGACGGAAAACGTCACCGGCCTGGCGCGGATGGTGCGCAGCTATGCCATTCCGGCGATGGAGAATGTGGCGCTATGGCATGAGCGCGATATCTCGCATTCCTCGGTCGAGCGCTATATCGGCCCCGACGCCACCATCACCCTGGATTTCGCTCTGGCGCGCATGACCGGCGTGGTCGAAAAGCTGGTGGTCTATCCCGACCGCATGCAGAAGAACCTCGATGCCACCCATGGGCTGGTGCACAGCCAGCGCGTATTGCTGGCCCTCACCCAGGCGGGCCTGGCGCGCGAGGACAGCTACCGTCTGGTGCAGAAGAACGCGATGCGGGCCTGGAACGGCGAAGGCAATCTGCTGGACCTGCTCAAGGCAGATCCCGACGTCTCCAAGGCGCTTCCCGCGGCCAAGCTGGAAGCCATGTTCGACCTGGGCTATCACCTCAAAGCCGTGGACACGATATTCAAGCGCGTCTTTGATTGATGCGCGCTGCCGCCGCAGGCGCCGCTTATTTTCTTGTCCTGTTCCTGCTTGGCTTTGTCCTGGGCGCCATCCGGGTGCTGGTGATCGCGCCGCGCCTCGGCGATGTCGCCGCCGTGCTACTGGAATTGCCTGTGATGCTGGCGGCGAGCTGGCTGGTTTGCCGCACTTTGATCCGCCGGATGGGCGTGGCGGCGGATTCGACATCCAGATTGCTGATGGGCTTCACCGGATTTGCCCTGCTGATGCTGGCGGAGCTTGCGCTTGGCCTGTTCGGCTTTGGCCGCAGCCTGGCAACCCAGCTCGCTGCCTGGACTGAGCCGGCAGGCCTGATCGGTTTGGCCGGGCAAATCGCCTTTGGCGCGATACCCCTGCTGCAAGCGCGCAGGCGTTAATTGGGCAGTGCGAACGCGATCACCTGGTCACCAGCCTTGGTACCCAGATCGTCATGACCGCCGGCGGCAATCACCACATACTGTTTGCCTTTCCAGACATAGGTCATGGGCGTGGCCTGTCCGCCCGCCGGCAAGCGTCCTTTCCACAATTCCGCACCGGTCTTGGAGTCGAAGGCGCGCAGATAATCGTCCATCGCCGCGCCGATGAACACCAGGCCGCTGGCGGTGGAAACGGGACCGCCGATGGCCGGCACCCCCGACTTGCCCAAGACATACTGACTGAACGGCGCCAGATCTTCGGTGGTGCCCAGCGGCACCGACCACAGGATTTTTCCGTCGCGCATATCGACGGCGTGCAACTGGCCCCAGGGCGGCGGATTGCAGGGCAGGCCCCAAGGCGAGAGCAGTGTCTTGCGCCACATGCCGAAGGGCGCGCCGCGATTGCGCGAGATTTCCTCATGCGGATGCGCCTTGCGCATCGCATCGATGTCCTTGGCCGGAATCAAGGTTACCAGATGCATCAGGTTTGAGGTGTTGACGAACACCACATTGCGCGCCTGATCGAAAGACAGCCCGCCCCAATTGGTGCCGCCGCCAGTGAAAGGATAGAGGATGGTGCCCTGGGTGCTGGGCGGCGCGTAGATGCCTTCATTGCGCGCACTTTTCATCAATTCGCGGCATTTGCCGCGATCCCAGAAGGTGAGACCGAAAGCATCTTCGGCGCTGATGCGATGAGGCGCCAGCGGCTTGGGTGCAATGGGGAAGGGCTGTGTGGGCGACAGTTTCTCGCCCGGCGCGCCGCCTTGCGGCACTTTGCGTTCCTCCACCGGAATGACGGGCTGGCCGGTCTCGCGATTGAGGGTGAACAGCAGCCCCTGCTTGGTGGGCTGCAACACCGCGTCAACCGTTTTTCCCTGATAGGTGACGCGCCCCAAAGTCGGCTGCGAGGCCACGTCGTAATCCCACAGATCATGATGCGAAGTCTGGAACGACCAGGCGACTTCACCGCTTTCGATTTTCAGCGCCACCACGGCATTGGAATATTTGCTGTCCTGGGTGCGATAGCCGCCCCAGAAATCCGGGCTGGGACTGGAGGTGGGCAAGAACACCAGCCCGCGCGCCTCATCGGCGGAAATCGGCGCCCAGACGTTCGACGCACCCGCGCGAACGCCCTGCACCGGATCGCCCCCTAGAGGGTCAAAAGACCATCTCGCGGCGCCGGTCATGGCGTCAAAGGCTCGCACCGTGCCACGCGCTTCATCCACCATCTGATTGTCGTCGATAGAAGAGCCGACCACGACCACGCCACGGCTGATAATCGGCGCGGAAGAAAATTGCATCGCGCCCTCGCGCCGGAGCTTGCCGTCATATATCAATGCGCTGCCGTGCTGGCCGAAGCTGGTGATTGGTTTTCCCGTCGCGGCATCCAGCGCGTAGAGACGGCGATTGTTGGCGGCGAAATAAATCCGCCCCTTGCCGCCGCTGCCCTTCCAATAGGCAACGCCTCGGCAATTGAAGCCATTGGGATAGTCGAGCTTGATGTCGTCGGAGAGATGCGGATCGAAACGCCAAATGACCTTGCCCGTGCCGGGATCCAGGGCGCTGACCTCCTGGAAGGCGGAACAGACGAACAATTTGCCTTCGTTCAAGATGGGGGTGTTTTGGAACCTTGAAGCGCGCATCGACCCCGCATGCCGCGTCATCGCCCCGGTCGAATAGCTCCAGGCCTGTCGCAGACCCGTCACATTGGCCGGGGTGATCTGGGTTGCAGCCGAATGACGCTGCCCGCCCTGATCACCGCCGTACTGGCTCCAGCCGGTATCAGCCTGAGCTTTTGTCAGCGCCAACCCCATCATTCCCGCCGCGAATAAAACCCGTTTCATCGTCCGCTCCCGATCCGTTATCGTCTTGCCATGTCCCAGTCTGAAGTTTCCCAACACCCGGCGAAAGCGTCCGGGGATACATCGCGCCGGATTGGTGATGTCTGGCAATGGCTTGGGATAAGCGGCGACGCTATCGGGACGGGCGGCTGTCTGTGCCGGACCCTGATCTATTCCTATGGTGTGTCCCTTACCCTGGTTGGGCTGATCGTCACCCTCAATGTGCTCACTGTCGTTCATGGCATGCCGCATTTGGGCTGGCTGGAGCCCATCATCTGGGAAGGTTCAAGCTGGCTGTCCTTCGCGATCGTTTTTCCGCTGCTGTGGATCGCCTATCGCCTGGCGCCGCCCAATGTCCGGCCGCGCTGGTGGCTGGCCATCCATATTCCGGGCGCGATTATCTGGTCCTTTGCCCATGTCATGGGTTTTTTAGCGTTGCGCAAACTCGCTTATTGGGCGTTGGGCAGCGATTACGACTTCGGCGATTTCTGGCCGAATGTCCTTTATGAACTGCGCAAAGATTCCTTCGGCTATGTGATGTTCATAGCCGGATGCGCCTTGATCGAGCGCCTGCTGCGGCAACAGCAATTGATCCAGACCCCTGGCCAAAGCCTGACCTTTGGTATCCGCGACGGCGCCAAGCTGACACGGGTGCGGCTGTCGGACATCCAGGCCATCACCTCGGCCGGCAATTATGTCGAGTTCGCGCTGCAGGACGGCCGCCGCCTCTTGATGCGCAGCCCGCTGTCGGCGCTGGAAAGCGACCTGGAAGGGCGCGGCTTTGTGCGCACCCACCGTTCCTGGCTGGTCAATTCCGCGCGCGTCACCGCGCTCAAGCCGGAAGGCTCGGGCGATTACGAAATCAGCCTGGGAAGCCTGGACGTGCCGCTGTCGCGCCGCTTCAAAGCGGCGCTGAGCAAACTGCGCGAGCCTTGATTACTTGGTGACCGACGCCACCGCCGCGGCCAGGCATTCGCGCATCTTGTCGCGGATCGCGGCATCGGACACCGACGCATCCAGCTCACTGCGCAGCTTGCGGAAGACATCTTCGTCGCCCGCTTCCTGGAAATCGGCGGCGATCACCCCGCCGACAAAATCTTCCGCCGCGTCGCCGGACAGGCCTTTTTGCTCCGCCGCCCACAGGCCCAGCGCGCGATTTCGCCGCGCCTCGACCTTAAAGCGCAGTTCCGCGTCATGGGCCCATTTGGATTCAAAGGCCTTGCCGCGATTGTCCATGCCGGTACTCATGTTCAACTCCCTGTAATCAAACGATTTTCTGAATCATGGCATGCCATCTTGTCAAGATTGCGCCATGACCCGATATGGATGTGGGTATGCACTTGGCCACATTGCAGCGCGCCTACGCAATCCGGTAAGTTTCTGGCTCACGGGGCCGCGGGCGGAGCCGCCCTTTTCGAGGACAATTTCCATGAAGCGCCGCCGCGTTATCTACGAAGGCAAGGCCAAAATCCTTTACGAAGGAACCGAGCCGGGCACCGTCATCCAATATTTCAAGGACGACGCCACCGCCGGCAACGGCGCCAAGAAGGACACGATCGAGGGCAAGGGCGTCCTCAACAATCGCATCAGCGAATATCTGATGACCCAGCTTCAGGGCATCGGGGTCCCGACCCATTTCGTGCGCCGCCTGAACATGCGCGAGCAGCTGATCAAGGAAGTCGAGATCATTCCCCTGGAAGTGGTGGTGCGCAATGTCGCAGCCGGCTCCATGTCCAAGCGGCTGGGGATCGAGGAAGGCACCGCCCTGCCCCGCTCCATCATCGAATATTATTACAAGAATGACGGCTTGCAGGACCCCTGGGTCAGCGAAGAGCATATCACCGCTTTCGGCTGGGCTTCCCCGCAAGACCTGGACGACATCGTCAATTTGACCATCCGGGTCAATGACTTCCTCTCCGGCCTGTTTTTGGGCGCCGGCATCAAGCTGGTGGATTTCAAGCTGGAATTCGGCCGGCTGTGGGAAAACGACTATATGCGGATCGTGCTGGCGGATGAGATCAGCCCGGACAATTGCCGCCTTTGGGACGTGACCACCAACGAGAAGCTGGACAAGGACCGTTTCCGCCGCGACATGGGCGGTGTGGTCGAAGCCTATAGCGAAGTCGCAAAACGCTTGGGAATCATGCCCGAATCGGTGCAAGGCGAGAACAAAGGCCCAGTTCTGGTACAGTGAGCAGTTCGTTGAAAGCCCGCGTCTTCATCACCCTCAAAAACGGCGTTCTGGACCCGCAAGGCAAGGCCATCGGCCATGCCCTCAACGGCCTGGGCTTTGGCTCGGTCGGCGAAGTGCGCCAGGGCAAGGTGATCGATCTGGAACTATCGGGCAGCGATGCCGAAAAAGCCAAAACCGAGCTCAAGGCGATGTGCGAAAAGCTGCTCGCCAATACCGTGATCGAGAAGTACGAAATTGAGTTGAAGTAACCCAACTCGCCATGGGCGGGCTTGACCCGCCCATCCATGTTGAAACTGCTCCAGTGCCAACGGCCCTGGATGGCCGGCTCAAGGCCGGCCATGGAGAGTGGAATGAAATCCGCCGTCATCGTCTTTCCCGCTTCCAACTGCGACCGCGACGCCAAGGTCGCGCTGGAGCAGATGACCGGCAAGACGCCGCACATGGTGTGGCACCAGGACAGCGAGCTTCCCGATGTAGATCTGGTGGTGCTGCCGGGCGGTTTTTCCTACGGCGATTACTTGCGCTGCGGCGCCATGGCCAGCCAGTCGGCGGTGATGAAATCGGTCAAGGCCCATGCCGACAAGGGCGGCATGGTGCTGGGTGTGTGCAACGGCTTCCAGGTGCTGACCGAAAGCCACATGCTGCCGGGCGCGTTGATGCGCAATGCGGGCCTCAAATTCGTCTGCAAGCCGGTGGGGCTGGAAGTCGAGGAAACCCAATCCGGCTTCACCCGCAAATATGAGCATGGCCAGCGCGTCACCTTTCCCGTGGCGCACGGCGAAGGCAGCTATTTCGCCGATGAAGAAACGCTCAACCGGCTGGAAGGCGAGAACCGCGTCGCTTTCCGTTATGCCAAGGGCGAAAATCCCAACGGCTCGGCCCGCAATATCGCCGGTATCCTCAGCGAAAAGCGCAATGTGTTGGGCCTGATGCCCCATCCCGAACGGGTGGTGGACGAAGTCTTGGGCGGCACCGACGGCCGCAACCTGTTCCACAGCCTGATCGAAACACTCTCATGACTCAGATCACAGCCGCGATGGTCCGCGAGCACGGGCTTTCGGACCCCGAATATGCGCGCATCCTGGAGCTGATGGGGCGCGAGCCGACCTTTGTCGAGCTGGGCATTTTCAGCGTGATGTGGAGCGAGCATTGCTCCTACAAATCCACCCGCGCGCATCTGAAGAAGCTGCCCACCAAGGCGCCTTGGGTGATCCAGGGGCCTGGCGAGAATGCCGGGGTGATCGACATCGGCGATGGCGACGCCGCCATCTTCAAGATGGAATCCCACAACCATCCGTCTTTCATCGAACCCTATCAGGGCGCGGCGACCGGGGTGGGCGGCATCATGCGCGACGTCTTCACCATGGGTGCGCGCCCCATCGCCATGATGAATGCGCTGCGCTTTGGCGAACCCGACCATCCCAAGACCCGTCATCTGGTGTCGGGCGTGGTGTCTGGTATCGGCGGTTACGGCAATTGCATGGGCGTGCCCACGGTGGGCGGCGAAGTCAATTTCCACAAAAGCTACAATGGCAACATCCTGGTCAATGCCATGTGCGTGGGCCTGGCGCGGCAGGACAAGATTTTCCTCTCCGCCGCCAAGGGTGCGGGCAATCCGGTTGTCTATGTCGGCTCCAAGACCGGGCGCGACGGTATTCACGGCGCCACCATGGCGAGCGCCGAATTCGATGATGCGTCGGAAGAAAAGCGCCCCACGGTGCAGGTCGGCGATCCCTTCACCGAAAAGCTGCTGCTGGAAGCTTGCCTGGAACTGATGGCGACCGACGCCATCATCGCCATTCAGGATATGGGCGCGGCGGGTTTGACGTCTTCTTCTGCGGAAATGGGCGACAAGGGCGGCTCGGGCATCGAGCTGGATCTCGACAAGGTGCCCCAGCGCGAAGCCAATATGACCGCCTATGAGATGATGCTGTCGGAAAGCCAGGAGCGCATGCTGGCGGTCTTGAAGCCGGGCCGCGAAGCCCAGGCCGAAGCCATCTTCAAGAAATGGGAGTTGGATTTCGCCGTCATCGGCATCACCACCAACACCAACCGGCTGGTGATCAAGCATAAGGGCAAGGTCGAAGCCGACATGCCCATTACCGCTTTGTCGGATGCCGCGCCGATTTACGAACGCCCCTATACCGAGCGCAAACCGCTGACCGGCGAACCCAGCTACGACAAAAAGAAGAATGTGCTGGCATCGCTGAAAACCATTCTGGCGTCGCCCGACATGGCCTCTCGCCGCTGGGTGTGGGAACAGTATGACCATACCGTTATGGCCGACACGGTGCAGGTCCCGGGCGGCGACGCCGCCGTGGTGCGGGTGCATGGCAGCAACAAAGCGCTGGCGATCACTACCGATGTGACGCCGCGCTATTGCAGGCCCGATCCGTTCGAGGGCGGCAAGCAGGCCGTTGCAGAGGCTTGGCGCAATTTGACCGCAGTAGGCGCGGTGCCGCTGGCCGTCACCGACAATCTCAACTACGGCAATCCGCAGAAGCCCGAGATCATGTGGGAGATCGTGGCCGGCATTGACGGCATCGGCGCCGCTTGCCGGGCGCTGGATTTCCCGGTGATCGGCGGCAACTGCTCGCTCTATAACGAAACCAATGGCGAAGGCATTTTGCCGACACCGGCCATTGGCGGTGTCGGGCTGATGCAGGACGTCACAAAAATGGCCACTGTCGGGTTCAAGCGCGCCGGGGACGTTGTCATCCTGATCGGTGAAACCAAAGGCCATCTGGGCCAGTCCATCTACCTGCGCGAGATCGAAGGCCGGGAAGAAGGCGCCGCCCCCAAGGTCGATCTGGGCATCGAAAAGAAGAATGGCGATTTTGTCCGCAAGCTGATCCAGGCGGGCCGCGTCGATACCGTGCATGACGTGTCCGACGGCGGCCTGCTGGTGGCGGTTGCCGAGATGGCGATGGTGCGCGGCATCGGCGCCAGCATTGGCTTGGCCGGATTGCCCGATGCCATTCCCTTCTGGTTCGGCGAGGACCAGGCGCGTTATGTGATCGCCGCGCCGCCGGCCGAAGCGGAAAAGATTAGGACCGAAGCGCAAGGCGCCGGTATTACCGTGGCCGGGCTGGGCAAGACCGGCGGCGACACGATCACCCTGGACGACAAGGACAGTGTGAAGATCGCTGCCTTGAAAGACGGCTTTGAAAGCTGGTTCCCGAACTTCATGGCGGGCGAAGAAATCCCGGTCACGAATTGAACAAGAATACCGGCATCATCCGGCCCCTCGCCCAAGCTCGGGGCGTTCGGCGCTCGAAATGGTCCACTGGACCATTTCGTCCGGCTGCACCGGACCGCGCCTCACCCTTCGACAAGCTCACGGTGAGGAGTAAACTCATTTCTCATGCTGAGCTTGTCGAAGCATGATCCAACGCAAGGTGACGTCATGGGCATGAAGGGCAGCGAAATCGAGAAGTTCATCAGGGACGCCTTCCCCGATGCCGAGATCGAGATGAAAGACCTGGCAGGCGACGACAATCACTGGGCCGCCACCGTCAAATCCTCGGCCTTCAAAGGCAAGACCCGCGTCGCCCAGCATCAGATGGTCTATGCCGCGCTGAAGGGCAATATGGGCGGTGTGCTGCATGCACTGCAGCTGACGACGGTCGCGAAAGACTAACTCTTAAACCTCCATGGCCGGGCTTGACCCGGCCATCCACCTTTTTGTTCTGCGAAGTTGGATGGGCGGCTCAAGGCCGCCCATGGTGAGTTTGTAAATCAGTACAGATCGCCCCAGCCGCGTTTGCGCACACGGCGGTATTCTTCCTTGTCTCGCACCGCCACGAACTGCGCCCGCAAGCCGTTTTCATCGCAGAGCTTGAAAGTGATGCCCGGTTTGCTTTCCAGCGGTGGCGCCAAGATTCGTGCGCCCAGCGAGACCTTCTCCCGTGTCACCACGACATAAGAATAGCGCTCGTCCTCGAACGGCACACTCGCTTCCTTCAGAAGCATATGGTCGCGCGAGCGCGACAGGCGCTGAGAGAAATGGCACCAGTCATCGCCCGTGAGGGGACAGGCATTATCGTGCGTACAGGGGGCTGCGATATGCGCGCCCGCCGCGATAAGCGCCGCGCGCGCGGCACGAATGCGGGCAAAGCCATCGGGCGTACCGGGTTCGATCAGTGCCAAGGCCATGTCGGCGGATCGCCACAAATCAACAGCGGCATCGGCGGCCTGGGCTTCTGACAATTCCGCCAGCACATAGCTGGCTACCACCAGATCGGCTTTGGGTTTCTCAACCTTCAGATCGCCCGACAGAATTTCCGCCCGCGCCAAGGGACCATCATCCGACAGCTTGCGCGCCAGCGCCCGCAGCGCCGGGTTGTGATCCAGCATGGTCACGGAAATGCCGGGCCATTGCCCGATGGCGGCCCAGCTTGCCGCGCCGGTTCCCGCTCCGACATCCAGCAGGCTGGACGGCGCAAGTGCCGGCATCACCTCCTCAAGCCGGGCGAACACCGCGGTACAGGCTGCATAGGTGGCGGGCATGCGCGCCACGGCATAGGCGAGAGCCTGCGCCGGCGTAGTGATGGCCCCCGACGTCGCGCCCTGGCGATAGCCCGCCGACAGTTTTTGCGCGGCCGTAGCTAGCTCCTTGCGCGGCACGCCGTCCAGCAAGACGGCCAAAGCCTTGGTTAAATCCGGATGCATCAAAACCTAGCAAAATCGGGCATTTCCAGGCCTATCTTGACCCTTCAAGCCCCCATGCTTAGATCATAGCCGAGATTTCCAGAGAGTTCCCAAATGTCCGACGTCCAGACCCGCATTGCCGACGATGTGAAGAACAATGACGTGCTGCTGTACATGAAGGGCACGCCCGCCTTCCCGCAATGCGGCTTCTCGGCGGTGACGGTGCAGATCCTGTCCCATGTCGGCGCCAAGTTCAAAGCCGTCAATGTGCTGGAAGACCCGGAAGTGCGCGAAGGCATCAAGGCCTTCTCCAACTGGCCGACCATTCCCCAGCTGTATGTGAAGGGCGAATTTGTCGGCGGCGCCGATATCATCCGCGAGATGTTCGAACAGGAAGAGCTGGTGCCGTTCCTGGAACAGCACGGCATCGCGCTGGAAACCGCCTAACTCAATTCCCGTTGAAGTGTCTCTGCCACACCGGCGCAATCGCCGGGCGACCAGAGACCGCGTCGGCCAGCGCCATCAGCCTGGGGATATGCACCAGCTTCCAGTCCGGCTCCAGGCTCCAGCGCGTGAACATCGCGGCATAGATATCCAAAATTGAAAAACCGCCCGCCAGCAGGAACGGGCCCTTGATCATGCGCTCGATGATCAGGATGCGTTCGCGGATACGATCGCGCGCGATTTTGCGCATGGCGCCCGCATCGCCGCCTTCCGGCATAAAGCGCTCCGGATAATCCACGATCTCCACAATGGGATAGATTTCGCCCGCCATGAAGGCCAGCCAGCGATAGGCCAGCGCGCGGTCATTGCTGGCCTGGGGCGGCAGCAGCCGGGCCTGAGGAAAATGATCGGCCAGGGTGAGCAGGATGGCGGCGGATTCGGTGATGATCTCGCCTTCCGGCAGGCGCAGCGCCGGCATCTTGCCCGACGGATTGATGGCCAGAAAGGCAGGTTGTTTCTGCTCGTTCTTTTCCAGCGATACCAGTTCAAAGCGATAGGGCGCGCCGGCTTCGGCCAGCGCCGCCTCGGCGCTGAAAGCGCCCGATCCCAGATCGCCGTAGAGGGTAAAGCTCATGGCGCCAGCCTAGCGCGAATGGGCAAAAGAAAAAGCCCGCAAGTTGCCTTGCGGGCTTTTGCATATCTGTAATGTAAAAAACTCAGCGCGAGTAGAATTCGACGATCAGGTGCGGCTCCATCTGGACGGCGTAAGGAACGTCCGCCAGCTTGGGGGTGCGCAGCAGCTTGACCGACTTGCCTTCGCTGACTTCCAGGAAGTCGGGCGTGTCACGCTCGGTGCTCTTGGAAGCTTCCAGCACCAGCGCCATTTCACGCGCCTTGGGCGACAGTTCGATCGCGTCCTTTTCGGTCACATGATAGGAGGCGATGGTGACGCGGCGGCCGTTGACCTTGACATGGCCATGGCTGACCAGCTGGCGCGCGGCGAACGGAGTGGGCACGAACTTGGCGCGATAGACCACCGTGTCCAAACGGGTCTCGAGCAAGCCGATCATATTCTCGCCGGTGTCGCCGGGGCGGCGCGAAGCGTCCTGATAATATTTGCGGAACTGCCGCTCGGTGATGTTGCCGTAATAGCCCTTGAGCTTCTGCTTGGCCTGCAGCTGCGTGCCATAGTCGCTGAGCTTCTTGGCGCGGCGCTGGCCGTGCTGGCCCGGACCATAGGAGCGCTTGTTGACCGGGCTCTTGGGGCGGCCCCAGATATTCTCGCCCATGCGGCGATCTATTTTGTACTTGGAATTTGCGCGCTTGCTCATCGGTCTCTTTCGTCGGTTTTCAGTGAATTTCGGACCGGCGGGGTGCCGGAAAGCGGCGCACTATAGGCAGCGACTTCGGCATGTCAAACGCATGCAACTTCAGGTTTAGTATAGGAATTTTTCTATAATATTTTCAATATATTATTGTGTCTCATGCCGCGCATTGGGCACTGGTACAGTTTGGCTGAATCCTGAGATGCCGGGTTTTGGGGCTGGGGCTAGGGTCTGAGCATGGCTGCATCTGAGCCCACTATTGAAGTTCATGTTAGCCGGGACACCGGGCCTACCTCATTGGAATACAAGATGGGCTTTGTGGCTGTTCTCATCTTGGCAATGGCCGTCTGGCTGGTTTGGAAGCGATATTCCTAAAGGACCCCAAGGCCAGAAGCGCAAAGCCGGGCACTGTTACAATTTGAATGTTAACGCCAATCGCGGAGCCCCCACTTTGTGTTAGTCTGAGCACAGATTCGGGGAAGTTATGGCCAACACGCCAGACGAGGAATCTACGCTTTCGGATGCGTTGTCACCCTTTTGGGGTTGGCCCGGTGGGGTGATCTTGCTGGTATCCAGTTTGGCTATTGTCTTCACCCTTTGGTATTTTGGCCTTTGGCGAAATATCCCGTCTCAATAACCTTGAGATGACTTCCTCTGCTGGGGCTAGGGTTCAGGAATGGCAAAACGCAGATTCATGGGATTGGGTATCGCCCTGGGCGCTGCCCTAGGCGCGGCCTTCGGCAACGTCGCCATGGGCGTCGCGTTTGGCGTCATGGCCGGCGCTGTCTTGTCTGCGGTATCCTATCGAAAGACCATAGCGACATCGTGAAATTGATCGAAGATTGGGAGGCATCGGCATGAGACATATCCTGACAGTCACCCTGACAGTTACCTTGGCCGCCGTGATGCTCGCGGGCTGCGCGGACACCTACAACAAATCCGTCATGCCAAAAGCCGCCGCCAACCTGCAGCAGGAGACGGTCGGCTGCAAAGCCAGATGGACCGCAAAGGAATTTAGGACCTATTCCGCATGGCAAGCCTGCCAATTGAGGGCCGAGCGCGGCTTCGCCACGACCATCGCCTTGACCAGGATGGATGCGTTTGACGTATACGCCGCTGAGATGCAGGCGCTTGCGGCAGACCGGGACGCGGGACGCGTCACGGAGCGCCAGGTCAGATCAAGGGCGGAAGAAATACATTGGAAATTTTTGGCGGACTGCGGCTGCAAGCCGGGATGGACGCAGCGGCCAGCCTATGGGCACCAGTATGCGAACAACCTGATCAACCCGGTGCTGCCGACAATGATTCCGATGACGCCCTGAAATCTTAGGTCAAACTGTAACGGTGCCTGACATTTGGCGCCGGTCAATTTCCCGATGGATTGCAGCGGGGCAAGGTCCGGTCTAGCTTCCCGCCCCATGCATCATCTCACGATCTGGCACATCCTGATCCTGGCCGCCATTGCGCCGGTTTTTATTCCGTCCCGCGCATGGCGCAAAGAGGTCCGCACATGATCGAACTTCTGCTCTTCCTTCATATCCTGCTGTTTGTCTTCGCCTTCACCTTTACCGCCGGCATCTCTATCTTGCTGGGACGGGTGGCGGCGTCCGGCGACGCCAAGATCATCCACACCAGCTTCACGGCCGCGAGGCCGCTGTCCATGACCGGCGGCATTCTTTGGCTGTTGACGGCACTGGTGGGTGTGGGCCTGGCGCACGCCTATGGACTGGCGTTGACCACGCCCTGGCTGGTCTATTCCTATATTGTTTTCGCGGTGCTGATCCTGACCGGCGCTTTGCTGCACAATCCCTGGCAGGCCAAGGTCATCGCGGCATCGGGTTCAGGCGGGGCAGAGCTGGGTGCGCTGTTGCAATCGCCCATCCACCGCATTGCCTCGGGGGTGAGCGCGGTCAGTGTATTGACCCTGATCTATCTGATGACGGCCAAGCCCGGCTAAGCGCCCTTTGTCAGCCGGGGGCCTGGCCGAGCCGCTTTTCCGTTTCCTTGCCGGCAGCTTCATCCGCCAGCGCATCCCAGTTCGCGGCCAATTCCAGGTAAGATTCCTTAAGCGCCACGGTCATGGCCTGGTCGGCAAGTTTTCGCAGAAACGCTGCACGTTTCCGGTAGTCGTCCGGAGTTTGCATCAACCGCCCCCTACGCCACTGGGCTGCTCAACCTATGGGCGAAGGATTGGTTCCGTCCGTACATTGGCAGTATTGACGCATCCCCTACAGGGTATGCGCCGGCCGCCCTCACTTGCGGATCTTGGCCAACACATCCTTTCGCAGCTTGGCGACGACATTGTATTCCGCGTCCACCACCTCGGCGATTTCATACTGCATCGCCGTGCCCAGAACCTGCGCGATATCGTGCGGGGTGAGGCCGTATTCCTCCGTCAGCCAGCGGCTCATCTGGGTGGTGGCGCTTCTCATGGCCGCGTCCAGAGTCGCGCCGGTTCCCATGATCATCTGATAGTCGGTATTTTCCAGCCGCGGCTGGCCAAGCGCCTTGCCCGGAATGACATCCACGTGGAACTCCACATCCAGCGATGTCTCCAACCCCTGGCCCGGCAACTCGCCATCGCCCTGCTGGGCATGCCCGTCGCCCATGAACAGAAGCGCGCCCGGCTGGAAGACCGGGATGTAAAGGGTGGCGCCCTCGCGCACTTGCGGCGAATCCAGATTGCCGCCGAACGGGCCAAGATGACCGCTGCCCAACACTTCATCGCGCGGCAGCGCCACGCCGACGCAGCCCAGCATGGGATCAAGCTTGATGGTGTAGCCGCTCAGCTTGCCGCTGGGATCGACAAGGCTGGCGGTCCCGGCCGCGGCATCCAGCTTCCAGGTGGCAAAGCCACCTTCAAGACTGGCGATGCTGCGCAGATATCCGGCTTCCAGCGCCGTGTTGGCGATCAGGTTGGATTGATAGGCTGTGTCGCGATTGGTGCGCACCCGGTCCAGATGCACGACCAATGTATCGCCGGGCATCGCGCCTTCGACATAGAAAGGTCCGATCAGGGGATTGCCGCGCGGCGCCAGCGGCTTGAGGTTCTTGTCCTGGCCGCGGCTGTCCAGGGTGCTGGTGCGCACCTTGTCGCCCGGCTGCAGACGCAGCACCGGCTTGAAGTCCGGTGAATAGACATTGTGAAATTCGGCCGGAGCATAGTCGAAGCTTTTCGGCGCGCGCCGCGGCGCCGGACGCTGTCCGGTCACAGTCACCGGACGCACCAGCCCGTCACCGTCGAATAGAGTGCCCTTGCCGGTCAGCTTTTCGCCCGTCAATTGCAGCACAAGCTCGCCGCACGGCTTGGCCGGCGTCCGGCAGGCCAGGTGCAGACCGTCTTTTTCAAGCCTGCCGGTGAAGGTCAGGCGATTGAAACTGGCGGATTGGCCGCCGGCCTCTATCAAAAGCCGGCCATCGGTCATCGGCAGATAGTAGTTCTTGCCGCCGGCTTCGCGCACCGCCAGCTCCCAGCTTCCGGCATAGTCCGCCCCAAGCGCGGCGGCCGGCGAAAGCGCGATGATCGCCGCTGATAGAAGTATCCCCTTCATGCTATTCTCCCCAAGCGCATCTGAAGGCAGGATAGCGCTTCCTTCTGCCTGTACCACCGGTCATTTGCACTTGCCGGTGGTCTTAAGTATTTGATCCATCTCAGGGGCCCCGTGGCGGAACTGGTAGACGCACCGGACTTAAAATCCGTTGTTCCGAAAGGGACGTGTCTGTTCGAGTCAGACCGGGGCCACCACTCACTATGTTCGCGGTGACCCGGTCAGTTTGTTTTGGTGTCCGTCCTTGCACCTTCGGTGCTCCGGGCGGACGGGGCCGGGGCCACCATCACTCACTAGGTTCGCGATGACCCGGCCTGGACGGCAAGACCTGATCTTTGGCGCGGCGGCCTTCGCGATCGGGGCGGCGGCGATGCTGCTCTACGCCCGGTTCTTCTCCGAGGTGATGTTTCCCTATTCCTATGACAGCGCCAGCTATATCAGCGCGGCGCGCAATCTGCTGGAAGGCAAAGGGCTGCTGGCCCCCACCCTCGCCGATGGCGACGAGGACCTGCAGGTGATCTATCTCTGGCCGCCGGGCTTTCCGCTTCTGATTTATCTTTTCTCTTTTGCACTGGGCACGCCCTATGAAGCGGCCCTTTTCATCAGCCGCCTGTCGTTGGCGCTGGTTCCGGTCGCCGCCTTCTGGCTGGTGCGGCCCTATTGCACGCCGGTGCGCGCGCTTCTGTTGAGCTTGTTGTTCTGGACCCCGCTGGGCTTGATGCCGCACGCCTACTACACCGGGTCGGATGCCTGTTTTTTTCTGCTGGCGCTTTTTTCCACCGGCGCGTTCCTCAGAGGCATCGACAGAAACGACGTCCGGCTTCTGGCCGCCGCCGGCGCGATGGGCGGGGCGAGCCTGGTGATACGCAATGCCGGACTTGCTCTGCTGGCGGCGCAGGCGGCGATCTTGATCATCGCAAGCCTGGACGAAAAATTTGATCTCAAGCCGATGTTTCGCCGTGCCGCGTCCTGGGGCCTTGCCGTTGCGATTCCCGTCATGGGCCTGCTGATCTGGAACAAGGTCCAGTTCGGCGCTCTATCGCCTTACGAGATGCCGCCATCAAATCTGGGCCTGATGGAAAATATCGGCGCCGCGATGAGCGCCTATGCCTATGATTCTTTCCCAAGCTCCGCCAGCCGATGGCTTGCAGCCCGCTATGTGCTGCTCAGCGCGCCCTTGTTCGCGCTTTTGGTTCTTCTGCTCTTGCTGGGCGTGTGCATTCGCTACCGGCAGAACAAACCGTTCGGCAGATTTGCCCTGCTGGGCCTCATCTATGCCGTTCTGGGCACCGCAATGGTGGTGGCGGCACGCACCCGGTACCAGTGGGGCGAATTCATCAGCGTTCGCCATATCGCACAGTATGACTCGTTTCTGATTGCAGGCGCCTTGCTTTGGCTTGGTCTGTTTTGGCCGGTGCGGTGGCGGGGCGCGGTGATTGCAGCGATTGTCCTGGTCATTGTGGGCTGGCGCGGCTGGTTTTTCGTGCAGCGGTATCACCATTTAGAGCCCGTTCCGCACCAAAGCTCGGCGTCCTCCTTTGAAGACAACCGCGATGCGCAGAACATCCTGATGTACTACGCGCGGCTGCCGCAGCTGTCCGCCCTCACCAGCCGTATTTCTCCAGCCTGTCACGTCTCCACCAATCTTTACACCATCATGGATTCCACATTGGGCCAGAATGCGCATGACGTGGATCAGGACGCGTTTGTCGCGCTGGATCGCACTTATCTGGACATACTCAACGACCGGGCGAAAAGCCGCCTCGCTTTGATCGTGCTGGGCCAGACGCCTTCGGTCCGCAATGCACCCGCCACTTGGCAGCAGGACTTGCAACACGCCCTGCCCGATTTCCGGCTGCGGACCTTCGACAAAGCGTCATTGATCGTCCTGGAATCCGCCAAGGGGGGCTGCCTGCGCTGAATCGCGCCCGATGGATCAGATCACCGCTTCAATCAGGCGGGGCCCGCGCCGCTGCATCGCATCCGCGAACTGGGCGGCGAATTCGGTGGTGGTGGCGGCGCGGCTGGCTTCCACCCCCATGCCTTCCGCCAGCTTGACGAAATCCAGTTCGGGATCGTGCAGGTCCAGCATCGCCAGGGTCTTGGGTCCGGGATTGAGCGCGCCCACCCGCGTCAGTTCGATATTGAGGATATTGTAGCGGCGGTTGGCGCAGACGATGGTGACCACATCCAATTTCTCGCGCGCCATGGTCCACAAGCTTTGCAGCGAATACATCGCCGCGCCGTCGCCGGAGACCGCGATCACCTTTCGGTCCGGACAAGCCAAGCCTGCGCCCACCGCCATGGGCGGGGCATCGCCGATGGCGCCGCCGGTCAGCACCAGCCAGTCATGGCAGGGCCCGTATTTTAGGGATTGATGCAGGCCCGGCCCGGCGGTGAGAGAATCGTCGGACAGGATGGCATTGTCGGGCATCAACCGCGCCATGATCGCGCCCATAGTGTGCGGATCCAGCGGCGCATGCACCGGCATCTCGGGTATCACGCGTTTGACGATGCGGCCCGCTTGTTTGGCGCCCAGCGCATCCGCCAAAGCTTCCAGCACGCCCACGGCATCGTCGCGCTCGCCCGCCAGAGTGATCAAGTCGCAGCCCTCCGGCGTTACCCAGCTTGGCTTGTCGGGATAGGCAAAGAAGGTGACCGGCGGCGGCGCGCCCACCAAGATAATCTGCTCCAGCCCCTGAAGACATTCGACAATCTGTTCGGCGAAATAGGGAATGCGTTCCACTTCCGTCAGGCCTTCGCCCCGCGTCATGCGAGGGGTGAAATAATCGTGCAATAGCCGCGCGCCGCTGTGCTGCGCGATGCGTCCCGCCGCGTTCAGGCCCCGCCGCTCCAGGCAAGCGCCGCGCATCAGAAGCGCCGTCTTCTTGCCGTTCTTCAAGGCAGCGGCGGCGCGGTCGATAGGCGCGGCATCGACTTTTCCCGGCAAGATTGCCGGCAGAGGCGGCGCGGACCCCGCCGCCTGGTTCCAGGCGCAATCGGCGGGCAGCACCAAGGTCGCGATCTGCCCCTGACGCGCCGCTTGCAACGCGCGCGCGCCGTCGCCTGCAACCTCTTCCACGCTCTTGCTCTGATGCAGCCAGTCGGAAACCGAGCCGCAGATCGCCATGATGTCGGAGGTCAGCGGCGCTTGGGCATAGCGCGAATGGCTGGTGGCATGATCGCCCACGATATTGATCACGGGCTGATGCGCCTTGCGCGCATTGTGCAGAAAGGAAATCGCATTGCCGAAGCCCGGCCCCAGATGCAGCAAGGTCGCGGCCGGTTTGCCCGCCATGCGGGCATAACCATCGGCGGCGCCCGCCACCACGCCCTCGAACAGGCAAAGCACGCCGCGCATCCGGGGCTCGCGGTCCAGCGCCGCCACGAAATGCATTTCCGAAGTGCCGGGATTGCCGAAACATATCTCCACGCCGCCGTCCGCCAGCGTGTGAACCAGACTCTCTGCTCCGTTCATGCCGCCCCGTTTATCCCAGCTTGGCGCGTTCCGCCGCGCCCAGCGCCAGAAGATTTTCGTCGGAAATCACGGTGACGAAATCAAAGCCCTTGGCAATCATCGTTTGCGCATATTCGGCGCTGGTGCAGTGCATGCCTGCTTTCAGTCCGGCTTTCTTGGCCGCTCCCAAAATCTTGTCCACCGCCTGCATCACCACCGGATCGGTCTGGTTCTGGCGCGCCTCCCGTCCCAGGGCAAGGCCCAGATCCGACGGCCCGACATAGAGCATGTCCAGTCCTTCGACCTGTGCGATCTCATCCACCCGCTGCAAGCCCTGCAAGGTCTCGATCTGGATGATGGCCAGCAAGGTTTGATTGGCGTGATGGACATAATCCTTGCCGCCATAGAGCAGGCCGCGCTTGGGTCCATAGCTGCGATAGCCGTCGGGCGGATAGCGGCAGGCGCCCACGAAACGCTGGCACTCCTCCACGCTTTCGATATTGGGGCAGATCACGCCATAGGCCCCGGCGTCCAAGGCCCGCATCACTTCGCCCGGCGTATTCCAGGCCACCCGCATCAGAGGAACGGTATCGGTGGTGGAGATGGCGGCGAACATGGCGCACATGGAGGCGAAGTCGCTGCCGCCATGCTGCAGATCGACGGTGAGGCTGTCCCAGCCCTGATGCGCCAGCATCTCGGCCGCAAGCGTGCCGGGCAGGGTGATCCAGCAATTCAGCGCCGGTTTTCCGGCAGCCCATAATTCGCGGATACGATTGGGGCGCATGCCATGAAGGTTAGACCATCAGGCGGCGGGAACAACAGCCGGATTGCGGCGCAAAATCGGCGCCGCCGCCGATTTTTCTTCGCTCAAGCAGTGAAGGATTGGTGCAGTGCGGGAAGGAATCTTCATTCTTGGGATGGGGGAATGGGTCTAGAATCCTTGGGCCAAAGTGCGGGAGCCGCCCATGGTTATGGTTCGTGATCCCATTGTGACCAACAAGGAGCAGAATCGCTGCGCCTTCATGTTCTGCCTGACATGGGTGGGGTTTTTCGCGGCGATCGGCGTGTTCACTTATCTGATAAGCATGCTGTAGGCAGTAGAAACGCCGTCGCTTCAAACGGCATTTGCCGTTCCCCATCAATTTGACCGTTGAGAAACGCGCGTCCAGCGCGAGGAATTTTGCGGGCTGAGCAGGAGCGAAGGAGCGATGTGGACACTTGAGTCCATGAGCGACTTCGCGACGAACTCAGGACGCAAAAGACCCGCGCTGGGTCACATTTGCATTGTCCAGCCCTCGACCCCCATGGCAGCTTGGCGGACAGCTTCGGTGAGCGTGGGATGCGAATGACAGGTCCGCGCAATGTCTTCGGATGAAGCACCGAACTCCATCGCCAGCACCACTTCGGCGATCAGGTTGCCGGCTTCCGGTCCGATGATGGCGCAGCCCAGAACCTTGTCGGTCTTGGCGTCGGCCAGGATTTTCACCAGCCCGTCAGTGGCGGCGATGGTCTTGGCACGCGCATTGGCGGTGAAGGGGAACTTGCCGACCTTGTAGGCGATGCCCGCCGCCTTGAGCTCTTCTTCCGATTTTCCCACCGTGGCCACTTCCGGAAAGGTGTAGACCACCGACGGAATCGCATCGTAATTCACATGGCCCGCCTTGCCCGCGATGATCTCGGCGCAGGCCACCGCTTCGTCCTCGGCCTTATGCGCCAGCATGGCGCCTTCACGGCAATCGCCGATCGCATAGATGCCCGCGACATTGGTGCGATAATGGTGATCGGTGACGACGCGTCCGCGCTTGTCCATCGCCACGCCCACTTCCTGCAGGCCCAATCCGGCCGTGTAGGGAATGCGCCCGATCGCGACCAGCATCACGTCGGCGTCCAGAATCTGTTTGTCGCCGCCCGCCGCCGGTTCGACCGTGACCTTGAGCGCGCCGCCCACCTTCTCAACGCCGGTGACCTTGGTGGAAAGATGGAAGGTGAATCCCTGCTTGGTCAGAACACGCTGGAAGGTCTTGGACACTTCCAGGTCGATCCCCGGTGTGACGCGGTCGAGGAATTCCACCACCGTCACTTCGGCGCCCAACCGGGCCCAGACCGAACCCAATTCCAGCCCGATCACGCCGGCGCCCACCACCAGCAATTTCTTGGGCACCGAGGTCAGCGCGATGGCGCCGGTCGAAGATACGATCTGCTTCTCATCCAAAGTGACACCAGGCAAGGGCGCGACATCGGAGCCGGTGGCGATGATGATGTGCTTGGCTGTGAGGCTACGGGTCTTGCCGTCCGGCAGTTTGACTTCGACTTTCCCGGGCGCGGTGATGCGGGCTTCGCCGACAATCGCCTCGCTCTTGGCTTTCTTGAGCAGGAATTCCACGCCCTTGGTCAGCTCGCCGACCACCTTGGTCTTTTGCGCCATCATGGCGGGCAGATCGAGCTCGACCTTGGCCTTGATGCCCAGCTTGGCGAAATCATGCTGGGCTTCATGGAAGCGTTCGCTGGCATGCAACAGCGCTTTGGAGGGAATGCAGCCGATGTTCAGGCAGGTGCCGCCGAAGCTGCCGCGCTTGTCGATACAGGCGCTGGTCAGACCCAGCTGTCCCAGGCGGATCGCCGTATTATAGCCGCCGGGGCCGCCGCCGATCACGATCGCGTCAAAACTGTCCGCCATGGCTCATCCCGCTTATTTGCCTGATAATTCCGTAAAGGCCGCCATCTAGCAGATCGCGCCCATAAAGACATGCGGAACATAACCAGCCCGGGCCCGGCGAAAACAGCCCAAAACGCATGGCTGCGCGGCGCTTTTCGGGCTTAAAGCCGCACCCTGCCACCCTATGGTCCCAGGTCCAATGAACGAGATTTGACTGGCATAACGCCCCCGCCTGGGCTTTTCTTTTGGGGCGCGAGAGCCCATCTCCCGTAAAGCGCCCCTCCCGGCCCCCGTCGGGAAGGCGGCACCGTTTGTCCTTTCAGGCATTTTCTCATTTCAGGTATTGGAGATCACAGACATGGCCCCCCGGAAAAAGACAGCAGCCAACGGCAATATCGAAGCGCGCCTGACCGCCCTGCGCGCGGATTTCGACGCGCTGCAGACCGACTTGAAGGGCCTGTATGGCGATGTCGGCCAGATCGCGTCCGAGCGTGCGGCCCTGGCGATGCGTTCGGCCGAGGAGATCGCCGACCGCGCCGTGGCGCTGGCGGAAGAGGCTGCCAAGGAAGCCAAGGTGACGGCTTTGGAATACAAGGAAGAAGCGCAGGAATGGGCGGATGAGAATGCCGAGGAATTGCGCGGCTATGTTCGCGCCCAGCCCGTCCAATCGCTGCTGATTGCCGGCGGGCTTGGTGTTTTCCTGGGCGCGATTTTCCTGCGGCGCTGATGTGCCTAGGGTCCTGTCATTGCGACATGGCCGTATTTTTATATTAAATCCTGCCGGCTTATAATCGAGAACGGCAGGCTATGGGGATCACATGTTCGCGCGATTGACCGCCAAGGCTATCTGGGCAGCCGTCGCCATCGCCATGGCTTTCTTCGGTGTTGGCCTGCTCGGCATGGCGCTGGCTTCCGCTCTGGTGGCGACGCTTGGCACGGTTGGCGCTTATGCCGTGGCGGGCGGAGTGCTCCTGCTGCCGCCTCTGCTCTGGACCGTCGTCATCCGCCTGTCACGTCCGCGCAAACAACCACCGCCGCCCAACAATGAGCTTACCCGCGTGCTGCTTGCCGCGGTGGCGAAGGAAACGCCTTGGATCGCCATTATCGGCGCCGGCCTGGTGGGGGCCGCCAATATGTTCCTAAACCGCAACAAAGCCCCGAAATAGAACGCCCCGACCGTCCGCCCTGTGGACAGTTCGGAACCGGCCCCTGACGGCCGCGTTTCGTCGCTTCTAGACTGGTGGAGTAGTTGCATGCTCGGCTGGGCGCTTACCTTTCTGATACTCGCCCTTGTCGCGGGATATATGGGTTTCTTCGGACTGGCAGGATTGGCGGCATCGATCGCCAAATTGTTGCTGGTGGTCTTTCTGATCCTTTTGATCGTCAGCGCTTTTTCCGGCGCGCTCAGGGGACGGCCCCCAGTTTGATGGATGTTTTGACGTTTGGGGGTGCGAATTATGCGTATTCCGGGCTTCATTCTTGACCATCCCGTGGAAGGGTTGATCGCCGGCATCCTGCTGCTGGTCTTGCTGGTGGGCTCCGCCGACCGCCGCGCCGCTGAAGCTGCCAAAGCTTCGCAAGCCACCCAAATCGCCGCCAGCGAAAAGTTGTAAATTTTTTTGGACGGGCGGGAACGCTTTTTTCGGCCATCCATTATCAAGGCGGAGCGGACGTCCGATCCGGAACGCCCCCAGCCCCTTCGACAGCCCGCCTCGGGTGTCCGCTCCTCGCTTAAAGCCCCGCTCAGCGGGGCTTTTTGCGTTTCAGGGCATTCGCGCTTTTTGAATTAGGGCATTCGCCCTAGTGGGGAACTTTTCGGACGGCCCACCGGATACACCATGTAGCGGCTGGACGGCGTCTGCAGCTGGGTGGGAAAGCCGGTATAGGCAAAGGACTTCTGCACCAAGAGATGCTGATCGCGGCGGAGCTCCGCCAGATAGATCAAGGGCCGCGCCAGAAGCTTGGCATCGGCAGCCGGGGCCTGGGGATAGCGCTGCGGCTCATTCAACTGCACCACCTTTATCCCGGGCTGGTTGAAGCGGAGCCAGGCGGTGGTCTGATAATCGGTGGTGAGAACCGCATCGGCCAGACGCGCGTTGACCAGGGCCGCGACGACCTCGCCGATGGGAGCAAATTCACGGCCCAGAAGACGCCCCAGCGGATCCTGTTTCAGCGGCATCCAAGCCAGTATCGCTTGGAGATAGACCGCGATCAGCATGGCCGCAGCCAGCGGGGCCGTGAGACTATAAAGCTTGCGCCATCCGTGGAGAGCAAACGCATCCGCCGCCAGGATCACCAGCGCCGGATAGAGGAAACTGGGCCAATTGCCTTGAACCCGGTCATGCAGGGCATGCTGGAAAAAATAGCCCAACCCCACCCAGACCAAGACCGCCAGCATCAACCGGTCGTTGCGCATGCGCGTGGCGCGCCACAATCCAACCGCCATCAGAAGAAGGATCAGCGGCGAAGCAAGGCCCACTTGCGCCGCCAGGAATTCGCCCAGATACCGCAGGGTGAAAGCACCGGCGCTAATGCGCCCGAACTGAAACAAAAAAGTCTGCCAATGATGCTGGGATTGCCAAGCAAGATTGGGCGCGAAAATCGCCAGGGCCAGGATGGCGCCCAGATAGGGCCAGGGCGACAACAGCCAGCGCCTGGCGTCACGGTCCATGATCAGCCAGAGCAGCGTTCCAGCGCCCAAAAACAGGGTGGAATATTTGGAAAGCAGGCCAAGACCGGCGGCAATTCCGGCGCCCAGCCAGGCGCGGCCATCGTCCATCTGCTGCACCCGCGCCAGGAAATAGACAAAGGCGGCGCTGGCCACGACGGACGGCATATCCGGGGTCGCCGCCAAAAGTTCGACCGAGGCCATCAAGGTCAGATTGAAGAACAGCACCGCCAGGCCGGCGCGATCCTTGTCCTTCAGGAGCAAGCTTGCGGCGCGCCAGACAAACCAGCTCGCGGGGATGGAGAGAATAACGCCCGCAAGCCGAACACCGAAAGGCGTATCGCCGAACAGGAAGGTGCCCGCGCGGATCAGCCAGGCGACCATCGGCGGGTGATCGAAATAGCCGGCGGCCGGATGCAGCGACCAAAGCCAGTAATAGGCTTCGTCGGCCGACAGCGGCAATTGCGCCGCCATGATGGCGCGCAGCAAGAGCAGGACGAAAATGCAGAGCGCTGCTATGCGCGCGCTGATCATCTTGCGCGCCAGACGAACAAAGTCGACATCGCGTAATTCCACAGCACGGTCATCACCGCACCGACCGCACCCGCCACCCACCAGACCGAGCGCTCACCATAAAGAAAGCTTGCCAGATCGACATTGGCCAGCACACCGACCGATCCGATCAGGCAGAACAGCACAAAACCGCGCAGCAAGACGAAGTTGCCTTTCAAGCGGCGATCGCGGTAGGTCAGCTCATTGTTGAGGATGAAATTGCTGGTCATGGCGACAAAAGTGGCGATGATCTGAGCGGCGCGAAATGACTCGCCCAGCGACAAGCCCGCATACAGCACCGCCAGATGCACCACCAGGCCGATGCTGCCGACAATGGCGAAGAAGATGAAACGCGGATCGATCATATCGCCCGTCATCTTGGCCAGCAGCAGACCCAGAAATTCCACGCCGATCTGGATATTGAATTTGCTCTCGCCGTCGAAGCGTTCGCCAAAATTGTACGGCTGTTCGGAGATGCGCAGCTTGGGTCCGGCGGTGGTCACAATGTCCAACAGAATCTTGAACCCCGCCGGCGACAGGCGCGGCGCGATTTCGTCAAAGCGGTCCCGCCGCATCATGAAAAAGCCCGACATCGGATCGGAAAGCGGCGTTCCCACCAGGCGGTGGGTCATCTTGGTCGCCAGCGCCGACATGGCGCCGCGCTTTTCCGAGAAGCTGGCCGCCGAGCCGCCCGCGATATAGCGGGTCGCAGCCACCAGATCGGCGTCACGCTTGAGCTTGGCGAGCATGGCGGGAAGCACTTTTTCGTCATGCTGGAGGTCGGCATCGATCACCGCGACATAGGGCGCGGCGCTGGACAGAATGCCTTCGATGCAGGCCCCCGCCAGCCCCCGCCGCCCAACCCGCTTGAGGCAGCGCACCCGGGTATCGCGGGCGGCGATTTCCTTGACCGCCGCGGCGGTGCCGTCCGGGGAATTGTCGTCCACGAATATGACTTCCCAGGCGATGCCGGTCAGGGCGGCATTCAGCCGCCGGACCAGTTCGGCCACGTTGCCCCGCTCCTTGAAGGTCGGGGCCACCACGGAGAGTTCCGTGGCCGGCGATGCGTTGGGATCGGGAGACAAAGCGGGCGCTCGGAAATGGTCCTTGCTTTGGTGACCGCGCAAGGCTTTTCCGTCAAGGGGTTAGCCCCAAAGTCCTCCAACCGATTCATAATTTGGTAACCAGGTCAGCGCTTTAGGATATTGGGCAGTGAAACCAAGGGCGATTAACAGGCGTTGGTGCCAAATGAGCGATCCCATTGCCCCCCTGCCCAGACGCGGTCCCATTCCCGGGCTGCCCCCCAATCACACGCCCCTGCGGCTGATGGCCCCCCGGGTGCTGGTGGTGGAAGACGAGGTCACCGTGGCGCTGTTGATCGAGGACATGGTCAACGAGCTGGCCTATGAGGTGGCTGGAACGGTGTCGCGGCTGGATGACGCCATGCGTCTGGTCGACAGCGAGACGTTCGACCTCGCCATGCTGGACGTGCATCTCCACGGCAAGATGGTCTTTCCCTTCGCCGCCGAACTGGAGGCGCGCGAAATTCCCTTCCTGTTCGCCACCGCCTATGGCGCGCGCGGCATCCCGGAAGAATTTCGCAACCACCCGGTTTTGCAAAAGCCTTTCGGCCCGGTGGAATTGCGGCGCGCCTTGATGGAATTGTCGGCCTAGAAATAGATGGCGTACAACACCACGCCGGCGATTACCGACAGCGCCAGCGAGATGTGCAAGACATAGCGCATCACGCCAAGTTCTTTGCCCTGCCGCGCTTCCTGGGCGCTAAGAACGGTGTGGCCGTCTTCGGTATGTGCCATGTCGCCCCGCCTAGACCCGGCCCAGCAGGGCCAAAATGACCACGATCACCAGCACCAGACCCAATGTGCCTGATGGGTAATAGCCCCAGCTTTGGCTGTGCGGCCATGACGGCCAGGCGCCAAGCAGCAAAAGCAGCAGCACAATGATCAGCACGGTTCCAAGCATCTGCGATGACCTTCTGAACTCTCGCAGAAGGGAACGCCGCGAACGGGTGCTGGTTCCGGAAGAGTTCCCTGTCAGCGGAATCTCAACGCCACAATGCTCGCCGCGCTCGCCACGGTCCCGGTCAGGAAAGTACCCCAGGCGATGTCCAGCACGGTCACGCGCAAGGTCCAGACTTTCATGGTGGCGAAATTGGTCAGGTCATAGGTCGCATAGGTGAAGAAGCCGAACAGCGCGCCATACAAGGCCGCCGTCCGCCAGTCGCCGCTGGCCAAGGCCGGGCGCACCGCGAAGATCAAGATGCCCACAATGAAGATCAGGTAGAAAATCACCGCCACGGTCATATTGGGGTTTTCGGCCAGCAAGGGCCCCAGATCGCGATGATACAAGGCTTGGGAGGTGTTGCTGAGCCAGAGAAAATCCAGCCCGCCCATCACCACAATGCACACAAGATAGGCGATCACATAGGCCATGGCGCCCTCTTTCTTTTGGTCGCGCCGCGTCCCTACGCTGTCGCTAGGGACCCCTTCGCTTCGCTCCGGGTTCGCGGTCGCTCCTGCTTGGTGCTTCTCTTGGGGACGATACGCGCCAACCCCCTGCCTGGATCATCCAAACCCACTAAACAGCATGGCGGATGATCCGTTTGGCGCAAGGGTGCGTAAACGGACCATCAGCCGGGACAGCAATGGCCAAAATAGCAATCGTGGGGACGGGGATAGCCGGGTTGGGCAGCGCCTATCTGCTCCATCCCGGTCACGAGATCACCGTTTATGAAAAATCCAACCGGATCGGCGGCCACAGCCGCACCGTGACGGTCGATTATGACGGCCAAGCCATTGCCGTGGATACCGGCTTCATCGTCTTCAACCGCGCCAACTATCCCAATCTCTCGGCCATGTTAGCGCATCTGGGCGTACCCACCCATGCCAGCGACATGTCCTTCGCCGCCTCCATCCGCGACGGCTGGCTGGAATGGGGGGCGCGCGACCTGGGCTCGATCATCGGCCAGCGCCGCAACCTGCTCAGGCCCAAATTCGGCCTGTTGCTGCGCGACGTGATGATCTTCAACACAAAGGCGCAAGAAGTGGTGGAGCGCCATCCCGAACTGACCCTGGATGGCCTGATCCGGAAACTGGGTCTGGGAGAATGGTTCCGCCGCTATTATTTGCTGCCCATGTCAGGCGCGATTTGGAGCTGCCCGCCCTGCGAGATGATGCATTTTCCGGCGCGCACCTTGGTGCGGTTTTTCGCCAATCATCATCTTCTGTCCTTCACCGGCCAGCCGCAATGGTACACGGTTACCGGCGGCGCGCAGGAATATGTCCGCCGCCTTTCCGCGCCCTTTGCCCATCGCATCCGCACCCAGTGCGCCGCCATGGCGGTGACACGCCAGACCGGCGGCAAGGTGCGGATCAAGGATGCCAGTGGCGGTGACGAGGTTTATGACCAGGTGGTGATGGCAAGCCATGGCGACGAAACGCTGGCGCTGCTGAAGGACGCCGATAGCGGGGAGAAGGCGGCGCTGGGCGCCTTCCGCTATCAGAAAAACCGCGCCGTGCTTCATCGCGACCAAAGCCTGATGCCGCGGCGGCGGCGCTGCTGGGCGAGCTGGGTCTACAGCTCGGATGGGGAATTCCTCCATCCCAAGATCACCGTGACCTATTGGATGAATCTGCTGCAGGGTATCGATCAGCGCTATCCCTTGTTCGTCAGCCTCAATCCCAAGCGCGAGATCTCCCCAGAGCTGATCTTCGATCAGGTCGAGTTTGATCATCCGGTCTTCGATCAGGGGGCGATTGCGGCGCAGGCTCAAATCGCGGCGCTGCAGGGTCGGCGCAACACCTGGTTCGCCGGCGCCCATTTGGGCCATGGCTTTCACGAGGACGGGCTTGCCAGCGCCGTGCGCGTGGCGCGCGCTTTGGGCGCGAGCGTTCCCTGGGGCCGGGAGCTTGGCGCGCCGCAACAAAAATCCCGTACCCCGTCCTGGTGCCGGGATTTCCCGCCGGACCGGTCCCGGCAGAATTGTTTTGAGCCGCGTCCAAGCCTAGTCTTGCGCTTTCCTTTGGTATGAAAGCCGCGATGTCGTTGATCCCCGCCTCCTATATCGAAAAGAGCTGGCACAAGGCGCTTAACGCGCTGGAATACGGCAAGCTGGAATTCATCGCGCCCAATGGCGAGGTAACCCATGCCCGCGGTTACAAGAGCGGTCCTTCCGCCCGCTTCCAGATTCGCGAATGGGACGTGCTGCGCCGGATCATGGCGCGCGGCGATATCGGCCTGGGCGAGGAATATATCGCCGGCAGCTGGGAGACCGACAGTGTCGAAAGGCTGGTAAGCCTGTTTCTGCTCAACATGGATGCCTTCTCCAATTTCTCGGACGGCAATATCTTCAACCGCCTGGGTTTTGTGATCCACAATGCGCTGGTGCGCCGCAATTCCATCGCCGGCTCGGCGCGCAATATCAAGGATCATTATGACGTGGGGAATGATTTCTATTCCCTGTGGCTCGACAAGAGCATGACCTATTCTTCGGCTTTGTATAACGGCACCGACGAGCTCTATCGCGCCCAGCAGAACAAGTATGAGCGCATCCTGTCCAAATTCACCGAGAAGAAAGCCGACGTGCTGGAAATCGGCTGCGGCTGGGGCGGATTTGCCGAACGCGCCGCCGCCGACAGCCACCATGTCACCGGCCTGACCATTTCATCCGCCCAGCACAAATTCGCCTGCGACAGGCTGAATGGGGCCGCCGACATCAAATTGCAGGATTATCGCCGCTGTCAGGGGCAGTTCGACAATATCGTCTCCATCGAAATGTTCGAAGCGGTCGGGGAGCATTATTGGCCGGCCTATTTCGCCACCGTAGCGGAACGGCTCAAGCGCGGCGGCCGCGCCGTTATCCAGACCATCACCATCCAGGACGAGCTGTTTGCCGGCTACCGCACCCGCAGCGATTTCGTGCGCCATTATGTTTTCCCCGGCGGCATGCTGCCGTCGCTGGCGCGGTTTCGCGAGGAAGCCGAAAAAGCCGGACTGAAATTCGCCGGCGCCTTCGGTTTCGGCAAGGACTATGCCCGCACCCTGCGCGAATGGCTGGTACGGATGCAGAGCGCGGAAAGCGAGATCAAGGCGCTGGGCCATGACCAGCAATTCCTGCGCAACTGGGAATTCTATCTGGGCATCTGCGCGGCGACGTTTGAAGTGGCGCGCACCGATGTGGTGCAGGTTGAACTCGTCAACGCCTAGAAGCGCAATCGGGTGAAGCGCGCAGCGGTTCACCCGTAATTGCGCGACAAAAAACTAAGCGTCTTTCATCACATCGTCGAAGCTCAGCCGGGCGTCGAACAGCGAACGCACCACCAGCTGAATCCGCGTCGAGACGCAGAAGCGCCGCTTGGCATCCTCGATATGCTTGTGCACCGTGGAATCGCTGATCCCCAGCAATTGGCCGATCTCCCAATCGCTTTTGCCCTGCGCCACCAGCACCACGCAATCGCGCTGACGCGGCGTGAGCTGCGGCCCGCGCCGAAGGCTGGTCGAACGCGCCCGGCGCAGATTTTCCGCCGCATCGAACGCCATGGCGCCGACATAATGCGCCGCGGCCAGGCTGCTGAGCGGCAGCGGAGCGCCGCTCTTCATGATGAAAGAACAGCAGCCGGCAAAGTCGCTATAGCTGCCGGCCGCATCGGCGCCGCGCGCACGATGAATGGGCACGGTCACCGCCGCACCCACGCCATTGGCATGCGCCGCATCCATGAAATCGCGCTGACCGGCCGAGAGCGTTATCAGGCGGGAAATGTCCGACCACAGGAACGGCGCATAGGATTGGGCCGCCGTCACCAGCACCGCGTCATGGGCAGCCGGGACGGCCGTCCAGCCCGGCGGCAAATCGGCCAACCAGGCCTGTCCGCCGGCGCCTTGCAGCAGAAAATGATGGAACCCCAGCGCACGGGCGGCTTCGCAAAGCCGCGTGCGCAACTGGGCGCTATCGTGCGCGCCCTGGGAGGCTTGCGCGAAATCCTGCACAATCCGGGGACGCGCCTGGGTTTCCGGCGCTGCCGGGGGAACACTATCGCTCATACGCAAATCTATAGCTTATTGGGGCGCACAGCAGGGGGCGCAAGCGCTGCCAATCCAGACTATGCGGGGCCGGGGCAAATACCAAAGGGGCGTGACACATTTCGCGCTGTTTTCGAGCGCAAGATCGGGTATTGGAGGCGCCGTCAGGGGAACCGGGAAGGTCTTTTCATGCTTCGCACAAGTTTCATTGCGCTAGCGCTGCTGGCCAGCTCCATCATCGCGGCCAACGCCGCCGGCGACGCCAAGGCGGGCGCCGGCATCTACAAGCGTTGCTCCGTTTGCCACACCAGCGAAAAGGGCGGCGGCGATGCACTGGGCCCCAATCTGTTCGGGATTGTCGGCCGCAAGGCCGCCAGCCGTCCCGGCTATGCCTATTCGGGGCCGTTGCAAAAAGCCGGGATCGTGTGGAACGAGGCCAATCTGACCAAATGGGCCGCCGGCCCGGCCCGTATGGTGCCCGGTAACAAGATGGCGTTCCCTGGCATCACCAGCAAAAAGCAGCAGGCCGATGTGGTCGCCTATTTGGCGACCCTGAAATAGGCTTGGCTTTCCGATCTGCGTCATCCTGACGCAGAATTGTGCGGGATATTAACCAGCACTGCTGCATTGCAGCAATAATGCTGCTTTGCGTAAGCCGTCGCGTTGACAGGGCTTGGCCTCGGGCCATACTTTTTGCACCGCACAAGAAACCGGACGGCACGGACAGCGCCTTTAAGCCGCCGCGGAACAGCTGTCCTTTGGGGATCTGAGAAACGCCATGAAGGTCCTGGTGCCCGTTAAGCGGGTGGTCGACTTCAACGTTAAAGTTCGCGTCAAAGCGGACCAAAGCGGCGTGGACTTGGCCAATGTCAAAATGTCCATGAATCCGTTTGACGAGATCGCCGTGGAAGAAGCGGTGCGTTTGAAGGAGAAGGGCAAGGCCAAGGAAGTGGTCGTGCTTTCCATCGGGCCCGGGCAGGCGAGCGAAACCATCCGCACCGCGCTGGCGATGGGCGCCGACCGCGGCATTCTGGTGAAGACCGACCAGACGGTCGAACCGCTGGCAGTGGCCAAGCTCATTAAAGCCGTGGCCGAAGCCGAAAAGCCGGACCTGGTCATTGCCGGCAAGCAGGCGATCGACGATGACGCCAACCAGGTGGGCCAGATGCTGGCGGCCCTGCTGGATTGGCCGCAAGCCACCTTCGCGCACGCCCTGGAACTGGGCGAAGGCAGCGCCGAGGTCAGCCGCGAAATCGATGGCGGCTTGCAGACGGTCGAGGTCAAACTGCCGGCGGTGATCACCACCGACCTGCGCCTCAACCAGCCGCGTTATGCTTCGCTGCCCAACATCATGAAGGCCAAGAAAAAGCCCATCGAGGAAAAATCGCCCGCCGATTTCGGCGTCGACATCTCCCCGCGCCTTAAGGTGCTGAAAGTGTCGGAGCCGCCCAGGCGCGGCGGCGGCGTTAAAGTCGCTTCGGTGGGCGAATTGCTGGACAAGCTCAAAGCGGACGGGGTGCTCTAATGGCCTCGCTGGTCCTTGCCGAGCATGACAATGAAGCTTTGAAGGACGCCACCCACAAGACGGTGCGCGCGGCAGCCCAGATCTCGACGCCGGTGCATATTCTTGTGGCGGGCGAGAATTGCGGCGCGGTCGCGGAGGCCGCCGCCAAGATTGCCGGCGTGGAAAAGGTTCTGCTGGCGGACGCGGCTGTTTATGCCAAGCAGCTGGCGGAACCGATGCAGGCGCTGATCCTGTCGGTCGCCGGCGGCTATGACGCGATCCTGGCGCCCGCCACCACCAACGGCAAGAACATCCTGCCGCGGATCGCCGCCAAGCTGGATGTGCCGCAAATTTCCGAAATCCTGAAAGTGATTTCGCCGGACACATTCGAGCGCCCGATTTTCGCCGGCAACGCGATCGAGACCTTGCAGGCGCCGGCGGGCAAGATAATCGCCACGGTGCGAACCACGGCCTTCAAGGCGGCGGAAGAAGGCGGCAGCGCCGCAATCGAAAAGGTTGCCGCCGCCGCCGATCCCGGCACCTCCAAATTCGCCGGCGAGAGCCTGTCCAAATCCGAGCGCCCGGAACTGACATCGGCCAAGATTGTGATCTCGGGCGGACGCGGGCTGGGATCGGCGGAAAATTTCAAACTTCTGAATTCCGTCGCCGACAAGCTGCATGCCGCGGTCGGCGCCAGCCGCGCGGCGGTGGATGCCGGCTATGTCGCCAACGACTATCAGGTTGGCCAGACCGGCAAGGCGGTGGCGCCGGATTTATACATCGCAGTGGGCATTTCCGGGGCGATCCAGCACCTAGCGGGCATGAAGGATTCGCGTCGCATCGTCGCCATCAACAAGGACGAGGAAGCGCCGATTTTCCAGGTCGCCGACTATGGTTTGGTGGGCGACCTGTTCAAGATTCTTCCCGAGTTGGACGAAGAACTCGGCAAGCGTGGCTACAAGTAGCGTAAGAAGGCGAGCGACATGGCAATCGAAAGAATCGGCGTTATCGGAGCGGGCCAGATGGGCACCGGCATCTCACATGTGCTGGCGCTGGCCGGCTATGACGTGGTGCTGGACGACATCAACAAAGAGGCCCTGGCCAAGGCCATCGGCCTGGTCGAAAAAAACATGCAGCGCCAGTTCGCCAAGGGCCTGATCAAGGAAGAGCAGATCAAGCCGGCCTTGGCGCGCATCCGCGTCACCCAAACGCTGGACGATCTCAAGGATCGCGAGCTGGTGATCGAGGCGGCGACCGAAGACGAGGGAATCAAGAAAAAGATTTTCCAGGACCTGTGCACGCGGATCTCCGACAAGGCGATGATCGCCACCAACACGTCTTCGATATCCGTGACGCGGCTTGCGTCTTCCACCGACCGTCCCGAAAGTTTTATCGGCCTGCACTTCATGAATCCGGTGCCGGTGATGCAGTTGGTGGAAGTGATCCGCGGCATCGCCACCAATGACTCGACCTTCCAGGCTGCGCTGGAGCTGGTGAAGCGGGTGGGCAAGACCGCAGCCTATGCCGAGGATTTCCCCGCCTTCATCGTCAACCGCATCCTGCTGCCGATGATCAATGAGGCGGTCTATACGCTGTATGAAGGGGTCGGCAATGTCGACGCCATCGACACCGCCATGCGGCTGGGCGCCAATCATCCCATGGGGCCGCTGCAACTGGCCGACTTTATCGGCCTGGATACTTGTCTCAGCGTGATGCAGGTTCTGTACGAAGGCCTGGCGGATTCCAAATACCGCCCCTGCCCGCTTCTAGTGAAATATGTTGAAGCTGGCTGGCTGGGCCGCAAAACGGGCCGCGGTTTCTACGATTACCGCGGCGAACATCCCGTTCCGACACGGTAACTCTCAGTAGCGAGAGATTTTGTGGCGTGGGCAGGAGGCCGCGCGGAGCGTACGAAAAGTACGTGAGCACGGCCGACGAACCCACGACACAAAAGATCCGCGCTAGGTGCCTGTAATCCGCTTGAAGTATTTCACGGCTTCGGGAGTATCCCATTCGGCCGGCCCAGCCGCCTTGGCGACAATCTTTCCCTCCGGATCGATCAAGACCGTCATCGGCAAGGCATAGGCGCCGAAGCTGCGCATCATCACCTTTTCATTGTCGCGATAGGCGACCAGGTTGCCGGCCTGGTGCTCTTTGAGAAAGGCGGCGGCGTCGACCGTGTCCTTGTCGCCGGTATTCATCACCATCACGCGTATACCGGGTGCGAAACTCGCCAACCGGGCCAGGGCTGGCAATTCATTGACGCAAGGCCCGCACCAGGTGGCCCAGAGGTTGAGCAGCACATAGCGTCCCCGGAATGCCTGGAGCGCATGGCGGGTACCCTTGGGATCGGCAAAGTGCACATCCGGGGCGGATTTGGGCGTCTTTTCCAGCACCAGCGCCGAAAGCGAGGCCGGCGGCTCCAGCCCCTGATGGACAGAAAGCAGCCCTTTCCCATATAGAACGCCCATCACGACTGCGGTGATCAGGGCCAAGCTGATAATGATTTTCTTGGTCATGGTCTTTCGGATGAGAAAATGAGCACCAACAAAATGTGGGGTGGACGGTTCGAAGCCGGCCCCGCCGCCATCATGAGGGAGATTACCCCCTCGATCGATTTCGACAAGCGCCTCGCGGCGGAAGACCTGGCGGGGTCGCGGGCGCATTGCCGCATGCTGGCCAATGAAGGGATCATCTCCAAGGATGACGGCGCGGCAATCCTGGAAGGCCTCGCCAAGATCGAGAAGGAACTTGCCGAGGGCAGTTTCATCTTCAAGCGCGAGCTGGAAGATATCCATCTCAACATCGAGGCGCGGCTGGCCGAGCTGATCGGCCCGGCGGCGGGCCGCCTTCATACCGCGCGCTCGCGCAACGATCAGGTGGTGACGGATTTCCGGCTATGGGTGCGCGCGGCCTGCGACCGCGCCGATTCCGGCCTGCTGGCGCTGCAGCGCGCGCTGCTGGCCCAGGCCGAAAAGCATGTCGAGACCATCATGCCGGGCTTCACCCATATGCAGGTGGCCCAGCCGGTGACCTTTGGTCATCACATGCTGGCCTATGTCGAAATGTTCGGCCGCGACCGTGGCCGTTTCGAAGACGCCAGGAAGCGGCTGAATGAGTCGCCGTTGGGCGCGGCGGCGCTGGCGGGAACCTCTTTCACCATCGACCGCGATAACACCGCGCACGCCCTGGGATTTGCCCGCCCGATGCGCAATTCCATGGACGCGATCTCGGCGCGCGATTTCGCGCTGGAATATCTGGCGGCCTGCACCATCGCGGCGGTGCATCTGTCGCGCCTGGCGGGCGAGCTGGTGCAATGGTCGACGCCGATGTTCGGCTTTGTGAAATTGTCGGACGCTTTCACCACCGGCTCTTCCATCATGCCGCAAAAGCGCAATCCCGATGCCGCCGAGCTGGTCCGCGGCAAGACCGGACGGGTGCTGGGCGATTTCGTGGCGCTGGCCACGGTGGTCAAGGGCCTGGTCCTGACCTATGGCACCGACTTGCAGGAAGACAAGGAGCGGGTGTTCGACGCCGCCGACACGCTGGAGCTTTGCCTGGCGGCGATGGCGGCGATGACGGCCGATCTGACGGCCCAGCCTGAGCGCATGCGGGCCGCTTGCGAGCCCGGCTTTCCCACCGCCACCGACCTGGCCGATTGGGTGGTGCGGGTGCTGAAAAAGCCGTTCCGCGAGGCCCATCACATTGCCGGTTCGATCGTAAAGAGCGCCGAGGAAAAAGGCGTGACCTTGGACAAACTGCCGCTGGCCGACATGCAAAAAATCGAGCCCGCCATCACCGCAGAAGTGTTCAAGGTGCTGTCGCCCGAAGCCAGCGTGCATTCGCGCATGAGCCTGGGCGGTACCGCGCCGGCGCGGGTGAAAGAGCAACTGGCGCATTGGAAAGGCGTTCTGAGATGAAGCACGTCTTGATAGTTGTTGCGCTATCGCTGCTGGTCGCGGCCTGCGGCGTAAAGAACGATCTGGTGAAGCCCAATGGCCAGGCGACCCAGAAGGACGAGAATGATCCGTCCAAGCCGCCTTATCCGCTTGGGCGTTAGGCGCGCGTCCGATGAATCATTTCCATTACAAGGACGGCGTGCTGTGCGCGGAAGACGTGCGGCTTGATCTTCTGGCGGAAGCCGCGGGTACGCCTTTCTATTGCTATTCCAGCGCCACCCTGCAGCGGCACTATAAGGTCTTCTCCGACGCGCTGCCCAAAGGTTCGTTGATCGCCTTTTCGGTCAAGGCCAATGGCAATCTGGCGGTGCTCAAGACTCTCGCCAGGCTGGGCGCGGGCGCCGATGTGGTTTCGGGCGGCGAATTGTGCAAGGCGCTTGCCGCGGGCATCCCCGCCTCCAAGATCGTGTTCTCCGGCGTGGGCAAGACGTCTGCGGAAATGCGCGCCGCGCTGGAAGCCGGCATCTATCAGTTCAATGTCGAAAGCGAACCGGAACTGGCGGCGCTGAACGAAGTCGCGGGCAGCCTGGGCCTGCGCGCACCCACCACCTTGCGCATCAATCCCGATGTCGATGCCAAGACCCACGCCAAGATCACCACCGGCACGGCCGAAACCAAGTTCGGCATTCCCTTTACCCGGGCGCGCGAGGTTTACGCCCATGCGGCCGCGCATCGCCATATCGAGATCGTGGGCATCGATGTGCATATCGGCAGCCAGATCACCGATCTGGAACCTTTCGAAGCCGCGTTTACGCGTGTGGCCGAACTGGTGACCAGCCTGCGCGCCGATGGTCACAGCATCACCCGCCTGGACTTGGGCGGCGGGCTGGGCGTGCCTTATGAAAACAGCAACATGCCGCCGCCGGATCCGGACGCCTATGGCAAGATGGTCAGCCGGGTGACCAAGGGCCTGGGTTGCAGCCTGTCCTTCGAGCCGGGCCGCCTGATCGCCGCCAATGCCGGTGTGCTGGTGTCGCGGGTTATCTACGTCAAGCAGGGCGAGGCCAAGACCTTCCTGATCATCGATGCGGGCATGAATGACCTGATCCGGCCCGCCCTTTACGAGGCCCATCACGAGATTGCGGCGGTGGTGGAACCGGCTGTGGGTTCGCCGCGCCCCAAATACGATGTGGTGGGGCCGGTGTGTGAGACTTCCGATCTTTTCGCCTCGGACCGGCCTTTGCCGGAACTCAAAAGTGGCGATCTTGTGGCTATTCTCTCGGCCGGCGCCTATGGCGCGGTGATGGCCAGCGACTACAATGCGCGTCCCGCCGCGGCGGAAGTCTTGGTGGCGGGCGAACATTGGGGCATCGTACGGCCCCGGGAGAGCTATGCCGACCTCATCGCCAAGGACCGCATTCCAGACTGGCTGGCCGACTGATCCGCTGGCAGGGCAGATCGCGCGGACCCGCGCGGTTCTGGCCATCGAACGGGCGCTGCCCAGGCTCTGGCCGGCGGCGGGTTTTGCCGGCCTCTATCTCGCACTGGCGCTGGCGGGGGTCTTTGCTTTTGTGCCATGGCCACTACAGGCCCTGGCGCTTGCCGCCACCATCACCTTGACGGCCCTGGCGCTGGTCGAAGGCTTTTCGGATTTCGCCTGGCCACGCAGCCTGGACGCAGAGCGGCGGCTGGAACGCGATAGCGGGCTGATCCACCGCCCGGTTTCCGAACGCCACGACGTGCTGGTGGGCGATGATCCTTTTGCTCAAGAGTTGTGGGCGTTGCATCGCGCACGGGGGCTTCCGGACAAATTCCGCTTCTCCTTGCCCAAGACCGACATCGCCGCCCGCGACCCGCAAGGCCTGCGCTGGTATCTGCTGATGGCCCTGGCCGTAAGCTTTGTCCTGGCGCGCAACGATTTCGGCGCGCGGCTGTTCAGCGCCTTCGACAGCGGTGCGGGCGCCGCCGCCAGCCTGGATGCCTGGATCGACCCGCCGCCTTATACCGGCCTGCCGCTGACCTCGCTGCATATCGGCGACACATCGCTGATCCGGGTGCCGCAAGGCTCGGTGCTGAATTTGCGGGTGCATGGCGCGCCCCGCACACCCGGACTTGCCGCGGGCAACAATGTGGCGCCGCGCTTTGCCGGCGAGGACGGCGAATATTCCAGCAATGTGATCCTGTCCACCAACGCCCGGGTGCGGGTGCAAGTGGGCGGCCACGCCATCGGCAAATGGAATATCCAGGCGGTGGTGGATGCGCCGCCGAAGATCGCCCTGACCGCCAAGCCCGCGCCCACCGAACAGCTTGCCACCCAATTCGCCTTCAAGGGCGATGACGATTATGGCGTCGCCAATGTCCATACGTACCTGATGCCCAAAGGCGGTCACGGCAAGCCGCTGGTGGCGGAACTGCCGTTGCCGGAATCGGCCGCCAAGCATGTCGAACAGAATAGCTATGTCGATCTTACCAGCCATCCCTATGCGGGTCTGGAGGTGGAAGGCCGGCTGGAAGCGCGCGACGCCATCGGACAAAAGGGCTTGAGCGCGCCTTTCACGTTCCGCCTGCCGGCCCGTGTCTTCACCGATCCCTTGGCGCGCGCTTTGGTGGAGCAGCGCCAGCGTCTGGCGACCTCCGATGCCGCCGGGCGCAAGGTGGTGCAGCTGACCCTGGATGCGCTCAGCATCAATCCCGAGCGTTTCTATGAGGGCAAGAACGATATTTTCCTCGCCCTGCGCACCGCCTTCAATGGCGTGAAGAACGCCAAGAACGAAGCCGACATCGTGCGGGTGGAAGACCTGTTGTGGCAGACCGCGCTGAAGCTGGAACGCAGCGGACTTTTGTCGGCGGCAGAAGAATTGCGCAAGCTGCAAATGCAAATCACCCAGGCCTTGGCGTCGGGCGCGCCGCAGGAAGTGATCGACGAACTGCTCAAGCGCTACAATGAAGCCATGAAGCGTTATGTCGATGCGCTGGCGGCCAACCCGCCGCCGCCCGGCCAACAGCAGCCCATGTCGCCCAATGCCCAGACCTTGGGCATGGACGATGTCCAGACCATGATGGACATGATCAAGAAATTGACCGAAGCCGGGGAGCGCCAGAAAGCGGCGCAACTTTTGGCGGCGCTGCAAAACATGCTGGAAAATATGCGCATGAGCCAGGGCCAGAACGGTCAGAGCGAACAGAACAAGGCGCTGAACCAGAAGCTGCAGAAATACGGCGATCTGATGGGCCAGCAGCGCGCCCTGCTGGACAAGACCTTCCGCCAGCAACAGGGCCAGGGCGACCCCAAGGATGGCGGCACCAAGGGCCTGCAAAAACAGCAGCAGGAGCTGGAAAAGAAATTGCAGGACTCCTTGAAAGGCATGGACGGCAAGTCGGCGGAGAAAATGCGCGAAGCCGGCAAGGCCATGGGCGACGCGCAAGGCGCGCTGGGCCGCCAGGACTTGCCCAATGCCGGAAGTTCTCAAAACCAGGCTTTGGATGCCTTGCGCCAGGGCGCCCAGGCGCTGGCCGATGAAGCCCAGCAGGGCACCAGCCGGATGGGCGGCGGCCGCGAAGACCCGCTGGGCCGCAGCAATTCGCAACTGGGGCAATCCGGCGTCAAGATTCCCGGCGCCACCGATCTGGCGCGCGCCCGTCAGATTCTGGAAGAGTTGCGCCGCCGCGCCGCTCAGATGGGCCGCCCGCAGCAGGAACGCGATTACATCGACCGGTTGCTCAAAGCGTTCTAACCCCATGCTTCGACAGGCTCAGCATGAGGATGAGTTTGATATCCTCACCCTGAGCTTGTCGAAGGGTGAGACGCCGGATCGGCGCTAACTCGGCATCTTGCCGATATAGGGCAAGCCGCGATAACGGCCCGCATCGTCCATGCCATAGCCGATGACAAAATCGTCGCCGATCGGAAAGCCGACATAGTCGGCCTTGGCCACCGCATCGCCGCGCTGTTTGTCCAGCATCACCGCCACCTGCACACTGGCCGCGCCCGCCGCCTGAATCAGCGACACCGCCTTGGCGATGGTGCGGCCGGCATCCAGCACCCCGTCGATCACCAGCACATGGCGGCCCGCAATCTGTTCGGAAGGACCCGCGATCATGGAAATCGCGCTGGCCACGCGCTTGTCACCATAGGAGCGCAGCCAGATCATCTCCACCTCCATGGCCACGCCTTCCCAGGCCAGCGCCCGCACCAGATCGGCGGCAAAGACAAAACCGCCCACCAGAATCGGCATCGCCACATTGGGCCTTAGCGGCGCCGACGCGATCAGCCGCGCCATCGCCCGTACCCGTTCCTGGATTTGTTCGGCAGTGAAAAGAACGTCCGGTGCCATCAATGCTCGTCTTTTGGGAAACTCACTTCCAGGTTTCGCGCAGCCGAAGGGGGGCTGGCAAGCCGCGTCAGGAACGGCGCCGACTGGCCCGCCGCCAGGACCGTGACACTGGGTTTGAAAGTCCAATGATAAAGCTCGCGCTTGCCTGAGTCGCTGAGGGTGACGCGCACGATCTGCGGCACCGGCAATTGCCGCGAGCTGGTATTGACGATCTCGCCCGACACCGCCAGCACAACCTGGCCGTCCTCATTTTCGCGGCGATAATCCACTTTGTGGAAATCCAGCCCGCTGGCATTCACCGGCAAGCCCAGCCCGTTATAGACCCCTGCCGACTGGGGCCAGATGCTGGCGATATGCTGGCGGTACTTGACCGCCGCGAAACCGATCAGCAGCACCACCGCGAACAGCCCCACCCAGCCCGCCACAATCGCCAGTTTGGGGGCCAAAGGCGCGGGCGGTTCGATTGCTGCGGATGGCGGCGGCGCAAAGTCGCGGATCGGCGAAAAGCCGGCATCGGCGGGTTCGCTGACCGGCGCCTCAGCTGCGATCTCATCGGCCGGGACCGGCGGCTCGGCTGGCTGCTCGGGCGCCTCGCCGGGCTGATGCCAGCTATTGCCGCATTTGGCGCAGCGCACGGTGCGGCCGGCAGCCGGAAACTTGGACCCGTCGACCGAATAGCGCGTGTCGCAAGAGGTGCAGGTGAGAATCATACCCGGCCCATAAAATAATCAGCAAAAAATAGGGGCCGGGGAGGTTGACCGCAAGCGGCGCGAAACCCGGCTTCCCGGCGCGATACTGACCCTACTTTCCTACCAAAATATGAGTATGTTCGCCCCTGATGGTTCGCTTCGAAAATGTCGGCATGCGCTACGGCTCAGGGCCTGAGGTCCTGCGCGATATCAGCTTTTCGCTAGAACCGGGGTCTTTCACCTTCCTGACCGGCCTGTCGGGGGCGGGCAAGACCACCCTGCTCAAGCTGATCTATGTCGCCGAACCGCCCAGCCGCGGTCTGATCACTCTGTTCGGCACCGAACTGGCCACCGCGCGCCGCCGCGACCTGCCGGGCTTGCGCCGGCGCATCGGCGTGGTGTTCCAGGATTTCCGCCTGCTCAATCACCTTTCGGCTTTCGACAATGTGGCTTTGCCGCTGAGGCTGGCGGGCAAGCGGGTGAGCGACTTCTCCCACGATGTGAGCGAGCTTCTGTCCTGGGTCGGGCTGGGCGACCGGATGCAGGCCAAGCCGCCCACCTTGTCGGGCGGCGAGCAGCAGCGCGTGGCCATCGCCCGCGCGGTGGTGGCGCGCCCGGATCTTTTGATCGCCGACGAGCCCACCGGCAATGTCGATCCGGAAATGGGCGCGCGCCTGATCCGTCTGATCGCCGAACTCAACCGGCTGGGAACCACCGTGCTGATCGCAACCCATGACCGCGCTTTGATCGAGGCGACGCGGGCGCGCGAGGTGCGCCTGGTCGAAGGCCGGCTGTTGGAATTGAGGACGCCGCTATGAGCGAGCGCGCCACCTATATCCTGCCGCGCGACAAAGGCGCCGCGCCGTTGGACTTTGTGATCGCGGTGATGGCGTTTCTGGCGGCACTGGCCTTGGGAGCCTCGCTGGTGGCGACGCGCGCCGCCCATGGCTGGCAGAGCGGGCTGGCCGATCGCGTCACCGTGCAGGTAATGCCGCCGGAGGACGGCGATCCAAGCGCCGGCCTGGAAACGGAAACCCAGGCCGTGCTGTCTGTCCTGAGCGCAACGCCGGGTATAGCCCATGCCAATCTTTTGTCGGATGCCGAGATCAATGCCCTGGTCGAACCCTGGATCGGCAAGGATGGCGCGGTGTCGGGCATTCCGCTGCCGCGATTGATCGATGCCGCGATCGTGCCCGGCGAAGATATCGATGTCGCGGCCCTGGCGAAAAAATTAAAGCAGGCCGCGCCGCACGCGACTGTCGACGATCACCGCCGCTGGATCGCCAGACTGCGCGGCGTGGCGGACGCGGTGCGCTTTTCCGCCTACGGCATTCTGCTTCTGATCGCGGGCGCCACCGCGGCGGCGGTCTCTTTCGCCACCCGCGCCGGGCTTGAGGCCCATCATGAGATGGTGGCGTTGTTGCATCAGATGGGGGCCCTGCCGAGCTTCATCGCCCGCGCCGTGGAATGGCACTATTTCGTCTCGGCCTTGATGGCGGCCGCCTTGGGGACATTGTTCGCGGCCTTGCTGTTTTTGGCCGCCGGCGGGCTGGAGGTATTCGGCCTGGAAGCGGTGCCCTTCCTGCCGCCGATTTCCCTGAAATGGATCGAAATCCCCTGGCTCTTGGCGGTGCCCGTGGCGACGTCGCTGATCGCCTGGGCCACGGCGCGAATCTCGGTTCTGTCGGTCGTCAAAGCGATCTATTGAGCACAGCGAAAGCTGTTTGCTATTCTCCGGTTGCTGTTTTGGGCAGTCCAACCGGAGCCATGATTTGCGCGTTTTTCTGAGCGTGATTTTTCTGACCCTGCTCGGCTATGGGCTTGGCTTTGTGCTGTTCGTCAGCTACCTGCCCGCGCCGCTTGCGGTACCGCCGAAAGCCGATGGCATTGTCGCCCTGACCGGTGGCGACGAGCGCCTGGATACGGCGGTGGCGCTATTTGAACATGGCGCGGGCAAGCGGCTGTTGATCAGCGGCGTGAGCCAGAAGACCAGCAAGGAGACCGTGGGCAAGATGTCGGACGGGGGACCGCGTTTTGCCTGCTGCGCCGACATCGGCTATGCCGAAGACACCCATGACAACGCCCTGGAAGCCGCGGCTTGGACACGGGAGCATCGCTTCAACAGCATTTTGATCGTCACCGGCCGCTATCACATGCCGCGCACCATGCAGGAATTTTCGAGCCTTCTGCCGGACAAGTCCCTGATCGCCTATCCGGTGGATCAGAGCCGCATCGATCTGGGCGGCTGGTGGCGGCATCCGCGCACGGCGCAACTGCTGCACCGCGAATATGTCAAATATCTCGCCAGTCTGGTGACGACGCGGCTGGCCAAATGATTCTGTGGCTGCGTTCGGCGCTGTTCATGCTGTGGTTTCTTCTGATCACCATCATTCTTTCGCTGATTTTCCTTCCCGTTCTGATCTTGCCGCGTGGCGCCACCGTGTGGCTGGCGCGGTTCTGGTCGCGCCTCACCTTCTGGGGGCTGAAAATCTTCACCGAAATCGGCTTTGAGGTGCGCGGCACACCGCCCAAGGGTGCGGTGCTGGTGGCGTCCAAGCATATGAGCATGTGGGACACGATGGCCCTGTATCTGGTGCTGGATCAGCCCGCCATTGTGCTCAAGCGCGAATTGCTGCGCATTCCCTTTTATGGCTGGTTTGTGTGGAAGGCGACCGCCATTGCCATCGACCGCGCCGCGGGCGCCGGCGCCTTGCGCAAAATGGCCGGCTCGGCGCGCGATGTGCTGAACCAAGGCCGCCCCATTCTGATCTTCCCGGAAGGCACGCGCAAAAAGCCCGGCGCCGCGCCCGACTATAAGCCGGGCGTGGCCGGTCTTTATGCGCTGTCCGGGGCGACGTGCGTGCCGGCGGCGCTCAATTCCGGCGTCTATTGGACCGGCTTTCTCAAACGGCCGGGGACCATTGTGCTGGAATTTCTGGAGCCGATCGCGCCGGGTTTGAAGCGCGATGCCTTTATGGCTCTGCTCGAAAGCCGCATCGAGACCGCCACCAACCGGCTTTTGCCATGACGGCCTTGCACAAGCGCCGTTGCGGCCCCTGCACCGCCTGCTGTGTGGCGCTCAAGATAGAAGCGCCGGAGCTCGCCAAGAAAGCCGGAGAGCCTTGCCGCCATCTCAAGGGTGGTTGCGGCATCTATGAGAACCGTCCCGATGTCTGCCGCGAATTTCTTTGCGGCTGGCGGCTGTTCGAAGAGTTCGGCGACGATTGGCGGCCCGACCTGAGTGGCGTCTTGATGATGCGCAAGGCGCCCAGCGAACTGCCGCCGGCATGGCAGGGCAGACCTTATGGCGTGCATATGGTCATCATCGGCGGTGAAGCGGCGGTCCGGCGTCCGGCCTTTGCCGAACAGGTGGCGCGGCTTGTGGCCCGCAACATTCCGGTCGTGATGTCCGCGGCATCGCCCTCCACCCTGGTCAATGAACATCTGACCACGCCGACCGATCTTCACAGCAAGCTTTTGGAGCTTTACGCCTTGCTCCATGCCGCCCGCTGGGAAAGAGGGTATTTGCGGATGATACCTTCGCTCTACCGTTTGCTGCTGGACCGGCAATACGCAAAACTTCTTTCCCGATCAAATGGTTAATTCTAAAATCGGGGGATGAAATAGGGGGCTGGCAAGCCCATATTAGCCAGGGTGTCAGGCCATGGTGGCGGACCCCCGGACGGATATGATTGTTATCGCCCCATGAGCGAGATTTCCCACCAGATCTGGGACATGAAGTACCGGCTGAAAGCGCCGGACGGCACGCCCATCGACCGCGATGTGCCGGACAGTTGGGCGCGCGTGGCGCTGGCTTTGGCACAGGCCGAAGCACCCGATCAGCGTGTGAGCCGGGCGCAGGAATTTGCCCGCGCTCTTGCCGGTCACAAATTTCTTCCCGCCGGACGCATTTTGGCAGGCGCCGGGACAGGCCGCAGCGTCACCTTGTTCAACTGTTTTGTGATGGGTTCAATCGAAGATTCCATGGACGGAATCTTTTCCGGCTTGCGCGAAGCGGCGCTGACGCTGCAGCAAGGCGGCGGCATCGGTTATGACTTTTCCACGCTGCGGCCCAAGGGCGCCGCCGTTGCCGGTGTCGGCGCGGATGCTTCCGGCCCGGTGTCCTTCATGGATGTGTGGGACGCGATGTGCCGCACCATCATGAGCGCCGGTTCACGGCGCGGCGCGATGATGGCGACCCTGAGGATCGATCATCCCGACATCGAAGACTTCATCACCGCCAAGCGAACGCCGGGACGGCTTTCCAATTTCAACCTTTCGGTGCTGGTCAGCGACGCCTTCATGGCGGCCGTGAAGGCTGATGCCGAATGGGTGCTGAAATTCGGCGGCAAGACCTATCGTACCGTTCAGGCAAAAGCGCTGTGGGACACCATCATGCGCTCGACCTATGATCATGCCGAGCCTGGTGTGATCTTCATCGATCGCATCAACAGCCAAAACAATCTGGGCTATTGCGAAACCATCGCCGCCACCAATCCTTGCGGCGAGCAGCCTTTGCCGCCCTATGGCGCCTGCCTGCTCGGTTCCATCAATCTGGCCAGGCTGGTGCGCAATCCCTTCGAGGCCGAGGCCGCGTTGGATCTGGCCGAGTTGGAGGGGCTGGTTAAAACCGCGGTGCGGATGATGGACAATGCCATCACCGTGTCGCGCTTTCCCTTGGATGCCCAGGCACAGGAAGCGCGCGCCAAGCGCCGTATCGGTTTGGGTGTGACGGGTCTCGCCGATGCCTTGATCTTTTGCCGGGTCAAATATGGTTCGCGGCGCAGCCTGGAGCTGATCGGGGAATGGCTTAAGACCCTCAGCCAGGCCGCCTATCGCGCCAGTATCGAATTGGCCAAGGAAAAGGGCGCTTTCCCGCTTTACGACATGAATCCCTATCTGGCGCGGCCGCACATCCAGGCTTTGCCGCCCGACCTCTATCAGGCCATCGCGGCGCATGGCATCCGCAATGCCCTGCTGACATCCATCGCGCCCACCGGCACCATTTCCTTGTTCGCGGACAATGTCTCCAGCGGCATCGAGCCGGTCTTTGCTTTCAACTATAAGCGCAAGGTGTTGCAGCCCGACGGCAGCAGGCGCGAGGAAATGGTCAGCGACTATGCGGTGCGCCTTTTCCAGCAGAAATTCGGCGCCGACGCCGCCCTGCCCGATTACTTCGTCAACGCCCAGACCCTTTCGCCGTCGGATCATCTGGCGGTGCAGGCTGCGGCTCAGCCATATATCGACAGCGCCATTTCCAAGACCATCAATGTCCCGGCGGCGATTTCCTTCCAGGATTTCAGCCATGTCTATCTGGAAGCCTATGCCCTGGGCTGCAAGGGCTGCACCACCTATCGCCCCAATGCGGTGACCGGCTCGGTCTTGTCGGTGGAAGAACCGCAAGTGACGGCGTCCCCTGCCGCCGTGTCCGAACCCGAATTGCCCCTGCCGGCGCCGGAACCGCGCCTGCCTGCGGAAAAGGGCGGCGTGGTCTATATGACCAGGCCGCTGGACCGCCCCGACGCCCTGATGGGGCGCACTTACAAGATCAAATGGCTGGACAGCGATCACGCCTTTTACATCACCATCAATGACATCGAGAAAGACGGGCGGCGGCGGCCCTTCGAGGTCTTCATCAATTCCAAGAATATGGAAGCCTATGCCTGGGCTTTGGCGCTGACCCGCATGATCTCGGCGGTATTCCGGCGCGGGGGCGATGTTTCCTTCGTGGTCGATGAGATGAAGGCGATCTTCGATCCGCGCGGCGGCCAGTGGATGAACGGCCGTTATGTCCCGTCCTTGCTGGCGGCGATCGGCGAGGTGATCGAGCGGCATATGATCGAAATCGGCTTTCTGGGCCGGCGCGATCCCGGTTTGGTGCCCGAGGTGCCTGCCGAAGGCGCCCGCGCCCGTTATTGTCCGCGTTGCGGTGATGCCAGCTTCATCAAGCTGGAAGGCTGCGATTCCTGCTTGTCTTGCGGCTACTCCAAGTGTAGCTGAAACCCGTGTTCAAATATTCCAGCCGCTTCTGGCTCTACGCTCCTGCCGCACTATTCGCGCTTTTGGCCGCCGCGGTGATGATTCACTGGTGGATGCTGGCCGGTCCGTTCGAGAAAAAGCTCGCCGCGCTGAAAGGCCATGAAGCGATTCCCGGCATCACCTTGAATTGGGACAAGCTCGAGGTCGGCGGCTTTCCCTTCCGCCTGGACGCCAACTTTCAGAATTTCCGCGTCGCGGGCGCCGGCGCGCATGGGCCGTTTTCCTGGCGCAGCGAAGAATTCGCCATGCACGGCCTGACCTATGGCCGCAGCCAGGATGTCTATGAAGCGGCGGGCCGGCAACAGATCAGTTGGACGGATTCCGGTGGCGAAGCCCGCGCCGCCTCGTTTCAAGCGGGCAGCATGCGCGGCAGCAGCATTATAGGGCGCCAAGGACTGACGCGCTTTGACCTGGATATCGCGGAACTGGGCGGCCCCGATTTCACCCTGATCCGATTCCAATTCCATATGCGGCAGGGTCCGGATGGCAACAGCCTGAATTTGATGGTCAGCACCGATAGACTGCCGGTTGGAAGCAAGAAACTGGAGCATCGCCAGCTTTACCTCACCCTGGAGAAGACCGAGGCTTTGCTGCCGTTGTTGCGGGGAGAGAAATCATGGCCTGATGCCGTCCAGCGCTGGCGCGGGGACGGCGGAAGCGAGAAATTGTCCGATGATGCCGGCGAACGGAGCTTGGCTGAGCTGCTGAACCCGCTCTACTAGCGCCGGGTCTTGCCGCGCCGCACCGTTTTCTTGGCTTTGCTTTTTTTCTTGTTTGCGGCGGGTTTCTTGCCCGTCTTCTTTGACGGTTTGGCGCGCTTTTTCTTTTCTTCCGGCTCCGGCGCGACATACAGCTGGAACGGCAGACGGCCGAAATTGGGCGCCGCGGTATCCTGGCCGATATCGATAATGGCGCGGCGGATGGCGCGGGTGCGGGTGAAGAGGTCGAACAGCGCCTGGCCGTCGCCATTGCGCACCGCGCGCTGCAACTGGCTCAAATCCTCATTGAAACGGCCCAGCACTTCCAGCACCGCGTCGCGATTGTTCAGGAACACGTCGCGCCACATCGTCGGATCGCTCGCGGCAATACGCGTAAAATCGCGAAAACCGCTGGCGGAATATTTGATCACTTCGCCTTCGGTCACCTGCTCCAGGTCATGGGCGGTGCCGACGATATTGTAGGCGATCAAGTGCGGCAGATGGGACGTGATGGCCAGCACCAGGTCATGATGGCCGCTGTCCATCACATCGACCTGGCTGCCCAGCCCGAGCCAGAAATCCTTGAGCTTGTCCACGGCGCGCTGATCACTGCCCGGCACCGGAGTCAAAATCGCCCAGCGCCCGTCGAACAGGCTGGCAAAGCCCGACTCCGGACCGGAGAATTCCGTACCGGCGATGGGATGGGCGGGAATGAAGTGCACGCCCTTTGGCACATGCGGGCCGACATCGCGTACCACCGCGCTTTTGACCGAACCCACATCGGACAGGATCGCGCCTTGCGCCAGATGCGGCGCGATCGCCCGGGCGATGCTCTTATAGGCGCCGACGGGCGCGCAAAGGATCACCAGCTCCGCGCCCTTTACCGCCTCGCCGACATCGCTGTGCAAGCTGTCGCAGAAGCCGATGGCCCGCGCCCGTTCCAGCACATCGGCGCTCATGTCATGACCGGCGATCTGGCCGGCGAGATGGCCGCGGCGCGCGGCATGGGCGATGGACGAGCCGATCAAGCCCAAGCCGATAATGGCGATCTTCTTCATTGGCCCCATGTTATGCCGCCATGAATTGCTGAATCAGGGATACGGCCAGCTTGTTCTGCTCCCCGGTGCCGACCGTCATGCGCAAACAGTTGGGCAGCCCGTAGCTGGCTACCCCCCGTAGTATAATGCCGTTCTGTGAAAGAAAAGCATCTGCCTTGGCGGCGGTTTTTTCGCCGCCCGTTTCTTTGGCGCCTTCGGCGCCGGGGGGCGGAAAATGGATCAGCACGAAATTTGCCGCGCTGTCGTCGACCCGAAGCCCGGTTTTGCGGATTTCCGCCGTGATCCAAGGCAGCCATTGGCTGTTGTGCTTCACAGAGGCCCAGAAATGGTCGCGGTCGCGGACCGCCGCCGCCCCCACGAGCTGCTGAAGGGTCGAGGTATTGAAGGGGCCCCGGATGCGGTTGAGGACGTCGCAGATGGCGGCGGGCGCGTACAACCAGCCCAGCCTCAGCGCGGCCAAGCCGTAGAGCTTAGAGAAGGTGCGAGTCATCACCACATTGTCGTGGCGCGTGACGAGTTCGATCCCGGCCTCATAATCCTTCGCAGTGACATATTCGGCATAGGCCGAGTCGATCACCAGCAATACATTCTTGGGGAGACCGGCATGCAAACGCGCCATCTCCTCCCGGTTCAGCATCGAGCCGGTGGGATTGTTGGGATTGGCGATATAGACAATGCGGGTCTTGGGCGTCACCGCCGCCAGCATGGCCTCGACATCCACCTTGATGGCGCTGTTGGTGGTCTTTTCCGGCACCATCACCGGCGTGGCGCTGTTGGCGCGGGTGATGATCTCATAGACCAGGAAGGCGTGGCGGCTGAGGACCGCTTCATCGCCGGGCTGGAGATAGGCATTGGCCAACATGGTCAGCAGCGGACCAGAACCCTCACCGCCCACCACGATCCGATCCGGATTCAGGCCATGCACTTCACCGATCGCCTCGCGCAGCAGGCGCGAGCTGCCATCGGGATAGAGTTGCAGGTCGTGGGACGCGGCGGACAGCGCTGCCATCGCCTTGGGGCTGGGACCAATCGGCGATTCATTGGCGGACAGTTTGACCACCTTGGCCACCCCAGGAATGGCGGCGCGCCCGCCGACATAGAGCGAGATGTCCAGAATGCCGGGCTTGGGCGAAGGTGTCATAACAGGGCTCAAGAAGGGCGTTAGGCGCGAGCCGGACCACCCCGTTAAAGGGCGTTAGGCGTAAGCCGGACCGCCCCACTTAAAAGGGCGGTATTGATAGGGCGGGACCGGCCCAAAAGCAAAGCGGGGCTGCCATTCGTTGACTTCAAGGGAGGCCCGCCTTAGCTACGACTCTTCAAGGATTTAGGATGCCCCTGTTCCATGACTGAGGCCCCTCGTTTCCTGCGCCCGGTGACCGCGCCATCCGCCGATGTCGGCATGGCGGTCACCTTCGATACGCCGCTGCGGCTGGACTGCGGCCGCGACCTTGCGCCTTTCACGGTCGCCTATATGACCTATGGCAAGCTGAACACGGCCAAAAGCAATGCGATCCTGATCTGCCATGCCCTGACCGGCGATCAGTTCGTGGCGTCCGACCACCCCATCACCGGCAAGCCCGGCTGGTGGACCACCATGATCGGTCCCGGCAAGCCGGTCGATACCGACCGCTTCTTTGTCATCTGCGCCAATGTGCTGGGCGGCTGCATGGGCTCGACCGGTCCCGCCGAGATCGATTGCGCCACCGGCAAACCCTATGGCCTGAATTTCCCCCTGGTCACCATTCGCGACATGGTGCGCGCCCAAAAAAGGCTGGTCGAGTATCTGGGCATCGACAAGCTGCTGGCGGTGATCGGCGGTTCGATGGGCGGCATGCAGGCGCTGCAATGGGCCGCGTCCTATCCCGAGAATTTGCGCGCGGTGGTGCCGATCGCCTGCGCCGCGCGCCATTCGGCGCAGAACATCGCCTTTCACGAAGTCGGCCGCCAGGCGATCATGGCCGATCCCGACTGGAAAGGCGGGGAGTATCAACTGCACGACACCAAGCCCTCCAAAGGCCTGGCCGTGGCGCGCATGGCCGCCCATATCACCTATGTTTCGGAAATGGCGCTGCAGCGCAAGTTTGGCCGGGCCTTGCAAAATCGCGAGGCGCTGTCCTTTCAATTCGCGCCCGATTTTCAGATCGAATCCTATCTCCATCACCAGGGCGCGACTTTTGTCGACCGCTTTGACGCCAATTCCTATCTCTACATCACCCGCGCCATGGACTATTTCGACTTGGCCGAGGAGCATGGCGGGCAGTTGTCGGACGTGTTCCGGGTGAATTCGGCGCGTTTCTGCATCATCGCCTTCACCAGCGATTGGCTGTTCCCGCCGGTGGAAAACAAGCGCATCGCCCATGCCCTGAATGCGGTGGCGGCACAAGTAAGCTTTGTCGAGATCAAGAGCGACAAGGGCCATGACGCGTTCCTGTTGGACGAGCCGGAAATGTTCGCCACCGTGCGCGGCTTTCTCAATCACGCAGCGCAAGATCTGGCATGAGCACAGCTGAAACTTCTTTGGCACTACGTCCCGACCTGGCGGCGATTGCCGCAATGATCCGCCCCGGCGCGCGGGTGCTGGATGTCGGCTGCGGCGACGGCGCGCTGCTGGAACATCTCAAATCCAAGAATGTGGATGGACGCGGCATCGAGATTTCCCAGGCCAATGTGAATGCCTGTGTGGCGCGCGGCCTGGCGGTGGTGCAAGGCGACGCCGATACCGATCTGGTGGATTATCCGGCGCAGGTGTTCGACGCGGTGATCCTCTCCCAGACCATCCAGGCGACGGAAAAGCCGCGCGCGGTGCTGGAGCATCTGCTCCGCATCGGCCGGCGCACCGCGATTTCATTGCCCAATTTCGGTTATTGGAAAGTGCGCGCCGCGCTTCTCACCGGCGGGCGGATGCCGCGCACCAGGGCGCTGGATTATTCCTGGTGGGCGACGCCAAACATCCATCTTTGCACCCTGGCCGATTTCGTCGATCTGACGCGGGAATGCGGCGCGACGATCGTGGAAGCCCATGCCTTGAACGATAACGGCACCCGATCGGTGATGAATCCCAAGACCCTGACGCACGGTTTTTTCGGCCCCAACCTGTTCGCCCAGGGCGGCGTCTTTCTTCTTAAGAAGAGCTAGCCGTCGGCTTGAGCGCAATCGCCGCGGCTTGGGTCAGGCCGGGGGTGACGCCGGCATAAAGCGACTTGGCGGCTTCCACCACATGCACCCCGCCGATGCCCGGGAACAGCCGGTTGCCCATTTTCTCCCAGCCCGTGCCGGTGCGGGTGACGGTTTCGAAGGGCGGGGCGTAAAGCGCGCGCGACCAGCGGGTGGATTCAAACTGCCCGCCGGCGAGCAGGCCTTCCAGCTCCATCTTGGAAAAGGGACGGCCATGGCCGAAGGGCGATCTTTGCACCTGGGCCCACAGGCTGGCGCGGTTGGGCGCCACCAGCAGGATGCGGCCCTCAGGCGCCAAGACCCGCCACAGTTGGCGCAGCAGCGCGCGCAGGCTTTCGGAGGATTCCAGCCCATGCACGATCAGGATGCGGTCGAAAAACATGTCGGGAAAAGGCAGCGCGTCTTCCTCGCAGAATAGCGAGGCGTTCTTGCCGTCGGGCCAGCCGAAACTTTCAGTCCCGCTGTTCAGCGGTCCCGGCATGGCGGCGATGGTGCGCTCGGTGCCGGAAAAAGCCCGCAAATAGGGAATGGCGAAACCATAGCCCAGCAGCCGGTAATTGCGCAGATTGGGCCAGATGATCTGAATTTCGTTGAAGATGGCGCGCCGCGCCATCCGGCCCAGCGGTGTGTGATAAAAAGCGGTCAGGTCGCGAACATCCTGCGGCATGGAAGCAGATTAGGGCCGAAGTGCGTTTGTTCAAAGACGAGCTTTTGGTAACCTCCGAATTAAGGAGACCCCCAAAATGTCAGCCGAGAAGACCATTCAGATCGAGATCATCCCCTGCCTATCCGACAATTACGCCTATCTGATCAAGTCGGGCGCCCAATGCGCGATCGTCGACCCGTCGGAGCCGGAGCCGGTGCGCGCCGCCCTGGCCAGGACGGGCTGGAAGCTGACCCATATCCTCAACACCCATCATCATCTGGATCACTGCGGCGGCAACCTGGCGCTCAAGGAAGAGACCGGGGCCCAGATCGTGGGGCCGGGCAAGGACGCCGCCCGCATTCCGGGTCTGGATGTGGGGGTGGACGAGAGCACCGGCTGGGAATTTGACGGCCGCAAGGTTCAGGTCCTGGAAGTGCCGGCCCACACCAGGGGCGCCATCACCTTTGTGATCGACGGCAATGCCTTTACCGGCGACACGCTGTTCACCCTGGGTTGCGGGCGGCTGTTCGAGGGCGATCCCCAGATGATGTGGACCAGCCTTTCCAAGCTGATGACCCTGCCGGATGAGACAAAGGTCTATTGCGGCCATGAATATACCCAGAGCAATGGCCGCTTCGCCCTTACCCTTGAGCCCGGCAATGCGGCGCTGAAGGCGCGGATGGACGAGGTTATTGCCACGCGTCAGGCGGGCAAGCCGACCGTGCCATCGACCATGGGGCTGGAGAAAAAGACCAATCCCTTCCTGCGCCCGGATTCAGCGGAGATCCGCAAGTCCCTGGGCATGGAAAAGGCAGGCGATGTCGCGGTTTTCGGCGAGATCAGGGCGCGGAAAGATAAGTTCTAACCCCTCCTCCATGGGCGGCCTCCGAGCCGCCCATCCAACTTGTTTCAATAAGTTGGATGGCCGGGTTGAACCCGGCCATGGTGATTAGTGGGATTTCTGGTCTTCGGAGTCGCCGCTGCCGAAGGGCGCGGTGACGACGCCTGCGGTCGTTGAGACGACCGTGCCGCCCGCATCCACCACCGTAGAGGCGGCGTCATAGGCCATGCAGCCATAAAGCAGAATGGTCATGGCGGCGAAGACCGCGGCAGTGACAGGCGAGGATGTGACCGAGTTTGTCATACGGGCCAACGTGATTTGATTGATCGGATTTGACAGCGGCGCACCTTAACGGCCCAATGGTCAAAATATTGCTAACCATGGCCAAGATGCCCAAATCGCAATCGCTGTTTGTCACCCGGCTGTATCGGGGCCGCATCGCCGTGCCGCGCGACCTGGAAAAAACCTGCCTGGGCATTGCCGCCGACGACAGTGCCGGGCAGCGCTGGTCGCGCCAGCACAATTACGGCGGCTATACCTCCTATGCCTCGCTCAACGATCTGACCTATCGCGCCAGTATTTTTGCCGATCTGGAGCGCGCCCTGTCAAAACATGTCGCCGCGTTCGCGCGCGAGCTGCAGTTCGAGACGGCGGGAAAGAAGCTCAAGCTGGACAGTCTCTGGATCAATGTGATGGAAAAGGACGCGGTCCATACACCGCACATCCACCCCCATTCGGTGATCAGCGGCACCTATTATGTGACCGTGCCGCCCAAATCCGGCGTCCTCCGTTTCGAAGACCCGCGCCTGGCGATGCTGATGGCGGCGCCGGCAAAGAAACCCAATGCACGCCCCGAAAATCGCAGCTTTGTGGACGTGACGCCCAAGCCCGGCATGCTGCTGTTATGGGAAAGCTGGCTGCGCCATGGCGTGGAGCCCAATCGCGCCCGCGGGCGGCGCATTTCGGTGAGTTTCAACTACCGTTTGGACTAGTATAGCCGCAACAGAAAACAGGGAGGACGTCATGAGCTTCTTCACCGGTTCGATTGAAATCCAGATGCTGTGCTGGAGTGTGGTGCTGGGGCTGGCCCAGTTGGTGATCGCCACCACCTTGGCGACCAAGGACCAGGGCCTGGCCTATAATATCGGCCCGCGCGATTCCGCGCCCCCGCCGGTCACCCGGCTGACGGCGCGCTTCGAGCGCGCCTTCAGCAATTTCCGCCAGACCTTTGTCTATTTCGCCGTGGCGGTTCTGGTGGTGACGGCGCTGGACAAGAGCAGTCCGGCTTCGGCGCTCGGCGCGCAAATCTATTTCTGGTCGCGCCTCGCCTATGTACCGGCCTATGCCGCGGGCATCACGGGACTGCGCACGGCGCTGTGGGCCGCGTCGATTTTTGGCTTGGCGACGGTGTTGCTGGCGGCAGCGGAGTAGGACTATCGGCAGGGTTAAGCCGGTTCAACGCTTCACTGTGAGACCTTTGCGCCAGCTGATCGAGCCGGGTTGCGGCCTGCCGATGGTGCCGCCGGCCTCCCAGGTCTTGCAGGACTTGTCGATGGAGGAACGTCCGCCATTGGTGTCATTGGTCTGATGCGCCGCCCTGGCGCGGGTGCGCTCTTCCGACGACATCATCACCGTTTCCCGCCCGGGACAGCCGATGGCGTAACCGCCGTCGGCATAGACCGGTACCGGGGAACCTGCGCCCACAATCAGCAGGCTCCACAAGGCAAACTTCCGCATTCATTCCTCCAGGTTAAGGGAGGTTTTTAGCGCAGCGTGGGACGCCTGAAAACCTTGGCATCTGACAATCCGTCAATGCTTGATTGTATGGTTAAGCATGCCTGCGGCGGATGATGGCATCCAGCTTGCCGGGCAGCTTGGAGACGAAATGCTCCCGGTCCCAGGCGATCTTGGCTTCGGCGAAAATCTTTTCCTGCACCTCGCGCGGCAGAAGCGGCCAGGCGGTGATCACCGCCGATCCCAGCCGGCGCACCAGGCATTCTTCCTCGGCCGGATATTTGAAAGTCTTTTCTTCGACGAACGCCATGCGCCCTCGCTAACTGGTTGAAGGATGGGCCGGGGCTAGAAGGGGAACTCTGGCCGCGTCGGACATGAAGGGGAGCCGAGGCTCGACCCTTATAGGTCTTAATTCGGGTAAAAGCCTAAATCAGATCGCGCGGATATGGGAACCGAAATTTTTGGAACTATTTTCGCCCTTTTCTAGGGCGAGGGGTTTTGCGGCGTGAGCAGGAGCGGGGGAGCGATGTGGGCTTCAGACGCCCATGAGCGACCCCGCGACGAACTCACGACGCAAAAGAACCGCCCTAGCGTTTCTTCTGGCGGTCCTTGCGCGCTTGATACTTCGCGTCGCGCGCCGCCTTCTGCTCGGCCAGAAGCTGAACCAGCTTTTCGGCCTCCTCGCGCTTCTTGGCTTCGGCGGCGGCCTTGGCTTCTTCCGCTTCCCGCTTCTTGTGTTCCTCGGCGGCGATGCGGGCGGCCTCGGCTTCCTGGATCAGGCGCGCCTTTTCGGCGGCCCGCTGCTGCAGGCGCTCGTCGCGCGCCTGGGCAACGGCCAACCGTTCCTTGGCGCGCTCATCGGCGGTGGCCTTGGCGGCTTCGGCGCGGGCCTTGACCTTGGCCAGCATCTCGGCGCGGGCCTTGGCGGCGGTTTCCAGGCGGTTGGAGAATTTTTCGTTGTCTTGGCGAGGCATGTTTACTTCTCAGGTCTCCAGGATACGCAGATTGGGCGCCAGCGGGCGGTTCTTGCCGTCCACCAGCAGGACGCGGGGCGCAAAGCTCTTGGCTTCCGCCTCTTCCATGCGTGCATAGGCAATGATGATGACAAGATCGCCCTTCTGGGCGAGGCGGGCGGCGGCGCCGTTGACGCCGATGGTGCCCGATCCAGCGGGCGCGGGAATGGCATACGTGGTGAACCGCTCGCCATTGTTGATATTGAGCACGTCCACCTGCTCATGCGGCAGGATGCCGGAACGTTCCAGCAATGCGGCATCGACCGAGATGGACCCTTCATAGTTCAGGTCGCATTGGGTCACCGTGGCGCGGTGAATCTTGCCCTTGAGCAAGGTGAGCTGCATCAATTGTCCAGGAAGCTTCTGAGCTTCCGGCTCCTGCTGGGATGCTTGAGTTTGCGCAGCGCCTTGGCCTCGATCTGGCGGATACGCTCGCGGGTCACGCTGAACTGCTGGCCGACTTCTTCCAAGGTGTGGTCGGTGTTCATGCCGATGCCGAAGCGCATGCGCAGCACGCGTTCCTCGCGCGGGGTCAGGGTGGCCAGCACGCGGGTGGTGGTTTCGCGCAGGTTTGCCTGAATGGCGGCGTCGATCGGGAGGACCACATTGGGGTCCTGGATGAAGTCGCCCAGATGGCTGTCTTCCTCGTCGCCGATCGGGGTCTCCAGGCTGATCGGCTCCTTGGCGATCTTCAGGACCTTGCGGACCTTTTCCAGCGGCATGGCCAGGCGTTCGGCCAGCTCTTCCGGGGTGGGCTCGCGGCCGATCTCATGCAGCATCTGGCGCGAGGTGCGCACCAGCTTGTTGATGGTCTCGATCATATGCACCGGAATACGGATGGTGCGCGCCTGGTCGGCGATGGAGCGGGTGATGGCCTGCCTGATCCACCAGGTGGCATAGGTCGAGAATTTATAGCCGCGGCGGTATTCGAACTTATCGACCGCCTTCATCAAGCCGATATTGCCTT
>CADECX010000017.1 GCA_902825865.1 uncultured Alphaproteobacteria bacterium
CCAACACCCGCACACCGCGTTTGAGCAAGGCATGGGCGAATTTCACATACAGCGCTTTGTCGGTTTTCAGCAGGTCGCGATAGTTGCGCGCCGGCGCATCCAGGCCGAAACCGACATGGAACATCAGCTCAAAGCCGGTGACTTGGGCCTTGATACCGGCATGCTTGAGAATATCCGCAATACCCTCGCGCAGCCGCACGCCATAGCGCGATGAGGTTTCATAATGCTGCTGTGTCAGCGCTTTCTGGGTCGCCACCATGGCCGCCATGGTGACGGGCTGAGAATTGAAAGTGCCGCCATGCAAGACGCCGCCCTTGACGAAGAGATCCAGCAGATCGGCGCGGCCCACAATCGCCGCCACCGGAAAACCGTTGGCGATGGCCTTGGCGAAGATGGAAAGATCGGGGGTGACGCCGAAACGCGCCTGCGCGCCCGCGCGCCCCAAACGGAAGCCGGTGATCACTTCGTCGAAAATCAGGATGGCGCCATGCTTGCGGCAAGCCGCCAGCGCGCCTTGCAGATAGCCCGGCGCGGGCGCGATGGCGCCCTGGTTGCACATGGCGGGCTCCATGATCACACCCGCGACATCGCCCTTGGCCAGGCGCGCTTCCAACCGCTCAAGGTTGTTCCAGCCGATCACGTCCAGGCCGGTGGCGTCCATCGCATCCTGGCCCACACTGCCCGGCACCAGCACCGGCGCTTCCTCCGGTCCCGCCGCATTCTGGGCGGGCGCGGTGGACCACAGAATATTGTCGAACCAGCCGTGATAATGGCCTTCGAACTTCAGAATGGTGCGGCGCCCGGTGGCGGCGCGCGCCAGACGGAAGGCGGCCTGGGCCACCTCCGAACCGGACGAGCCGAAACGGATGCGCTGGGCGCTGGGAATGCGTTCGCAGAGAATCTTGGCGGCTTCGAATTCGAGCTCAGATTGGCCGGCATAAAGAATGCCCTTCTCGACCTGCTCCTTCACCGCCTGCTGCACGGTCTTGGGCGAATGACCCAAAACCATCGCGCCCATGCCGCAATAATAGTCGATCAGCCGGTTGCCATCGGCATCGAACAGATAGGGCCCCTCGCCGCGGGTGAAGACCAGCGGCCCGCCCGCCATGCCGATGCGGAAATTGCTGTTGACCCCGCCCGCGATGGTGTTCGCGGCCTCCGCGATCAGGGCCGCGGAACGGTCGAAGGACAATGACATGACGATCCCCTGGTTGTTTTTATGAGTTGTAGCTTATTCCGCCAGGCTTGTATTGCCGATGTTTTTGTGCGGCGCGACGTAGACTAGCGCAAATTGACAAAATCGCCGCTCGGCAGGAAGCTCCGAAAAAAGGGGAAAATAATGCGGCACCTCACCATCGCGCTCTTGGGCGCAGCACTTCTCGCGCTTTCTCCCGTACAGGCGGCGGACTATTTTCCGCCCAAGGGCGACGGCTGGGCCAGGCAAACGCCGCAACAGGCAAAGTTCGATCCCGTCAAACTGAAGGCGGCGATCGATTACGCGATTTCCGCTGAGCTGCAATATCCGCCGGAGCTGGCCAAGGCGGCCGATATTCGCGACCTGCGCGTTTCGGTGCCGCTGAAATATGCCGGCGAGCCTCACTCCACCCCCATCGGCCCCTTGAAGGCGCACGCGCCCGCCAACGGCATTATCATCCGTCACGGCAAAATCGTGGCGGAATGGGGCCGCACCAAGGATGTGGACATGACCTTCTCGGTCACCAAGACATTCCTGTCCTCGGTGGCTGGTGTGGCGTTCGACAAAGGCATGATCAAGAACATCAACGACCGCGTGATCGACTATGTGCGGCCGACGCCGGATTACATGCTGGCGCACAACCAGCCCATCACCTGGAACGACATGCTGCGCCAGCAATCGGGCTGGATCGGCACCATGTGGGGCAAGCCTTGGTGGGCGGACCGCCCCGAAGCAGGAAAACCCTGGAGTGAACTCGCCAAGGGTCCGCCGCCGGTGGGCAAGGCGTGGAAGTATAACGATGTGCGGGTGAATGCCCTGGCGCTGGCCCTCACCCATTTGTGGAAACGTCCGCTGCCCGAAGTGCTCAAGGAAAATATCGCCGATCCCATCGGCATGTCCGACACCTGGCACTGGGAAGGTTATGACAATAGCTGGACCACCATCGACGGCAAACGCACCAAGGTGGTGAGCGGCGGCGGCCATTGGGGCGGCGGCATGTTCCTGTCGGCTTATGACCAAGCGCGGCTGGGCCTGTTGGGTCTCAACAAAGGCAAATGGAACGGCAAGGCCGTGCTATCCGACAAATGGGTTGCGATGGCCAGGACGCCCACCGGTCCCAACCCCAATTACGGCTTCTGCAATTGGTATTTGAACACCGGCAAGAAGACCTATCCGGCGGCGCGCGAAGACAGCCTTTCCTTCAATGGCGATGGCGCCAACATCATCTTTGTCGACTATCAGCACGACATCGTTGCCGTCGTGCGCTGGATCGACGGCGCCAAGATGAAGGAGTTCGTGCGTCTTCTGATCGAGGCGACGGGCGAGCCCGCGCCCTAAATCAACTCAGCCGCCCAACATACGGCCATAGAGGACATTCAACGCCGCCCAGGCCCGTTCCGCCTCGGCCTCGTGATAGGCTTGGCCGCCTTTGACGCACCAACCGTGATTGGCCTGGTACACCTCGACCGTGGCGCTGCGGCCGCCCGCGTTGAAGGCCGCCTTGAGGTCTTCCTTCATCTGCGGATTTTGCGCGTCGTCATTCTGCGCATGGGCGATGAGATAGGCCGCGTTGGCCTTCTCGATCAAAAGATGCGGGCTGTTGGGATTCTTGGTCACCAGCCCGTTGCCGCCATGGAAGCTGCCCACCGCCGCAACGCGGTCCGGCACCGCCGCCGCGGTGCGGAAGGACAGCGTGCCGCCCATGCAATAGCCTTGCACCCCAACCTTGCGCACCTTGTTGGTTTGCGGCTGGGCGTCGAGGAACGTCACATAGGCCTGGGCATCGTTATCGACTCCCGCATCGCTCATGGCATTGCGATAACCGGTCAGCCTGGCGCGCTGTTCGGGATTGCTGAAATCGAAATTGTCGCCGATCACCGGCGCCTTGGCCGAGCGATAGAAGGGATTGACCACCAGCACCACATAGCCTTGGCCGGCCAGGCGGCGGCCCATGTCGCGGAAGGCGGGACGCAGGCCCATAATGTCGGGCCATACCAGAACCGCCGGCCAGCTGCCGGCGCCCGCCGGATGATAGAGAACGGAATCGGAAGTGCCGTCGGGGGTTTTCACCGCGACGTCTTTTTCCACCACATTGGATTGGGCCAAGGCGGGCGAGGCGACGACACCGGCTGTCGCCGCCGTCATCAAGCCGAAGCTGCGCCGCGAAAGCCGGGGATCGCTGACCAGGCCGGGGTGAATAAAGTCATCGCACATGGCGTTCCTCCGTCGGGTTCTTGGACGCAGGAGCAAAGAAGCAGTTGCCGGAACTGTCAAGCGCAAGCAGGCGCTATTTCAGCCCGAACAGCTTTTGCGCATTGCCGTAGCGGATCTTGGCCTTCTCTTCTTCGGTCAGGCCCAGCCGGTTGAAGGCGGCCAGGGTCTGGGGCAGGGAAAGCTGCTGAAAATCCGAGCCCAACAGCAAATGATCGATCCCGGCATTGCGCATGGTCCAGACGAATTCGTCCTGGATGGGCGAGCCGGCCGCGATGACCACCGTCCCGGATATATCAAAATAAATATTTTCCCCGAACAGATTCTGCGCAGTGCGCGCCAGGGGAAGGATATTCCAGAAGCGGAAATTCAATCCGCCCATATGGGCGAAGATGAATTTGGTCTTGGGCGCGTTCAGCGCCAGGTTGAAGAGCTTTTCGCTGTCCCCGGGCAGGATATTGGCATTGTCCATCATCACGACGATTCCCAATGCGCCGGCGCGCTTGACCAAGGTCAGGACGCGGGCATCGGCGGCATCGAATTTCTGGGTATGGGGATGGATTTTCAGCACTTTCGCGCCCCGCGCCGCCAGCCGTTCCAACTCAATGATGGCGGCCTCGCCGTCATAGGGGTGGACGGTGACGATCGGCAGCATGCCGGGATGCTTCCCGGCCAGCGCGATCAACGCATCATTGTTGGCGCGCGTTTGTTCGATCTTTCCGGCAAGAGCCTGATTGGGCCCGCCGAACCACATGGCGCCGAAACCCGCGACCGAAATATTGGCGGCCTTGAGTTGGGCTTCATATTCGCGAATGGAGGCTTCGCCATGCCAGAGATGGACGTGGGAATCGAAGATTTTTTCCTGGCCGAAGGCGGGCTCAAGCGCCAAGGCGAGCATTGCTGCCCAAAGCAGTGCGGTTTTTTTCATGGCTCACCCCTTCGCGCGTCGACATCTAAAGTTGTTTCCTGCCGCGCCGCCACACTAGGCCGACGCTAGTGGCGGCTTGGCATTCCCATCGTTCGCTGTGCGAACAATGAAAATCACAGCAGATCAGCCATTTCATACAGCGGCCGGATTTCGATCTCGCTGGGCCCCGGCATGGGATTGGGGCAGCGCTTTACCCAAGCAACCGCCTCGTCCATGTCCTTGACCTCCCAGAGCCAGAAGCCGGCGACCAGTTCCTTGGTCTCGGCAAAAGGCCCGTCAATGACCATGCGTTTGGGCCCATTGAACGCGACCCGTTTGCCCTGAGAGGAGGGCTTAAGGCCGTCGCCGCCGCGCAGGATACCGGCCTTGATCAGCTCTTGGTTGAATTTGCCCATCGCCTCAAGCATTGCGGCGGTCTCGGGCGTGCGGACAAAGCCCTTTTCGCTGTCTTCGGTCGCCTTTACGAACACCATCACACGCATCGCTGTCTCCTGGGTTTGGCCTGGCCATACCGGCCCAACATCAAAACGACGAACGGGTTTTCAGGTAACCGACATTAATTCGGAAATTTTGTTGGGTGAGGAGCGGCGCGCAAATCGGGTGAGCAGGTCCGGTGGACCCGCGAAAGCAACGAACGCCGCGAGTTTGAACTAGCGGCAGCGCGGATGTTTAAAAGAATGGCGCACCCGAAGAGATTCGAACTCCTGACCCCCAGATTCGTAGATTCAACACACGTGCCGCTGTGAAACGTCCGGAGCCACCTAAGCTCCAGCTTCAATGTGCGGATCGCGCTGAAAGAAGGCTAGAAGCGGCTCAGGCTGGGAGGGACCTCGCACCCTCTTCGGATGACAATCGCCGTCTTAAAACCGTTCTAGGGCTCCTGACTGACGATCTTTCGATCAAACAGGCTAACCCCTGAAGACCAGGGCGCCCGGTCGTGGGTCTTGAGCTGCCGATGGGAATGATCGTCCCCCATCCGCGCCGCGACCCCCAGCTAAGCGGACCGGAGTCGAATGACCGCTTTTGACCCAAAGCGGACATTGCTGCTCCATGAGCAGGCTTTTACGGCGTGCGGAGGGCACCTCGTTCGCCAACTCTCCATGTCGAGGTTAACGCATCTCCGTTGGAATCTTGTCCAGCGTCTCAATTACCAATTTGACGGGCGGGCGCTTGATGTAGCCGTCCTCATACAGCTTGGCGCGGATGGTGCCATTGCGGTCCAAGATGAGTATGACCGGACGCGGCACTCCGTAGGCGCGGCTGCCCTTTTTGTACTGGGGATCGCGCAGGCCATAACGATCAATGACCTCGGATTGCTGGTCACTCAGCAGTGGGTAACCGATCTTGTTTTCTGCAATGAATTTCGCATTGACTGCCGGGGGCTCGTAGGAAATGCCTGCCAGCCCATAGCCGCGTGCCGCAATTTCGGCGGCACCACTGTTCAAGTTTATCAACTGCAACTGGCAAAATGGGCACCAGGCGGCCGAGCGGTAGAAAAACAATACCAAACCCTGCTTTCCCATAAGGGACTGCAAAGGGCGCGGAGCGCCGGCACTGTCGACCGGCGTGCCAATGTCCGGCGCCGTAGTGCCCACCGCCGGGCCCAGATCGAAATTCGGATTAGCGGTGGCCGGCATGGAAAGGCCAAAGGCAAGCAGCAGGGCGCAAAGAAGCCGGGTCATAAATTCCTCGGTTGATCGGATGTTTCAATCGCAAGTTCGCCGGCTCAAGGTGAGTGGTTACACGGCGCCCGGACTGAAGTCACATGCGGCGGCGGTGCCAGCTCTCAAGCAGGGCATCGATCGATAGCTTGCCCGGCCCCCGCGCCAGGAGCAGGAACATGAAAGCCAACCATTGGATATGGTCCGGCCATGCTTCGGGATAGATGAAGGTCTGGATCACCAGCACCATTCCCAGCAGCGCCAGCACACTCAGCCGCGTCGCCAGGCCGACAAGAATTAGGATTGACCCACCCAACTCCATGCTGGCCGCCACATAGGCGGCAACTTGCGGCGGCAGAACCGGCACATGATATTCATTTTGAAACAGCAACAAAGTGGAATTCCAATCCGCGAGTTTCTGAGTCCCAGCACGAAAAAAGACGCTAAAAGTCGCGGCCCGGGCGACCAGGGCGATGACGCTGTAGGGAATGGCGTTCAGCAGCGCGAAAGCCCGGTCGAGCAGAGCGAGAGGATGCCGCGCGGCGCGGTAGGGCATATCTAAGACTGTCATGTTCATTCTCCGTGGGGTTGGGATAGGATTCGCACAAAGGGCGCGGTGAATATTTCGTTGCGGATTGATGCCAGAGCATCGACTGGATCGGCGTGCGCCAAGGTTGCCGCCAAAGCTGCATCGGCAGTCTCGCCGCGCAGCACCGCGCCCAGGAAGGTTGCGGAGGGCATGCTTAGCGGCCGCATGGCTGCGCCTTCCTTTCCGCGCCAAATTGCGTAATTTCGGGCCTGGGGCGACATATCCAGATGCTCAAGCGAATCGGCGTCCCTGCTGTCGCAAGCATCGCGCAGCTGCTCGACGGGGTATTCCGCACTCAAGGTGACAAGCGAAGCATCCAGTTCAACGGCAGTTTCACGGTCCAGAGCCAATAAAATCGGGGCCGTAAAGCCGGCATTGGCACAGCGCTCGATGGCATGGTCGAAGCGCGCAACGTCGGCCAAATATGGCAGGCCGCTTGCCGGCGCATAGCTTTCCAGAAAGGCAGCGAACCCGTCGCCATAATCGGTCAGGCAGGCCGTATGGGGAGGATTGTTGGCGGAGAAGGCATGGGCCGCCTGGTCAAAGAAATCCTCGCCGGTCAGCCACGCCACGGTGGGGTGTCCCAGCCGCAGCGCGTTGGCCAAGCCGGACAAGACCGTGTTGCGATGAACCCGGAGGGCTTCCTTCACCATCACCGGATCGCCAGGGAGAAGCCGCGCCGTGCGCATGCCGCCATCCAGAAGATCGGCAGCCAGCGTGAACTGGAATTCAGCTAGCGAGAGCATAGAGCTGCTCCTGGTGCCAATGCTCATCCATGATCGCTTGAGCCTTGCTGGCCTCGGCCTGAAGGACGCGCAGATCCGGGATATCCGTGTCCCATTCGATCAAAGTGGGACGGGCGCCAATGGTACCGATCGTGGCTTCATAAAGTTGCCAGACGTACTGGGAGACCCGCGAGCCATGATCGTCGATCCTGAGATCGCGCCCATCCTCCAGCCGTTCCACGGTGTGGCCGGCAAGGTGGATTTCGTCAATCGATGTAGCAGGAATCGCGTCCAAGTAGGCGCGAAGACTTGATAGGGGATCGGCACCGTGGTTCTTGGCGCTGACGTAGATATTGTTGATGTCCAGCAGGATTCCGCAGCCGGTGCGCCGGACCAACTCGCCCAAGAATTCCGCTTCACTCAAGCTGCAGATGGATAACTGGAAATAGCTGGAGGGATTTTCCACCAGTAAGTTGCGCTTCAACGCCGTTTGAGCGTGATCCACATTGCGCGCGACGACCTGGAGCGCCTCCTCCGTGTAAGGCAAAGGCAGCAAATCGGGCAGATGGACGCCTTCTATGCTGCTCCAGGAAAGATGGTCAGATATCAGGCCCGGCGCATAACGCTGGATCAGGTGTGACAAGCGCTCGAGATGAGCAGCGCAGAGCCCGTCGGCTGATCCAAGCGACAAGCCAACGCCATGCAAGGAAAGGGCGTGTTCCTTGCGGATCATCTCCAGGTCATGTGCCGCGGGTTCCGCAGACATGTAGTTTTCCGGATGCACCTCCAGCCAATCGGCAACGTGACGTTCCTGGATAACGCGTGCATGGTGGGGGATGCGCAGGCCGATCCCCGCTCTTGCGGAAATCGGCCACGCATTGAAGGCGGCACGGTGGAGGGAGCGGACCATGGCGCCGACCTACTCCTACTTCGAGGCCATCGTGCTGCCACCCGCCAGCTTGGCGCAGGCGCCAGCCGGGAGATAGACATACGCGGCCTTGTCGAGGTTCCTGTTGCTCTGCCCGGCGCAGGAATGGGCGCCTGCGGCGCAGTCATTCTTGCCGGCCTTGGCGACGCCATAGCACTTCTCAGAGCCCGAGGGTTTGGCCACGGGGCCGGCCTGGGCGGCGGTGATGGTCGCGGCCAGCGCAAGCGCGCCGACCAAAGAGGAAGCGGTCAAAGTGGTGCTGAGGTTCTTCATTTTGGTCTCCTAGATTGATGTTGCGCGGTTTGATCATTCCGCTCGCTTGCTACGATGCCCGCGCGATCGCACGCGGGGAAATACCGGTGTTCTATGCGTTGGATAGCCGGGCGGTATCGCGGGCGGACAAGGCCTGGACCCACAGTTCGGCGGCTTCGCGGCCCACCTGCAACGACCAGGCTTCGATTTTTTGTTGCCGCTCTTGCACGTGCTTTTGTGTGGCACGGTCGGTAAGATTTTGGACAATGAATTTCAGCATGATGTCTCTCCCTTTGGATGGCAATTCGCTGCCTTTGGTTGGCGGTTACGCGCCGTCATGCGGCCTTCTCTAATTTTTCTGATGGAGATGCAGGGCGTCCCGTGATCAGGCGCACACCGCGTTGATAGGTGACGTAAGACCAGGCCCAGCTGGCCGCCACGCTGACGCGATTGCGGAAGCCGATCAGGAAATAGACATGGGCCAGCGACCAGAGCAGCCAGCCGATCAGCCCCTTCATCTCCATCCTGCCCAGCCGAGCCACCGCCTCGCGGCGGCCGATGGTGGCCATGCTGCCCAGATCGTCATAGCGGAAGGAGTCCGGGCCAAGCCGCCCATCGATACGGGCTGCAATCATCTGGCCTATCCACTGACCGGCTTGCTTGGCGGCGGGTGCGACGCCGGGGAGGAAACGGTCATCGCCAAGACGGAAGGCGGCAGTGTCGCCCGCTACGAATATCCTGCGATAGCCGGGAATGGAGAAGTCCTTGTTGACCACCACCCGTCCGGCACGATCGGTGGGTGTGTCGAGCCATTGTCCGGCGGCAGAGGCGCGTACACCCGCAGCCCAAATAACGGTTCGGGCCGGGATGGCTTCTTTTGCCGTGGTCACGCCGGTTGATGCGACGTTGGTGACCGCTTCCCCCAACCGCACTTCCACGCCCAGCCGCTCCAAAGCGGAGTGGGCCTCGTCCGACATGGTCGGCGTCAAGGCGGGCAGAAGGCGCGGTCCCGCCTCGATCAGTACGACGCGCGCGCATCGGGGGGTGATGGAACGAAAATCGCGGGTGATGGAGTTGCGTGCCAGCTCGGCAATGGCGCCGGCCATTTCCACGCCCGTCGGGCCGCCGCCGATCACGACAAAGGTCAGAAGCGCTTTGCGCCGTTCCCTGTCGCTTTCTGCCTCGGCCCGCTCGAAGGCGAGCAGGATATCGGCGCGCACGCGCGTGGCGTCATCCACGGTCTTAATGCCTGGCGCGTGCTCCGCCCATTGATCCTTGCCGAAATAGCTGTGGCGGGCGCCCGTCGCGACGATCAGGTAATCGAACGGAACGGACGCGCCGTTCACCATCACCTGGCGATTGTGCCGGTCTATTCCGGTAACCTCCCCCATCAGCACGCGGGTATTGGTCTGGTCCTTCAGGATGCTGCGAATAGGCTGAGCAATGTCAGCGGGCGATAGGCTGGCGGTCGCCACCTGATACAGAAGAGGCTGGAAAAGGTGGTAGTTGTGACGGTCGATCACGGTGATCTTGGCGCGCACGTCCTTCAACGCGCGGGCAGAAGACAGTCCGGCGAATCCCGCACCCACGATCACAATGTTGGGTTCAGGTGTTTCGGTCATGTGCGGGGATTCGCCGGGCATCTCTTTGTCCTCTTGCGGTAAATGGGTCAGTGCGCCGTCCAGCCGCCGTCCACGGGAAGTGCGGCGCCGGTGATGGAGGCCGCGCCTGGGCCGGAGAGGAACACGGCCAATGCGCCCATCTCCTCCACCGTGGCGAACATCTTGTTGGGCTGCTGCGCCAGCAGGACGTCGCGGATCACTTCCTCACGGCCGATGCCATGGGCCTTGGCCTGATCGTCGATCTGTTTTTCGACCAAGGGGGTCCAGACGTAACCGGGACAGATGGCGTTGGCGGTGACGCCGAACTGCGCGCCTTCCAGCGCCATCACCTTGGTCAATCCCACCACGCCATGCTTGGCGGCGACATAGGCGGATTTGAAAGGCGAGGCGACCAAGCCGTGGGCGGAAGCGATATTGATGATACGGCCGAAGCGGCGCGCCTTCATCCCGGCGAATACGGCGCGGCTGGTATGGAACACCGCCGAAAGATTCAGGCCGATGATGGCGTCCCAGCGTTCGGGCGGAAAATCTTCCAGCGGCGAGACAAACTGGATGCCGGCATTGTTCACCAATATGTCCACTTGGCCGAACATGGTAGATGCTCGCGCCATCATGGCGGCAATCTCGTCCGGCTTGGCCAGATTGGCCTTGTCATAGGCTACCTGCACCATGGCTTCCTCTTCCAGCATGGCGCGGGTAGTTTCGATTTCCTTTTCGTCGCCAAAACCGTTGAGCACGACATTGGCGCCGGCCTGGGCAAGGGCGCGCGCGATGCCCAGCCCGATGCCGCTGGTCGAACCGGTAACCAGGGCGGTACGGCCGGAAAGGGATTTGAGACTGATTTCTGGGCTCATCATGTCCATCGGTGTTACTTTCGTGTTGGAAGTTTCAGGTTCGAGACATCAGAAGAGAAATGCCATCTTTCTTGGCTTTCGATAGAAGCTGGCTATCGGGCAACTTGAGCGCCTGGCTTAACCAGGCCGCCAGAAGCAAAGCCGTGGCGATTCCAAGGACACAGGCGGTCCAGCCAAAACGGTCGAACAGCTGGCCCAATAAGGCGGCGCCCACCAGGCCGCCGAAGAAGTAAGCCGCCAGATACATGCCGCTGGCCGCGCCACGATCGGCGGTGGCGGCGCGGCTTACGAAACCGGTCGCGACCGCTTGGGCGAAGAATGTGCCCACACCGACCAGTACCAGTCCCAGCAGGATCAGCGGCAAGTTCGAAAAGAGCAGCAGCGGCGTGCCGGCAAGCGCCAGCCCGAAACCTATCAGCATGGCGGATTGAGTACCCAGTCGCGCCGCGATCTTGCCGGCGACAGGCGTGGTGATGATGGAAGGCAGAAAGACCAGGTAGACGAACCCCAGGGACATCTGCGCCAGGCCGATGGGCTGGCCCGTCAGCACAAAGTTCACGTAGGTGAAGGTTCCGATGAAGGCGAACAGGATCAAAAAGCCGATGGCGAAACTGGCGCGCAAGGAGCGGTTGTGCAGATGAATGCCCATCGCGGCCAACGGCGGCATGACGGGCACCGGCATCGCGGGCATGGGCCGTGTCTTGGTCAGGGTAAAAAATACCAGCGCCGCGCCACAGAGATTGAGCAGAGCGAAGACGTAGAAATTCGTCGCCAGGCTGAAATGATCAGCCAACGCCGCCGACATCAGGCGGCCAAATAGATTGCTGGCGACATTGCCGGTGATATAGGCGGCGAAAGCGCCCGCCAGATCACCGGGGCTGCAATTTTCCGCAAGGTAAGCCAGGGTCAATGTGAATGCTGCCGACATGCAAAGGCCCTGGGCCATCCGCAACAGCGTGAAGGTCGCCAATCCCGGCATGTCTGCGAGCAGCGCGGTGGGAATGGACAGCAGCGTCAGGCTGATCAGAATTCCGGCACGGCGATTGATGTGGCGGCTGAACAGCGCCACCAGAATGCCGGAAGCCGCCATGCCGAAGGTGCTGGCATTGACCGCCACGCCCATGGTGGCGGGCATCACTTGATAGGTGCGTGCCAGGGAGGGAAGGATCGCCTGAGTGGCAAACAGGTCCACAACTGTCAGGAAAGCGGTGAGACCGATGACAAAATTGGGAAGATGGATTCCCAAATCTTTGTCGGTGGCGTGGCTGCGAATGGCGTCGGTCATTGCGGCCTCCTGATTGCGGTGCGTGGCGCCCCGGCGGGGCGGGGGGAGTGGTGCTTGGGGCGCCACGCATCCGCGTCACTCTTCGTGCGAGGAGGACGAAGAGCTTATCGGGTTACATCATGCCGTCGGCGGACTTGGAGGGCGGCAGCACATCGGCCGAGATCAGCACGGTGGGCTTGTTGGTGTTGTTCTTCCACCAATGGGCCAGGTTGCCCGATTCCGCCGTCACTTCGCCTTCGGCATGGGTGATGGGGGTGGCGCAGGTGCTGCGATACTCGGTGATCGCGCCCGACACGACCAGGATGTTGGCCGGACGTTCGGCGTGGCTGTGCCAGGGCACGATGCCGCCGGGCTGCACCACCAGGCGGCGCATGCGCAGCTGATGACCGGCCGAGCCATAAGCTTTGAGATCGATGGTCGAGATGACCGTGTCGGTCACATTGGCCGGGGTCATCGGGCCGGGCTTGGTGACGTCAGTACCCATTTTGCCGGCGGGGCATTCGCCGGCAAAGGCGGATGCTGCGCCAAACAGGCCGGACAGGATGATTGCCGCCGACGCGGCCTTGCTGAGCTTGGAAGTGAGGGTCATAGGGGGTCTCCGTTTCGGTTGCGTGCTGTCGGTCGACAACGCTGAGAGGATCGGGGACCGGCTGCGGAAACGGAAATACCGCTTACCTTTGGACCTGATAGCCATCGGCTATGGCGTTCTTCGTTGAGCATTAGGGGGCCATGGCCTATATCGTCTGGCGATGACCAAACGTCCGTCTCTCTCGGAAAGCCTGGCCAAGCTCCGGGATTCCAACGCCTTGTGGAAGGCCCGGTATGATTCCCTGGTGCAGAGCCTAAGGGATGTCGGTGTCGGCGGCGGAGCTCTAAAGGCGGGCGATGCCGCCCCCGAGTTCGCACTTGCCAATGCCGATGGCCAGATCGTGGGGTCGTCCGAATTGCTGGCAAAGGGGCCGGTTGTCATCAGTTTTTATCGCGGCAAGTGGTGTCCTTACTGCGTGACCGAGCTGGAGGCCCTGCGCGAAGCCGCCCCGGACATCGCAGCTTCAGGCGCAACCCTGGTCGCGGTCACGGCAGAGGATTGCGGTGGAGCTTTGGCGGCCAAACGAAAGCATCGGCTGGAATTCGAAATCCTGTGCGACCTGGAAAATGGGCTGGGGCTATCCTTCGGACTGATCTACCGCGTGAACGACACGATGCGTCAGTTCTACCGGGAAATTGATATTGATTTTCCACTGATCTACGGCAATGAGAGCTGGTTTCTGCCGGTCCCCGCGACCTATGTCATCGACAGAAGCGGAATTATTCGCCACGCTTACGTCAACCCGGATTTTCGCGAGCGTCTCGATCCGGCCGTCATACTCGATGTTCTAAAATCCCTCGGATAGTCTGTAAGCCGATGACCCTCAGAAACCCGCTCGCATCGATCGTTGCTGCCATCCGTGCAGCGACGCCGGCTTGGTTCGGCAAAGTCAATGACCGGCTGGTACAGGGCCTGATCGATTCAGGTGCCGCAGACGGGGCACTGCGGGAAGGCGACCGCATGCCGGAATTTTTCTTGCCCAATGCCGAAGGCGACTTGGTATCTTCGTCGCAGTTACTGGCCAATGGCCCGCTGGTGCTAAGTTTCTATCGCGGGATGTGGTGCCCATATTGCTCTGAAGAGCTCAACGCCTTGGCTGCTGCCTCACCAAGCCTCAAAGCAGCCGGTGCGACCGTGGCCGCTATCACGCCCGAAATCGGCGGCGCCGCGCTGAAAACCAAGAAAGAGCGCGATTTGCAGTTCGAAATCCTTTGCGATGTCGATAATGGCGTGGCCATGGAATTCGGATTGATGTTCCGCATTCCCGAAGATATCCAGGCCGATTACATGAAGTTCAACGTCAATATGCCGAAGATTTACGGCAATGATGGATGGATGATTCCTATTCCGGCGACCTACGTGGTGGGCCGTGACGGCGTGATTGTTTACGCCTATGTGAATCCGGACTATCGCGAACGCTGCGATCCTGAAAGCCTCGTCGAAATCGTTACCAAGCTCTAATTGGCGGGTTCCTGCGACCAGTCACGGGCGCGCGCCACCTTAACGAAGGCATCGGCCGCGACCGAAAAGCGCCTGCCTGGTACGGTGGCTAGCACCACTTCGCGCTCAAAATGGTCACCTTCTATCGGCACGCTAACCAGACCATCGGTGAGGGACAGAGTTGGTGGACTGATGCCGATACCAAAACCGGACAGCACCATCCGCTGAAGCTGCTCCTCGCCGCTGGCGCGATGCCGAACCTCCGGCTTCACTTCGGCGGCTTGGCAGGCGGCCAGGAAAACCGGATGTAGGCAGCAGTCCATGCGTTCGATCATCGGTTCGCCATCCAGGTCTTTCAGGGAGATGGAATCCCGGCCGGCGAAAGGATGGGAGCGCGGGACGATGGCTCGGCATTGTTCCCGAAACAGCGTCCAGCTGCGCAAACGGTCATGGGGCTCTCCGGCTTGGCTGGCCACCACAAGGTCAAAAGCACCGTCCAGCGCCTTGTCGATGACATTGACGCGCGTGCCCGAACCCAAGGTCAGTTCCAAGCCGCGGATGGATTCTTTGAGAGAGGAAAGCATATCAATGATGGGGCGCACCGGAACCGTGGTATCGACGGCCAGGCGCAATGGCGCGACTTCGCCCTTGCGGACACTCGTGGCGAGCGCCTTGGCCGCCTGGGAGGCCGCATAGGTTTGTTCCAGATGCGGCAGCATCAGCCGCCCCAACTCGGTCAGATGGGTATTGGCGCGTTCACGATGGAAGAGCGCGCCGCCGAGTTCTTCTTCCAGCTTCTGCACGGCGCGGGTCAGAGACGGTTGGGCGACATTGCACTCTTCAGCGGCCTTGGTGAAATTCAAGGTTTTGCAGACGGCCAGAAAATAGCGGACCTGATGCATCTCCACGGCGAATGCGCCCCCAAGCGCAGACTCAGCTTATTCGACGGCGCTAGCCTGTCAAAGCCACTGTTTGTGACGGATCATCAGAACCGGAAATGGCCAAGTTTTGGGCAGGTCTGGCCTGGAAAGGCTTACCCATCGCGCCGCTGGCAAGCACCACAAGAATGGCGGTGCAGAGGAACAGGGGGCTAAGCCGCATCCAGGCCATGGCGATCACCGGGCCTGCGCCGCGGATGCAATCGAAGCCGCGACTTGCGAGGCCATCGTGAATTGCGGACCGCGGTCGGCGATATGGTGGCGTTGGGCGATGTACGCGAAGTCGGTATAGGCGATCCAGACCTGCCCGTCCTTGTCCTGCGACACCAGCATGCGAACCGGCCAATCCAAGCCCGCATTGGGGTTGGCGGTCAGGAACTGAATGCCCAAGGGCGGATTGCCAAAAATGAGCAGGGTGGAGGGATTGAGCTTGATGCCGGCATCGGCGCCAAGCTTGCTTTGGTCGATCTGGTCGAAAAACTTGATGCCTTTGGTGGCGATGTCGGCCTTTAGGCGGGTGATGGTGTCATCCATGCCATAGGCGGACTTGACGCGGATGACGCCGTCGGCGGCTTTCCCCTGTTGCATAGCGGGGGCTTGGGTGGTGTCGGCGTTGGCGCTGAAAACGAAGACTGGAGACAGGCAGAGGGCGACAATGGTGGTGGAGAACAGCAATCTGGACAGAGCGCGCATCGGGAAATCCTTTCAAGGTGGGGGTTGGTCCTGCATCTCGTCGGCATTGGCTTCGTGCAGGATGAAGCCTTCGATGGGATCTACGGGCGCCGCCCAGGGGCGTGCTTTCAGCACCTTGGCGGCATCGGCATAACCGGCCTGCCAGCGCGTTTTGATTCCGCCCGCACTGAAATCGATGTCCTTGGCGTGATCCTCGCCACGAACCTGCGGCGCGAGCAGGCGCACCACATGGACGCGGGTGGGACAGCCATAGGACGCCATCTCCCGCACAAAATTGTCTTTCAGTGCTTCTTTAGGCAGCCGGGCGGCAAGCTCGGAAATAATGTGGCGCAGCCGGTGGATCTGGCGCTGACGCGCGATCAGGGTGCCCGCACGGCTCGAATATTGCAGATCCTTTTGGCGGTTCATCACCTTCAGGATCGAGTCTGGCTCCGGACCGTTGGGGTTCCACACATGGACGGCGAAGACCAAGCCGTCGCGGCGCGGCTTGTCGTCGAACACCGCTTCCACGGGTGTGTTGGAAAGAACGCCGCCATCCCAGTAAAGCTCGTCATCAATACGGACGGCGGGAAAGGCGGGTGGCAGAGCGCCAGATGCCATCACATGCCGGACATCGAGTGCCATATCGCGGCTGTCGAAATAGCGCATTTGGCTGGTGCGAACATTGGCTGCGCCGACTGTCAGGCGAACGGATCCGCCATTGATCTGATCGAAGTCCACCAGATCGCACAGGGTCTTTTTTAAAGGAGCGGTGGAGTAGTAACCGGCTTCTTCCGCGCCCAGCTTCACATGGTTGCCCCAATGCGCCCGGGGGTTGGGCTCGAAGAAACCATTTACGCCGAGGATAGTGGACCAGAAGGTCGAAGCCGCCTGCCCCATGATCGGCAGTGACCCGGCCGCCTTCAGGAAAGGCACATGCTCGACACGTTCCCAAAACTGCGTGAGCTTCGTCAGGCGGTTGTGAGGCTTGTTGCCTGCGATCAGGCTGGCATTGATGGCGCCGATCGACGTGCCGATGATCCAGTCCGGCTCTATGCCCGCTTCATGCAGGGCTTGATAGACGCCCGCCTGATATGCACCGAGCGCGCCGCCGCCCTGCAGCACCAGCACGAACTGGCCAAATTGCGCCAAGGGGCTTTCTGCTCTGATCTTCGCCGCTGCGTTCGCCATGTCCATTCCACCTCGATTGGATGGTGGCGTTATGCGGCGGCGGCGGCCGGGGCGGAACTACTTGTTGGCTACGATAACCATAGGCGGGAGCTATCGGGCAAAGCCTGCGTTTCCAGTGGCCTATACTGGCCGGCCTCCGCAATAGCCGGACTCTATGGTCATGGTAGCCAAACGGCAGTTCAGATCGATTGCTCCCATCGCCATCTTAGGCCTGCAAACCGAACCAAAAGGCCGTCATGAAGCTGTATTATTTCGCCGGCACCTGCTCGCTGGCCGCGCACATCGTCGCCCGTGAAGCCGGTATCGCGCTCGATCTGGAGCGGGTCGATATCCACAAGACGCCGCATATGACGGCAAGCGGCGCCAACTTCAGTCAAATCAACTCTAAGGGTTATGTCCCGGCGCTTCAGCTTGACGACGGCTCGCTGTTGAGCGAAGGCGCGGTCATTGTCCAATATCTCGCCGATCTCAATCCGGAGTCCGGCTTGATACCACCAGTCGGCACCATGGAGCGGTACCGGGCTCAATCCTGGCTCAATTTCATCGCCACAGAACTGCACAAGTTGTACAGCCCCTGGCTGTTTCACCCCGAGTATGGAGAGACCATACAGCACATCGTGCGCGACAAGATCGCCGGACGTCTTGCTTTGGTCGAGAACCATCTTACGGAGCAAGGGCCGTATTTGACCGGCGAACAATTCACGGCCGCAGACGCCTAAGCGAGACTGGCCGGGGCCCATCGGGCTTCACAATTGTCACGGCACGGCGGGCTACGGTACGGCACGCGGCGCGACGGCAGACATCTTCGGCGCATCTAAGACTTGACACTTGAGAAGCTACGGACTGGAATTTCAGCGGCGTTCCTCAATTTGAAAGGCCTTGAGCAGTGGTCCCCCAAGAGGTGCGGAAATTTATTCTTGAATGTATTGATTCCGTTGCACAGCTAGAAGCTCTTGTTCTCTTGCATGAATCCCCGCAGCAAGACTGGACAGTCCAAGATCTTGCTCGCAGACTTTATGTGGAGGTGGGAGAGGCTGCGAAAATCCTGAGTGGCCTTTTGATTTGCGAACTCGCGGCCACCGACGGGAGAGTTTTCCGCTACCATGCGCGTGACGCAGAACATCACGTCCTCATAGAGCGCGTGGTGCAAACCTATGCCACATGTCTAATACCGCTGACCACACTCATTCATGACAAGGCTTCGGGGCCTAGAAAATTCGCCGACGCGTTGAAAGTTCGGAGGGACAAATAGCATGTCATCCATTACCTATGGATTGTGCGCATTTGTGGCCTCCCTCTGCGCATGGCTTCTTCTTACGGCGTATTTTCGCTCTCGATATCGCCTCCTTTTATGGAGCGGGCTCTGTTTCGCGGGATTTACCATCAACAACATTCTCTTAGTACTGGACAAGCTCATTTATGCCGATGTCGACATGGCTATTTATCGCGCTGGCGTGGCCCTCGCATCGATAATGGCCTTACTCTACGGCCTTATATGGGATGCAGAGTGATGGAAACATTTGAAACGCTCCTCCTCGGTGCTGTTGCGATGGGTACATTGGTTGCCGCACTCTTTTTTCTGCGGTTCTGGGTCCGCACGCGTGACACATTCTTTCTCTTTTTTTCCGCGTCATTTCTGATTGAGGCCCTAGGCCGGGTTGTTCTTGCCTTAGAGCCCAACAAGGTAGAGAGCGAGCCACTCTACTACCTACCCCGCCTCGCTGCCTTTAGCCTTATCGCCATCGCAGTAATTGTTAAGAACCGTCCGCATCAGCGATAATTCGATGCGAGTCGCGACCGCTTCTGGCGCAAAGCGGACATTAGGCTGACCAGGGACGAAGGGCCGCTTTTGACCCAAAGCGGACACTTGAACCGGCAGGCTTTCTAACCCCCGGTGCCGGATGACCATGAGCACTGGTCAAGGGCAGCCGATTTCGATACGCGAAATGGTGCTTTTGCTTTAAATGGGTTCAATTGATGCTGATTGGTGCTCGTCCAAGGAATATTTCGATGGCCTTCGGTATACCGCTGGAATTCTGGCTGTTCGGTGTGACGCTGGTAGGCGTGGCGGCCTTTCATAAGCAAGCCCTTTGGATTTCTATTGCCGGGCTCGCAGCGATCACAGCTTACAAGTTGCTCATTGCGGGATTTTCGGAAGGCGCCGGTTTGCCAGGATTACAAAGTCATTTTGCCCACGAATGGGTACTGTTGGCTAATCTTCTACTTCTGCTGCTCGGCTTCGCTGTTCTCGCAAACCAGTTTGAGCTTTCGAACGCGCCTGAAGCCATCCCAGGCATACTACCGCAAAACTGGACTGGCGGACTTTGCCTGCTCGGGCTGATTTTCCTTCTATCTATATTCCTAGACAACATTGCGGGAGCTGTAGTGGGCGGAGTCGTTGCGCGCCACGCTTTCCGCGATAAAGTCGGAATCGGCTTTCTGGCTGCAATTGTCGCTGCGGCAAATGCTGGCGGTGCAGGTAGTGTTATTGGCGATACAACCACGACTATGATTTGGATCGCAGGTGTTTCACCCCTTGAGGTCGCACCCGCTTTTATCGGTGCGACCGCGGCCTTTGCAGTTTTTGGCCTCGCAGCGTCAGTACAACAACATCGCTTATATCCGATCCAGCCGCATGTCGGCTCGGAATTGCAGATAGATTGGATGCGGCTAGTAACAGTCGGGGCGATGCTATTCGCGTTGCTGTGCACCAATGTAGTGGTTAGCGGCTTTTTCCCGCAGTTAGAGCACACTTTGCCTGCGCTGGGCTTAGGCCTTTGGGCGGCAATTGTTGGGACATCATTTATTCGTAAGCCTGACTGGACCGTTCTGGCTCCGGCGGCAATGGGAGCGGTCTTTCTCCTCGCATTGGTCGCTGCTGCTTCGATGATGCCGGTTGAAACCTTGCCAAAGCCGTCATGGCAAAGTGTGTTCGGCATAGGCGTCATCGCGGCGGTATTCGATAACATTCCCCTCACCGCGCTTGCGCTAGAGCAGGGAGGATATGATTGGGGACTGTTGGCTTACGCTGTTGGAGTGGGCGGATCGACGCTGTGGTTTGGGTCTTCCGCAGGGGTGGCGTTGACGAATTTGTTTCCCGAGGGACGTTCGGCGGTTCGATGGGTCAAAGAAGGCTGGCATGTTTCGGTCGCGTATGTTTTTGGCTTCTTCGTTATGCTAGCTATAGTCGGTTGGTCCGTGTCGCCAGTCCATCAATGACCTGAGAGTTTTCACGGGGGCGAGTTGAAACGGAGGAGCCATGAGCATTGAGATACTCTTCGCGCTAGCTGTCATTGCTTTGGTATTGATAATACTTTTTGTCGTGGGATTTGGGCTTGAGCTGGTACGGAAAGAGCACCTTGCACGGGATGGTGCCATTCTGCTGTCGGTATCGGGCTTTGTGCTTTGCGGTTTGTTTTTCCTTTACCCCCTAGGTGGGTGACGCGAGGATCGTGGCAAATTGAGCCACCAGAATCTGACCCATGAGCATTGAGATACTCCCCGGGCTAGCTGCCATCGCTGTGGCACTCATAGTATTGGGTGCCTTAGGGCTTGGGCTGGTGCTGGTACGGGACGGTAAGCTTGCCTGGGGCGCGGCCGTACTACTAGGCACAACAGGTATTGTGATTTCCGCTATGTTGGTCCTGTATCATTAGGCGGATTGGTGGGCACTGGCTGCGGTAGCCAATGTCTCGATTGACTTGTTATGACCGCTTCTGACCCAAAGCGGACATTCGCACTGGCATCTTCCCAAGTTGCATACGTGGGTTTGTTTCCCATCGCCCGCTCAGCCCTTTTTGTCCATGGGCACTCCAGTGGCTAATTGGCTTGGGCGGATACTTTGGTAAGCGTCTCAAGCACTAGGCTCAGCGGTGGCCGCTTGGTGTATGCACTTTCATATAGCTTTGCCTTCACGACTCCGTCGCGATCCAGAACGAAAATTGCCGGTCGTGGCACGCCGTAGGCACGGCTGCCGGGAGAATATTGCGGGTCGCGCAGCTTGAAGCGATCAATAATCTCGGACTTTGGGTCGCTCAATAGCGAGAACTTGATGCTCCGGTCAGCGATAAACTGGGCTTGTACCGCCGTTGGGTCGTATGACACTCCAACGAGACGATATCCACGCTTGGCCATCTCGTCGACGCCGCCATTCAATTCCATCAATTGAAGCTGGCAATAGGGGCACCACGCGATGGAGCGAAAGAAGAAAAGAACGACGCCTTTTTCGCCCACCAGAGATGCCATGGTGCGCGGTTTGCCCGTCGCATCCAGGGGACTGCCGATAGAGGGTGCTGTGGAACCGACCGCTGGGCCAAGATCGAAGTCCGGATTTGCCGTCGCTGGCGCAGCCAACCCAAACACGAGAATCGCTGCGGTGATGAGCCTACGCATTAGCTGTCCCCTGGAACTGACTTTGCGTTAGTTCGCTAGGGGCCCGGAAACGTTACGGGCTCTGCATTAGTTTTTGGGCGTGGGGAGGCTAAACCCTCCCCTCACCACCGCAAGGCGATTCGTCCAAGCAATGCCCCAATGATGCAGGATAAAACCGTGCCCAGGCTATACCAGACCACGACAAACGGTGCGGCGCTTTCGGTGCAATAGAAGGCATAGACAAAGGCGCCTGCCGATCCCGCAAAGAGCCCTGCAGCGCCGCCCGCCATTGCCAGCCGGGTCGGGGCCAGCCGCTTGAGGCTCCAGAACGAGCCCGCCAGTACCGGCAGCGACACCAGCGCGATAGCGAAGGGGCAGTACAGGGCCGAATGCCCCATCAAAAGGCGATAGGTATCCGCATCCGGATCAGCCAGAGCCAACCCCGCCAGGACTGCTACCACCGCGAGGGGTACCATCAGGGTGAGGGCGGGCGGCGTCAGCTTGGCTCCGGGCCGCCCGGCCCGGGCCAGCAGCCAGAGCCCGGTAACGGCAAGTGTCAGCGTGTAAAAGAACTTCATCCAGAATGGCCACGCGCCTGTGGCCTCTGCGAGGTCGGGCCTTGCTCCCATGGTCCCCAGCCACAGCAGGGCTGCCGCCAGAGTGCCGCACGCAGTTCCCACGGCAATGCGGCGCCAAAACTCGCCCGGAGGTGTCGGGGTGAGGCCGTCCGACAATGTGGCGATCAAGTCATCGGTTTTCATCGCCGCCTCTTACCTCGTCGCCCATCGATTTGATTGCGCGATGCACACTTACTTTTACCGCAGATTCCGACATGCCGCTTCGCGCTGCCACCTCGGCGATGCTGTCGCCGTCCAATTTCACCTGCCGTACCAGTCCTTGTTTTGCATCTGACAAGCGCGCCAGCAGCAAATTGACGTCTCGTCGCGCCGTGGCCGCTTCGGTTTCATCCTGTGCAAAAAGGTCGGGGGCTGCATCCAGCGGCACCAGCGCCCGCCGCTTTACGCGTCGATACTCGTCGATCAGCTTGTAGCGCGCGATGCCATGCATCCAGGCCGTGAAGGGCAGGGTGGGATCATACGTCGCGCGCCGCGTATGAATGGCGATAAGACATTCCTGCACTGCGTCCTCCGCCGCGGCGGGATCGAGCCGCCGCGAGAAATACCCTCGCAAATGCCGGGTGAGCGCCGTCAGCAACATGCGGTAGGACGCGCCGTCCCCCGAAAGGGCGGCGACCATCCAGTCCCGGTATTGCGTTTCTTGGGCGATCACAATCGGCTCTTTAATTATTTCGCCGCGAAAGTGCGGAAAGTTACAGCCGCGAAACTTATCGCACTCTGCCTGTAACCCAAACCCCTCCCCGCCCCGATAGCCCAGGGACACAACCCACCGGAGTTTTTGATGAAAAATCTGTTAGGTCCAGCCGTCATGGCCGCACCAACCGAAAGACAGAACATCAAGAGTGCCCTTGCCGAAGGGGAGCCGTCCACACATGGCGCAAAGCGGACATTGGTCTGATCGGCGTCGAATGACTGCTTTTGGCGCAAAGCGGACAAAGGCCGACGGACGGCAAATGACCGCTATTGACCCAAAGCGGACATCGTGACCCACGGCTAGCGCTGATCGACGACGCTTCGATTCTGTCCCGGGCACCATTCCTGTTCGCTTTTGATTGGAATCGCTGATGTTCATCGGAGATCGTTCAGGGCCCAGTCATATTCGTAGGATGTGATGGTGTTGATGTTGGCAAGGGAGGCGGCAAGCGGTCCACGCGCATATTCACGCAAATGTGAGATGACACCAGCCGGGCTGGCACCGAAGTCCTCGTCAAACCATTCATAGATCTGGGAAACAATCAGCCGGTTGTTTTCTACCCGCACGCCGCGCGGTGAATTCACGTAGGTGCGCGCGGCGAAACCCAGCATGGCCTCGATATCGGCCCCGGTATAGGCGCTGGGTGAAAGGTTGGGGCAGCCGATGGACGCGCAGTTCAGGGCATAGTGAATGCGATTGTCGCGCCAGATCGGGCGCAGGATGCGATGCTCGATATCATTCAGCGTTACGGACTGGCCCTCGATGGATATCTGGGCGGCGCCCCAAGGTCCATCCGAAAAGAAACCAGGAGATGTGTCGATGTCGCGAATCGACTTGACCGGATAGTGATCAAGCACTACCCGGACTGTCACGGCGTTATACAGATTGATCCAGTAGGCGCGTTGTTCAGAGCGGGCATAGGCGCTGATGGGCGTGGCGGCCAGCCCTGCTATATATTTATCGAGCGATGCGCGGGCATTCTTTGTAACCCCTTTGTAGTCGACTCGTGCGATACCATCGGAGTCCTCCCGCCTGAAAGCGTGAAGAAATGTTGTCCAAGGCTGGTGATCAATCACGGCCGTGGATGCGGGGTTGTTTGCCGTCCAGTGTTGCCACAGGTCTGGCTTTGGGGCCAGCAAGGAGGCCAGGCTGGCTGCCTGCGCGCCTGTGCCGGTCACGACGCAGGCCGTCAAAATCGCCAGCGCCCGGATGTATTGTTTGATCATGACCTTGCGCATGGAGAACCTCAATTTTTAAATTCTATGCTTGCCCTGGCCGTGCCGCCGCGATCATCGGTGTCGGACGATATGCTGAGCAGGCTGGCCGCAGGCGCCGAATCGCCAAAGGCCCTGACGTAGTCCGCGGCTGGGTTGACCCGTTCCTCAAACCATTGCCCCTGCGGCGTCATGCCGTCCCGCAGCACCAGGATGGCAGCGTCGTCGGGAAGGTAAGGGTTGCGCAACATGGTTCCAGCGGCATGCACGCCGCCGAAGACATAGGTAATCATCCTGCCTTGAAACAGCGGCCCTGCAATGGTGCCCCTGATGCTGCGGGCCAGCCTGTCGAATAGGCTGCCATTTGCAGGTGCGGGAAATATGACGTGAACCGCAAGGGGTCTGTCATCCTGTCCTTTTACGTCGAGTGGCGCGGCGAGGGCCACCACATCAGTGCGCCAGCGCCAGGCAAGCCCCATGGTCGATTCCTTGGGCCGCAACGGCCGGTAGAAAAAACTGACGGCATCTCTGGCTTCGAGGTTGATCACGCCATTCTCAGTGATGCTCATGGTGGCGGGCTTCTTGTCCTCCACATCCTGTCGCGTCCACTCGCCGATCCTGGGCTGGGACAGGCAAGGCGCGTTCGAAACCAATATTACTGCGAGCGCCAGCGGAAGAGTTTTCATGTTTGTGTGGACCGATACAGGCGGGCAAGGCGATCGGGAGAGATTCCCACCAAGTACAGCGCGTGGATTACGCACCAGCCGACAACGATCGCAAAGGGGCTTCGTCCCCGAAATCGCCGAGAGGAAGTAATCAGCGGTGGATCTTGAATACAGACTGTCCGGCCGGTTTTTTCCATCCGTCGCACAAGATCAAAATCCTCCATCAGCGCCATGGGGCGCATGCCGCCGATGCGGTCATACTCCGCCCGCAGCAGGAATAGCCCGCTGTCGCCATAATAGAAGCCGCGCGCCCTGATCCAGCCATAGAAACGATTCAGCCACAGACTGAAGGCGTCCTGGCCGTCGAATAGCAGGCGAAAGTTCCCCCCGATAGCATGCTCATGAGCGGTCAACGCCGTACGGATGGCGCGCAGGCCATCTGGCGGCCATTGGCTGTCGGCATGCAGGAACAGAAGCACATCGCCTTGCGCCTGGCTTGCGCCGCGGGCGATCTGGCCGCCGCGCCCGGGTTGCGTGGCGATCACAGTTGCACCGGCCTGCTGCGCGATTGCCGGGGTGGCGTCAATGCTTCCGCCATCGACGACAATGATCTCGGCATTCTGCTGCGCCCCATCCAGCATCTTGATCAGGCGCCCGATATTTCCCGATTCATTCAGCGTCGGAATGATGACGGAAATCTTCAAGTCAGAGCCCCGCCATGATACTGGCAGGAAGAAAACCGCATCGGGAAAAACTGGCCTGGTGAGTTGCCCAGCGGGCCTGCAGAAAAGCCCTGTCCTCGATCCCGCAGACGGCGCGCAGCGCAGCGCTATACTCGTCGAGTGCCGCTAGAGCCGTTTTGCGCCACTGGTCCCGAATCCAGACGAATATTCCGATCCGCTCGTCTAGCGGCATATTCTCCAGAATCGTGTCTAGGATCATTTGCCCCAGGCGGACATGCCGGGCTTCGTCCTTGCTGATGCGCATGGCGATGCCGCGAAACAACGGGCAGCCCAACGCCGTTTCGATCGCCCTGTAGAGTGTCAGGGCCTCGGCTTCCAGAACCACATTGTTAATAAGGACAAGGGCAGCAGCATCGCCTTGCCAGCCAAGGGTTTTGGAAAAAACCTCCGTCATGCGGGACGGCTGGGCCGCACAGTTCAACTTCTCAATGTAACGGTTCAGCAAGTCGATATGTCGCCGCTCTTCTTCTTCCTGTATCCGAAAGCTTTCCCGCAACGCGCCTTTTACGAGATCCTGAAGCCTGTGGCATATATCGGCTGCCAAAGTTTCGCCGCGCAGGAGCTGCCCGGTCAGCGCGGCGAAGTCTCCCGGCAATAGCCAGTCCGGCCGTCGCGGCGTCATGCGCCAGTCCACCGCATCCGCTGGCGCCCATGCCCCAGACAGGGCTGCCTTGTTAAGCGCCGTCAGCCGATCCTGCATGTGTATCATACTCGGCATGGCAATATCCTGGGGCCAAGAGTCGTCCACACGCTACACGGCTTGTGGAATGTGGGCCAGAAATAACGGCTTGGGATACAATGTCGGGTTCGGCGCGATGCTTGAAAGGTTACAGGCCAAAGCGATAACTTTCGCGACCATTATCTATGACGGGCGATCTGGAGGTTTCTGATAGGATGGGGGGAGCAGCTTTCCCGCGAGTTCTGGTGACCGCGCACCCCGTCCGGCTATCGGTTATCGTGCCGGCTCTCAATGAAGGCAGGATCATTGCATCCTGTATCGGCAACATCCGCCAGGCCTGCGGGCCGGATACCGATATTATTGTTGTAGATGGCGGCAGTTCGGACTCTACGCCTGAACAGGCGCGCGAGGCGGGCGCAAGAGTGTTGTCGGTAGCGCGAGGCCGGGCAAGCCAGATGAATGCGGGCGCTGCGGTGGCGAGGGGCTCCCTGCTGCTTTTCCTGCATGCCGATACCCGTTTGCCTGCCGGCGCGGGCGCGCTTGTCAGATGCGCCCTGCATGGCGATGGCGTGGCCTGGGGCCGGTTCGATGTCCAAATGGTCACCACATCCCCTTTTCTGCGCCTTGTCGCGCTTTTCATGAATCTGCGCTCGCGGCTGACCGGAGTTGCGACCGGAGATCAGGCGGTTTTTGTGCGGCGGGAATGTTTCGAACAGGTCCGCGGATTTCCAGTCATTGCACTGATGGAAGACATTGCGATGTCCAGAGCTTTAAGAGCTCTTCAGTGGCCTTCCTGCCTGTCTGCGCGTGTCACGATATCGGGGCGGCGCTGGCAAAGGCGCGGAACGCTGCGCACGATCCTTCTGATGTGGAAACTGCGATGGCTCTACTATCGGGGCGTCAGTCCTGACAGATTGGCCCAGCTTTATCGCGTGCATGAGACCGATGACTGAGCGCGTGTCTGTTGCCATCTTCGCCAAGGCGCCCATTCCCGGGTTCGCCAAGACGCGTTTGATACCTGCGCTGGGCGCTGACGGCGCGGCACTGCTGCAATCCCAGTTGATTGGCCGCACTGTCGGAGTGGCGCGCGCGGCAGGGCTGGGATCAATTTCCCTGTGGTGCACGCCCGATTCCAATCATGCCTGCTTTGCGGCTGTGGCCGCCAAGGGGGATGTGCAACTGCATGTCCAAGCCCAGGGCGATCTTGGCGTCCGGATGCGAGCCGCCTTTGAAATTCTGCTGGCATCTGGGCCCGCTCTCCTGATGGGGACCGACTGTCTGGTGATCACCGCGGAGCATCTGCACCAATGCGCCGCGCATCTGCGCCGGGATGCGGACGCTGTTTTCCTGCCCGTCGAGGATGGCGGCTACATCCTGGTTGGCCTCAACCGGCCTGCGCCGCACCTATTTCAGGACATTCCATGGAACGGCGCGGCGGTGATGCGGACGACCCGCGCCCGCGCGGCGGATATCGGCTTGCGGATCGCTGAACCGGCTATGCTCTGGGACATCGACCATCCTCAGGAATACGCCCGAGCCCAGCGCGAGAACCTGCTTGCTCCTAGCGATCCACGAACCGCAGGTCGATGAAATCCTTCAACATCAGGGCCATCCGGCCATGCATCCACAATCCGCCCCATAACGCGATTGCGGTGCCATCGCCGAGGTTGATGATGCTGCCGTAGCGGCGGCGTGGCCGGAACGCGCGCAGGGACCCGCCGCCCAGGCTGGCCTGAATGTTGTCCAATAGCACGGCGGATTGGCGTACCGCATGGACACCCACAGGGGGCAGCGCCTTGCCATCAAAGGCGATGCAGTCGCCCGCCGCAAAAACTCCGTCTTCGCAGCGCAGGAATTCGTCGGTCACCAGGGCGCCATGATCATCAAGCGGCAGGCCAAGGGTGGATACAAGCGGCGGAGGGATCAGTCCGGTGGCGTTGACGGCAATATCATAAGACCGGCGTGTGCCATCTTTCAGGAGGAGGCAGTGGCCGTCCGCCCCCATCACATCCATGCCGCATTGAATTGCCACGCCGCGCTGCGACAGGTTTTTGATCAGTATATCCCGCGCCCCCGGCGGCAGGCCGGCAAGCGGCTTTCGGCCATAGATGGAAACGGCGATTTTGCCGCCAAGGCGAGCGCCCAACGCCACAAGATTGGCGGCCACTTCGAACGCCGTAACGCCGCTGCCAGCAATCGCCACATCGCACGTTGCCGTGGTCGCCAGGCGTTCTTCGACAGCCTTGCGAAGGACTGCCAGGTTGGCGATCGGCTTGACCGCCATCAGCCCGGCATTGTCGCCCGCCAGCGGCGGCACGACGCTTCCGACATCAATGGAAAGCACATCATATGGCAGGTTTTTGCCGCTTTCCAGGCAGACGCAGCGGCGGTTGCGCTCCAGGCCCACCATTCTGTCGCGCAGATGGCGTCCCTCCCGCAGCAGCATTCCAGGGTCCAGATAATTGCGTCCTGGCTGGTGCCGCCCGCCCAGAACTCCAGTTGCAAGGCCGGAATACCAGAAGCCGTCCGGACTGACGAGGACGAGCTCGATGTCTTGGTGAAGCAAGGTTGCCGAACGGTGAAGGAGCGGGATATGGGCGTGTCCGGCCCCAACCAGGACGACCTGTTTACGTGCCAAGGCCGGTCAGCCCAACTTGCGCAGCAATCGCACGATCAGGCGCGGCCAGGTGCTGAACAGCCGGGGGGCATAAAAACGGCTGGCAGCCGCCTTGGCGATTTCACTGCGCGTAGGATAGGGCAGTATCAGGCCGGTAACAGCTTTCAGCTTCTGCCTGCCGGAGATCGCCAGGCTCCACAGGCCTACCAGCTCGCCCGCACCGCTGCCAAGGATGGAAACGCCCAGTATCGTGCCGTTGCCGCGCATGACGATCTTGATTCCGCCGTCCGTTTCCCGCTCGGCCACGGCCCTGTCGTTGCCGCGAAAGTCGGCCTGTACCGTTCTCACATCGCCGTCATGCTGCTTACGAGCCTCTGCCTCGGTCAGCCCCACATGCGCCAATTCCGGATCGCAATAGGTCACCCAGGGCAGAGCGCGATAGTCGGTCCTGGCCGGAAGCCGGAACAGGGCGCTGCGAATGACGATACCCGCCTGGTATCCGGCGCTATGGGTGAACTGCGGCCCGCCATTGACGTCGCCGATGGCATAGACGCGGCGGTTTGAAGTGCGCAGTCCGGTGTCCACGGTCACGCCCTTGCCGGTAAACGCGATGCCCGCCTGTTCCAGGCCAAGTCCTTCCAGGCGCGGCTTGCGGCCCGCCGCTACGAGAAGGTGTGTGCCAATGACCGGTTCTGAATGATCTTCCAGGTTTACCGATATACCGTTGGCGATACGCTCGATCGACGAAACCTTGACGCCTTCCCGCAAGGAAACGCCCTCTGTCAGCAGTATCCGGCGCAGCATGGTCGCGAACTCCGGCTCGTCCTTCTGCAGGATCTGAGCGCTTTCCAGCACGGTGACACCGCATCCAAGCCGGTGGAAGGCCTGCGCCATTTCGATACCGATGGGGCCGCCGCCTATTATGATCAGATGGCCGGGCTGTTGCTTCAGCGTGAAGACGGTCTCGTTGGTTAGGACCTCAACAGCGGACAGGCCGGGAATGGAAGGCAATGAAGCCTGTGATCCCGTCGCGATCACAAAACGGCGCGCCAGCACACGCACGCCGCCGCCGCTCACCTCTTGCTTTCCCGTGAATTGCGCCGCCGCACGGATAACCCGGACGCCCAGCTTTTCAAACCGCTCAACCGAGTCGTGCGGCGCGATTGAAGCAATCACGTCCTGCACACGGCGCATCACGGCCTGGAAATCTATCACAGGGCCTGTGGTCTGAATGCCGAATGCCCCGGCGCCGCGAATATCCTGTGCCCTGTGGGCGGCAGCCAACAGTGCCTTGGAGGGAACACATCCGTAGTTCAGGCAGTCCCCGCCCATTTCGCCGCTTTCAAACAGGACGGTACTGGCCCCCAGCTGTACCGCGCCAGCCGCCACCGAAAGTCCTGCTGAACCAGCTCCGATGATGCACAAGTCGCAAGTGATGGTTTCAGGCATTGGGCCCTTTAGATTTCAATTGTGTCAGGCGTTGGTACAGGATCGGAGCAAGCGACAGGATTGCGAGGGCCACCAGCGGCAGCAAGATTGCAGGCGAAAGCACAATGCCCAGATCGGGCTTCTCGCCTCGATCCAGGATTGCCCCCAGGCCGCTGCCGATGCTGGCATACACCGCGGCGCCCGGAATGATGCCCAGAGCAGTTCCCAGCACGAAGTTTCGCAGTGAAACACCCAGAAAGGCGCAGGCCAGATTTATCAGCCAGAAGGGAAACAGCGGGATGAAGCGCAGGAACAGCAGGTAGCTGAGTTCATTGCGGCGAAATCCCTCCCGCAATTTTGCCAGCGCCCCCTGGCTCTTGTCGCGGAACACTTCCCCCAGGCTGGTGCGGGCGATGGCAAACAGCAATGTCGCGCCGGCCGTCGCGGACACGATCGCAACAATCGTGCCCACCACAGTACCGAACAGGAAACCGGCTGCGATTGTGAGGATGAAAGATCCGGGCAGCGAAAGAGCGGTTGCCGCGACATAGGTCGCGGCGAAGGCAAACGCGGTAAGCAGAAAGGCATTGGCAACATTATGAAGCAACCAGGTACGGTTGGCGGCGAGTGCCTCGAATGTCAGATAGCGGTCCAGGTGGAACACGAAAATGGCCACCAGGCCGAGAGCGATCAGCAGTGGGAGCAGAATGATTCGGACCGGACGCAGCGTGGAGCCTTGCTTTTCCACCTTGGCTTTACCCGTCATGGAAAAGCCGCTGCAAGCAGTTGGCACAGATAGATAGTGTGCATCCAGTCACCTTATTGCGGGATCGCGGGTCGATCCTGAATGATTTTAATTGTGCGGCCGGAAAGCAGAGTGGCGAGGTTGCTTCGCCTTGGATCCTACAGGTGTTACAGCCTCGTCGAGTAATATTTTCGGAAACTCGGGTTGCGTTACGGACGGCGAAATCTATATTTGCCAAGGACATAGACGCTCTGCCTGCCATTTCGCCAAGGTTCGCTCCGTGATGGCTTCTTTCAAAACCTATCACATTCTGGAAAGTGGCGGGATCGCAGCTTGGCTCGCGTCAAATCCTGTTTTATCCGCCCGATTGGGCGGATCCCTCTCGGCTTGGAAAATTTCCGAGGTCAGTGACGGTAACATGAACCGTGTTTTTATTGTCACGGGATCCGCCGGCTCCGTCGCCGTGAAGCAGGCGCTGCCCTATATCCGTGCTGTGCCTGATTGGGCTTTCCCCGCGGATCGCATCGATTACGAGGCAAGGGCAATACGGGCCTTCGCATTCGCCGCGCCCGGCGCCGTCCCCGAACTCTTGCGGCACGATCCCGTGATGAAGGTCATGGCGATGGAAGCGCTTGATCGTCATCGCGTATGGCGCGGGGCGCTGGTGGAAGGAGTGGTGCATGAGGATGCGCCCGCGCAGTTGGCGCGTGACCTTGCGGCCATCCATCATTGCGGCAGCATGGAAGCTTTGGGCGCGCAGGGTTTTCGCGAATCCATGGCAGCATATGGGACCAATCCCCAACTTGTTTCCACGACCGCCGAAGTGATTTTCACTGGCCCTTTCGGCGACCATCCTCTGAATAATTGGACAAGCCCGCAGCTTGATGCACAGGTCGCCACAGTACGAGCCGATACCCAACTGAAGGCGGCCTTGTCACGGCTGAAGTTGCACTTTCTGGGCACCACCGAAACCCTGATTCATGGCGATCTGCACACCGGATCGGTGATGGTAGCTTCCGATCCAAAAGAGCAGTTGCAGCCTCGAATTATCGATGCGGAGTGGGCCTTTCATGGTCCGGCGGCATTCGATGTGGGGGCGCTTATTGGCAACCTATTGCTGGCCGCCTGTGCCCAGCCTGGCCATGAAAAGCAGCCTGGCGAACGCGCGGCCACGGCGGAATTTTGCTGGAAAGCGGCAGACTTGTTCTGGAAGACCTATTGCGAGCAGCGCCTGACACTATGGGGCGATCCCGAAGAAGATGCGGTCTTGCCACATCGCTTTGAGCCAGATGCTAGCGCGCGCAAGGCCCTGCGCACGATCCGGCTGGCCCGTATCTGGCCGGCGGCGCTTGGTTTTGCAGGCGCCAAGATGCTGCGACGGCTGATTGGCATCAGCCATGTGGAGGATTTCACCACAATTCCCGATGAGAATCGCCGTGCGAGATGCGAGACCCATGCGCTACGGCTAGCGCGGCTGCTGGTGCTGCAGGCTCACCAATTTGACGATATTTCCCGAATACGCGGTTTTCACGATCAGTCAGGGGAGGTTGCATGAAGGTGGAGCGTGTTCTGTTCATGGCTATCGCGATGGCCTGCGTGCCGATCACCACGGCATTGGGAGCGGATTTGTCCGGTCTTTTTGCGTCCGAAAGAATTGTTTCGAAGGTTCTGGTCGATCATTCGGCGTGGGCGGACATTCTGGGACGCAATCTGCTGGTCGATCCTGAAGGCATAAACCGCTTTGCCTACGGCAAGGTGACGGCTGCGGACCGCAGCAAGTTGCAATCTTATATTGCAGGACTTCAGAAGATTGATCCGCGCCAGCTTCGTCCCAACGAACAGCGCGCCTACTGGATCAATTTCTACAACGCTCTGACCATTGAGGTTATTCTGCAGCATTATCCCGTTGAATCGATCCGAGACATTTCATCGGGTGTTTTCACGCGGGGTCCGTGGGATATTCCTCTTGTGACGGTGAACGGCAAAAGACTAACACTCAACAATATCGAGCACGACATCCTACGGACGGGCTGGCGGGACGAGCGCGTTCATTATGCTCTGAATTGTGCCTCGCTGGGTTGTCCGGACCTGGCTGCGACGCCCTATGAGGGAAAGTTGCTGGATGCGCAGCTCGACGCGGCGGGGGTAGCCTTCATCAACCATTCACGTGGCGTGTCGCTGCGAAACGGCCGGCTCATCCTCTCCAGCATCTTCGACTGGTATCGCAAGGATTTCGATGGCGGCGCCGCCCCCGCTGTCATTGGGGCCGTTCGCAAGTACGCCCGGCCACAGCTTGCGGCCCGGCTTGGCCGACTGTCGCGCATCGATGGGTATCAGTATGATTGGCGGCTCAATGCGCCCGGAAAGGTGTTTTTGGCGCCGCAGTAGTTCCGTAGCCTTAACGGTTGCCTCAAAAGTTTATGCGTCACCTCCAGCGCGCAATGATCTGGCTGGCCACGGCGGCAAGGTCAGTTCCGACGATTTCCGGCTTCGGTACACCGGATACATCCAAGACGGCATTGACGGAACGGGTAATAAGGGCGGCAGACCAGCCTGCACTTTGCGCGCCCAGGGTGTCCCATGTGTGGGCCGCGATCATGCACGCCGAAGCTGCGGGTATCTTAAGGGTGTCCGTAACCAGCTTATAAGTTTCCTGCGCGGGCTTGAACCGCCGGACAGGGTCAACGGTAAAGCGCTGTTCAAACAGGGTACCGACGCCCGCGACGGAAAGTGCATCGGGGCCTTGTCCGGGAGGCGTGTTTGTCAGCGTCACCATGCGAAAGCCTGCTTTGTACAACTGGTGCAGGGCAGGCGGTACATCTCCATGGACCGGCATGGTTCCAATGGCCATGCGCAAAGCATTTAGGTCTGTATCGCGAATGGTCACGCTGTGTATGGCTCCTAGCATGCGTAAAACGCCTGCGCCCAAAGCGCCGAAGGGTACGTATTGCCCAGCAAGAGATATCGCTTGAGAATACAACACTAGCTGCGCGAACCATTCGCGCATTCTGCCGGGAGTACCAAAGATTCCATCGAAGATCGGGTTCAGGACATCAATATCCAGCAGTGTCTCATTAACGTCGAAGACCAGCACGGGTTTTTCGGTGGCTGCGTTGGACTGACTTGCTGTGGCCGCCACTAGGGCTGCTGTGCCAATGCCCAGGGTTATGGCGCTACGTCTATTCAAGCCGTCGTCGGTCAATGTCATTGTGGTCTCCCGATGCCGATGTTTCTCCAACAGGCATTATTGTGACATGTCGTAGCAAGAGGGAGAAGCAACGGCATAAAATACTGATTCACCACCAACACGATGTCGCGTTTACTGAGAATCCTTGCCAGCGGCCATGCTATTACGGTGCCGGATACGCCGCTGGCTAGGGCTAGGGGCTCGATGTGGTCAAATTCTGCAGCCTGAAATGTCCGCTTCTGGCGCAAAGCGGACATTAGGAGGACCGGGGACGAATGACCGCTTTGGAGCTAAGCGGCATTCGCAGCGGCAGCCTAATGCATGGCTGCACTATGCGGCGCGCTCGTGGCTGCCCTCCCGAAAACGCCGTCTTTCTTTTGGTGAGGCTCAGGATGGCTCAGGCTGTCTTAGAGAGGCCTCCAGCGGGCTATGCGATCTTCGGGCACCGCTAACTCCTTTGATCGATGTCAAAAACCGCCGCACTATTTGATTGTCGCGCATTTTCTCGCGCTTATATTTCCTGTGGACCGCGCCCATTCGGTCTGCAGATCGGCGACTTCGCCGTCTGGTCCCCGTCTTAGGACCGTCCCATGCCTGATACCCGCATTGCCCTCACCGACAAGGCCGTCGCGAAGCTGCCGCTTGCCACCCAGGGTCAATACTTGGCCCGCGACACCGAGCTGCCGGGTTTCTTCGTGCTCATCGGCAAGGCCAAGAAGACCTATACGATCCAGGGCGACCTGCGCCGCGACGGGCTGCGCAAGTCCGTTCGCCTGGCGGTCGGTCAGGCTGGCGACATCAACGCGCGAGAGGCCCGAGCGAAGGCGAAGGAGTGGCTCGGCAAGATCGCTAGCGGCGAGCACCCGACCGAAGAACGCCGGCGGACGGGCGGCGCCACGCTGGGAGACGCCTATCAGCGGTACCTCGAGGTGCACATGGTCCGGAAGGGCCGCAGCGCCGGAACCATCGCCAATCTGAAGGACCACATGGAGCGCCTGCTGAAGGACTGGCAGGACACTCCCCTAGCCACGCTGGGCCGGAACCCGGCGATGGTGGCCGAGCGGCATGACAAGATCACCGGCGAGAATGGTCCCTACATCGCCAACGGCACGATGCGCAGCCTCCGGGCGGTCTACAACCACGCTCGCAAAACGAACCGCGACCTGCCGCCCGAGAACCCGGTTTACGGGATCGATTGGAACGTGGAGACGCGCCGGGACACCGGCATGGGCGTCGAAGACTTGCCCCGCTGGTTCGCCGAGCTGGAGGCCGTCACAAATCCCATACGGCGCGAATTCCACCTCATCAGCCTGCTTTCCGGCTCGCGGCCGGATGCTCTCAAGAAGGCGCGCTGGGAGCACCTCAACGTGAAGCGGAGCACGCTGCACATACCCAGGCCGAAGGGCGGCGAACGGAAAGCGTTCGACATACCGCTGTCCCGCGCCATGTTGCGGGCGCTTTGGCGGGTTAGGAAAGCCGCCCGGATGATGTACCCGCGCCAATCGACGGAATGGATTTTTCCGGGTGCTAGCGCGGCCGGTCATATGGTCGAACACTGGGAGAAGCGGGAAGCGCTGTTCAAATGGGGCAACGATCTGCGCCAGAGTTACCGGACCCTCGCCCAGCACGCGGGGCTATCCGATCTGGACGCGCACCTGCTGATGAACCACAGCCTGCCGGGCGTTAACGCGGGCTATATCACGCGCGGGAAGCTGGTCGATCACTTGCGGGGGGAGCAGGAGCGGCTTTCGCGGTTCATTTTTGCGAGCGGCGCGACCGAAAAACAGGAGAGGCGGTTAGCTGCCTGAAGATCCGCGTTTCTCATCCATTCATGCACGCGCGAGCGACTACGGGACCTAGCGTTTAAAATGCAAGCCCAGAATGCGTGCAGATCAAAAAATGATTCTGGGGCGTGATTATTTGATTTACGTGGGCTCGGTGTTTCGCCACAACGGCGCAACCGCCCGCCTCTGATGGCCAGAAAGGGAGTGATTGATTTTGAACGGTGCAGAAGGCCTCGCGGGCCGCTGCAGCCGGCAGGTCACGACCGTCTAATCGTGCCGCCGCTGCAACGCCCTCCGAGCAGGAAGGAAAGCAGTGTCGGATATCAACTCAAATGCGCCTGCGGCACTGAATGCCGCAACGGGCGCCAGATACACTTCATTACGACCAGAATGGCTAACAGCCGAAGAAGCCGCGGATCACTTGAATGTGTCCGTATCGGCGCTGGAAAAATGGCGCCGCCAAGGTCGCGGTCCACCATTTTATCGCCTGTCTAAACGAATGATCCGTTACCGCCGCGTCGATCTAGACGCACACATGTCATGTCCAATCCAAGGAAATTAAGATGCAACTTGACGAGTTACTCGATGAGAATTTCAAGAAGGAAGTCCTGTATGAGCTTGGCCAGTTAAGATCGGAAGTATTCGCAACCGCTCGTGACAATATGCATTTGGAGGACCGAATAGCTATGTTGGAAAACCACTGCGACGTGGTTCAAACCGACAGGCACTGGATTTCACTCAAAGACGCCGCAAAATTGATTGGCGCCAATAAGAAATGGTTGCGCCAAGCGATCCAATACGACGAAGGCCCGAAACATTATGAAGTAGGCGGAAAAATCATGTTCCGAGCCGCGGACCTAATTAAGTTCGGCGACCACTATAAGAAGGCATTCGGTCAGTTTAGTGAACGGACCCGGGTCGAGACAGAAGTTTCATCTCAGCATCGTGCCTTCACATCTGAAGATGAGGCTTGGCAAGAAAAGCAGGTTTTTAAAAAATCTGACGAACTTTGAACCCACCAGTTGATATATGACCCCGGTCGGGTTCGGAAAGCGGTGTGACGGAAACTCTTCCGCTCGAGCGCACGAAGCCGACCGGGCCTTGCCACCGAGAGATAGAAAAATGAAAAATCCCGCAAATGCTGCATCTTCCACCGAGCACCACGCCAACGAAAATCACAGCCCACCAGAACCGAGCAGGGAAGAAATTGCTGAGTTCCTTACACTCTTTCAGCAGCCCGCTGGTTGGTCCATCAGCGCCTTGGGCAACGCGATGGGAACGCGGTACTTTACCGATCATGATGAGGCGGTAAATTTCGCCTGCCTTGCGAATAAGACCGGCAAGAGCGTTTATTTTGTTCCAGCAAATTTTCAGCTGCCAGATGACACGACCAAAAATCCAAAGAACAGTGACATCGAAAGCTCGCACTTTCTTTGGGTAGACATTGACCCGGAGGGCGCAGGCGATGTTGGCGCAGAAAGGACCCGCATCCTGCGACGCGTTGAAGATGGCACACCTGGCGTGCCAAAGCCGACAGGCATTGTCTGCAGCGGTAACGGGTTTCAGCTTTATTGGAAACTGCGCGAAGCGGTCACGCCGGGTGAAGCGGCCGCAAAGAATAAGTGGCTAATCGAAAAGCTAGGTGGCGACAAATCGGCCTTCAATCCAGCGCGATTGATGCGTGTGGCAGGCACCGTTAATTACCCGACCAAAACAAAAGTAAAGAAGGGCCGCAAACCAGAACGTGCCTATCTCGTGTCATGGGATGAGACCCGAATATACGAAGCTGGCATATTTCCTAGTGTCGAAGCGCCGCCCCAACAGAAGCGCACCGGCGATGAAACGCGGGCGGATTTTGTAAGCGCGCGCCTCTCGCAGATGGACTTTGATCATCTCCCGCTGCATGGGGAACTCCGAGCTTTGATCGTGTCAGGCAACGATCCCATCGACACCGACCGGTTTACTGATCGTTCAAAAGCGGTATGGCACGCCGCCCAAGAGATGGTGAGGGCGGGGCTCAAGGACGAGATTATCTACTCGATTTTAACCGACCATAATTTCCGCATCAGCGACCACGTGCTCGACCAGGCAAACTCTGATCGCGCTGCGCGGCGGACTATTTCGCGCGCGCGGTTGTCGGTTGAAGATCCGACTCTAGCCGAAATGAACACCAAACATTCTGTCATCAGTTATGTCGGCGGAAAATGCATGGTTACTGTCGAAGTACCGAGCCCTAACGACCCCAGCGTCACAATGCTGCGCCTTCAGTCGACTACCGAATTCTGCAACGCCTACGGTAACAAATATGTGGAGGTGGACGAGGGCAGGAAGAAGTCGATGGGGCATTGGTGGCTGCAGCATCCACGGCGCCGTCAGTACGATACCCTGGTGTTTCGACCTGGAGAGCCCGAAGAAATTGGCAATAGCCTGAACCTGTGGAAAGGCTTCGCGGTCACGCCGCAACCCGGCGATTGGTCGAAGCTGCGCAGACACATCGTGGACGTCTTGGCAGACGGCATTCAGGAACATGCCGACTACATTTTATCCTGGGTCGCATGGATGGTGCAGAACCCTGATCGGCGGGCGGAGGTTGCGCTGGTGCTCAAGGGCGGAAGGGGCACCGGTAAAGGAACATTTGCCAATGCATTGAGGGCGATATTCGGAAGGCATGCGCTGCAGGTCAGCAGCGCCAAGCATGTAGCGGGCGACTTCAATGCCCACCTTCGAAGCGTGGTCTTCTTGTTCTCTGACGAGTCTTACTTTCCCGGGGCAAAAGCCAGCGAAGGCACGCTGAAGCGGCTACTAACCGAGGAGACTTTATTTATCGAAGCCAAGGGGCGCGATGGCGAGGAGGTGCCAAATTGTCTGCATGTTCTCATGGCGTCCAATGAAGATTGGGTCGTTCCCGCCGGGATGGACGAGCGCCGGTTCGCCGTTTTTGAGGTGTCAGCCAGTCGGGCCCAGGACGAAGCATACTTCGCAGAAATAAATGCTGAGCTTGCAGCGGGAGGTGTGGAGGCCTTCCTCTACGATATGCTGGCAATGGACCTGGGCAACTGGCACCCGCGTCGCGTGCCGCAGACGAACGCGTTGTTGGACCAGAAGCTAAACAGCCTTACCCCTTTGCAGGAATGGGTATACGGCCTGCTTCAAGAGGGTCGTCTGAGCTGCGCCACGAGCGATCGGCCCAACTTTGCAACCAACTGGAACCTTTACACCAGGGCGCGCCATAGTAACCCGCGCCTGCGCGACGTGTCGGATATCAAGTTGGGCAAGGCTTTAAAAGAATTCGGGGTGACCGATGGATGGAGCGGCAAGGACAAAGGTAAACAGTTCCCGCCGCTGCCGGTGATGCGGGCCGAGTTTGAAAAGCGCATTGGTGGGCAGATCATTTGGGGCGACACAAATGCGGACGGACAATGGGAGGCCGATCAGCCATCGCTAAACGGCGTGCCATGGTGATCACCTACTTACCTACTAATCGCCGGGGTGATTTGGATTGGCATCACTTACCCGATCGCCAGGTGATCTATTTATTGGGTGAAATTGGTAGGTTGGTAGGTGTCTTTCTTTTTGGGGCAATCCGGCGGCAGTTGATCGATCGAGGCGCGCCCCCTGCCTTGGGGTGGCGATTAGGGGCGTTGGCCATCAGTCATTGGGGGTGCACCTAGCCCCTCAAAGCGCGCATGTAGGGGGGCGGGTGACCTGTCACGTTGCATCGGCACGCCCATCTCCACGTCCCGCCGCAAGCGAGACGGTTTTTAGGACGGCTGGATTGCGTGCGCGGACCGGTCACGCGTGGACCTCAAAACCTCGCATCTCACGGTCTGCCTGCCCCCCGTTGGGAAAACCTGGAGCGTCCACGGAAGTTAGCCGTGCTCCCGCGTCCCTGTTTTTGGAAAAGACGGTATATAGGACGGTGAAGCGTTTACCGCTGACGCTGCGAACCGGCGTAGTAAACGCCCAGATCATGGCAGCGCGCCGCGTCGATGTCCTGCAGCTGCAGGAGCGCGGCCCTGACGTCGGCATAGCTGGCCCCTGTGGCGGTCCTAAGGGCGTCGATGGTGTATCCGCTTTCGGGCTTCGTGCCATCTAACAGGTCCCAGATTCGGAGCGCCAGCTGATCCATGACGCTGAACTTAGGCCACGGAGGATGAGCGACAACCCCTCCCCCATACCTGTGTAAAGGTACTTCGCAGCGACGGGGGCGCGCGTCGGGAGCACGCGAGGAGATGGCGGCCTACTGCACCGCCTATCGCTTCAGCAGGTCCGCCGGGCTGACCCCAAGCACCGCAGCGATGCGGGCCATGACCAATAGGCTGGGATTCCGCTTACCCCGTTCGATCCCTCCCGCGTAGGTGAGGTCGATCTCGGCCTCAAGGGCCAAGTCCTCCTGGGTCAGCTTCTTAGCTAGCCGGAGCCGTTTCACGTTCGCACCGAGGACGCGCCGCCAGTCCATGCCCGTAGCAGGGCCGACTTGGCTTATAGTCTCTAGGGATTATAGTCCCTGTCGGCTTGTCTTTCGGGGGACGGATATGGGGCGGTCGGCCTTGGTGGCTTTGGTCGTGACGGTTCTGGCGGGCTGTACATCTCGCGTCGAGCTGGCTCAGCAGCCCCCCGCGCTTGAATTCGATACCCCCGCCAAGCTGACGGACGTTAGGGACTGCATCACCGCCAAGAACATCTATCTCACTCTCGTACCGTTCCGGGATGGCTGGCAGTTCATCCAAGAAGAACACGGCGGGGACTTCGCCATCTTCTCTCTGCGGCTGCTGCCCGTACCGATAGGGACACACGTAGAGCTGCGGACGGGGAAGTCGTTGGGGCAAGCCACCTTGGATCAGGCAGTGATCCCGTGCATCAAGGACCTGCCCGGTTACAACGCGGGCTGGGCACGATGACCCTGTTGCTGCTTCTCGTCTCAATAGCATTCGCGGTGTTTGTCCACCGCTCGCTCCGACACAGTCCCCGGTTGCTAGGCCCGGCGGCGGGTCTCGCGCTTTTCCTCGTTAGCTGGGCCGCATTTCAGGGACCATTACCCAAAAGCGCAGACAGGGCGCCGACCCAAGTGGTTTCTGATGCAGCGCAACCCCTCATCCCAACTCACATAGACCCGGCAACAATGAAGCCTACAGGCTATGAGCGCGCCAAGCCCGCGACAGATGCTACACCGACAGGCGCTACGGCTATCGGACCGGTAGCGCAAGCATCGGCGCAAACCATCTCAGTGCCAAGCGACACTAGGGTCCGATACTCTCTTATCGAGCTCAAACGCCGGACCAATGGCTACATGGAGATAACGACGAGACGCGACGGACAGTCGGGGACTAGCTTCTCGACGAGGTTGGTCGATTGCGCCGGTGGACGCTTTGGCTACTTGGCCGACGGCGACAGCGAGGAAGAGTTTGAGCATTCTCGCAAGGGATCAACTTCCTTGGAGGAGCTGTCCTACGGTTCGGCGTCCTACTGGATTGCGCTCCGCGCATGTGGCCAGCGCCTGGTGTTGCACTAACTCCCCCACATTTGGTGTCACTTGTCATATTCATTCGCATCAGCGAATGTTGATCTATCGGGCGGGGAATTTCCTTGACTTGGCTCTGGGGGCAAGCTCCCGGGCGAAATCGGGGTCAATCAGAGATGTTTGGGAAAGAAGACTGCGGTGCCGGCTTCTGTTGACATTGCGGCCTTGGAAGTTGCGGCCGACAAGAGGTTTTCAAATGAGCCGCGACCATTTTTAAAATGGGCCGGCTCCAAACAGGCATTGCTTCGTCATCTGACAGCCGCGCTACCCGAAGGTTACGGAAACTACTACGAACCGTTTCTCGGTGGGGGCGCGCTATTTTTCTTGCTGAAACCTAAAAAGGCATTTCTGTCAGATCAGTGCAAACCGCTGATTGAGACCTTTCAGGCAGTGAAGGATAACCCCCAGGCCGTACTTCGGCATTTAAAGCATAAGAAGGTATCGAAAACTGAATATTACGCGACCCGCGACAACTCCGCCCGCGGAAAATACAAAAAGGCCGCGGATTTTATCTACCTAAATAAAACTTGCTGGAATGGGCTCTACCGGGTCAATGCAGACGGCAAGTTTAATGTGCCATATGGCTTGCCCAAGACTACGAACGTAATATCCAGCACAAATCTAAAAGCCTGTAGTGCCACGCTCAAATCTGCTTCGCTGGAAGTGAAAGATTTTGAAACTGCGGTAAAAGACGCCAAATCCGAGGACTTAGTGTACTTCGATCCGCCGTACGTTACCGGCCACCAGAACAACGGGTTCTGCGAATGGAATGAAAAACTCTTCTCGTGGACAGACCAGGAGCGATTGGCCAAGCTTGCTCACCGCCTAATGCGCCGTGGCGTCCATGTGATAGTATCTAACGCTGCACATCCAGAGATTGCTAAATTGTATAAAGGATTTTCCGCACATAATTTTGAACGGCAATCGACTCTAGCTTCGTCGGCAAAGTTCAGGCGCAAGGTCGGCGAAACGCTCTACTGCTCTAACTAGCATTGCTAGTTTGGTCGGAAATGAACTGCACGCGAGCGCACACTCCCTCTCCTTGGGCCGGGATATCTTTCGGAGCACTCCGTCGTCCCCGCGCTTGTAAAATGGAGACTTCGGGAAAACGGATTGCTGTAAGCATCATCGCGAGAATATGAGGCTTTGGGCCTAAGCCAATCATGGTTATATCGGCACTGTGAGTCAGCTCTCTGGACACGCTTTCGCACAGACGCCCGAATACTCCATCAATATCGAACGTGGGGAACACAATTACTTTGTCACGAACATAATTGTGAATGAAATCACTGTTTAGTTCCCGAGCTCGTTCGAGATAGCTTGGCAGATCTGGCCTTTCCGCAAGCAACGCCCAACTCTCATCGGGTTCTATGCGCTCAATAATTGCATAGGCGCACCAGGGATCGAAACCGAGGGCAAAAATCGCACAGGATTTTCCGCTGCCCGCAGCTATACCTTCGAAGCCGGGGACTGCGTTTATTATCTCGACTTGATTAGATCTGACTGCTCCATCGTAAACGCCTGCCAAGTAGCACATGGAGAGCTCGACGCGAGCGCAGAGTGATGTGTGACGGAAAAAATTAAGAATGCCGCCGTACCAGACACGCGACATCGACGAAAAATCGACCAGCACCTTCGCGGTTCTATTTTTGGGTAGATCGGCGCAGAGCTCTCGGAGAGCTTGGTACACCGCAAGATCATCAGCGCCACCAATCTCAAAAGTTACCGTATTTTCCAAACCATCATAGAACCGCCCCACCTCTTTGCGGGACGGGAATTCTTTCTCCTCCTTGAAGGAAAACACTGCCACCTTCCCAAATCGTTGCCGTGCTAACTTCATAGGCAAAGCGATACACCTTGGCTCATAGCCAGACGCGAAAATGGCAAGATCGAAGTTTTCTCCTCCGTCTTGGATCGCCTTGATATCAACCGTATTGATTGACAGTAATTGCATCGATCAACCTATAACAGCGAACCTAGCGGACCGCTTGTCTCGCTAGGCGCTTTGGCTCGAATGATAGACTGGATGTCCCTTGGCTTCCCTTTTCGCGGTAGAAGTTTGAAATGTGGCGCCAAAACGAAACCCAGTTCAAAAACGGCCTTGCCTAATGGAAGCCTGTTCGGTTCCTTGGGGTTCAAGGCGGGATAAAGATACCCGAGGCCAGCCGCAGCTTTTACCAGATAAGACAGATGATTGCCGACTGATAGATCAACCTCAATCGAGGACACAACGTCTGTCCCCGTTTTTTCGCCATGCAAACGCTCGCACATATAATCGCCAATGGTCCGGATAAGCTCATAGAGTTGCCCGCCGAACTCTTCACCCTGAATGCGCCTCAACACAGTTCCAGCATACTCGGTCAGGACCCTTGTCTGTACCTGAGGCGGAACAGGACGGAGACTGGCTTCGTCTCTCGTCTGCTTGGCAGACCAGAGTAAGGCGTTGACGATGGTTATAAACGTTCTTGGGTTTCCATCCGAGCAACGAGCAATTAACGTAGCACCAGAGTAAATCGTAAGTTGGGCACGTCCTTTCGAATAGTGGACTGCGTCTTTTAACAAGAGGGCGCCGTGGATCTTTCTACCGATCTGATCTCGAAACCTTCCTATGTCCGTACGGACCAATTTAGTGGCTCGCTCAACTGTGGCGTCGTTACAATATTTGCGTATGAGCCCAAAGTTTGCGGATTCTTCGGACCAGTCTTCTCTTTCGCCATCTAGAAGACGAGACGGACCGAAAACAGCTCGCAATGATTTTCGTGAGTGAGCGGGCAATCCGGAAGCGGCAAGCCGTTTTTGGAAAATCCGGCTCGCAAATATCGGTAGGGTGTCGTCGTCATCGCCATAAGGCTCGACATCATCCAATTTAATTTGGTGATTATCTAAATAAAGATACTCAAAATCGTGACCGGGATTAAGTGGTACACCCATTTGAGTTTCTAAAGTATAATGACGATAGGGCATGGTCGTGAGCTTGAAGTACAGATTTCCCGAATGCTCACGAAGATAGGTGTTCAATATTTTGTGCTGATGGTTTGACAGAAATTCTATTTCATCGAGGCATAGCAACCAGGCCGTGTCGGCGGGGAAGCCCAATACATCAGTTAGCTTCTCTATTGCATCTCTCAACGGATCAAACAGATCGTGATGCAGTCGTAGCCCTACTGTTTGTGTATCAGAAAGCTTTGTGCCGTTGATGCGCGATCGCGTTATCTGACTTTTCTTCTGAAAATCTAGCGAGAAAAGTTCAGCTCTTATGTCTCTTAGGCTAGTGCATTCCAATTCGTCGAACCAACATTTCGCCATTTCCTTGCTGGCAGCTATTTCTGCGCGGAGTCGACACTCCAAGGAGGGAAAATACGTGTTGAGACAGCTCTCGACTGTTTCAACAAGTGCAAAGCATGTTGCAAGATTGAGCTTCCAAACGAAAACTTCTAGATCTTCTGCGGTGTGGACCTCGCGTCTTGAGGCGTGAGAACCCATCCAACTTATTCTTGCAGGGACATAGATTCCTACGAATTGTTTTTGCTGGATGATTGCCCTTGCCTGCGGATCGTCGAACGCTGCTAAATGCGAATGGGAGAGCATACGACCGAGTGCCGTTTTTCCCGAACCCCGCGCGCCGAGAACAATGTGGTTTTTGGGGGAAAGTAACCGCCAAAATGGCTCACTCGGTACGAAAGTGCTAACCACTTCGTCACGATTCAAATTACGCGCGTTGTCGACTTCGAATGCGCGTCGTAACGATATGACGTCGCTCATGGTCTAAACCTTCACCAGGTAACGGCCGTTGCCGGACGAAATGTAATTATAAGATGATCCTGCGCCAAAGGTACGAAGCCCTCGTTCCAACGATTCCGCAGGGACGTATTTCAGCCTGGGCTCAATCGCGAAAATTTCCGGGAGGCTTATGAAGCTTTTGGAACCGAGTGTTACTTCAACTGCCTGACGAATAAGATCTACCAACTGCTCCGGTAGACAATAGAAACCAAATGGTTTCTCATGTTCGATCCCTGTGCCGCGGCGGCGAATACGCTCTGCCTCGCCGGTGTGATAGCTGGTGTCCCATCCCGCAGAAGCCAGGTAGGCCCAACTTTTCACAGTTCCGCAGAGACAGCCTGTACTTTGGTCTCTGGAATCAGCCGTGATCACATGAAACTGGTTGGCCACAATGCCGTTCCAGCGCGTGTCCAAAGTTCTACAAAAAGAGCCGGCGCACAATATCGCAACTGGAAGACCTCCGTTGAGAGATTGCGTATTGAAGTTCGGGTAGTGCTTGTGCCCGTGGATCAGAAAATCAAACTTAAAATCGTTCAGAAGGTCTTGAATCGCTTCAGCATTTTGCATGATGCTGAAATCGTCCCAGGTCTGCAGGAAGTCCATGTATTGCACGGGATGGTGGTGCACTAGGAAAATTCGAATCTCGTTGTCCTGCGGGGGGGCAGCCGAAATTTTTGCGCGGAGAGCCGCCATGTGGCTGGCCTCGGCGCGACCGTGATGTGCGGCGGGCGTTTTTGGCTGATCGTGCCATGCAGAATTATAGGCGGCGACATATAAGCCGTCGCCTCTTTGAATGTGAAAATAAGGCTCTTCCGTTAGCGCTTTGGCCTCGGGCTGGAGTTTTGCCACGAAGGCCCTGAATGGATCGTACCGTTGTCCCAATCGCAGTGGATGCGGGGTTGCACCCGGGACCACCGACCAGTCAACGTCATGATTGCCGGGTATCACGATTATATTTTTGACGGGAACGGCGAGGGTTTTAGCTATGTCCTCAACAATGGTTGCGGCCAGATCGAACTCGGCCGGACTTCCTGTGTTTGTGATGTCGCCAGGGACTATCAGAAAATCCGCAGAAACATTTCCGGCAAAGAATTCCCGGAAACGATCCAAAAACTGTTTGGGATCGACTGGTGAATTCTTTTCAGCGCCCGCTACTTGGAGCTCCTTGGATCGAGCAGCTTCCCCGACATGTAGATCGCTTGCGATTGCTATTCGGATGAAAGCCAACAGACGTCCCCAAGCAAACCGGCCGCTGGCCGACAAAGACTTTAAGCACGACACAGTCGGGATTATTGCTGGGCTACCGACATAGGTCCGGCGGCGATCATCACCCGAGGCTATTCACTGCCGTTCTAAACACCGTCTTTTTAGAACGGTGGAACGGACTAAGTACTGGCGCACCCGAAGAGATTCGAACTCCTGACCCCCAGATTCGTAGTCTGGTGCTCTATCCAGCTGAGCTACGGGTGCGTTTTGAGGGCCGGAACCTATTGGGGAGGCTTGCCAAAGGCAAGAACAACCCGTGCCAGCCCGGGACATTGCCGCCGCACGCCCCCAAATCCCTGCAAGTCCCAGTGGAAACGTGCAGATTTCCGCCCCAAGCGGCATCCTGGTCCCTTGTCCCCTCCCGCCCTGCTGGTTAAGACTGGCGGGCAGACCGCCGGGCCATAGTGGCGGGGGGTTGGGGCGCCAAACTCGATTTTTCGGCCGCACGGGGGCCGGGCAGTCGCGCCGGGCAGCGGAGAGCATGATGAGGGGAATTCCAGCAAGACAAGGGCTCAAAAAGGGCCTGGTTCTGGCTTTTGCGGTGACGGCGGGCCTGAGCCTGACCGCCTGCTCCGATATCGACGCCATGTTTGGCGATGACACCAGCGCAGACATGTCTGCCGAGCTTCCGCCCGATGCCGGCGCCGCGCCGCCCACGGCAGGCTTTGGCGCAGCACCCTCGGCGGCGTTGCCCGCCGCGTCCGGCGGAGCGCCGGTGGCGACGATTACCCCGATCACGATCGAAAACGGCGCCGACACCGGAACCGCCGTCAACAAGACCGTCCAGTCCTTGCGCGCCCAGGTTGCGGGCCTGCAGCAGCGGCTGGCTTCCAACTCCGCGCGTCTGGCCGAGCTGCGCAATGCGGGCGCGAGCGCCGCGGGCGCCTATCAGGGCGCCAAGGCCCATATCACCACCCGTCTGCAGGTCGGCACCACCCGCGGCAATCCCGAACTGGTGGCGCAATGGAATACCGCCCAGAGCCAGCTCGACGCCCTGTCGGCCAATGTGAACGCCCTCAACGCCCTGGGCACCGACGTCACCAACGACAGCTCGACGGCGCATTACGCGCTCGACCAGATCGGCGCCACCTACAATGTCTCCGGCGCGGTCGATGAAGATCACCGTCAGCTGCGTTTGCTGGAAGATGAAACCAGCCAGACCATTGTGATGATCGACCGTCTGCTGCGCGAAACCTCCGACGGCATTCAGCGTCAGACGGCTTATCTCGCCAATGAACGTTCGAACCTCACCACCCTGGCCGCCGCGATCAAGAGCGGTGACTTTTTCGGTGGTGGCGTCGGCACGTCTTTGGGCGGTGCAGGTCCTGCCGTCGCGGCCGGCGCGCCCCTGGTGGTGGTGCGCTTCGACCGTCCCAATGTCGATTATCAGCAGATTCTTTACGCCGCGCTGAACCAGGCGCTGCAGAACCGCCCCGGCGCCAATTTCCAGGTGGTGGCGGTTTCTCCCACCCGCGGCAGCGCCGCTTCGGTGCAGATCGCCCAGACCACCGCCCGCCGCCATGCCCAGGACGTGATGCGCTCCATGACCGATATGGGCGTGCCCGCGACCCGGCTGAATGTGGCTTCGACCACCGACCCGTCCGCCACCGCCAGCGAAGTGCGCGTCTTCGTGCGCTGATTGATATTCCAATTTGCGCGAAAGAGCCCCGTTAAAAGCGGGGCTTTTTTGTTGCTGTGGCGCGGGCACCCAATGATAGTCTGGCAGACATGATGCGACCCTCGCGCCTTGTTTTTGTTCTGCTGCTGGCAATGTCGCTGCCGTCCAGCGCCGATGTCGTCCGCCCCGGATACGTCCAGCCTTTCGCCAAGACCGACATGGTCGCCGCCGCCAATCCGCTGGCGGCGCAAGCCGGCCTGGAAATGTTGCGCGCCGGCGGCAGCGCGGTGGACGCGGCCATCGCGGTGCAAATGGTGCTGGGCCTGGTGGAACCGGAATCCTCCGGCATCGGCGGCGGCGCCTTCATGCTGGTGCATGATCCCAAGAGCAAAAAGACCACCAGCTTTGACGGCCGCGAAGTGGCGCCCGCTTCAGCGCATCCCGGCATGTTCTTAGGCGCAGATGGCAAGCCGCGTTCAAAAGCGCAAGCCATTCCCGGCGGCCTTTCGGTGGGGATTCCTGGCGTCGTCGGCATGCTGGAAATGGCGCACAAAAAATACGGCAAGCTGCCTTGGGCCAAACTGTTCGAGCCCGCCATCAAGCTGGCGGATAACGGCTTTCCGGTCGGACCTAAACTGGCGCGCACCATCCGGAATTTTACCCGCGGCGCCAACATGCCCGACATCAAGGCGCGTTTTTATCATGCCGACGGCACGCCTCTGGCCGAAGGCGAGATCTACAAAAATCAAGACTATGCCGCGTCGCTGCGCGCCATCGCGGCGGGCGGCGCCAAGGCTTTCTATACCGGCGAGATCGCCCAGGCGATTGTCGACATGGTGCATAATGCGCCCGCCAATCAAGGCGGCATGACACTTGACGATCTGGCGAACTTCAAGCCGCTGGAACGCGAACCGATGTGCGGTCCTTATCGCCAATGGCGGCTTTGCTCCATGGGGCCACCCTCATCCGGCGGTATCGCCATCGTGCAGATATTGGGGATGCTGCAACGCTTTCCGTCTTCACAGCTGCAACCCAACAGTTTGAGCGAAGCCCATCTCTTCACCCAGGCAAGCAGGCTGGCCTATGCCGACCGCGCCAAATATGTCGGCGACACCGCTTTCGTTCAGGTGCCGATCGCGGGCCTGCTCAACAAGGATTATCTCGCCGGCCGCGCCGCGCTGATCGATCCGGCCAAAGACATGGGCACCGCCCAGGCCGGCGATCCGCCGCAAAAGCGCGCCGACTATGCGCCACAGCGTTCGCCGGTGCTGCACGGCACCAGTCACATGACCATTGTCGACAAGAATGGCCAGGTGATTTCCATGACCACCTCGGTGGAGTCGGTGTTCGGCGCCGAAGTGATGGTGAAGGGTTTCTTCCTCAACAATACCCTGACCGATTTCTCGCTGGACCCGATGCTGGACGGAAAGCCGGTGGCCAATGCGCCGGCGGCGGGCAAGCGTCCCCTATCGGCCATGTCGCCCACCATCGTCTTCGACAAGGACGGCAAGTTCTTTTTGTCGGTGGGTTCGCCCGGCGGCCCCGCCATCATCGGCTACGTCACCCAGAGCCTGGTGGCCATGCTGGACGGCGGCATGACCCCGGCCCAGGCCATCGCCCTGCCTCGTCAGCTCAATCTCAATGGCCCCACCCGGCTGGAGAAATCCCCGGAAAATGACGCCCTGGCCCCTCAACTGACCGCCATGGGCCATAATGTGACGGTGGTGGCCGGTGAGGGCAGCGGATTGCATGGCATCAAGCGGGTCCCGGGCGGCTATATCGGGGGCGCCGACCCCCGCCGGGATGGCGTCGTTATAGGGGATTGAGGGGGCGCCACCCGCTATCGCGGCGGCAATACGCTGTCGCTAGCCGGGCGTCGTGATCGGCGATTGAAATAATATTTCAACCGCCTGGATCGTTGACAGGGCCGGGTCTGCCCCCTAAAAACCGCGCTCTTTTCGGCCCTTACAGGGCCTTTTCGGAGCCTGAGACCCATGAAGCGCACCTATCAGCCGAGCAAACTCGTGCGCAAGCGCCGTCATGGCTTCCGTTCGCGCATGGCCACCGCCGGCGGCCGCAAGGTGCTGAACCGCCGCCGCAACAGCGGCCGCAAGAAGCTTTCGGCCTGAACGCGCCGGTCCCCCTTGTCGTGGACCATCTGAAAAAGCGCGCCGACTTTTTGAGAGCCGCGCGGGGAATCCGCCGCGTAGAAGGCGCCATTACCCTGGAAACCTGTCCCACACCCGAACCCGAGGCCCAGTCCGGACGGCTGCGCGTGGGCTTCACCGCCAGCAAGAAAATCGGCAACGCGGTCGCCCGCAACCGCGCCAAGCGCCGTTTGCGCGCCGCTGCGTCGCAACTGCTGCCCCTTTTGGGACGCGGCGGCCATGACTATGTTCTGGTCGCGCGCGGCACCACCGTGGCGCGCCCTTTTCCGGCCCTTCTGTCCGACATCACCACGGCCCTGAAGGCGGCGCATAAAAAGCTGGACGCGAAAGCGGGAGAGATTTGAAGCCATGCGCAGATTTGCCGTCGCGCTCTTGTCCGCGCCGATCCGCGCTTACCGGCTTTTGCTGTCGCCGTTGATGCCGGGACATTGCCGTTTTACCCCAAGCTGTTCGCACTATGCCCTGGACGCCCTGGACCAGCATGGTCCTGTCAAAGGCCTGTGGCTCACTGTGCGGCGGCTGGCGCGCTGCCATCCCATAAGCTGGCTCGGCGGATCGTCGGGCTTTGATCCTGTTCCTCTTTCCAAGCGGCGTCCATGAACAACAACGGCAGCAACAAGAATGTCCTTTTGGCCATTGCCCTGGCGGCCGCGGTGCTGTTCGCGTGGCAGTATTTCGTCGCCACACCGGCGATGAAGGCGGAACAGGCGCGCCAGGCCGCCCTGACCCAGCAGCAAAAGACCAAGCCTGCCGACGCCGCCGCGCCGAACTTGCCGGGCATCGCCGCCGCCACCAGTCACATGAGCCGCGAAGCCGCGCTGAAGGCCGGCGGAGCACGCGTCACGGTCGACACGCCGATGGTGGACGGCTCGATCCTGCTCAAAGGCGCGCGGCTGGATGATCTGCGCTTGAAGAAATATCACGACACGGTGGACCCCAAGAGTCCCGAGATCGTGCTTCTGGCGCCCAAGGGCACGGCCTATCCCTACTCCGCCACTTTCGGCTGGGTCGGCGCCAGCAATATGCCGGACGACAATAGCGAATGGCGCCAGACCGGCGGCGGCACCCTGTCGCCGGGCAATCCGGTGACCCTGACATGGGACAACGGCCGTGGCCTGGTCTTCACCCGCGTCATCGCCATCGACAGTCAGTACATGTTCACCGTGAGCGACAGTGTCGCCAACCAGGGCGGCGGACAGGTCACGCTCTATCCTTACGGCACGGTGGAGCGGCAAGGCATCGAGAAAGACGAGGCCAACCTTTACCTGCATGTCGGCTTTGTCGGCGTCGCCAATGGCAGCGAAGTGGACGCCACCTACAGTGACTTCAAGGAACCCAACACCCCGCCGAAAACCTTCACCTCCACCGGCGGCTGGGTCGGGATCACCGACAAATATTGGATGGCCGCGGTCGTGCCGCCACAAGGCGAGAGCTTCAACGGCACCTATCTGGGCGCCAAGACCCCGGCGGGTGTGGATGCCTATCAAGCCAATTACCGGCTGGAAGGGCGCAAGCTCGCCGCGGGCGGCACCGCCAGCGTGACCCACCGGCTGTTCGCCGGCGCGAAGGTGGTGAGCATCCTGCGCGGCTATCAGGACGCCCAGAAGATCGTCAATTTCGATTATGCGGTGGATTGGGGCTGGTTCTGGTTCCTCACCCGCCCGTTCTTCTGGGTGCTGGATCATCTCTACCGGCTGTGGGGCAATTTCGGCCTCGCCATTCTGGGCCTGACCGTGGTGGTCAAGCTCGTCTTCTTCCCGCTCGCCAATGCGTCCTTCCGCGCCATGAGCAAGATGAAGAAGCTGCAGCCGCAAATGGAAGAGATCAAGAAAGCCCATAGCGGCGATCCGCAGAAAATGCAGACGGAGATGATGGATCTCTACCGGCGGGAAAAGGCCAATCCGCTGTCGGGCTGCCTGCCGATCCTTTTGACGATTCCCGTCTTCATCGCGCTCTACAAGGTTTTGTTCGTCACCATTGAAATGCGCCATGCGCCCTTTTATGGCTGGATTCACGATCTGTCGGCGCCCGATCCCAGCTCGATCCTCAATCTCTTCGGCCTGCTTCCCTTCGATCCGCACGCCGTGCTGCCGGCCTGGCTCGCCATGTATATTTCGGTCGGGGTATGGCCGATTGTGATGGGCGTCACGCAATGGATGCAGACCAAGCTGAATCCGGCGCCGACCGATCCGATTCAGGCCAAGATGTTCGCCTGGATGCCGTTCATCTTCACCTTCATGTTCGCCACCTTCCCCTCGGGACTGGTGATCTATTATGCCTGGAACAATCTTCTGACGGTGCTCCAGCAGGCCTACATCATGAAGCGCGAGGGCGTGGAAGTAAGTTTCTTCGACAATATCAAATCCAAACCCAAACCCGCCCTGCCCAAAGCCGCGAATGACTGAGGCCGGCGAAATCGAGGCCGCGCGCAAACTGTTCGCCGGACCCTGCGATTTCGTCTGGGGCGCGACCTCGGCGGAAAATCTGCCGCCGCAAGAGCTCAATGAGGTCGCTTTTGTCGGGCGCTCCAATGCCGGCAAATCCAGCCTGGTCAATGCGCTGACAGGGCGCAAAAGCCTGGCGCGGGTGTCCCAGACCCCCGGCGCCACCCGCCAGATCAATTTCTTCAACCTGGCCGGACGGCTGATGCTGGTGGACCTTCCCGGCTACGGCTTTGCCAAGCGTTCCCGCACCGAGGCCGAAAGCTGGCAGGAGATGATCTTTTCCTATCTGCGCGGCCGATCGCGGCTGCGCCGGGTGGCGCTGCTGATCGATGCCCGGCGCGGCGTCTTGGACAGCGACAGCCAAGTGATGGCGCTGCTGGACCGGGCGGCGGTGTCCTATGCCCTGGTCCTGACCAAGGCCGACGAACTCAAGACCGCCGACCAGCCCCAGGCTCTGGAATCAGCGGCAGCGGAAGCCGCCAAACACACCGCTGCGCTAGCCCAAGTGCAGCTGACCTCCGCTTTCAACGGTACCGGCATTCCGGAATTGCGCGCCCACTTGGCTGCTTTGGCGCAATAAGGGGTTGGGAAGCGACGCCTGTCGCGCTATAAGGCCCCGCTTTTGCGCAAGTGGAACTCAAAGGGCGCGATTCTATGGCCACCGAAGAGACGGAAGACCGGAATCTGCGCACCCTGGCGCGTTGGCGCCAGACCGGCCGGGTATTGGTCGAGGCGCTGCCCTACATCCTCAAATACGATCAGAAGACCATTGTGGTGAAGTATGGCGGCAACGCCATGACCGGCACCGGCACCGACGATTTCGCCCAGGACATCGTCCTGATGAAGCAGACCGGCATCGATCCGGTGGTCGTGCATGGCGGCGGGCCGCAGATCGGGGCGATGCTCAAGAGGCTCAATATCAATTCCACCTTTATCGACGGTCTGCGGGTCACCGATCAGGCGGCGGTGGAAGTGGTGGAGATGGTGCTGACCGGCTCGATCAACAAACAGATCGTCACCGGCATCAATGCCGCGGGCGGCCGCGCCGTGGGCCTGTCGGGCAAGGACGGCAATCTGGTGATCGCGCGCAAGGTGGCGATGACCCAACTCGATCCCAAGACAGGCGAGCGGGTGCCGGTGGATCTTGGCTTTGTCGGTGAACCGGACACCGTCAATCCGGAAGTGCTGCATTCGATCATGAAATCGGAAACCATTCCGGTGATCGCGCCCATCGGCGTGGGCCGCAAGGGCGAGACCTACAATATCAATGCCGACACGGTGGCGGGCGCGGTGTCCTGCGCGCTGAAGGCAGAGCGCCTGATCCTTTTGACCGATGTGGAAGGGGTTTTGGACCAGGAGAAGAAGCTGATTCCGCGCCTGTCGGTGCGCGAGGCGCGCGCCCTGATCGCGGATGGCACCATTTCCGGCGGCATGATCCCCAAGATCCAGACCGCAATCGACGCGGTCGAAGGCGGGGTCAATGCCGCCGTCATCCTGGACGGACGTATTCCCCATGTCCTGCTGCTCGAACTTTTCACCGAGCATGGCGCGGGCACGCTGATCACCGCCGAATGAAGTGGGCGCTGTTGTTAGCGCTGGTAGGCCTGGCGCTTGCGCCGCACCCTGCGCATGCGGCACTCACTTTGTGCAACCGCACCAGCTATGTCCTTTATGCCGCGACCTCCGCGGTTCAGTCGCCCGGCAGCGACACCAGAGGCTGGACGCGCATCGCGCCGGGCGAATGCGAAATCGCCCGCAAGGAGCCGCTGACGGCGGAGAGCTACCTTGTCCATGCCCGCACCTCCCTCTCCCATTCCGGCCCGGCGCGCAGCTGGGGCGGCGCCTATCCCGTCTGTGTCAAGGATGCCAATTTCGCCATCCGGCAAACCGTGACCCAACCCTATTGCAGCGCCGAGGATACCTTCGCCTTGCCCTTTGCGAGCCTGAACAATCGCGGCAAGAGCGTTTGGACGATGAATTTCGACGAGCAGCCGCTGATGAGCCTGAGCGAAGCGCAACTGGCTGGGGTCAAGCGCCTTCTGGCCGACAATGGCTATAAGATCGCGCGCATCGACGGCAAACCCGACAAGGCCACCGGCGCGGCGCTGATGGATTTCCGCAAGCGCATGCGTTTCGACGCACTCGCCGGGAACGGCGTGCTGTTCCGTATCCTGGAGAGCCAAGCCCGCGTCAAAGTCGCGCCCGCCGGCTACACCGTCTGCAACGAGTCCGGCGAGTCCCTGCTGGTGGCGCTGGGCGAGAAGGACCACGGTGCGAAATCCGTTTCGGTGTCGCGCGGCTGGTGGACGGTGGAGCCCGCCTCCTGCGCCAAGGCCGTCACCACGCCGCTGAAAGCCGATTCCGTCTATCTGCTGGCACAAAGAAAAAACGGCAGCACGCTGGTCGGCGGGGCGGAAAAATTCTGCGTCACATCGGTGGCGTTTGAGATTCGAGGGAGCCAGGATTGCGCCGGACGCGCCCTTACCGAAACCGGTTTCGCCGCCACCCCGACCAAGGGCCTTAGCGGCTATATCGCGCGCATCGGCCCGGCAGGCCTCAGGCCGTGATGCCGAAATAGTTGAGATGCCAGCGCATCTCTTCCTTGCTGAGCGGAAAGCCCACCCCGCCGCGCGCCGGCAGGACATCGCGGGTCGGCAGTTTCATGATGAAAGTCTGAATCTTGAAGGCAACGCGCATGGAGAGATGGGCATGCCAGACCAGCGCCACCAGGGGCTTGGCGCCGCCCGCGGTCAGCACTTTCTTGACGATCTGCTCATTGACATTGGCCAGCCCGGCCAAGGCCAGGACCACGATCTCGCGCTGACCCAACTGCGCCGCTTTTTCCACAAACTCGCCGTCCAGCCGGCCTTCCTTCTGGGCATTGGCGACCGCGTCCGCGGCCGAAGGGGCGCCTTCTTCCACCGTATGCTCCGCCAGCCGCGCCCGCAGTTCGCGGTTCAGATAGATGCGGGTGGTGTCCGATAGATCGTTGCGCGCCGCCAGCCGTTCCAGAATCGAGGCCCCCACCAGCGCGCCGATGCGGCGGATGGCGCGCGCCGAAAGATCGGCCCTAAGCGCGACGGGTAACTGCCAGGAATTGATTTCCTCGATGCAATCGATGATTTGATCCATCGTCGCCTTGCGGATTTTGGCGTCGGAATTGACCAGCAGGGCGGCCACCGCCGGAACATTCAGCGACTTCACGATGCGGTCACTAACCGGCTCATTGACCGGCTTGCGGCTGGCGATCGCGACCAACGCCTCTTGAACGCGGCCGCAGGCGATGATTTCAATCAGGTCGGCATCGGACAAAAGCGGGGAATATTCCAGGATCGGCGCAGCCACCACCGTTTCCAGATCCTGCGCCAACCTGAGCACGATGTGGCGGGGAATACAGTCCATATATTTGATTTCTTCGGCCAGGATGGCGCGCACCCGGACCGTGGCGTCGCGCGCCAGGCACTCCAATGTTTCGATGGTGAGCGCGACCATGTGCGAGCTTTCGCGCTCAGACAGGCCCGGCATCAGGCGGGCGATCTTGTGCGCCAGCTCGGCGCGCACATCCTCTTCCTCGTCATCGGCCAGAAGGCGGTTGGTGGCGGCAGGCGCCGCCATATTGGCCGCAACCGCCGCGCGCGTGGCGGGCCCGCCATTGACGGCGAGATAATGCAGCACGTCGGCGCCCGCATCGGTGCGGGTCGCCAATTCGGACGCGCCGCCCGGCTTGCCGGTGCGAATGTCCAGAATATCGAGCGCGTCGCGCGGGTTCAGGCCAGCCGCCGCCACTTGCCCGTTCGGGGGTGATCTCTCGTCCATGCGGTCCCTGCTTCAAGCCCTCGCCCGGCGCCTATTCTGGCCCTACGCGCTTTAACAGCCGTTAAATAGGCATGGTGGACATTCGTTAACGGTGCTTGCGCCTCCCCCTCGCCCGCGCCATCTTCTGCGCCCATGGAAAGCGCCCATATCGCCGAAAATGCCCTTTCTAAGCCCGATTCCGGGCCCGATTTCCGGCATGTGAGAAGCTGGATTTTCGACCTGGACAACACCCTCTATTGCGCCCGCAACGGCATTTTCGCCCAGATCGAATCCCGCATGACCGACTATGTCATGGCCTTCCTGAAGCTGGAGCGCGAGGCGGCCTATGCCCGGCAAAAGGACCTTTACCGGGCCTATGGCACGACCTTGAACGGGCTGATGCTGGAGCATGGCGCTGCGCCCGACGACTATCTGCATTATGTGCACGACATCGACCTGTCGGACCTGAAACCCGATGCGGCGCTGGCGGCACAGATCGAAAAGCTGCCGGGTCGGCGCTTTGTCTTCACCAATGGCTGCCGCGATCATGCCGCGCGCATCCTGGACCGGATCGGCATGACCCATTTGTTCGATGCGGTGTGGGACATCCGCACCATTGCGTTCAAGCCCAAGCCGCAGGTGGAAGCCTATGAAAGCGTCGTGACGGCAGCCGGCCTGAATCCTGGCCAAAGCGCGATGTTCGACGATATCGCCCGCAATCTGGTTCCGGCGCGCGCCATGGGCATGACCACGATCTGGTTGCAGAGTGACGCGCCTTGGGCCAAACAAGGCCCGGCGATGGATGTCGCAGCCGGCGACATCGATCACCGGACCGAAAATCTCACTGAATTTCTGCAAAGCATCAGGATCTGACCATGAGTGACTTGAGCGCCGCCATTAACGCCGCCTGGGAGAAGCGCGACCAGCTTGGCGTGACCTCCAAAGGCGCGGAACGCGACGCTGTGGAAGCGGTGCTGGAAGGGCTCGACAGCGGTTCCTTGCGCGTCGCCGAGAAAATCGACGGCCAATGGAAAGTGCATGAGTGGCTGAAAAAGGCCGTGCTGCTGTCCTTCTGCCTCAACGACATGAAACTGATTTCCGGCGCGCCGGGCGAAGCGGTGTGGTGGGACAAGGTGGATTCCAAGTTTGTGGGCTGGGACGAAGCCAAATTCCGCGCCGCCGGATTCCGCGCCGTGCCCGGCGCGGTGGTGCGCCGCTCGGCTTTCATCGCCAAGGGTGCGGTGCTGCTGCCCTCGTTTGTCAATGTCGGCGCCCGGGTCGGCGAAGGCACCATGATCGACACCTGGGCCACGGTGGGAAGCTGCGCCCAGGTCGGAGCGCATTGCCATATTTCCGGCGGCGCAGGCTTGGGCGGTGTGCTGGAGCCGCTGCAGGCCTCCCCAACCATCATCGAGGATAATTGCTTCATCGGCGCCCGCGCCGAAGTCGCCGAAGGCGTGATCGTGGGCGAAGGCAGCGTCTTGTCGATGGGCGTCTATCTGTCGGCCTCCACCAAGATCATCGACCGCGCCACGGGCGAAGTGCACCTGGGCAAGGTGCCGCCCTATTCGGTGGTGGTGTCGGGGTCCTTGCCGTCGGAGAAGGGCCCCAATCTTTACTGTGCCGTGATCGTCAAGCGGGTGGACGAAAAGACCCGCGCCAAAACCTCGATCAACGAATTGCTGCGGGACTGATGTCCATAGAGATCGACGCCCTCGCTTTGGCCCAGGCCTTGATCCGCCGTCCTTCGGTGACACCGAAGGATGCCGGCGCCTTGGACATTCTGGAGCGGGTGCTGAAAGAGCTGGGCTTTGCCACCCACCGCCTGCCCTTCGGCGATGTCGACAATTTGTATGCCCGGCTGGGCGATTCCGCGCCGCATTTCTGTTTCGCCGGCCATACCGATGTGGTACCGGTGGGCGAAGGCTGGAACGCCGATCCCTTCGCCGCCGAGGTCAAGGACGGGGTGCTGTATGGACGCGGCGCCGCCGACATGAAGTCGGCCATCGCCGCCTTTGTCGCGGCGGCGGCAAAGACCGGAAAGCCACCAGAAAAGTTTAAAGGCTCGATCAGCCTGCTGATCACCGGAGATGAGGAAGGCGTGGCCGTCAACGGCACGGTCAAGCTGCTGGAATGGCTGAAGGAGCGCGGCGAGAAAATCGACCATTGCGTGGTGGGAGAACCCACCTCGGTCAGCCGCACCGGCGACACCTTGAAGATCGGGCGGCGCGGTTCGATCAATTTCAAGCTGGCGGTCAAGGGCGTGCAGGGCCATGTCGGCTATCCGCAAAA
>CADECX010000018.1:0-9824 GCA_902825865.1 uncultured Alphaproteobacteria bacterium
GGACAAGGCGCAGAGCTGTCTCTATGTCGGCGACAATTCCAACATGACCATCTATGTGCTCAACCGCAGCAACTTGCAGGAGCTTGGGCGGTTGGGACGTTCGGGCCGCGACGCCGGCCAGTTCCACTGGCTGCATCAGGTGAGCCTGGACAGCAAAGGCAACATCTACACAGCCGAAGTGGACAGCGGAAAGCGCATCCAGAAATTCATCCGCTATGGCTCTGTGGGATGCAGCGGGACGGGCTCCGCGACGGTTGGGGGCGTGCCGAGATAACCGCTGGTTTTCTGTTACAATTGAGAATGAATAGCAAAAACTATAGCCGGGCATCCTCGGGAGCCCGGCCATGGCAAAACAGCGAAAATACGCGGAATTTCAATATGATGGCCAGCTTTGCGCCGGTCATCTTTTGGTCTGGACTTGGCGCAAACTGGTGGTCGGTCACGACGATTGTCCGGTCCTGACGCGGGAGTATGGCCGCTTTGCCGGACCGCAGGCGGATGCGCTGTTGTCGGCCTTCGCCAATTTCCTGCTGGTGCTGGGCCAGGCCAGCCGGCGCATGCTGGCGGTGGGCCAGCCTTACTGCGCGGGACTGACGGCGGATGAAGAACGCATGCTGCGCTTGATCGCGGCGGCCCAGACCGGCGATGGCGTGCTGTTATGGGCGCATCTGGCCTGGCTGGCGCGGCGTGAATATCAGGACGATGTGCGCTTGGCCGCGAACCGGCTGGCGGACGCGCCCAGCGAAGCCGGCGTCATCCTGCCGCCGGTGCGCGCTGCAGTGCCGGCCAAGACCGCCCTTCTTGAAGTTGTTCACGCATAGAGGCGGCACGAATTCATCGTCTGCGCCGCCAGCCGAGATATTGCAGCAAGGCAGTGAGCAAAATGCAGAGGCTCGCCAAGACGATCCATGGCCATTTCAGGCTTTGAACGCCGATCAGATAACCGAAGGTATGAAAGGCAGTCAGGCCGAAACAGGCATAGTTCCAGCGCTGCAGGCTTTTCCATCCCGCGCCGCCATATTTGCGCAAGGACGCGTCGTTGGAGGTCGCCAGCAGCAGAAGCAGGATCAAGCCTGCGAACAGGCCGGTGAAATTGGAAAGGCCGAACATGTCATGGCGCAGCGGCACCAGATGCTCGTCCATTTTTTCATAGACGTAATAGAGCCAGGGCCGGCCGCGCAGATGCTCGAACTGCCCGGCACAGGCATGCAGCACACCCAACAATCCGCCCCAGATGCCGATATCGCGGCGCAGGTCTTGCGACAGGATCGGGGCTTTGCCTTGCAAGGCGCGCCAGGGTCCGATGATCAAGGTCGCGGCCAGCAGCACCAGAGCGGGCCAGGCGGTGGCGAAGCTCAACCGGGTAATCACGTCGGGATAGGGCCGGGTGACGTACAGAATCCAGCAAGCCGCCGCCGACAACAGGGCCAAAGGCAGATGATGCCGCCAAAGGCGGCTTGTCATGCGGGCGGTCATGCTGACCTATAGCGCGGAGGTGAATTTTGCTTCGGTTTTCGCGGTCACTTCTTCAAGTGTCACACCCGGCGCCAGCTCAACCAGCTTCAATCCCGGCTTGCCGCGTTCCAAAGTAAAAACACACAGATCGGTGATGATCAGGTCGACGCATTGTGTGCCGGTAAGCGGCAGGTCGCATTTCTTCAACACCTTGGATTCGCCGGCCTTGTTGGTGTGCTCCATCACCACCACGATCTTCTTGACCCCGGCCACCAGATCCATGGCGCCGCCCATGCCCTTGACCATCTTGCCGGGGATCATCCAGTTGGCGATGTCGCCGTCTTCCGACACTTCCATCGCGCCCAGCACCGACAGGTCGATATGGCCGCCGCGGATCATGCCGAAACTGTCGGCGGAGGAGAAATAGCTGGTGGTCGGAAGTTCGGTAATGGTCTGCTTGCCGGCATTGATCAGGTCGGGATCCTCATCGCCCGGATAAGGGAAGGGGCCCATGCCCAGCATGCCGTTCTCGCTTTGCAGGGTCACTTTCAAGCCCGGTGGAATGTAGTTCGCCACCAGGGTGGGAATGCCGATGCCAAGATTGACGTAGAATCCGTCTTTCAATTCGCGCGCGGCCCGGGCGGCAATGTCTTCGCGGCTCCAGCCCATCACACGGCTCCTTGTGCAGGGCGGGGCCGCGTGGTCACCCGTTCGATCGGCTTTTTGTAATTCTTGCCTTGCAGGATGCGCTGCACGAAAATCCCCGGCGTGTGAATCTGGTTGGGATCGAGCTGGCCCGGTTCGACCAGCTCTTCGACTTCCGCGATGGTGACCTTGCCGGCTGTCGCCATCATCGGATTGAAATTGCGCGCGGTCTTGCGATAGACGAGATTGCCTTCGGTATCGCCTTTCCAGGCTTTGACCATGGACAGGTCGGAACGCAGCCAGCGCTCGCGCACATAGGTGAGGCCGTCGAACACTTCCGTCGGCTTGCCGTCGGCCACCACGGTGCCGACGCCGGTGCGGGTGTAGAAAGCGGGAATGCCCGCGCCGCCGGCGCGAATGCGTTCTGCGAGCGTTCCCTGCGGGTTCAGTTCCAACTCCAGCTTGCCGGTGAGGAACAGCTCCTCGAACAGTTTGTTCTCGCCGACATAGGAGGAGATCATCTTCTTGATCTGGCCGTTGTTGAGCAGCACCCAAAGGCCCAGCCCGTCGGCGCCGCAATTGTTGGCGATCACGGTGATGTTTTTGACCCCGTCTTCCTTCAAGGCGGTGATGAGATTTTCGGGATTGCCCGACAGGCCGAAGCCGCCCGACATCACGGTCATGCCGTCGAAGGTGAGCCCCTTCAGGGCCGAAGCCGCATCGGGATAGACTTTGCTTTCCGCCACCTTCATCGACTCCCAGCTGTTTCGGCTAGTTCGCATTGCAAGATCGGGTAGCGCAAGGGACAAAGCGGCGCGCTTGTAAGCGTTTGATTTATAATGTTTTATAGCGATCTTAGCCGGTTCCTTGCCGCCGAAGCAGGGGGCCGGTACAACCCGCGCCAATTCCAGAATCCAGCGGATTTCATGTCGTCGCCCAAGCAATCCAAACCAAAAGCCAGACTGCCCCGGGGTTTCCGCGATCGCGGCGCGGCCGAGATCATGGCCGAGCAGAAGATGCTGGCCACCATCCGCGCGGTTTATGAAAGCTACGGCTTTGAGCCGCTGGAAACCCCCGCCTTTGAATATACCGAGGCGTTGGGCAAGTTTTTGCCCGATGTCGACCGTCCCAATGAAGGCGTGTTTTCGCTCAAGGACGATGACGAACAATGGATGAGCCTGCGCTATGACCTGACCGCGCCCTTGGCGCGTCATGTCGCGGCGAATTTCCAGAACCTGGCCAAGCCGTTCCGCCGCTATCAGACCGGCACGGTGTGGCGCAATGAAAAGCCGGGACCGGGGCGTTTCCGCGAATTCACCCAGTTCGATGCCGACACGGTGGGCAGCGCCAGCGCATCCGCCGACGCCGAATTGTTGATGATGGCCTCGGACACGCTGGAGGCGTTGGGTCTCAAGCGCGGCGACTACATCGTCAAGCTCAACAACCGCAAGCTGTTGGATGGCGTGTTGGAGGCCAGCGGCGTGGCGCTGGAAGACCGCGCCAAGCGCGGCATTGTCCTGCGCGCCATCGACAAGCTGGACCGGTTGGGCGTCGAAGGCGTGTCGGCGCTGCTGGGGCAGGGGCGCAAGGACGAGTCCGGGGACTTCACCAAGGGCGCGGGCCTGTCGCCGGAACAAGCTCATCGTATCCTGGCGTTTGTCGCGCCGGATGCGGAAGACGAGGATGCGCATCTGCGCCAGATCGGCACCTTGGTGGGCAGCAGCGCCGTGGGCGCGGCGGGCCTAAACGAGCTGGAACAGATCGTCAGGCTGCTCCAGGCCAGCGGCTATGGTCCCGACCGCGTGTTGTTCGATACCGGCGTGGTGCGCGGGCTGGATTATTACACCGGCGCGGTGTTCGAGGCGCAGCTGACATTCCCCATCCGGAATGAGGATGGCGATGAGGTCGTGTTCGGCTCGGTGGCGGGCGGCGGGCGTTACGACGATCTGGTCGCGCGCTTCACCGGACAGCAGGTCCCGGCCACCGGCATTTCGATCGGCGTGTCGCGTCTGATGTCGGTGCTGGCGTCTCGCGGCCTGACGGCATCGGCCAAGGCGCCGCTGATCGTCGTCACGGTGTTCGACAAGACCGACGCTGCCGCCAGTTTCGCCATGGCGCAGGAGTTGCGCGCCGCCGGCCTGCGCGCCGAAGCCTATGTCGGCAACGGCAAGATGGGCGACCAGTTCAAATATGCCGACAAGCGCGGCGCCGCCATCGCGGTGATCGAAGGCGGCGACGAGCGGGCTAGGGGCGAGGTGACGCTCAAGGATCTGGCGCTGGGCGCGGAACTGGCCAAGTCGGTGGAAAGCCGCGCCGAGTGGGTGGCCAACCGGGAAGCGCAGAAAAGCGTCAAGCGCGGTGCGCTGGTGACGGAAGTAAAGGCGATGTTGAAGGGCAGGCAGTAATGCCTGCCTTTCCCTATTACGACACCAAGTCCATCCAGGCGCTTAATGCCCAGGCCATGGCGCTGCTGGATTTGTTTGCCGCGCACGGTTATGTGCGCGAGGAACCGGCGGTGCTGCAGCCGGCGGAGATTTTTCTCAACCGTTCCGGCGAGGAAATCCGCCGCCGTACCTTCACCCTGACCGATCCATCGGGCCGCGATCTGGCGCTGCGTCCCGACCTGACCATTCCCATCTGCCGCGAAGCGGTGCTGAGCGGGCGCGGTTTCCCCGCGCGCATTTCCTATAACGGCCTGGTCTTCCGTCATCAGCCGGGCGAACCCAACCGTCCCACCCAATTCTTTCAGGCCGGGGTCGAATTGCTGGGCTTGCCCGATGCCGTGGCGGGCGAAACCGAGATACTGAGTTTGGCGGTTGAAGCCTTGCGGGTCTGCGGACTGAAGGATTTCTCGCTGCGCATCGGCGATCTGGCGCTATTCGGCGCGCTGGTCGATGCCTTGGCCTTGCCGCCGCAATGGCGCGCGCGCCTCAAGCGGCATTTCTGGCGCGCCGGCTATGTCGAATCCTTGCTCTATTGGCTGGGACATGGCGAAGGCGCGGCAAAATTGCCCGCCACCCGTGCCGAGATCGAAGCTTTGCTGGATGCCCGCGCCGATGCGCCGGCCGCCGGACGCAGCCGCGAGGAGATCATCGCACGCGCGCAGGAACGCGCCGCGGAAGCAGCCAATCTGCGGCTGGATCGCAAGGTCGCCGACGCCATTGCCGAACTGCTGGATATTTCCGGTCCGGCCGAGGAGGCGCTGGCCAAAATACGGGCGCTGCTGAAAACCGCCGCGATCAATCTCGATCCGCAATTGGCGGCAATGGATGCGCGGCTGGCGACTTTGAAATCCTTAGGGGTGGATCTGGCCAAGGTTCAGTTCACCGCCCATTTCGGGCGCAACATGGAATATTATACCGGCTTTGTGTTCGAGCTTTGGGCCCGCGACAAGGAAGGCCCGGTGCAGATCGCGGGCGGCGGGCGTTATGACTCCATGATGGAGATGCTGGGCGCCAAGAAGCCGGTCAGCGCCATCGGCTGCGCCCTGCGCACCGAGCGTGTGCTGGCCGCCGCGGGAGGCGCGACATGACCGCCCCCACTTCAAATCTGATACTCGCGATCCCCTCCAAGGGGCGGCTCAAGGATAATTGCAATGCCTGGTTCGCCTCCGCCGGGGTGATCATGGAGCAGACGGCGGGCGCGCGCGGCTATCGCGCCAGCTTTGCCGGCTTTCCCGATGTCGAAGTGATGCTGTTGTCGGCGGCGGAGATCGCTTCTTCCTTGCTTCAGGGCGACATTCATCTGGGCATCACCGGCGAAGACCTGCTGCGCGAGGAAGCCCCCGAGCTGGAAGGCCGCATGCTGTTGCTCAAGGGCCTGGGCTTCGGTTTTGCCGATGTGGTGGTGGCGGTGTCGCAATATTGGATCGACGTCGCCAGCATGGCCGATCTGGACGATGTCTGCGCCGCTTACGCCCAAACCCATCGCCGCCGCCTGCGTGTGGCGACCAAATATGCCCAGCTGACCCGCAGCTTCTTCGCTCAGGCGCGCATCACCGACTACCGTATCGTGCCCAGCGCGGGCGCCACCGAAGGCGCGCCGGCGGCGGGAACGGCGGAGGTGATCGTGGACATCACCACCACCGGCGCGACCTTGAAGGACAATGGCCTGAAAATTCTGGACGACGGCGTGATCCTGAAAAGCCAGGCCCAGCTTGCCGCTTCGCTAGGCGCCGACTGGAATCCCGAAGCGCGGACCGCCTGCCGGCGCCTGCTGGCCAAGCTCGATCCGGCAAACCCGCTTTTTGCCGGGCTTGCGGCAGGGCTGCCGGGCTAAGTCGATCTATTCTGGGTTTTTTCTTTCAACATGGTTTCATAGACGGCTTCTAGGCCGCGGGTAAAACGCTTGGTGTCGAACAAGGGAGCGGAGGCGCGGTTGGCAGCCAGTTTCTCGCGAATTGTTTTCAACCGGCCGGGGTCGCGCGCCAAAGCGAGGGCGGTCGCTTCATACTCTTCCACCGTGCGCGTGATCAGCTCGGGCAGTCCCGCTGCCGTCAAAAGGCTGGCGGCGACGCGGCCGGCATAAACTTCACCCAGCCGGGTCAGAACCGGCAGGCCAGACCACAAAGCATCCGTGGCCGTGGCATGCGCGCCATAGGGAAGCGTGTCCAGGAACAGATCGGCAAGCGCATGCCGGGCGATGTGTTTCTCGAGCGGCACATGCCTGGCGAATACCCGCCGCTGGGGGTTGATGCCCCGCGCCACGGCCTCACGGCGCAAATTCCCGGCCGCGAGGTCGCCAGAATCCTTTAGCCATAGCGTACTGCCGGGCACATCGCGCAACAGCCTCATCCAGATATCGAATATCGGTGGATTGATCTTCCAGTTGTTGCTGAAGCTGCAGAAGACAAAGGAATCGTCCGGCAATCCCTCCTCGGCGCGGCTCGGCGGAATTTCGATTGGGCGCAAATTGTCGGTGGGAAAGAAGTTATCCGGCAGATGAATGATTTTTTCCGACTAGAATTCTTGATGCGACAGGGGGGCCACGATCGGATCGGCGATCAGATAGTCGATGAAATCGGCGCCGGTCGTGCCCGGATAACCCAGCCATGTCGCCTGCACTGGACAGGGGCGAAAGGCAAGGCTGGAGAAGCGTGTGCCGTCGGTATGGCCGTTAAGATCGACCACGATGTCCACTTCCAGGGCGCGCAATGTTTCGGCGATCCGGCGGAAGCTGAACGTCCGCACATTGTGGAACTGGTCCACGGCGCCGATCATGCGGGCGCGTATCTCGCTGCGGTCATCGGGGCCAGAGCCCAAGCCGATGATCTCGAAGCGCGCGCGGTCGTGGGTTTCCAGTACCTGTGTCAGTTGAAAGGCGACGGGATGGACGCGAAAATCATAGGACAGATACGCCACACGGATCTTGTCGTGGCCATACGCTTTGCCCGACCAAAGCGGCGCGGATTCCGTGGCCGCCGTCACCAGCTTGCTGCTTTTGGCGCGTTGCAGCAGGAGCGCCGGATCGCTGCAGCAACTCATGAAGGACAGGGTCGGTATCTCAGTGACGCCATCGTTCATCCGCGCCGGAATTTCGGCCGCCAATTGCGCCGCACGGACCCAATCGCACAAATTCACCGCGCTCCACAGCGCTTCGCCGAAGGCCTGGGCATGGTTCGGATCGGCCGCCAGAATCCGTTCGAATTCCCCCAGGGCCTCATCAAAGCGCCGCATCTGCTGCAGGATTGCACCGCGCGAGAACCGGGTGGCCACATCCTGCGGCGTTATGGCCAGCGCCGCATCGAAACAGGCCAGCGCCTCGACCGGGCGCATGAGATCGCGGAGCAGATTGCCGCGATTGCTGATCGCCTCGAAATTGCCGGGGCGCACGGCGAGTACGGCGTCGATATATCGCAGCGCTTCGTCGAACCGTTCCAGTTTTCGAAGCGTATTGCTGGCATCCATGAGCACCGCGGGATCGCCCGGCTTGGTTTTCAGCGAAATCCGGAAAAACGACATGGCTTCGTCATGGCGTTCCTGGTGCGCGCGCAGCACGCCCATCAGGTGCGTCACGACGCCATGCTGGGGATAAGTGGCAAGAAGCTGCTGATACAGGTTTTCCGCCTGTGCCAGTTCACCCTGCTTCTGGAAAGCAATCGCTTTTCGAGAACTGCCCATGGATCCATCAGGGTGCGGCCGCCGTCTCGCGCAAATCCAGGTCGCCGATATGTTCCTTCTTCCAACGCATTGCCGCGGCAATGCGGGTGCGTCCTGACGGATGGTCGTAGAAAATAATCTCCTCCCAGTGGCCGGGTTCCAGTTTGCGATAGGTGGAAAGTTTCAGCATCACGGTGGCGAACCCGTCAGGCTTGCGCACCGCATTGAGTCCGAAAATATCCGCCTGATATTCGACCACCCGTACGATGGAATTGGTCAACGGCGTGGCCAGGAACAGGAAGATCGAGGCCAGCGCCACGATCAGCGGCAGCCCGGCCACTTCACTGACCTTGCGCACCTGCCATTGCCCGCCGAACACATCGCAGGCCAGGACAAAGCCCCAATGAATAAAGAGGAATCCGATCAGGATCACCAACCCGCCCGACAGGATCAGGCGCGTTGTATGGCCCATCGCATAGTGGCCGATCTCATGGCCCATCACCGCCAGTACTTCGTCTTCTGTGCCGCGATTGAGCAGATTGTCATTGAGGGAAATGCGCGCCGTTCCCATGAATCCGGAAACATTGGCGGAAACCCGGTTGGATTGGCGCGAAGCATCGACCAGCCAGACATTGTCCACCGGCACATCGTTGGCGCGGGCCAGCGCCAGAATCTTGCTCTTGAGCGGGCTGTCGGGCAGGGGGGAATAGTGATTGAACAAGGGAGAGATGAAAACCGGCCAGATCACAATGATCAGGACCTGAAAGGCGATGGCCAGCCCCGCCGCCCACAACCACCACATCTCCCGCGCCCGGCGGATCGCCATATAGAGGATCGGCAACAGCAGCACCGAGGCGGTGAAGGTCAGGGCGAATTGAATCCCGAAATCGCCCAGCCACTGCCAGAAATTCTGCGTGGACAGACCGTAACGATGCTCGCGGAAAAATCCCTCATACAAGGTCAGCGGAAAAATCGCCGCCATCGTGATGGGAACATAGGCGCAGGTATAGAGCATCACCTGATAGCTGCGGCTCAAGGTACGGGCCTGCGCCCAATCCTGGATGCGCGCCGAAACGCCGGTCCATAACAGCAGCCCCGCCACCGCCAAGGCATAAAGAAGGTCGGCCAATTGCAACCAATAGCCGCCCGTGAAATAGGCGTCGGACTTGGCGCGCGCCGCGCCGCTGACCTGCGCCAGATACCGGGCGGTGGCCTGGGCGGGATCAAAGTCGGGAGTCATATTCAAGGCCGGCAGGCTCTGCACCTGAATTTGCTGGGTGGGTGCGGCGCGCGGACCCAGTTGCGGCAACTCGCTGGGCTGCGCCATCGCGGCGGGCGCCATGGCGGCAAACAAAAGGCCGGCCAGCAACAGGGCCGTGATGCGTGCAAGAGACATGAGCGTTTTCCTCGCCGCTAACCTAGCAGTTTTTCCTGCCATTCGAAGGCCTTATTGCTGCTAGACTGTTCCGCATGAGTGTCGCGACCCTGTTTTTGCTGCGTGCGGCCGCAATTGGGCTGGGCCTGCTGTTGCCGGCGGCAGCCAGCGCGGCATCGTCCGACTCCGTGCATTATCAACGTTGCATGGCCGATTCGGTGATCAATCCGCAGTCCGCGCTTACCGATGCG
>CADECX010000018.1:9834-53914 GCA_902825865.1 uncultured Alphaproteobacteria bacterium
GAGCCGCCATCCGGTACCGGCCGACAATGAGTCCGTCGACCAGATCCGTCGTGGCCGTCACTACCTCATCACCCGAGGCGCCGGCCAGCAACCGCTCCTGAATCGCGTCGCGCTGTTCAGCCAGGCGGGCAATGCCTGGTTGGTGGGGGGCGACGGCGCCCGTGCGATACAAAGTTTTTCCGGCGCCCTGACGCTGTCGCCGGGCGATGCCGACTTGTTCGCCGATCTGGCGCGGGCCCATGCCATGCGGCGCAATTGGCATGAAGTGGTTTTGGACCTCAATGCCGCTTTGCAATTGTCGCCGCGCCGCGCCGATCTTTTGGTGCTGCGTGCCAGCGCCAGGCGGGCCTTGAAGCGCTATGAGGATGCCAAGCTCGACATCGAGGTGGCGTTGAAAATCAAGCCGGGAGACGGTGGCGCCTTGGTGGAGCGCGGCCTGTTGCGGCGCCAGCTCGGCGATATCGGCGGCGCACGGCGCGATTTTCAGGCGGCGCAGAAGGCGGAGCCCGGCGCCATCGCGGCCGAAGCCAAAGCCAATCTTGAAGAGCTCAGTCCTTGATCCATTCCTCGCGCACCTGAGAATCGGGATCGCTCGTTCCATGAATACGAGCGAGGGCTTCGAACTCCTCTTGCGCGAGAAGTTGTGAAAGCGCCCACACCGCCGCGCCGCGCACCAGGGGTGACGGATCCTGCAAGGCGGTTTGCGCGGATTTCGTCAGCCGTGGGTCGCCGCTATTGCCGATGGCGATCATCACATTGCGCAAAAAGCGGTCGCGGCCGATGCGCTTGACCGGCGACTTGCGGAACAGGGCACGGAAGGCCGCGTCATCCAGCTTGGCCAGGTCCTCTAGGTGCGGAGATTTGAGCTCGTCCCGCGCCGCCAATTTCAATTCCGACGCGGTTTGGGCGAACTTGTTCCAGGGGCAAACCGCCAGGCAATCGTCACAGCCGTAAATGCGGTTGGCCATGGCTTTGCGGAATTGCCGCGGAATGGGGCCGTCATTCTCGATGGTGAGATAGGAAATGCAGCGCCGCGCATCCAACCGGTAGGGCGCCGGGAAGGCATCGGTCGGACAGATGTCCAGGCAGGCGCGGCAGTTGCCGCAATGATCGTCTTCGCCCGCGTCCGGCGGCAGATCCAGGGTGGTGAAGATGCTGCCCAGAAACAGCCATGAGCCGAATTCGCGCGACACAAGATTGGTGTGCTTGCCTTGCCAGCCCAGGCCGGCTTTCTGCGCCAGCGGCTTTTCCATCACCGGGGCGGTGTCGACAAAGACTTTTACATCGCCGCCGAATTTTCGGACCATGTAACCGGCCAGGGCTTTCAGTTTCTTCTTCACCACATCGTGATAGTCATCGCCCTGGGCATAGACCGAGATCGCGGCGCGGCTCTTTTGCTCCAGGATCGCCAGCGGATCCTGCGCCGGTCCGTAGTTCAGCCCCAGCACAACGACGCTCTTGGCGTCAGGCCACATCGCTTGCGGATCGGCGCGCCAGTGGCTGCGCTCCGCCATCCAGGCCATGGTGCCGTGATGACCGGCATCGAGATAGTCGCGCAAGCGTTCGGCATTTTCCGCACCCGCGGCGGCGCTGGTAAAGCGCACCAGGTCAAAGCCCTCGCTTTGCGCGTGGGAAAGAATGTCGTGTTTGATGGCCGCGGGGTCCTGCACGGCCACCCTTATACTCCGCCGGAGTCAGAAATCGAGTTCGGTATAATGGGACACAGGCGGCTGTCCAGGGACGCGGTCGAGCAGAAGAGAGCGGAAAGAGGGGCGCGATTTCATCCGCACATACCATTCATTGGCGGCGGGAAAATCGCTCCAGGGAATTTCCCCGAAATAGTCCAGCGTAGACAGGTGCGCCGCCACCGCCAGATCGCCCAAGGTCGGTTCGCGGCAAGCCAGATTGCCGTTGCTTTCCGCCGCCGCGGCGATGGCGCTTAGCGCCGCCTTCAACTCCTCTCGGCCCGCGCGGATCACATTCATGTCCGGGGCGCGGCTGAAGCCGGCGCCGGTGTAGCGCGGCGCGGCCTTTTCATAGACGATGCGTTGGGTGACTTTTTCGTGAAACGGCCCCATCGCCCAATCCACCCAGCGCAGGCAGGCCCGCCGCGCCGCATCGTCGGTGGGGGCGAGGGGGCGGTCGGGATAATGATGTTCCAGATGGTCCAGGATCGCCCACACGCCTTCGGCCTGGGTGCCGTCCATATCGATGAAAACCGGCATGGACTGTTTGATGTCCTCGGCCGGCACCGGATCGCAGGCGATGCGCTTTTCCCCCACCATCAGGCGGGCCAGGCGGCAACTGGGCGACAGCATCACGTGAATCAGGCGGCGCATGATGTCTTATAGGGGCGCATCCGCGCGCGGCAAAGAGTCCTGCAGGTGCGGAACCCAGGGGCAGGGCGTCCCTACTTCACGCAGAAGTTCAGGCCGTCGCGTGTGACCATGGCGCTGCGCCCCACGAGCAGTCCGGTGCGCTGGCGGACATAGCGGCCGGGGCGCGCCGCCTTCCATTTGTGGGGATTGGGCAGGATCGCGGCCAGCCGCGCCGCCTGCGTGCTGTCCAGCGAGCCCGCATCGGTGCCGAAATAGGCGTTGGCGGCGGCCTCGGCGCCGAAAATCCCGTCGCCCCAGTCCACCGTGTTCAAATAGGCCTCAAGAATGCGTTTCTTGGGCCACAGGGCTTCGATCAATACGGTGAGATAGGTCTCCAATCCCTTGCGGATCCAGCTGCGCATGGGAACCAGAAACAATGTGCGCGCCGCCTGCTGGGAGATGGTGCTGGCGCCGCGCATCGGCCTATTGGGACGGCGCTTATGTTCTTCCATCGCCTTTTGGATGCCCGCCCAGTCGAAACCGCGATGGCGACAGAAATTCTGGTCCTCGGCTGCGATCACCGCCCGTTCCAGGCGCGGCGAAATATCGCCGGACCAGGCATAGCTGGCGCCCTTGCCCTGGGCCAGGCTGATCAGCATTGCCGGTGTGCCTGGAATGGGAAGAAAGCGGAAGATCAGGATCAGGATGATGGGGGCAGGAACCAGCAGGATGAAAAGGGTGAACAGCAGCTTCCATAGCAAGCCGCGGCCGCGCCCCACATTTCCTTTTTGGCTGATTCCCCTAGCCATGCCCCATCATAACAAGTTTTAAAGGATGCGCGCGACAGGGGGCGATGCTACCTGTTGGCCGCCAACCTCCGGGATTCGCCCATGCACGATATTCTGTTGTCCATCATCCTGGGCGTGGTGGAAGGCATCACCGAATTTCTCCCCATCTCCTCCACCGCGCATCTGCTGGTGACCGAACAACTGCTGGGGCTGGGCGATGATTGGCAAGCCTTCACCGTGGTGATTCAGCTGGGCGCGATCCTGGCGGTGGTGGCGATTTATTTTCAGACCTTCTGGAAGGCGCTGATCGGACTTCCCACGTCCGCCGATGCGCGCCAATTCGCGCTGGGGCTTATCGTGGCCCTGCTGCCGTCGGTGGCGGCGGGATTGGCGATGAAAAAGCTGTTGGACGAGGTTCTGCTCAATCCCACCCTGGCTTTGCCCTTCATTGCCGGCTGCTGGATTGCAGGCGGCATCATCATTCTCGTGCTCGAGCGCTTCGCGCCCAAGCCGCGCTGGCTGGAAGGCGACAAGCTGCCTCTGTCCAAGGCGTTCCAGATCGGCTGCTGCCAGATCCTGGCCATTATTCCCGGCGTGTCGCGTTCCGGCGCCACCATCCTGGGCGCGCAAATGCTGGGGGTGGACCGCCGCGCCGCTACTTTGTTCACCTTCTATCTGGCGGTTCCCACCATGCTGGGCGCCAGCATTCTGGAACTGCACCACAAAGCGGGCGAGCTGAGCGGTGGCCAAGGCCTCAACATCGCGGTGGGCTTTGTCGTGTCCTTTGTGGTGGCGTTTTTTGTGATCAAGGGTTTTCTGGCCATTGTCACAAAGCACGGCCTGAAACCGTTCGGCTGGTACCGCATTGCCGCCGGCTTGGCGCTGGCAGCTTACTTGGCCTTCGCCTAAAGGTCAGGCTTCGCCGGCACGCGAGGGAGCATCCGCATATTCGCCCTTGGCGCGATAGCGCCAGAGATAGGCCGGGATCACCGCTTCCACCGAGGTCGGTGTGATGCCGAGATCGGCGAGGCCGGCGGCGGTGGATGACACCACATTATCCTTTTTCAGCAGCCGCACCTGATCCATGGTCAGGATAGGGTTGGGCAGCAGTTGCAGGAAGGCCGCCTTCAGCGAGGCCAGCGCGAAGGGAAGCGGGATCAGGGCGCGCTTGCGCCCGGTCTCGCGCAGGATCAGCTGCAGCAGATCCTTGAAGGAATAGGTGGTGGGACCGCCCAGTTCATACGTGCGGCCGTCCTGGCGCGACAGCGCCGCCACAATCGCCTGCGCCACATCGCCGACAAAAACCGGCTGGAAGCGGGTGCGCCCGCCGCCCACCAGCGGCAGGGCCGGAAACAAGCGGGCCATCTCGGCGAATTTGTTGAAGAAGCCGTCCTCGGGCCCGAAGATGATGGAGGGGCGCAGGATCACCGCGCCGGGGAACGCCTCGCGCACCGCCTGTTCGCCTTGCGCCTTGGTGACGGCATAGGTGGAATCGGATTCCGCATCCGCCCCGATGGCGGAAACATGCACCAGCGCGCCCAGTCCGGCGGCCGCCGCCGCCTGGGCGATGTTGGCCGCGCCGTCGGCTTGGACATCCTCGAAACTCTGGCCCTTTTCGAACAGAATGCCGGTGAGATTGATCGCAGCCTGGGCGCCGGCAAGCGCCTGCGCCACACTCTGCGGATCGCTGACGTCGCATTTGACAAAATCGATCTGGCCGACCGAGCCCAGCGGGCGCAGGAAAAAGCCGCGCGCCGGGTGGCGGGTCGCCACCTTGATGCGCCAGCCGGCGCGGGCGAGCGCCCGCACCGTGTGGCGGCCGACAAAGCCGGAGCCGCCGAAGATCGTGACCAGATTGGTGTTCATAAAAGCATCCGAAAAAAGTCCCACGGCCGCACGGCCCAAGGGGAGTCGCGGCGCGATATTAGGCGTGCCGGGGGGCCTCGCAACAGGGCTATTTTGGCGCAAAAATCGAGGCTTTGGGCCAATATTGACTTGGCGCCCGCCCGACCCTAAACATCGCGCCCTTGCCCGGGCGGCTCAGCCTCCCGGTGTGCCCAGATGGCGGAATTGGTAGACGCACTAGTTTCAGGTACTAGCGCTGCAAGGCGTGGAGGTTCGAGTCCTCTTCTGGGCACCATCAGTTCTTTCGGCGAATGCCGCGCCATGAACCGCCAATGCGCTTAAACGGCCCCGCGGACATACTGGTTGAACCATTCGATGGTGCGCGTCCACGCCTGCTGGGCCGCGGCCTTGTTGTAGCGTTCCGGCGTGGCGTCGTTGAAAAAGCCGTGAACCGAGTTTGGATAGATATGGCCCTCGTAGCGGATGCCATTCTTCTTCATCGCCGCTTCATGGGCAGGCCATCTTTCCACCGCCGGCTTGTCGAGTGCGCCATGGTGTATGAGGATTGCCGCCTTGATTTTGGCTACGTCGTCCGCGTTGGGCGGACCACCGTAAAATGGGGCGGCAGCGCCCAGATCCGCGCCCAGCAACACGGATAAAGTATTGGCCATGCCGCCGCCAAAACAAAAGCCGGTTGCGCCGATCTTGCCGGAACTGTCCGGGCGCGATTTCAGCCACTGCGCGGCAGCGACGAAATCCTGGGTCCTCTTGGCGGGATCGATCTTGCTGAACAGTTGGCCACCCTTGTAGTCGTCGCCCGGATAGCCGCCGACCGAGGAAAGCGCGTCGGGGGCAAAAACATTGAAATTCTCCAGTGCAAAACGCCGAGCGACGTCCTCCGTGTGCGGGTTTAGCCCGCGATTTTCATGAATGACAATAATGCCAGGCAGTTTTGCCGGCGTCTCACTGCGCGTGTCGGCGCTGAACGGTCGCACAAAGTAACCCCGGATATATCCGTTGCCGTTGGGCGAGGGGACGGTTTCATAGCTTGCCTTGATCCGCTCATCGGTCTTGGAAACTTGCTGTCCCAGCGCATAGTTGGGCATCAGCGCCTCGATAATCGCCGAGGCGGTAAGGCCGGCGACTGCGTAATGCTTCACGCCATTTACAAAAGCGCGGCGGCTGACTTCGCCATGAATAAAGCGCGTGTACAATTCCACTGCTTCGGCGGGGATTTTGCCCGGTTCGATTTTTTGTCCCATTGGTAGCTCCCTTATGCCCGCTCACTGTATCACGAATGCGCAACTTCCGCGGCTTCAATGAGAAGAGTGGCCGACGGACCAGAGCCTGCGGTGCGCGACCCTCGTTCCGGAAGGGCCGGGACTGGGTCTGGATATCAGTGGGGACTGGCTCCGGGCCCACCTTGCCAGGGGTAACCCGTGGTGGGGCTGAGGAGATCACAATAAGGATCACATACGCAGAATCCTCCCTTGGCGTTCTTAGGGGAAGCGCGCACACTTCCAGCAGGAGATCCAGGAAGGCAAGCAAATGAAAAAAGCCGTCGCGACGACCATCCGCCTCGCCTCCCTTTTTGGCCTTGTCTGTCTGACGGCAATCGGTGCAAACGCCCAGACCAGCTCCGTCCGGATGACGCGCGCCGCGAATGCCTTCCTTGAGACACTCGACGCCGGCCAGCGGCAGAGTGTGACATTCGCTATCGACGACGAGCAGCAGCGCAAGCGCTGGTCCAATTTGCCGGTTAGATCGGTCCCTCGCGCAGGTCTCAGCCTAGGGGCATTAAACACGACACAGCGCGCTGCGGCGATGGCGCTGGTTTCTGCCGCGCTCAGTGCCAAGGGCCTGCAGAAAGTGAATGAGATTATGGAGGGCGATGAAGTCCTGAAGACGGGCGCGGCAAGCCGCGGCAATCCCGCCATGTTCGGCAAGGATTTCTATTATATCTCGATCCTGGGCACACCGTCCGAAAGTTCTCCCTGGATCCTTCAGTTCGGTGGGCACCATTTGGCGCTCAACATCACGGTGGCCGGCGACAAGGGCACCCTGACGCCAAGCCTGACCGCTGCGCAACCCGGGCTTTACACCTTCAACGGCAAGCAAGTGCGGCCGCTGGCTGGCGAAAGCGACAAGGCCGCCGCTCTCTTTAACAGCCTGGACGCACAGCAGCGCAGCCAGGCGATTTTGGGTTCGCGAGTGGCTGACTTGGTGCTGGGGCCGGGCGAGGACGGTCGAACCATCCAACCAGAAGGTCTTAAGGCCTCCGCGATGACCGAGCGCCAGCGTGCGCAGTTGCTGGACGTCATCACAGAATGGGCGGGCATCATCCATGACGATGCCGCCGCCGCCCGTATGGCCGAGGTCCGGGCCGGTCTTGCGGAGACCTGGTTCGCCTGGAGCGGTCCCGCATCCGCCACGCCGGGCACCAATATCGCATCCTATTACCGAATTCAGGGCCCCAATCTCGTCATCGAATATGCCCCGCAGGGGAACGACCCCACGATGCATATCCATGCCATGTATCGCGATCCGACCAACGATTACGGGCGCAAGTATACCGCCAAGTGAAGCTCGCGGTTGCCACCGTAGCGATCCTTGTTGCCCTCGCCGCACCGGCAAGTGCGCATGCGCTGGATGAATATCTGCAGGCCGTTCTCATCGGTGTCGAGAAGGACCATGTAAGCGTCTCCATGCGCTTGGTGCCCGGCGTGGCGGTACTGCCTGATGTTCTGCGCGGCATGGATCGGAACAGAGATGGCAAGGTCTCGGCCTCGGAGCGGCAGGACTATCCCAGGCTGTTGCTCAGCGATCTTCATCTCAGCTTGAATGGAGAGCCCCTGCCGCTTCAACTGATATCCGCTGACATTCCCCATCCCGAGCAGCTTCAGGACGGGCTGGGGCAGATGCGAATTGAATTGAGGGCGGATTTTCCATCCGGCACTGGGCAGCGACGGCTGGTGCTGCGAAACCGTCACCAGAGCCAAATTGCGGCCTATCTGGTCAATAGCCTTGCCGTCGACGATCCGGATATCCGCCTTCTTGCGCAACAGCGGAACCCGGATCAGTCCTTCTATCAACTCGACTATATGCAAGCCGCGGGCGCAGCCGGCGCGCTGAAGGCCGATTGGAGCGGGTTCGGTCGCATGTTCCGCCTGGGCATGCATCACATCGCAGAGGGCTCCGACCATCTCCTCTTCCTGCTCACACTGTTGTTGCCAGCCCCGTTGTTGGCCAGACAGAGCCGCTGGAACGGTATTGCAGGGATATCCGGCAGCCTTCTGCGCATCGTCGGTGTGGTGACAGCTTTCACACTCGGCCATTCCGCCACCCTCGCGCTGGCAGGGCTGGGCATGCTGCATGTTCCCGGCAATCCGGTCGAGGTGCTGATAGCAGTTTCGATCCTGTTCTCCGCCGCGCATGCCCTCTACCCAATCGTTCCGGGACGGGAGGCGGGGATCGCGGGTTTCTTTGGTCTGATCCATGGCCTTGCTTTCGCCAACCTGCTGGATCAGCTCAGTCTGGGCCGTTGGGAGCGTGTCACCGGCCTGCTGGGCTTCAACCTGGGAATTGAAGTGGTTCAGCTGGTGGTGATCGCGGCTATCTTGCCCTCGCTGCTGTTGCTTAGCCGAACACGCGCCTATGGCTGGCTGCGGATCGGTGGAGCGCTATTCGCGGCTATAGCTGCTCTGGGGTGGATTGCAGAAAGGCTGCTGGCCCTCGAGACGCCGGTGGACCGTGTCGTCGGCGCGGTTGCGGCGCAGGCGCCGTTTTTGGCTGGATCCCTTTTCCTGATCAGCATGATCTGGTGGGGATTGGCGCGGGGCGCATATCCCAGCCCCACGAATGGCATTCGAAAAGCTGAGGATAGTCTGGACAGATAGCTCCTTCAGTCCCGCCCGCTTTATCCCAGAAAGTGTGTTGGTACGACGTTGGTACTTATCGATCGCCAAAGTGATAAAATGTTGAATATTCAATGTGTTGTAAGATAAAAAGGATCCTCTTCCGGGCGCCACTTTCGGCGATGCTCTAGGGCGCGGGACGTCCTAGAATATCCCCCAAGAAACAAACTTTTGAGTGTGCTGCCGGGCTAATGCAGGCAGGCAACGGGGGATTCGACGATGATGCCAGAAGACAAGGCCGCCCTGGCCGAAAAACCGCCTGCAGGAACAGCGTCGCGCCGCCAGGCCATCGCAGGTGTGGGAACGACCGTAGCCGCCGGCATGGTGGGCGCGGCGATGCCGGCATCGGCACAAAGTCCGGCACCGCTTCGCATGCCGGCACCGGCGCCGCTCCTGGTGCCGCGCGCGGACCTGGTGAATGTCCTCGAATACGAAGCGCAGGCGCGTCTGGTGTTGGGACCGGCGAAGGTCGCGCCGATTTTGGGCAGCGACCGGACCGTCACCGATCGCATCACCCTGCGTCCACGCATGAACATCCCGACGCGGGATCTGGACTTGACCTGCACCTTGTTTGGCGACCAGCACTTCACGCCGATCATCGTCGGCCCCATGGCCGATCAGAAGCGCTTCCACTCCGAGGGCGAAGTCGCCATGGCGCGCGGAGCCTCCGCGGCAAAAGCTGCGATGGTGGTGAGCAGCGAGGCCAGTATGCCCTTGGCGGCAATTGCTCAGGCCGCCACGACTCCCTTGTGGCTGCAGGTCTATGCCAACAGTCCCAAAGTGAAGGATGTGCTTGCTGCGGCGGGTGCTGCCAAAGCGGTGATCGTGACGGTAAACGCCACCGCCGGCGGGCCGACAATCCCAGCCTCGGCGCGCATCGATTGGTCCGCTGTCGATACCGTCGTCAAGGGCACCTCGCTGCCCGTGATTGTGAAGGGCATCACGAGTCCGCAAGACGCGAAGGAAGCTGTCGCCCGCGGAGTCAAGGGCGTGGTGGTGTCGAACTATCGCGGCGGCAATGCGGCGGCGCTTACCGGTACGCTGCTCCTCATCGCGCCGGTCGTTCAAACGGTTGGCGATCAGATTCCCGTGCTGGTCGACGGCAGTTTCCGCCGCGGCACCGACATCCTCAAGGCTCTCGCCTTTGGCGCGAAGGGTGTGTTGATCGGCCGGCCGGTCATGTGGGGGCTGGCGGCTTACGGTGCCGACGGCGTGCAGGGCGTTGTCGAAATGCTGCAGACCGAACTGGCGAGATATATGGCGATGTGTGGCCGCCCATCCCTCGCGGCGGTCAACTCCAGCCTGGTGCGTGTTCACGCGCCGCTTCCTGCGGCGAGCAACAACCGTGGCTGATATCGAACGGTCATGGCTCACAAATCCTTCGCGGCGAATGGCCTTGGCTCGTATGGCGGGGCTGATGGCGGGCTCGCCCATTGCCGCGGCGGTGGCCCAGATCGACCCGAAACCCCTCAGCGAACATCGCCGCGTGCTGAGCCTGGCCGAGATGCAGACGGCCTTCGATTTCGAGCCCGTCTTTTTCGGCAATGTGCTCTTGCCGGTCTATGACTATACGGCGCATGGCGACGGATCGGAGTTCACGCTGCGGCGCAATCGCCAGGCGTTCGACTGGGTCGACATCGTGCCGGTCCGCGCCGCCATCCCGCCATCGCAGGTCGATCTTTCGTCCGAATTGCTCGGCGTGAAGATGAAATTCCCGATCATCGTGGCGCCGACGGCGGCGATGGTTCCCTTGCATCCGGAGGGAGAGACCGGAATGTTCAAGGCGTCAGCCGCGGCCTCCAACACGCTGATGATGCTGAGCGTCAACACCAGCACGCCGCATGCCCAGGTCATTGCGGGCGCACCCGGCGGCACGCTGTGGGCCCAGTTTTATCCGTTGGAGAATCTCACCAATACCCAGCGCTCGATGGACACGTTCCAGAATGCCGGCTGCAACGGCATCATCGTCACCATCGATCAGCAATCATCCTTCTACGAACGCACGCAGCAGGACCGCAATTTCGGCGGGCGCGTTGCGCCGGGCCGCGCCACGGGGACCACGGCCGCGGCTCTCACCGGTGCGGCGCGGTACCGGATCAACGGCGGACGGGTCTGGTACACTTGGCAATATATCGACGCCGTGCGGAAAATGGTCAAAGGCCCGCTGGTGCTCAAAGGGATTCTGGATCCGGAAGACGCCAGGCTGGCGATTGAGCACGGCGCCGATGCGATCATCGTGTCCAATCATGGCGGGCGCTCGATGGACTATGGTCCGTCGTCGCTGGAGGTTCTGCCGGAGATCGCGGCGGCCGTGAATGGCCGGATTCCCATCCTGTTCGACAGTGGCATCCGCCGTGGTACGGACATTTTCAAGGCGCTTGCCTTGGGGGCCAACGGCGTTTGTCTGGGACGGACGACGCGGTGGGGCCTCGGGGCATTCGGCATCGCCGGCGCCCAGCGTCTGATCGAAATGCTGCAGCAGGAACTGGTTCAGGTGGCCGCGGCGTGCGGATGCGCCAAGCTGCCGGACATCAACAAGACGACGGTCAAGACCAACTTGGTATAGAGCGAAAAAATGGCCGATATCGAGAAAGCCTGGCTGACAAGTCCTTCCCGGCGCAAGGCGTTGGCCCGCCTGGCCGGGTTCATGGCGGCCTCGCAGGCGGGCGCGGCCATGGCGCAACAAGATCCGGGCAAGCCCCTCAGTGAAATTCGCCGCATACCCGGTCTGGCCGAGATGCGGACGGCTTTCGACTTTCAGCCGGTTTTCGCCGGCAATCTGGTCCCCACCATATCCGAGTACACGGCGCATGGTGACGGATCGGAGTTCACCTTGCGGCGCAATCGCCAGGCGTTCGATTGGGTCGATATCGTGCCGGCCCGCACGCCCGTCCCGGCATCGCAGGTCGACCTCTCGTCCGAGTTGCTCGGCGTGAAAATGAAATTTCCGATGCTGGTCGCGCCGTCATCCGGGCAGAACGGCCTGCATCCGGAAGGAGAAGGCGGGATGTTCAAGGGCGCGACCGCGGCCTCGAACATGGTGGACATACTGGCCGGCGCCAGCGGCGGTTCGGTGAAGGCAAGCCTGACCGCCACGCCCGGCGGCACCCTGTGGGCGCAGCATTACCCGATCGAGAATCTGACCGGCATGCAGCGGGCGCTGGAAGACATCCAGAATGCCGGCGCCAAATCCATTGTCGTCACCGTCGATCAAACGGCCTCGGTTTACGAACGGACCTTGCTGATCCGCAATCTTGGCGGGCGCGTCGCCGGCACAGCAGGCCAAGGCGGTGGTAATGCCGCCGCCGCCGCCGCTGCTGCCGCTGCCGCCAAGGCTGCCGCCGGTGGCCCGGCGGTGCCCGGTTCGGTGCGTTACCGGGTCAGCGACAGGCGGTTGTGGTACTCGTGGCAATATATCGACGCCGTGCGCAAAGTCGCCAAGGATAAGCTGCTGGTGAAAGGCATTCTGGATCCGGAAGACGCTAGGCTGGCGATCGAGCACGGCGTGGACGCGATCATTGTGTCCAACCACGGCGCGCGCTCGATGGACTATGCGCCATCGTCGCTGGAAGTCCTGCCGGAGATCGTGGCGGCGGTGAACGGCCGGATTCCCGTCCTGTTCGATAGCGGCATCCGCCGCGGCGCCGACATCTTCAAGGCGCTGGCATTGGGGGCCAGCGGCGTGTGTCTGGGACGGGCTGCCCGCTGGGGCCTTGGCGCATTCGGCGCTGCCGGCGCACAGCGCGTGTTCGAGATTTTGCAGCAGGAACTCGTCCAGACGGCCGCTGCCGCCGGATGCGCCAGGCTGTCGGATATCAACAAGACAAAGGTCAACGCCAACTTCGTCTAGTGGGAGGGGTTTATGATCCAGGATCGCCGCCATGTCTTGAAGGCCGTCGGCGTCGGCGCCCCGCTGATCATGGCGGGCATGGGCGCCCGCGCGGCCTATGCCGCCTTTGCAACCAATGTCGCGGTCGCCGGCAACGCCTTCCATATCAATGGCCAGCCCACCTATCCGGGACGCTCCTTTCGCGGCAACAAGATCGAGGGGCTGTTGTTCACCTCGCGCATGGTGAACTGCATCATCAACGATCAGAATCCCGAAACCCGCGGCATGTGGGCCTGGCGCGACGGACCCTGGGATCCCGAGCGCAACACCAATGAATTCATTGCCGCGCTTCCGCGTTACAGATCGCATGGGCTGACCTCGGTGGCCTTCAACATCCAGGGCGGAAGTCCGATGGGCTATGGCTGGCATCAGCCCTGGCATACCAGCGGCTATACGGCGGACGGCCATCTGCTGCCCGACTATCGCGCGCGGCTGTTGCGGGTGCTGGATGCGTTGGACGCGAACGGAATGGTCGCGGTGCTGGGGTTCTTTTATCTCAATGCCACGCCGGCCCTGAAAGACGAAAGCGCCGTCATTCGCGCGGCGGATGAGGTCACGGATGTGATCTGCGGCAGGGGCTATACCAACGTCATCATCGAAGTGGCCAATGAATCCGATATCCCGCGCTGGCCGCATGCGATCATCAAGCCCGGCCGCGCCCATGAGCTGGTGATGCGTGTGCAAGAACGCAGCAAAGGCAAAATCAAAAACCAGGCGGGACGCCTGTTGGTCAGTACCAGCTATGTGATTGAAAGCACCTTGCCCGAAAGACTGCTGCAGGTTGCCGATGTCGTGCTGTGGCATGGCAATGGCTTGCCCAATCCGCAGGCGATCCATGCCCGCGCCAAGTCGATCCGCGCCAGCGCCGGGTACAGGGGGCAGCCTTTGCTGAACAATGAGGATGACCATTTCGATTTCGACAAGGCGGAAAACAACATGACGGCGACAATCGAGGAATATAGCGGCTGGGGCTATTTCGATTATCGCCAGATTCGGGAACCGTTTGAGGACGGCTATCAAAGCCTGCCGGTGGATTGGGGGATCAATTCGACCCGCAAGAAGGGCTTCTTCGGCCTGTTGGCGCAGGCAACCGGAAGCGCACCGGTATAATCGGATAGCGCCATCGGCCCCGCAGCTATGTCTCGCTGCAACGCGGTAGAAACGGACGGTTCGCCGGTGCTTGGCGGCCCGCACCGAATATGGCTAATTTGCCGGCGCGGGCCGCCAGAAATCACCGCTCGGGGATGACAATGAAAAATCGCAAAGCGGGACTGTTTCTTACTCTTTTGGGGTTCGGACTGACGACCTCCGCGCTGGGCCAATCCGGCCCGACCGAATGGAAGGATTGGGGCGGCGACGTCGCCCGCACCCATTATTCCCGCCTCAATCAGATCACCGCGGCCAATGTCTCGCAGCTGAAGCCGGTCTGGGTTTGGGACAGCGGCAGTTTCGGACGCAGTTTTGAGATCACGCCGCTGATGCTCGGCGGGCTTCTCTATATTTCCGAAACCCAGAGCGGCGACATCATCGCGCTGCAGCCCGAGACCGGCAAGGAAGTCTGGCGCGCCAAGGCGCCTGTCAGTGTCGGCAAGAGCATCAACCGGCGCGGCCTGGCTTATTGGGGCGGTGACGGCACCATGAAGCCCCGGATCGTGGCGATCTGGGGTCATGTCATGTTCGGCTTCGACTTGAAGACCGGCCAGCTGTCTTCGGACTGGCCCACCACCGGTTTGGATATCGGCTTGCCCAATCCGGCGCAAGGCGGGCGGATCGGCGGCGGCGCTTTCGCGGCTTCCCCGCCCATCATCTACAAGAACCTGATCATCACCGCGGCGGCTTCCGGCTTCCAGCCGGCTCCCGCGCAGCCCGCCGATCCGCATGCAAATGACCTGCGAACGGGCAAGCTGGTGTGGACCACACGGGTCATTCCCGGCGCGGGCGAACCAGGCGGCGACAGCTGGGGACCGGATACGCAGAGTGTGGTGGGCAGCGGCGCCTGGGGCATGCTGGCGCTGGATGAAGCGACCGGCACCGTTTATCTCCCCACCGATACCGGCAATCCCGATTATGTCGGCATCTGGCGCCCGGGCGACAATGCCGGGGCCAATTCCACCCTGGCGCTGGACGCGGAGACCGGCAAGATAAAGTGGCGCTTCCAGAACATCCATCACGATATTTTCGATTTGGATACCAACGCCGCGCCCTCACCGGTGGAAATCACCAAAGGCGGAAAAAAGCTCAAGGTGGTCGTACAGGTCACCAAGCAGGCGATGCTGTGGATTCTGGACGCCATCACCGGCAAGCCCATCCATCCTTATGAAGAACGCGCGGTGGCGCAGAGCACCATACCGGGCGAAAAAACCTCGCCCACCCAGCCTTTCACCATTCTTCCCCCGCCGCTGATTCCGTCAACCGTGCGGCGGGATTTTCTGGCTACGCTTTCTCCCCAGGCGCATGAGGAATGCATCGCCTTGTGGAATGAAAGAAAGCTGTCGGACGTGGGGCCTTTTTCGCCGCCGGCGAAAGACGGCGCCTGGGGCCTGATGAGTATCGGCGCCATCGGCGGCACCGACTGGGGCGGCGCTTCCATCGATCTGGAACGCGGCGTCGCCTTCCTCACCGTTTCGAACCAGCCCACCATGATCACCGTGACCCCGACCACCGAAGGGGTGAAGGGCAATGGCGGCTTGCGTTCCATTACCGGCAATGTCCGCTTTGCCGACAAGAATGGACGCAGCTGCAACGGCGGCCGCCAGGGCGAGCTTGCCGCCATCAATCTGGCGTCAGGCCAGATCGTATGGCGCGTACCGCTGGGTTCCATGGAAGAGGAATACGGCCCGGGCGCCAAGGATATGGGCGCGACCGCCATCGGACCCACTTTGGCGACGCGTGGCGGCATCGTCTTCGCATCGGCGTCCGACGATCGTTTCCATGCCCATGACTCGCGCACGGGCAAGCTGTTGTGGCAAACCAAAATGGCGTCCTCCGCCGATGCCGGGCCGATGACTTATATCGGCAAGGATGGCCGCCAATATGTGGTGATCGCGGCGGGCGGACCGGGCAATGCCAGGCAGCCTTCGGAACGGGATCGTTTTCAATACCAACAGATCCTGGTGGCCTTCGCGCTTCCCCGGCCCGGTGACAAGGTGCTGGATATCGTGACCCCTTATCCCAAACGCGCCCCGCAACCGGGCGCAAAGCCCTGATCGACGGTTTGCTCCCGCCTATCTGACTTTTTCGGCTTTTTTCCTGCGCCTGGGCGTATTCTGCGCGGCGGCTTCCGCCAGGGAGGTATTGTCCAGAATGGCGCTGGCCGCATCGCGCACTTCGCGCATCAGGCGTCGCACTTCGCAGGTTTTCTCGTCCTCGCAGTCGGCGCAGCGGCGGTAGAATTTGACGCTGGCGCAAGGCAGCGGCGCCAAGGGGCCGTCGACGGCGCGCACGATCGCGGCAATGGAAATTTCGGCGGCGGGACGCGCCAGGGAATAACCGCCTTCGCGGCCGCGCGTGCTTTGCACCAATCCGTGGCGCCTGAGTTCAAAGAAAATCAGGTCCAGGAATTTCTTGGGATATCTGATGGTCTATAGCCGCCAACTGTTCCAGCTGGATGTGATGGTGGCGGTGATGCTGGTGATCGCCCTTATCGGTCTTCTATTGGACCGCGCCCTGGCCTTGGGCGAAACCTGGTTGAGCCGCCGCTATGGTGGTGCGGCATGATGCGGCTTCGAAATATTCTCGGCTCGGGTGCCGTGCTTCCGTTTTTGCTGCTGTTGAGCTGGGCGGCCAGCGTCCGATTGGGTTTTCTGGATGCGCGAATTTGGTCGTCTCCCGAACAGGTACTGGCGAGCGCTTGGGTGCTATTGCAAGACGGCAGCCTTGCCACCGCCTTGGCGGCCAGCCTGAAACGCGATCTTGCGGGCTTTGCAATCGGGGCGGGGTTGGGCCTGCCGCTGGGATTGTTGCTGGCGCGGGTGCGCCTGGCGGACCGGCTGTTGTCGCCGACCTTGAATGCCACGCGCCAAGTGGCGCTGTTTGCCTGGGTGCCTTTTCTTTCCCTGTGGCTTGGCAATGGCGAGCAAGGGCGCATTGCCTTCATCGCCCTGGCCGCCTTCTTTCCCGTCCTGCTGAACAGCCATCTTGGCGCGGCCCATATTGAGGCGCGCCATCTGGAAGTCGCGCGCGTACTGTGCCTGAGACCGCACAGGGTGTTTCTCCCAAATTCCTGGAGGCAATCCTCCTGGAGTTGCGCAAGTCGGGTCTTCTGGTCAGTCATCGCGGCCGCAATGGCGGCTTCCAACTCGCGCGCGCCCCGGAACAGATCAGTTTCGCGGATGTGGTGCGCGTGACCGATGGCTCACTGGCGCTTGCGCTCTGTGTCAATGGCGCCGGCCAAATGCGCGGATTGTTTCGGAGAGGAATTCTGCCAAATCCGCCACGCGCTTTTAAGGGCGCGGGTTCAGACCGATGCGGTGTTGCGCGCCTATGATCTTGCCGGCGCGGCGGCACGATCTCGCGAAGGCATTTATCCTGTTCTTGATGCGGCGCACCAAGCCGCGAATTGATACCTCCCCCCGGATATGTTTGACTGGGAAAAACGGGGGAACAGTCGATGGTGGATCTCACGCGCCGTGCTTCGGTGCTGATGATGGGCGCGGTATCGGCGCTAGTTGCTTTGGCGAAGCGCCCCGCGCAGGCGCTGACCAGTCTCACCGCCCGTCCCCGCCGCGCGGTGACCGATGCCGATAAGGGTCATGCCCTTTCGCTCGCCAAGTCGAACAAGAGCGTTGTCGGCTATAGCGACCAGATTACGGTGCGGCCGGGCGAGAAGATCACGTTTTACGCCAGCACCTACGCACCGGGCGACTACAAGGCGTCGCTGGTGCGGGTGATCAATGGCGATACGCTGTCAGGCGCCGGCCGCTTCCGGGTTGATCCGGTCTCTGCCGATTTCGCGCGCCTCTATCCGGGCGGCGAACAGAAGGTTTGGGCGGGCTCCTATGTAACCTTCGACAAGACGTCTCCCACGGCGGTCACAAAGCAAAGCTTTTCCGTGATGGCGCTGATCAAGCCCAGCTTGCCCGGCAAGGGGCCGCAATTTGTCGCCTCGCAATGGGACCAGACCAAAAAGACCGGCTGGGCCATCGGCATAGATGAGCGCGGCGAGGGCGCCTTGTGGGTGGGCAAGGGCAACGGCCAGTTTTTCCAGCTGCGCACCTCCCGCTTTATCCAGCCGGGTCATTGGACCATGCTGGGCGCGTCCTTCGATGCGGCAACCGGTGAATGGCGCGTCTATGACGTGCTGCTGACCGATCCCAACTTTCCGCTCACCTCTCCCACCGATCCCTTGCACTATATCTTCGGCACCAGGCGGCTGGATTCGGAATGGGCGGTTGCCGCCGGCACGCCGATGCGTTTCGCCGCCGGCTGCGGCGAAACCATGGCCAACGGCCAGCCGGCGCCCTACGCGCTGTTCAATGGCCGCATCGACGGGGTGCGTATCGCGGGCAAGGCGCTGCACCCGACCGAAATGATCAAGGTCGCGCTGGCGACGCGATCGGACGAAGTCGCCGGTGACGATGTGCGCGGCTTCTGGGATTTTTCGCGCGGCATCGGCACGCTTGTCGTCCACGATGTTTCGCCCGCCGCCTGGCATGGGCGCGGCGTCAACTGGCCGCAACGCGCCTTGAAGGGCTATCACTGGAAGACCAGCAAGGATTGGCGCCAGCAGCCGGGGGAATTCTCGGCGATCTATTTCCGCGAGGACGATTTGCTGGATGCGGAATGGAACCCCAGCTTCAGCTATACCGTGCCATCCGGGCTGCGCAGCGGCATCTATGCGGTTCATCTGCAGCACGGAAAATCGGAGCATTATGTGCCGTTTTTCGTGGCGCCGCCCAAAGGCACCACCACCGCGCCCACGGCTTTCCTGGTCCCGACCACAACCTATCTCGCCTACACCAACTGGACGCGCAATTTCGCCCAGCTGGAGCGCTATCCCGCCTTTCATTTCAACGGCGACGATATCGACTTCCTGATGAAGCATCCGGAATTCGGGCGCAGCCTGTACGACCAGCATATCGACGGCACGATGGTGACCCGCTCGTCTTGGCGGCGTCCGCTGGTCACCGTCACCTTGAAGACCTGGCTGCATATTCTCAATTCCGATACCCAGATCGTCGACTGGCTGGAGCATGAGAAGGCGCCCTATGACGTGATTACCGATGACCTGGTGCACAAGGAAGGCAAGGCGCTTCTGTCGTGCTATCGCACCGTGATCACCGGCCAGCATCCGGAATATCAGTCGCCCGAGATTTTCAACGCCGTGCAGGACTTTCTGGGCGGCGGCGGACGCCTGATGTATATGGGCGGAAACGGCTTCCAGAATCCGGCCGCATGGCGCAATGACGGCATCCCGGCGGTCGAGCTGCGGCGGCTGAATGAAGTCTATTGGACGCCGCAGAATTTCGAAGGCGAGCGCCGCTTCGAATTGAACGGCGTCGACAATCTGGAATGGGATCACAGCTGGCTGGTGCGCAACTTTGGCGTCCAATATTGCGGCACGACTTTCGGTTCGGGCAATACCTATTACAAAGTGCTGCCGGATTCCAAGAGCCCGCGCGCCGGTTTTATCTTTGCCGGGGTGAAATCCGAGATCATCGGTGACTACGGCACCCATTTCGGCGGTGCGGCGGGCGATGAATTCGACCGCTGCGATTTTTCTGCCGGAACGCCGAAGCACGCTCTGCACCTGGCGAAATCCGAAGGCACGCCGATTCCGACATGGGCCAATGCCCAGCGTGCGGCGGAGATGCGCACAGAATATGACGAAAAGAACTACGCCTCGCTGGTCTTTTTCGAAACGCCATCGGGCGGCGCGGTCTTTTCCGTCGGGTCCATGGCCTATATCGGCGCACTGAACCATAAGGGGTTCGACAACGACATCTCCCGCATCACCACCAATGTGCTCAAGCGCTTTTCGGACCCGCGGCCTTTCACGGTGCCCGCCTAGCCGGAATTTTTACCAGTCGACCACCGAACCATCGTCGGCGTCGAACTGCGGCAGATAGGGCCGCGGTTCTCCCACCTGCGCCTTCAGCTTGTTCTCGTCGATGGTGATGCCCAGGCCCGGTTCGGTCAGCAGCGGACGATAGCCATTGACGATCGGCGGCAGGGGCTTGGCCAGCAGGTCGGAATATTCATTGTCGCCGCGTTCCTGGATCAGGAAGTTGGGGATCGAGGCGGCGATCTGCAGGCTGGCCGCCAGCGAGCAGGGGCCTTGCGGATTGTGCGGCGCGATCGGCGCGTAATAGGCCTCGGCCATGCCGGCGATGATCTTCAGTTCGGTGATGCCGCCGGCATAGCAAACGTCCGGCTGCAGGATCATTGCCGCCTTCTTCTCCAGGATTTCCTTGAAGCCCCATTTGGTAAAGATGCGTTCACCGGTGGCCAGCGGCACTCTGGTCTTGGCGGCCAGCTCGGCCATCACATCGACGTTCAGGGCCTGAACCACTTCCTCATAGAACCAGGGATTGTACGGCTCCAGCGCCGCCATCAGCCGGATGGCTGTAGTGGGCTGCACCGCGCCGTGGAATTCCACGCCGATGTCCACGCCAGGACCCATTTTCTTGCGCAAGGCGGCAAAGCGTTCGGTAACCTCGGAGATATATTTGTCGCCCTCGTTATACTTGGTGGCGGCACGGTCCTTGCCGTCGCGCAGGATTATCTTCATGGCGTTGACGCCGTTGGCCATATTGGGCTGGCCATAGACGCGGCAGCGGTCGCGGGTCGGGCCACCCATCAGCCGGTGAACCGGCAGGTTGTAGACCTTGCCGGTAATGTCCCACAGCGCCTGATCGATGCCGGACGAGATCGCGGTCTTGATCGGGCCGCCGCGATAGAAGGCGCCGCGATGGATCGCCTGCCAATGATGCACCACGCGTGTCGGGTCCTGGCCGATCAGATAGTCGCCGACCTCCAGCGCCCCGGCGGCGCAGGCCTTGGCGTCGTCCTTCAGCATCTCGCCCCAGCCCGTTATGCCGGTGTCGGTGGAAATCTTCACAAAGACCCACGAATTTTTCAGGACGAAAGTCTCGATCTTGGTGACGCGGATTTTCTCGCGCGAACCCAGCGCGGCGCTCTGGGCCCGGGCGGGCGCGGCGGCTCCGTCGAGACCGAACAAGGCGGCCGGTCCCAGCAGGCCGGCGAGTGTGTGGCGGCGATTCAGCATGCGGCGTCCTCCTCCAGCGAGAGGCCGAGCTAGCCACCGATTCCACCCCCGCTGTCCAGCCTTGAGACGCTGTCTCGCAGAGTGAGAGCAGGGTCGCGGAACCACGGGAATTGTTGCATCATCGCGTCTGCCCAAGGGGAGGCAAACAGACATGATCGAGAACCCGCCACTGCTCACCATCCATCGCGGCCATCGCCGCCCGGACTCCAAGCTGATCGAGGCTTTTCGCGGCGCACTGACCTCGCATCTGGTTGATGCCATGGAGGGGCGTGGGGCGGTGGATTGGCGGATCAAGCCGCTTGATCCCGCCAATGCAAGCTTTGTGGGACCGGCGCTGACCGCGCACGCTTTTCCCGCCGATTTCTACGGCGTGGCCGGCGCGGCGATGGAGGCCGTGGCGGGTGACGTGATCATGTGCACCAACGAGCATTATACCGGCACGGCGGTGATCGGCGATCTGGCGGCCGGTGTGCTGCGCAACAAGGGCGTCGCGGCTTTCGTCACCGATGGGCTGGCGCGCGACCGCGCCGGCATCGTGGCGGCCGGTTTGCCGTTATTCGCCACGGGCATCGTGCCCAATTCCCCCGCCAGCAGCGGGCCCGGGCAAGTCGGCGCGCCCGTGGTGCTGGGCGGCGTTCTTGTCTCTTCGGGCGATATCGTCGTAGGGGATGCGGACGGCGTGGTGGTTGTGCCGCTTGCGCAAGCCGAAAACGTGCTTGCGCGCTTGCGCGCGGTGCAGGCCGCCGAGCAGAAAGCGGAAGCAGCGGTGAAAACCGGCGCCACCAGTCTGCCATCCTGGCATGAGGTGATGCGGCACGCGCGGATCATTGAGTCTTGACGGTTGCGCACAAACACCTAAGTGCGAAACGCCTGGTATTGCTGGCATCGGCGGGTTTGTTAGGTAGTAGCACCTACGCGGAGTTCCCGTGAAATTTACGCGTTGGTTTTCATTTCGCGCCAAACTGTCCCACGTTGCGTATCCCTCTGTTTGGTTGTGGTGGGGAAGAGAGGGAGCTGGTGACGAAGGATCATCGGCTCCCTTCCTTCCAGAAGACGCAGCATCCCCGGTTTCTCTTCCGGCATTGATCGTAGCGCGTTTCGCCGCATTGGCGGGATCTGCGCCGCGTCCTAGACCGCTTGTCTTACGCAAAGGCTAGCGGTGGCCCGTCCTTCCCATCCCGATCTGGTTCACTTCGCGCTCGCCGTCGGCGGCTTCGCCATCGGCACCACCGAATTCGCCACCATGAGCCTGTTGCCCTATTTCGCGCGCGATCTGGGCATCAGCGCGCCGGCGGCCGGTCATGCCATCAGCGCCTATGCCCTGGGCGTGGTGCTGGGGGCGCCGTTGATCGCGGTTCTGTCGGCGCGGCTGGCGCGGCGCACCCTGCTGATCGGATTGATGCTGGTATTTGCCTTCGCCAACGGCCTGACCGGATTGGTGCCTTCCTACAAGTCCATGCTGGTCTTGCGCTTCATCAGTGGTTTGCCGCATGGCGCCTATTTTGGTGTCGCCATGCTGGTGGCCGCATCTCTTGTGCCCGCCGAAAAACGCGCCCAGGCTGCGGCGCGGGTGCTGATGGGGCTGACAGTGGCCACCATCATCGGCGTGCCGAGCGCCAATTGGCTGGGCCAGGCGATCGGCTGGCGTTGGGCTTTTGGCATTGTGGCCGTGCTGTCGCTGCTGACCGCCACTTTGGTGGCGTTGTTCGCGCCACACCAACCGCCGGAGGAAGGCGCCAGCCCGTTGACCGAGCTTGGCGCCCTGAAGAACCGCGATGTGCTGCTCACTCTCGCCATCGGCGCGGTCGGTTTCGGCGGCTTGTTTGCCGTCTACACGTTTCTCGCCGATACCTTGCTGTCGGTGACCGGCGTCGCGGAAAGCGCCGTGCCGCTGGTGTTCGCGGTATTCGGCATGGGCATGATGGCGGGTTTGATGATCGTGCCGCGTTTCGCGCATGGCCGCCTGATGGCAACGGCGGGATGGCTGCTGGTCTGGTTCGCCGTGACCTTGGCGCTCTACACCCTTGCGGTTGGCCGGTTATCGACCATCACGCTGTCCGTCTTCGCCATCGGGCTGGGCGGCGCGTTGGGTCCCATCTTGCAGACGCGGCTGATGGATGTGGCGGGCAAGGCTCAGACCCTGGCCGCGGCGCTCAACCATTCGGCTTTCAATGCCGCCAATGCGCTGGGCCCGTTCCTGGGCGGTATCGCGATCGCGCATGGCTTCGGCCTGGCCTCGACCGGTGTGGTCGGCAGCGGCTTGGCGCTGGCGGGTCTTGCGATCTGGGCTGTGGCGCTGAAGCTTCAGAGATAAGGCAGCAACAGCCGCGCCGAGGCGTTGCGCAATCTCAGCCAGATCGGTTCGGCCGCCAGCATGTCGGGCGTGATCCGCCGCCCGCTCGCGATGCGCTGGTCGATCAACTCATCCAGGTTGGCGGTGAAATTCCGGTCGATGATCTCCAGGTCGAATTCGAAGTTCAGCCGAAAACTGCGCGCATCCCAGTTCGAGCTGCCGATCAGCGACCATTCGCCGTCCACGGTGCACAGCTTGGTGTGATCGAAAGGCGGCGGCGTGGTGATGATTTCGGCGCGGATATAGCGGAAGAAGCGCAGATGCCCGCGCATCGCCCAATCCATCAGCCGCTGGTCGCTGCGGGCCGGGATCACGATTTCCACCTGGACGCCGCGCAGCCCCGCTTGTTGGATGGCGAATTGCAGCCGCGCATCCGGCAGGAAATAGGGCGTAACGATGCGGATGCGCTTTTGCGCCAGGTTGATCGCCGCGCCCAGCAACAATTCGATCTTGTAGATATCGGCGTCCGGGCCTGAATGCAGGCCGCGCGCAAAGGACTTGCCGCACGCCTCCAATTTCGGCCACCAGAAATCCTGATCCAGATTTTCCTCGGTGGTGAAGGTCCAGTCGCGGGCAAAAGCGTCCATCACAATACAGGCCGCCGGTCCGGTGACGCGGAAATGCACGTCCTGGACTGTGCGCTTGCTGGGCGGGCGATCGCAATTTTCCACCCCGATATTGATGCCGCCCACAAACGCCACGTTGCCGTCCACCACCAGGACCTTGCGATGGTTGCGCATATTGAGAAACGGCATGCGCCAGGGCAGCCAGCTGTGCAGAAAGCGCGCCGCCGTCACGCCGTTGCGCAGCATGCGATAGTAGATTCCGGGATAAAGATAGCCCGTTCCCACCCCATCCAGCAGGACCCGCACCTCCACGCCGCGCCGGGCCGCCTGGCTGAGGGCATCGACGAATTCCTGCCCCGTGGCATCGTTGCGGAAAATGTAAGAACTGAGAGCGACGCATTTCTTGGCGCCGCGGATCGCTTCCAGCATCGGGGGATAGGTCTGATCGCCGCCTTCCAGAATGGTCAATTGGTTTCCCGCGACCAGCGGGCTTTCGGTGATTTTCCGGCTGACCTCGGACAAAAGCGCGATATTGGGATCGCAGGACGGCGTGGCGGCGTCGAACGCGCGGGACGTCTCGTCCAACCGGCCCAGCTTCAGGGCGCGGCGGGTGACGCGATTGATGCCGAACATGTAATAAAGCAGCGAGCCGACAAGGGGAGCCAGCCAGACCGTTCCGATCCAGCCCAGAGCGCTGCGGACATCGCTTTTCTTGAGCAGGACATCGATGCTGACGGTCACGGCCAGCAGCACATAAAGCGCCACCAGGAAAGTGGCTTCGGCGGGCGTGGGCCAAGTCAAGTGGAAAGGAAACATGGGACCTTAATGATGTTGAATCTTAAATTGGATTGGGGCCGCTTTTTTCCTATTCTACGCCCAGTATAGGTGATTTGATCCGAAACCAGTTCCCGATTTGCCAGTTTAGATGGATATAAAGTCCGGCACACCCTGATGGCTCCCGCATTCACCCCCCATGCCGCCACCGACCGCCTGCGGGTGATAAGCTGGAATCTGCTGCGCCGGGTCGGCGCCGGTGTCGAAGATGTCGCCAAGCTGGTCAAAAGCCATCATCCCGATCTGCTTCTGCTGCAGGAATGCACCGAGGAGATCACCACGCTTCCATCGCTGGTGGGCGGGCATTTTTTTCGCCATCCCATGCAGTCGCGCATTTACGGCCTGGCGGCCTGGAGCCCGCATCCCTTGCCGCAATCCACCGCGATCCGGCTGCCCTATTCGATCCTGCCGGGCCGCGTTCCGCCGCGGCTGGCGCAGATCATCTCCGTTCGCGGCATGACCATCGCCAATGTCCATCTCAGCCACGGCCAGTTTCTCAACCGCTTTCAGCTGCGCCATATCATGGAACAGATGCAAGGGCCCGCCGCCATCATCGGCGATTTCAATGCCGTGGGGCCGGTCGGCTTTCAGGGCTTCTCCGATATCGGCCCGCGCAAGAAGACCCATCGTGCCGGCAAGATCGTCGCGCTGCGGCTCGACCGCTGCATTGCCCGCGGGTTGGTGTGTTCGGCGTCGGAGGTTTTGGACAAGGGGCCGTCGGACCATCATCCCATGGTGCTGGACATGAAGGTGGATGCGGCGTTCCACACCATGTCGCTGGAAGACAGTCCGCTGTTCGCGGTCTAGAGCTTCAAGCCGGCGGCGGTGCGTTCCAAATTCACGGCGGTATTGGCCAGCATCTCCGCCAGGGGGCGTTCTTCCCGATTGATACAATGAGCGGCTTTCAGCCCGATGGTCTTGATCTGATCCGGCACGGCCGAAAGCTTGCCGCACAAGGCAATCACCGGCGTCCCTTGCGCGCGGCCGCACAGGCCTTGGATCAGTTTGCCTTGCGCGCTTTGTCCGTCGAGATGGCCTTCGCCGGTGATGATCAGGTCGGCGTCGCGTGCGGCTGCATCGAAGCCGGTCATGTCCAGCACGATCTCGATGCCGCGCCGCAGCTGCGCCCCCAGGAAGGCCACCGCGCCATAACCCAACCCGCCGGCCGCGCCGGCGCCCGGCTGATCGGCGACATCGCGCGCCAATTGCGTCTTCACCAGCGCGGCCAGATGCTTCAATCCGTCATCCAACTCTGCCAGCACCGCGTCGCTGCCGCCTTTCTGGCGGCCATAAATCCAGGCCGCGCCCGTCGGGCCGAACAGCGGATTGGTGACGTCGCACAGCACTTCCATGCTTTCAAACGGCAAGGGGGCGGGCACCAGTTTCGCGATGGCGCGCAAATGTCCGCCATCGGGCGGCACGCTGTTTCCGCTGCCGTCCAGAAAACCCCAACCCAGCGCCGCCGCCGCGCCGATGCCGCCATCATTGGTGGCGCTGCCGCCAATCGCCAGGATGGCGCGCCGGGCGCCGCGCCGCCTGGCATCGTCCAGCAATTGGCCGGTTCCCAAAGTCGATGTCAGCCGCGGATCGCGTTCCGCCAAAGTCAGGCGTTGCAAGCCGCTGGCTTCCGCCATTTCCACCACACAGGTCTGACGGTCGGCGGACAGGCCGTAACGGCCCATAATGTTGCGGCCCAAGGGATCGGCAACACTCTTCTCGATCCATTCCAGCCCCAAGGGCGCGCGCAACACGTCCAGCAGGCCTTCGCCCCCATCCGACAGGGGCATTTCGGTGATGGCCGCGCCGGGATGGCTTTTCTTTAATCCTGTGGCGATGGCGCGGCATACCGCATCGGCGGGCAGGGCGTCCTTGAAGGAGTCGCAGGCAACCAGAATGTTCATGCCGCTGGATACATGATTTGATGGAAGGATGAAATTCCGCATCGCCACGATTCTGGCCGCCACTGTCCTTTTGGGCGGACAAGCGGCGGTGCCTCCGCTATCCGACAGCAATTTTCAGGCCCCCGACCGGTCTTTCCAGGAATGTCCGGAATGCCCGCAGATGGTGGGAATTCCGGCGGGAAAATTCCTGATGGGCAGCCCGGCCGGCGAGCCCGGCCGTTTCGATTCCGAAGGGCCGCAGCATGCCGTGACCGTAAAGGCCTTTGCCCTGGGCAAATATCCCGTCACCAGCGCCGAATTTCTCGCCTTCCTCAATGCCACCGGCCATCAGCCGCAACCCTGCAACCCGCTTTTGGGATTGGGTTGGAAGCAACTGCATCGCGGCCAGGCGGCGACACCAGCCGGTGTCGAGCCGCCGCGCTGGCCCGCCGTCTGTTTGGATTGGAAAGACGCCGAGGCCTATATCGCCTGGATCAATGCCCGCGCCCGCGCCGTGCGGCCGGGACTGGGCAACCGCAATCCCTACCGCCTCCCCAGCGAAGCGGAATGGGAATATGCCGCCCGCGCCGGCACCCGCACCGCGCGCTGGTGGGGCGAGGAGATCGGCGGCGGCCATGCCAATTGCAATGGCTGCGGCAGCAAATGGGACAACAAATTGCTGGGACCGGTGGATGCCTTCGATCTCAATCCCTTCGGCCTGTCGGGCATGCTGGGCAATGCCTGGGAATGGACGGCCGATTGCTGGCATCCCAGTTATGTCGGCGCCCCGGCGGATGGCCGCGCCTGGACCGATAATTTCTGCATTCGCCGTGTCGTCCGCGGCGGCGCCTGGAACAATGTGCCGATTTTTGTGCGCAGCGCCGCACGCGCGGCGGCGTCGGAGAATGGCGCCGACCAGGATTATGATTATTCGACTCTGACCGGATTTCGGGTGGCGCGGGATTTACCGTAGCACGGCCTTGGGATCGAGACTGATCGTCAAGGTTTGCGTCTTCTCATACTTAACGCCCGGAACCAGAATTGGCGACGCCAGCAAGGCCGCGTCGCGCGCCGACAACGCCATGTTGCGGAAGGCCCTGTCGTCGTGAAACCGTTGCTGGTCCACGATTGCGACATCGTCGATCACCCCGCTGCTCAGCAATCGTATGCGCACCAGCACCGGCATGTCGCGGGTGCCGGGAATGGAAAGATCGGGCAGCCAGCGCCGCAGAATCTGCGCCCGGATGAAATCCTTCAGCGCATAATTGCCTTCGCCCGTGCCGTCGCCCCCGCCGCCGGGCGCGGTGCTGATGTCGGCATTGGGCAAGGCGGCATCGGTGGTCTTCAACTGCGCCATGGCTCTGAGCCTGGCGGAAAGTTCATCTTCCAAATCGGTTGTCGCGTTGGGGCGCACGCCCTGCGGCACCGGCGTGCTTTCGGGATGCGGCCGCGCCACTTGCAGCCGGGTGGCCGGTGTCGGTGACGCGCCTTGTCCCATGGTGCCGCCGATCACCAGCTCCACCGGTAAGGCGCGCAACTGCGTATCGCGGAGGACCGGGCGATAGGCGAGGTACCACAGGGCCAGCAACAGCAGCAGCCCGTGCAACAGCAGCGACAAGACGACGCCCGGTCCGTTTTTGAACCGCACAGAAGCGCCGGGGGGTGGCCAAGTCTGCATGGACCCACTCTATTAATTAACCCAGGCCTGCGCTATTGGAGCCCCATGAAGATCAAGCTCTATCAGGGTGACCTGCCGGACGGTCTGGATCTGGGGCCGCTGGTGGCCATCGACACCGAGACCCTGGGTCTCAACCCCCAGCGCGACCGGTTGTGCCTGGCGCAATTGTCCGCCGGCGACGGCATCTGCCATGCGGTGCAGTTCGCCGCCGGCCAGTATGCCGCTCCCAACCTCAAAAATCTTTTGGCCGATCCTGCCGTCACCAAGCTGTTCCATTTCGCCCGTTTCGACATCGCCATGTTCCGGCAATATCTCGGCGTGGACTGCAAGCCGGTCTATTGCACCAAGATCGCCTCCAAGCTGGTGCGCACCTATACCGACAAGCATGGCCTCAAGGATTTGGTGCGCGAATTGCTGAATGTGGACTTGTCGAAGGAGCAGCAATCCTCCGATTGGGGCGCCACGGAATTGAGCGAAAAACAGCTCGCCTATGCCGCCAACGATGTCGCCTATCTGCATCAGCTCAAAGACGCGCTGGATCAGATGCTGGCGCGCGAAGGGCGTACCAAGCTGGCCCAGGCCTGTTTCGATTTTCTGCCCGCCCGTGCGGGACTGGACCTTGCCGGCTGGGAAGAGGTCGACATCTTCGCGCATTGAGGCGCCGGTGATCCGACTGCGCGCTAGCCCCGGCCTGCCGCGCCAGGAGATGAAACCGGCCCTCTCTTAGCCCCATTTGGCCGCCAGCTTGCGATAGAGGGCGTTTCGCGCGAAACTTGGCACGAAATTCGCTTAACGGCGCGGTAATCTCTGCGGCCGCAAGCGCGATTTTGAAGTATTTTTAGCGTTTTCAAAGGTTTATATGACATCCGCCAAAGCCCCTCTGCAGAGCCTGTCCGGCGAAGCCGCCGCCGGAGATCTGGCCGCCGCCCGCCGGGTGCTGGCCGCCGCCAGCGGGGCGCTGACGGCTCTTGCTGAGGCCTTGGACGGCGATTTCACCCGGGCGGTTGGGCTGATCCTGGCGGCCCAGGATTATCCAAAACCGGGGCGGATCATCGTCAGCGGCATGGGCAAGTCCGGCCATGTGGCGCGCAAGATCGCCGCCACTTTGTCTTCCACCGGCACCCCGGCCTATTTTGTCCATCCCGCCGAAGCCAGCCATGGCGATATGGGCGCCATCACCCGCCAGGACGTGCTGCTGCTTTTGTCCTGGGGCGGCGAGACCGCGGAACTGTCGGACCTGATCACGTATGCCAAGCGGCACCGTATTCCCATCATCGCCATCGGCGCCAATCCGGACTCCACCCTGATCAAGGCGGCGGATGTGACGCTGCTGTTGCCGCGCGCGCCGGAAGCCTGTCCGATGGGGCTGGCCCCCACCACCTCCACCACCATGATGCTGGCCTTGGGCGACGCGCTGGCCGTGGCCTTGATGGAGCGCAAGGGTTTTTCCGCCGACCAGTATCGCGACCTGCATCCCGGCGGCTCGCTGGGCCGCGCTTTGATCCGGGTTTCCGATCTGATGCATGGGATAAGCGAAATCCCGCTCGCCAGCGAAGACGCCAGCATGCGCGAAGTGTTGCTGGTGATGGCGGAACGCCGCTTCGGCTGTGTCGGCTTGATCGACGCGCAAGGCGGACTGACCGGGATCATCACCGACGGCGATCTGTCGCGTCACATCGATGGCGATGGGTTCCTCGCCCGCAAGGCGTCCGCCGTCATGACCCGCAATCCCAAGATCGCCGCGCCCGGCCAATTGGCCGCCGAAGCGCTGGCCTTCATGAACGAACACAAGATCACCCGCCTGTTCGTATTGGAGGCAGGGGCAAGAAAGCCGGTCGGCATTCTGCACATCCACGACTGTCTGCGTGCGGGAATCGCATGAGCATGGCGGTGGAACCTCCCAACCGCGGTTATGACTGGTCGGCGCGCGTACGCACTACCGCCATGGAGGCGCTGCGCTATTCCCGCTTCGTCGCGCTGATGAAGCGGCTGCTGTCGCTGGGCGCTTTTTTGACCATCGCGACGGTGCTGGCTTTCTTCTTCGTCCAGCGCATGCCGCGCCAGCTGCAGATGACCTATGAGCGGCTGGGCAGCATCGAAAACGATCTCACCATGGTCAAGCCCCGGCTGGCCGGCGCCGACGCCAAGGGCAATCCCTTCGTCATCACCGCCGATTCCGCCGTCCAGGACGCGCACAATCCCAAAAAGGCCAGCCTCAAGAATCTGGAAGCCGATCTGACCGTGGACAAGGGCAATTGGATCAATGCCCGCGCCAAGGCCGGCATGGTGGATATGGACTCCGGCGCGCTGGAACTGCGCGGCGGCATCGCCGTCTTCACCGCCACCGGCTACGAGCTGCACACGAGCAGCGCCAGCGCCAATCTCAAGCAAAGCGTCATTCACGGCCATGAGGCGGTGACCGGCCAAGGGCCGCAGGGCACCTTGCGCGCCGACGAATTCCATGCCGATCGCGCCACCAATTTGCTCACTTTGAGTGGTCACGTTCAGATGGTCCTGATGGGAACGAAAAAATGAAATACGCCTTGATCGCTCTGGCCGCCTTGACGGTCCCGGCAAGCAGCTTGCAGGCGCAGCCCGCCGCCAAGCCCCTTGTCGGCGACAGCAACGCGCCGATCACGATTTCATCGGACAGTTTCCAGGCCGATCTCAACAGCAAGACCGGCACCTGGGCGGGCAATGTCGTCGTGGTGCAGGGTGACATGAAGCTGCGCGCCAATTCCGTGCGGATGTCGACGGTCAACGGCAAGGCGGACAAGGTGATGGCCAACGGCAATGTGGTGGTGGATTCGCCCAAATCCGGCATCGTCACCGGCGAGACCGGCGTTTATGCCGTCGTGCCCCGCACCGTGGTGATGAGCGGCAATGTGGTGTTGAAAAAAGGCAGGGACGTGATGCGCGGCACGCAACTGACGGTCAATCTGACGACCGGCCAGGCGGTGTTGGGCGGCGGCGTCAAAAGCCAGACGCCAGGCAGTACGCAAAATAGCGGCCGCGTGCAGGGCGTATTTTTGCCCAATTCCCAATGAGGGTTTGGGCGACTTTCATCGTTCCTTAAACACAAACAGGCATGGTTTTTGCCAATGACCGAGAAAAGCACAGAAAACCAGCAGAATAGCGGAGATTTCTCCGAGGACGGGCTGCGTCTGGTCGATGGCGGCAAGGGGCTGGTGGTTTCGCGCATCGGCAAGAGCTTCAACAAGCGTCCGGTGGTGCGTTCGGTTAGCCTTTCGTTAAGGCGCGGCGAAGCGGTTGGCCTGCTCGGCCCCAACGGCGCCGGCAAGACCACTTGCTTTTACATGATCACGGGACTGATCCCGGCCGACACCGGCTCGATCGAAGTCGACGGCCATGACGTGACCAAGCTGCCCATGTACCGCCGCGCGCGGCTGGGTATCGGATACTTGCCGCAGGAGGCCTCGATCTTCCGCGGCCTCACCGCCGAACAGAATATCCGCGCCACCGCCGAATTGCTGGAGCCCGATGGCGCGCGGCTGGAAGCCATGGTCGAAGCCTTGCTGGCGGAATTCGGCATCACCCATATCCGCAACACGCCCGCGGTGGCGCTGTCGGGCGGCGAACGCCGCCGTGTCGAGATCGCGCGCTGCCTGGCGACGCATCCTTCCTATATCCTGCTGGACGAACCTTTCGCCGGCATCGATCCCATCGCGGTGGGCGAAATCCGCGACCTGGTCAAGCATCTCAAGGACCGCGGCATCGGCGTGTTGATCACCGATCACAATGTCCGCGACGCGCTGGATGTGATCGACCGCGCTTATATTCTTCACGATGGCCGGGTGCTGAAAGAAGGCACCCCGACCGAGATCGTCAGCGACCGCGATGTGCGGCGTGTCTATCTCGGAGAAAAATTCTCGCTGTAGGGCGCCATGGCGGGGGTTGGTCCAAGACTGGAGCTGCGGCAGGGCCAATCGCTGGTCATGACGCCGCAATTGCAGCAGGCGATCAAGCTGCTGCAATTGTCCAATGTCGAACTGGCCGAATATTGCGAATCCGAGCTGGAAAAGAACCCGCTGCTAGAACGCGACGATCGCGAGGCCGCGCCGGTCAGCGAAGCGCCGGAAGGCGCCGCGGAAGGCGCCGGTGCCGAGCGCGCCGACGTGGCGTTGAGCCGCGACGACTTTTCCAAGACCTCGGACATGGACGAGGCCGCCCACGACAATATGTATGACGGCGAGCCGCGCAAGTCGGCGGAGGGTCCGCAATCGGGCTCCCTGACGGACTGGACCACGGTGAAGTCCGGCAATGCCTATGACGGCGAGGACAGTCTGGAGTCCTCGGTTGCCGCCGATGCCTCGCTCAAGGATCATCTGGAGGGCCAGCTCTCCATCGCCGCCCTTTTGCCCGAGGATCGCATGATCCTGCTGGCCCTGATCGATGCGGTGGACGAGACCGGTTACTTGCGCGTCGAATTGGCGGATGTCGCCGACCGTCTGGGCTGCGAGATCGAAGATGTCGAGGCCGTGCTGGGCGTGCTCCAGGGTTTCGATCCGGTGGGCGTGGGCGCCCGCGATCTGGCGGAATGCCTGGGCTTGCAGCTCAAGGCCAGGGACCGGCTCGATCCCGCCATGCAGGCACTGTTGACCCGCCTGGATCTGGTGGCGCGGCGCGATATGAGCCAGCTTACAGCGCTGTGCGGCGTGGATGCCGACGATATTTCCGACATGATTTCGGAAATCCGCCAGCTCAATCCCAAGCCGGGCCTGGCATTCGGTTCGGAACCGGTGACGCCGGTGGTGCCCGACGTATTTGTCCGCGTCGGCCCGGATGGCGCCTGGCTGGTCGAACTCAACAGCGATACCTTGCCGCGCCTTCTGGTCAACAACCAGTATTTCGGCACCGTGTCCAAGAATGCGCGCGACAAGGACAGCAAGAATTACCTGGCCGATTGCCTCAACAACGCCAACTGGCTGGTCAAGAGCCTGGATCAGCGCGCCCGCACCATCCTGAAGGTCGCCAGCGAGATCGTGCGCCACCAGGATTCGTTCCTTGCCCATGGCGTGCGCCATTTGCGCCCGCTCAATCTGCGCATCATCGCCGACGCGATTTCGATGCACGAATCCACGGTCAGCCGCGTCACCTCCAACAAATATATCTCGACGCCGCGCGGTCTGTTCGAGCTGAAGTATTTCTTCACCGCGTCGATTCAATCGATCGACGGCGCCGAATCGCACAGCGCCGAAGCGGTGCGCGACCGCATCCGCGAAATGATCGAAAACGAACAGCCGCGCGAGATTCTGTCCGACGATCGCATCGTCGCGCTGCTCACCGCCGATGGTGTGAACATCGCCCGGCGCACGGTGGCCAAGTACCGCGAAGCCCTGCGAATCCCCTCATCCGTGGAGCGCAGGCGCCTCAAGGCCGGGGAATCCGCGGCCGTCGCCAGCCGCTGATACGGGCGGTTTTCCCGGCCTCTTTCCACGGTGGTTTCCCTATTCCCGTCAAGATTGACATTGCCGGGGCCCCAGCCTATGAACCCGCCGCTTTCGGGCAAGGCCCCTTTTGGACGGGGCCCGATCTTTTCGCGACCGTCACCGGGATTCTTGATGAACATCGCCGATCTGCTCGCGCCCGATGCCGTTCTGCCAGGCTTGAAGGCGCAGTCCAAGAAGCAGTTGTTGCAGGAACTCGCGGCCCGCGCCCATGGCCTGACGCGGCTGTCGGAGCGCCGCATTCTGGAAACCCTGGTGGAGCGCGAAAGGCTGGGGACCACCGGCGTCGGCGCCGGTATCGCCATTCCGCACGGCCGCATGACGGAAGCCAAGACCATCACCGGCATCTTCGCGCGCCTGGAAAACAGCATCGACTATGAAGCGGTGGACAGCCAGCCGGTCGATCTGGTGTTCATGCTGCTGGCCCCGGAAAATGCCGGCGCCGATCATCTCAAGGCTCTGGCGCGCGTCTCGCGTCTTTTGCGCGACAAGGCGACCTGCGAAAAACTGCGCGCCGCCAAAACCCCGGAAGCGCTCTACGCGATCCTCACCGGCGACAAAAACGGCGCAGCCACTGCTGCGTAACGCGCTTACTTCAGCAGCGTGACCTTCTTCACGATAATCGGCGTCACCGGCTCCTGCTCGGAAGGCATGGGACCTTTGGTGCCGCCGGTGGGCACAATGCTGATCGCATCCACCACTTCCATGCCCGACTCGACCTGGCCGAACACGGCATAGCCGGTGGTGTTGCCGGGATCGTCGGCCTTGTGATCCAGCGGCGTGTTGTCGGCTAGGTTGATGAAGAAGTCGGCCGAGGCGCTGTCAGGGGCTTCCATGCGGCCAAGGGCGACCGCGCCGCGCAAATTTCGGAGGCCATTATTGGCCTCCAACGGCACCGGACCGGGGATGATGCCGCGGCCTTTTCCATTGGCGTCCCAGCTTCCCATCTGGATCACGAAACCCTTGGCGACCCGGTAGAAGGCGGTGCCGTCATACTGCTTTTTTCTGACATAGCGCATGATGTTGGCGACGCTCTTGGGCGCGCGCACCGAATCCAGTTGCAGGGTGATGTCGCCCATGGAAGTGGAAATCAGGAGGCGTGGCCCGGTCATGGGCGGGTTGGCGGGGGCAGGGGTTATCGCCTCCGGCACCGGTGCCGCCGGCTCAGCCGGTGGCGGCTGTTGCTGCTCTTGAGCCAGGGCAGGGGCGGCGAAGAGTAGGGCGAAGGCGAGCAAGGTTTTGCGCATGGCCCATACTCTAAACAAAAAAGCCGCGGGAGGTTAATCCCGCGGCTTCCTGTTTTTCGCCTGATCGGCTTAATGCAGGCTGACGGGTGTCAGTTCGTTCTGGACCGCCGCGCCATAGGCGCTGGCATAACCATCGGTGAAGCCCAGCACGCTGCCATCCTCGGCATGCAGAACATAAAGCTTCATGCCGTCGGGCAGATCGATATTGGCCGGGAGCAGGCCAAGCCGGTGCGCCTCATCGCTGCCCGTGGGCTTGATGTAAGCGATACGTCCCGCCGCAAACTGCCGCTCCTCATTGTCTTCCATTTCAAATCTGTCCGTCATGGTATGTCTCCAGTCTTGATACTCACCACCCTCACACTCGGCTGGACATGCTTGCGGGCCAAATCGATGCTCAGCAGTCCATTTTGCAACGCGGCAGCAGCCACTTCGATGCCATCGGCGAGCACAAAGCTGCGCAAAAATTGTCGCGCTGCGATGCCGCGATGAAGGAACGTTTTGCCGTTAACCTCAGCCTGGCGTCCACGGACCACCAACTGGCAGTCTTCTTCGGTGACGCTGAGCTCGTCCTTGGAGAAGCCCGCCACGGCCAGGGTGATGCGGATTCCACCGTCCTCCAGGCCTTATTGTAGGGCGGATAGGCGTCGCCTGCGGTGCGGGCGGTGCGTTCGAGCAGCCTCTCCAGATGCTGCCTGTTCATGTCCAGCCCTCCTTTGAGCGGCTGTCCGGCTCCCGTCATGGGCCGCCGGTAGAACAGAAATAAGCTGCAGTTGCACCCATTCAAGGTGTGAGAGCCGCTTTATACAATCGCAAGTTGTAGTTTGGGTAAGATTGCACCGGAGCTGGTGGAGGGGCAAAACCCTCCCATGCTGGTCATCCTGGACGACGGCCCCCGCCGGGTCTTTTCCGAACCCCTGGCGGTCATCACGGCCGATACAATCGACCAGGTGCCCGCCGCCCTGGCGGCGGTCCAGAGCGCCCTGGACCAAGGGCGCCATGTTGCGGGCTGGCTGGGCTACGAGCTGGGCTATGCCCTGGAGCCTCGGCTGGCGCCACAGCAAGTGCCGGGACCATTGCTGCGGCTGGGCGTGTTCGGCCCGCCCGGCGAGAAGGCCCCACCCGTCTTTGGCCGCGCCTATGCCGGGCCGCTGCGTCCCGAATGGAAAGCGGGCGACTATGAAAGCCGTTTTTCGCGGGTGAAGGACTATATCGCCGCAGGCGACATCTATCAGGCCAATCTGAGTTTTCGCGCCCGCTTCGCGTTCGCGGGCGACCCGCGCGGCTTGTACGAACAGCTTCTGCCGCAAAGCGGCGCGGCGCATTGCGGCTATATCGACTGCGGCCCGCATATCCTCAGCCTGTCGCCGGAACTGTTCTTCGATCTGTCCGCCGGCGGCGCGATCACCGTGCGTCCGATGAAAGGGACTTATCCAAGAAAGGCAGGCGCCGTCGAGGACGTTGCCGCGCGGGCAGCCTTGGCGGCCAGCGAAAAAGACCGCGCCGAAAATCTGATGATCGTGGATCTGATCCGCAATGATCTTAGCCGCATTGCCGAGCCGGGGAGCGTCGAGGTCCGTGATCTGTTCAAGGTCGAGACCTATCCCACCCTGCACACCATGGTTTCCACCGTCACCGCGCAGAAACGCGCCGGGGCCGGTGTGGCCGATATTCTGCGGGCGCTGTTTCCCTGCGGCTCGGTGACGGGTGCGCCCAAGATCCGCGCCATGGAAATTCTGCGCCAATTGGAATCCAGCCCGCGCGGCGCCTATTGCGGCGCGATTGGCCATTTTGCCCCGGACGGTTCGGCGCGGTTCAATGTCGCCATTCGCACCCTGACCGTGTGGGGGGATGAGGGTGAGCTGGGGATCGGCGGCGGGGTGGTGCAGGATTCCGAGGCGGCCGGCGAATATGCCGAATGCCTGCTCAAGGCGCGTTTCTTCGAAACCGCTCGCCGCCCGCTCGAGCTAATCGAAACCCTAAGATGGGAAAGTGGATTCTCACGACTGGCCGCGCATCTTGCGCGCATGGAAAGTTCGGCGCGTGTTTTTGGCCTGGCGTTTGACCGCGATGCAGTGACCAGCGCCCTGGAAAAAGCGGTCGCGGGAAAGCAAGGCGCTTTGCGAGTGCGGCTGACCCTGAATGAAGCAGGTCTGCATGACGCCACGGCGCATGATCTGCCCTTCAATCCACCCCGTTGGACCTATGCGATCTCGCCGCAAAGGAGCGATAGCCGCGACATGTTCCTGCGTCACAAGACCAACTGGCGCGATCTTTACGAGAGCGAAGTGAAACGGCTGGGCACTGACGAGGTTGTTTTCGTCAATGAACGCGGCGAACTCACCGAAGGCGCACGGAGCAATATCTTTGTCGTGCGCGACGGTAAGCTGCTGACCCCTCCGCTGGAGGCCGGGGTTCTGGATGGCCGTTTGCGCGCGGAACTGATCGCGCAAGGCAAGGCACACGAAGCCGGGCTGACGCCGGACGATCTCAAGGGCGAAGTTTATTTTGGCAATTCACTGCGCGGGTTGATACCGGCCAAGCGCGTCTAGTTTTTTGCCGCAAGGGCCGAAATCTGCGCGACGCTTTGGGGAACCACCCAGCCGCCTACCTCGGTCAAGCGGTCCGCCGCGATGTCAGCTTTGACGGCCGTGTCCAGCCCGCCGGATTTGAGCACCGGCCGCAATTTTTCCGCCAGGTCGTTTGCATCCGCCATCCCTGCAACAGCAGCGCCGAAGCGCGCCGCCTGTTCGCGGTCGGTCAAGGCCGCCAGGACGTCATCATAAGGCGTCGGCGGGTAATGTTTCACGAACAGGTCGGTGAAACGGTAGAGCCCGGCAGCCACCGCCGCGCCAGCCGCCGCTAAACCAACGATTAGTGCCCGTCGCCTCATGCCGTCACCTTTTTCAGATGATCCGCCAGCCGCAAGGTGAGGGCGATCAGATTCATGGTGGGATTGGAAGCGCCGTAGGTGGGAAATACCGAACTGCCCGCGATATAGAGATTGCTCAACCCATGCACCCGGCTGTCGGCATTGACGACGCCCTGTTTGGGATCGGCATGCATGCGGGTGGTGCCGACATGGTGATGGCCCCAGTCCATGGTCTTCATCCAATCGTCGCGGCTATGCTTGTCGATCCGCAGCATGCCGGTGCCGCTGGCCAGCAACTGCCGTCCCATTTCCCCAAGCGTGCGGCGATAGCGGGCGAATTCCTCGTCGGCGATGCGCATTTCAAGCTTAAGGCGCGGCAGGCCCAGCGAGTCTTTTTCGCCTGTGAGCGTCAGGCGGCGATCAGGATCTGGTGTCAGCTCCATGCCGCAGCCCAGCGAATAGGCCTTGGCGTTCGAAGCATCGACGCCCAATGCGATCGCCGTGGTGACCACGGCGGCCTTGCCCAAGTCATCCAACTCGATCGGCTGCTCGATGGTGCTGAGCGAGCCCGCGACCTGGGCGCTGCGGCAGAAGGCGGCGGTGGGCGCAAAAGTGGCGCGCATGATGGCGCCGTCGTCCAGTTTCTGGTTGCTGCCGTAGAAGGGAGCAAGGGGGCCGGCGAAAGACACCAACGTGGCGACGTCGCGCGGAATGGGATTGTCGGCGAAGAAGCGGCCGACCAGATCGTTCTGGTTGCCCACCCCGGCCTTCATCACATCATTGGAGGCCAGCAGCAGCCGCGCATTCTCCATGCCGCCGGCCGCCAGAACCACGAAGCGCGGCCTCACGGTGAAGCGCTTGCCCGCCCCGCCATTGGATTCGAAAGTCGCCACATCCAGCCTTTCCACCCTCCTGGCGTCCGGCGACAGGCGGATGGCGGTGATGTTGGCCTGCAGCAGCGGCGTGATGTTGGCGGCACGCGTGAGCTCGTCCTTGTAGCGCTTGCCGAACTGGGTCGGCAGCACGTCGCCGCGCATCTTGGAAAACTGGAACCAGCTGGTGTAGAGCCCGCCCTTGCCCAGCGGCAGCACCGAGCCCCTGGAGGCGGTTTCCGCGTCGCCCTTCTGGTCGTAGATCCAGGGACCGGCTTCCACCAGCGCCTGCGCGCGCGGAAAATAGGGCTCCAGCGCCTTGCGCGGGAAGGGCCATCCGGAATGCGGCATCCAGCTGCGCGCTTCAAAATCGATCTCGTCCATCGGCCGGCACCAGCCGCCCCAATGATTGGTGCCGCCGCCGAGAAACCGCAGCCGCCCCGCATCCAGCGCGATGTAGCTCTGTTCGCCGATGGATCCGGCATACATTTTCTGGTTCTGGGACTCGAAATTCTCGCCGCCGGATTCCAGCAACAGGATGTTCAGCTTGGTGCCGGCCAGCGACAGCGCCAGGCTGATGCCCGCCGGACCGCCGCCGATAATGGCGAGATCGGGCTCCAGCACCGTGGCCGTGTCGAGCGTGCGGGCGTCTCTAAAACCGGTCAAAAGCGTTATCCGTGGCGGCGGCTCAATTTAGCCTGCGGTATCAAAGCCTGTCTTGTCCCAATTGTGTTCGAAAACCAGGGACCAGCAGCTAAACGTCCTCGCTATGGCCAATACTAAAACCGCCATCGACCGCGATCGCCTGACCGGTGATCCAGGAGGCCTGGTCGGACATCAGGAACAGCGCCATATGGGCGATATCCTCCGGGGTTCCCATCCGGCCCAGCGGGTGCAGCCCCGTCAGCTTGGCGCGGCGCTCCGGTGTGATGGTGGCCAAAAGCGGGGTGTCGACGAAACCGGGACAGAGGCAATTCACCCGCACTTTGTCGGCAGCATAGTCCAGCGCCATGTTGCGGGTCAGCGACAGGATCGCGCCCTTGCTGGCGGTGTAGGCGGCGCGGTTGCGCAGGCCGGTGGTCGCCACACCCGAGGACAGATGCAGGATCGATCCGCCATAGGCGCGCAGATGGGGCAGGGCATATTTCGAAACCAGAAAAGCGCCGCGGACATTGACCGCCATCACCGCGTCGAAATCGGCCATGTCGGTATCTTCGACCGTGGCGCGGCGCGCGATGCCGGCGCTGTTGACCACCGCATGCAGGCGCGGCAGGCCGGACAAAGCGCGCTTGACCTGGTCTTCGTCGGTAATGTCGCAGATGCGGCTGATCTCAAAGGGCGCCGTGACCCGGTCGATGGCGGTGATGGCGGCGCCTTCCGCCTGAGCGGCCTGGGCGATGGCCAGCCCCAGGCCCGAGGCGGCACCCGTCACCAGCACGTGTTTTCCGGAAAATCGCATGCCCCGTCATAGACGGGGCATGCCGATTATTCAACGTGCCGGCGTTTAGCGATGTCCGCCGGAGGCGGAGATTCTTTCCCCCGTCAGCCAGGCGGAGTCATTGCTGGCCAGGAACACCGCCACCTTGGCGACATCCTCGGGCTGGCCGATGCGGCCCAGCGGCGCGCTGGCTTCGACATTCTTCTGAAAGTCGCTGCCGATGAAACCGGCCGTGTGGGTGCCTTCGCTTTCCACCATGCCGGGATTGATCGCATTGACCCGGATCTTGCGCGGCCCCAGTTCCGTCGCCAGCACCTGGGTGATGGTGTCCAGCGCGCCCTTGGTGCCGGCATAGATCGCGGAGCCGGGAATGCCCATGCGGCTGACAATGGAAGAAATGTTGATCACGCTGCCGCCGTCCGGCCCGAACAAAGCAAGCGCCTCGCGCGTGGTCTGCAACGGCCCCAGCACATTGATGCCGAACTGGCGCTGATAATCCGCCTCGGTGGTTTCTTCCAGGGTTGCGAATTTGTAGACGCCGGCATTGTTGACCAGCACGTCCAGCTTGCCGAAAGCCTTGCGGGTTTCCTCGAACAGATGCTTCACATCCGCCGATTTCGAAACATCACCCTTGACGGCCACCGCCTTGCCGCCCTTGGCCTTGATGTCGGCCACCGCTTTTTCCGCGCCGGCCTTGTCGGAGGCGTAATTCACCACCACCGCGGCGCCGGCGGCGCCCAAAGCGCGGGCGATGCCCGCGCCGATACCCTTGGAAGCCCCGGTCACCACTGCCACTTTGCCTTGAAGATTGCTCATATCCGTCTCCTGTTCAATTCGATAGTTCGATGAACATCGTAATGATGGGCGGGGCTTTCAAGGGGGAGACGCCGATTGTGCCCGCACCCGGTAAGTTTGTCGCAATTCCGTCAAAATAACAGGTAAAAGAGGTGCTTAGGGGATTACAGGCAAGCGATGCGATTTTTCAGACTTTTCGCCTACATGGCTTTTTTGGCGGCGTTTTCCGCCGGGTCCTGTGCCCAGGCAGCGGAGGCCATCGCTTCGACCCGCGCCGCGGCGGCTACCAAGCCACGGGAGGCGGGTCCGCTCAAGCCCGGCCGCACGGCGGGAGTCAAAGGGGCGCAACAAGCGCGCACCGGTTTGGCCCTCATTGGGGCTGGCGCCATCATCGCGGTGGTTGTGGTGGCCGCCGGCAGTAGTGGCGGCGGCGGTGGTCCCAGCGCCCAGAGCAATATGAATTTCGCGCCGGCAACGACGTCTCCGTAACCCCTCCGATCCGGCCTGCGCGCCTGACGGCGCTTGGCGTTCGATTGGCTTGGCCACCAACCTCACTCTTCGCAACTTTGCCGTGGTGCTCGGCGTCCATACGCTGTCGCTATGGACCCTGCGCGCCACGGCGTTGCTACGGCCACCCCGGCTCGCGCGGCTCACTGCGCGCGCCCACTACGCTGTCGCTAAGGCGCCGCGCCGCTTCGCCCCCTTCCTGCGCGCTGTCGCGCGCTAAGGGGAGGTCGCTATATTTTTGCGAGTTGCGCCAGATAGGCGTCCAGCACCGGGCGATTCAGGCTGAGTTTCATGAATTTGCCCTGGCGCGCGATGGTCACCAGTCCGGCATTCTCCAATTCCTTGATGTGATGGGAGAGGGTGGCCGGCGTCACCTTTTGGTGTTCCTGCAAATCGCTGCAGCCGGTGGTGCCGTCACAGGAACCGACCTGTTTGAGAATTTCCACCCGGCGCGGTTCGGCGAGGGCCTTGGCGACAAGTTCAAATTGACGCGGTGTGAGTTTGGGATTTGCCATGCCCCCAAAATGGCCTCCCGGGGCCCGCGATACAAGCGGCCCCCGCCAGGTTAGCATGGCGGTGTTCGCTTGGCTGGCGGACCCCATGGGAGGGCAGCATGAAAATAGTCGCGATGTGCGGCTTTCTGGCCTTGGGCATGACAGGCCTGTGCTGGGCGCAAAGTTCTTCGTCCGGGAGCATGGAGGCGGGAAATTTGCCGGGCGGCTTTTATGTTCGTCCGTCCTGCGTCAAGCCGGATAAGTCGGTGATCGGCAAGCAGCCGGTCTCCACCGACCGGGAAGAGGTCTTGGCCTATAATTCCCGGATCAGGCGCTTCAACAAGGAGAGCGCGGCCTTCAATGACTGCATCAAGGCATATGCGGAAAAGTCCGATCTCGACGTCGAGCGAATTCTAAGCGTGGTGAATGGGGCGGTGGCCGAGGTTCAGGGCAATGCCCCGCCGCCGGCGCCCATGGCGGCCGGCAACATGCCGGCCGATTTCTATCCCGCCAGCCCTTGCGTGAAGCCCAATCGGGACGCTTTGGGCGCTGAGCCGCCGGCGCAAGACATCAAGGCCATGGCGACTTACAATCTGCGGGTAAAGTCCTTTAACGATCAGGCGAAGAATTTCACCGATTGTCTGAAGGCCTATCAGGACAAGGCAAAGCGGTACATAGAACAGATCCGCGCCGCGACGCGCGACGCCGCGGGGGATGCAGGCGCGCCTTAGGCGTTACATGCCGAGCTGCGCGAGCAACGACTCGATCAACCAGGCGGCGCAGATACCCGACGCCAGATACAACAGGAGCGGGTTCGAGGAATGCTCCTCCTTCTGCGGCGCAGGCTGGGAGAAATTCATTCGATGCATGACGTCCTCAAAACATTGCCAGTGCAAAGCCAGTATAAAGGATCTTCCCCCTTCCAATCCGTGAAGAAATGCCTGCGGTTTTGAAAGGTCAAAATCGCATTTGCGGAAAAGTTTATCGATTAAATTTGTGCGGGCTGGGAAATTGGTGTGGTCGTCTGAGCGACGTGGTATATTATTCATTTCGCCGCGTAATTTCGACTCCGGATGCGCGCTATGTACTTCAAGCTCCGGCCAACTTTCGCTCTAGGCATTCAATTCAGCGATAACACCCTTGGCGCGATTCGCAAAATAATCGTTGTTGTATCGGAATGAGCCGATGAAATGTAGAAAGGAACTGCCCGACCGGGTTTCAGGGCCAAAATTGGCATACTTTGGGTACGGGAGCACGATGGCGTTCGCCGAATTGGCAATCGCAAAATTCGAAGCGGATTGTTCTGTACCCCACTCTTTCCACCGTTCCCCCAGCAATTTCTCTCCCTCAATATGAAATGTCTCAATTTCCTTTCTGGAAATGCCACCACGCGCGAACCCGCAGAAACCGGACGAAGCTTGGACATATTTGAGATTTACGGCCCCGGGGTATTCATCAAACCTTCGTTCGGCGACGACGCCCACATAATTACTTTTGTCGGCGCGTGAGACGGGAACAATGGAAAGCATCGGTTCGATAGGTCTGCCTTTGTTGCCCAGCGTGAACGAAATGTTATTCTCAACGCAGCGAATTACCTCGTCGATATCGTGACCGAAAGTGAGGGTGTCGGCGTCAATCTGGATTGCATACTCTTCGCGAGAATGATCAAGCACATAAAGAACTCGTTCCCAGGTTCCTCCGCGCTGGCAAGGGCCTGTTTTAATGTCCTCTAGGATGGCGAAACGAATTCCCGGAAGGTGCCGCTCCAATGTCTGACGAACGGAAACTGGCATATCGCGGTCCACAATCGCGATTATCTTGCCGCGCTTGATACGCAAATAGAACGATTTCATCGCCAAGATGTACATTTGGGCGTCGGAATTTGAGACCATGCTGATCATCGTCCAGGGTGCATCAACCACTGGCATGGGGGGTGTATCTAAGATGCCGGCCGTCAACCTGTAAAATCGCTCTTTGGCCCAGCGACTTTTCAACCGAAATAACATGGCGGTGCCCCCCTGCCTTTGGCGTGTTTTACCTAGGTGTTGACCTGCCCGGCTCTTTTTGTACCAAGCGAATTGATAGAAATTGGCTTGGA
>CADECX010000019.1 GCA_902825865.1 uncultured Alphaproteobacteria bacterium
ACCCAGACAATCGTCAGCCAAATGTCGGCGTACCATTCCGGCTCGGCATATTCGCGGCTTTCCGTTATCCCAAGGAGATAGCCGGTTCCCGCCAGGACGATGAACGTGTTGTAGCCCCAGAATACCAGCCAGGAGAGTGACCCGCCGAACAGGCGCGCGCGGCACGTGCGCTGAACGACGTAAAAGCTTGTGGCGATCAGCACATTGCCACCAAAGGCGAAGATCACCGCCGAGGTATGCAGGGGACGCAGCCGGCCGAAATTGGTCCAGGGCTCATCCGCAAAGTAAAAGAGACTGGGAAAGGAGAGCTGCAAGGCGATGATGACGCCGACCAGCATGCCGGCGATGCCCCAGAACATCGAGGCGCCGACGCCCGCCTTGACCACAGCTTCGGCGTATGGGCGCTTCTCGTCTATCGGATCTTGCCCGACATACATCCACATGTACCAGACGCCGATGATGGCCATGCAGGTGCCGAAAATCCAACCCTGCGCCACCATGCGCGGGTCGGGCGAATGGGCGGCTTCGATCACGGACGCGACCAGGCCGAGAAAAATCACCAAGGGCATGAAATAGTGATCGAACCGCCAGGGGGTCTGCTTCACCTCAGCGGTTTGCATGCTGCTTTTCCTGAACGAGATTTTCGTTTGAGGGCGGTGTGGAATGATTCTGGTTGCAGGACTCGCGCGCGATATCGCGCGCGCTCTGGCACCAAGCCGTCCAGCCGGTGGCGGGTGTGATTGACTTTTCGCTTGTCGGCATGGCGCCCCTCTTTGATCGGCCATTTGTCGCCCGTGGCGTGGCTATGCGCCTTGAGGCCGATCAAACGCACGGGTCAGAGAGGCCGAAAAACTCTGCAAATATGCTGAAATACCGAGGGCTGCGACCAAATGAACAGCCCGGCCGCCAAGCATAGTCCGGCCGAAAGAATCAGCATCCACGCAATGCTTGCGCGCCAGCTGTTCACGCAGCAGACGGAGCCGCCATCGGCCGGCGAATTTGGCATGACCGATAGCCCAAGCGGGCCCAGCACCATCGCCAGGAGCATGCAACACACCATGCTGTTATCTGCCATGCCCGCGGCAAGAACAATTTGATCGCGCGCAAGGCAACGTCGCGGGGAACTTTCATGATGCACAATGGAGGTGCCGATGTTGCAAGCAGCTGTCCCTTTCCACCTATTGATCTGGATTGATCATCAAGTGGCAAATCTTTTCCACGTCACGCGAGATTCGGTTGTGCCGATTAAGGTCATAGACGCTCCTGACCGCGGCTTGGGCCATGTTGATCACAGAGCGGGCACTCCGGGCGCAGGCCATGCACCCGTGCCGGCCGAATTTCTTGAACAAGTAACCCTGGCCCTTGGGACCTCGCATCAAGTTCTTATTGTAGGCCCCTCTAGTACCAGGCATGCGCTGTATGACTACATCGCACGAAACGCGCCCAACCTGGCCAAACGCGTCATCGCCGTGGAGCCAATGGATCGTTGCGGTACGCAGGAAATGCTGGAGTTTGCCACTCCGTTTTTCCGGCAAGCCGATCGGATGAATCCACCCTAGCCGTGAAGCGCGCATGAAACACATTCTGATCATAGATGGGAATCCGGATCCTTCGCCCGACAGGCTCAGCAGCGCACTCGCGCGCGCCTACCAAGAGGGGGCTGAAGGACCGGATTGCACGGTTCGGCGCATCAATGTTGGAGAAATTGATTTCCCAATTCTGCGAAGTGCCGCCGGATTTGCCGTCAATCCCCAGGACACAGCGATTGTAGAGGCCCGCGCGGCTTTCATGCTGGCCGAGCACATTGTTTTTATCTATCCACTTTGGCTCGGCGGCCCGCCCGCCCTGCTAAAAGCGTTCATGGAGCAAGTTGCCCGGAATCAATTCCTCCTGGGCGAAAACAAGCGCGGCTTTCCGCTGAAAAAGATGAAATGGCGCTCGGCCCGGATCCTTGTCACGATGGGCATGCCGCCGCTTATCTATCGCACGATCTTCGGTGCCCACGGCGTGAAATCCTTTAACAGCGGCATATTGCGGCTGGCTGGCTTCTCGCCTGTTCGCACGAGCTATTTCGGCGGGTCCGATATCGTATCGCCAAACACCGGACGGATCATTGAGCAGGTACGCGACATGGGGCGCAAGGCCGTTTGAGGTGAGCGACCTCTCAACTGCAACTGAGCCGGGGGACAGCATGTTTGACACAGCACACGCCGATACGGAGACGTTGTCGCCTTGGTGGGGCCGTGCGGTCGCCTTCACCTTCGTCATGGGCTTCGCAGTCCTGATTCTGCTGACTTTCAAGGCGTATCAGAACGCGCCGCCTATCGCGGCCCGCGTTGTCGATCCCTCGGGTGCTCTTGTTTACACCGCGGAAGATGTCCGGCGCGGGCAAGAGGTGTTCCTGAAGCATGGACTAATGGACAACGGCACCATTTGGGGCCATGGCGCCTATCTTGGTCCCGACTTCGGGGCTGCGGTGCTGCATGACTGGGCCATCGACCTTGCCGGGCGGACGGCGCAAAGCCGATTCTCCAGAGCCTATGCGGATTTGAGTGCTGGCGAACGCGCTGGCGTGGATGGCGAGGTGGGCGCGCTGCTCAAAACCAACCGCTACGATCCCGGGACGGATACACTGACCTTGCTTCCCGCTGCCGTTGACACCTTTAACAAGGAAATAGAAGTCTGGAGGAAATATTTTGAGCATCCGGTCAACAATGGCGGCCTGCCTGTACGCGCCGTCAATGACCCGCAAGAGCTGCACGATCTGACGGCCTTTTTTTCCTGGGCAGCCTGGAGTTCCGTGGCGCGGCGCCCCGGCACCGCCAATTCCTATACCAACAACTTCCCTTATGACCCGCTGGCTGGAAACCATCCCAGCGTTGCCGCTTTGGTGTGGAGTGCGATCAGCATCATCGCGCTTCTTGGCGGTACCGCCATCGTATTGCTGGCTTTCGGAAAATTCGACTATCTCGGCTGGCATGGCAAACCTTCCTCACGCCAGAGCTGGGCCGTGAGCGCGGCACAGTCCTCGACACTCAAATTCATGGCGGTGGCCGCGCTGCTGTTTTTGACCCAGACCCTGATTGGGGGCGCCGTCGCGCATTATCGGGCCGAACCAGGCTCATTCTACGGCCTCGATCTGACAGCAATATTTCCCAGCAACCTGTTGCGGGCATGGCACCTGCAGACGGCGATATTCTGGATCGCGACTTCTTATGTCGCAGGCGCGCTTTTTGTCGCGGAACTTCTAAGTGGCGGCAGTCACCACCGCCAAGTTCTGGGCATCAATGTCCTGTTCGGGGCAATCCTGGTTGTGGCGGTGGGCAGCCTGCTGGGCGAATGGGCAAGCCTGAGAGGCCTATTGCCCAAAAGCTGGTTCTGGGTGGGCGACCAAGGATGGGAATATCTGGAGATCGGCCGTTTCTGGCAAATCCTGCTTGCCGCCGGACTATTGTTTTGGTTCTTCCTGGTCTGGCGGGCTATCGCACCCGCTCGCCGTGATCCCGCGAAACGAGCCTTTGCCAATTTCTTCCTGATCGCGGCCTTCGCCATTCCTCTGTTCTATCTGCCTGCCCTCTTTTTCGGAGCGCGGACCAACTACACGATTGTCGATGCGTGGAGGTTCTGGATCATCCATCTATGGGTGGAAGGGTTCTTTGAGTTCTTTGTAACCGTGATCGTCGCCGTCATTTTCTACGAGATGGGACTGGTGAAGCGGATATCGGCGCTGCGCACGATCTACCTGGACGCCATCCTGTATTTCGGCGGCGGATTGATCGGTACCGGTCACCACTGGTACTGGACCGGACAGACCGAACTCAACCTCGCCGTCTCGGCGGTCTTCTCGGCGCTTGAGGTCGTACCCTTGACCTTGATCACGCTTGACGCCTGGGATTTCGTGAAAGTGACCCATGGCGACGAATCGATCGTCAAACGCCATCGCTGGACCTTCTATTTCCTGATGGCCGTCGGCTTCTGGAACTTTCTGGGGGCGGGCGTTTTCGGCTTCTTCATCAATACGCCCATCGTCAGCTACTACGAGGTCGGCACCATTCTCACGCCCAATCACGGCCACGCGGCCATGATGGGGGTGTTCGGGATGTTGGGGGTGGCATTGATGCTGTTCGTGCTTCGTGAAACCGTCGCGGATGCGATCTGGCCCAAGCTGGAGAAATTCGTCCGCGTATCGTTCTGGGGCCTGAATATCGGTCTTGCGATGATGGTGGCGCTCAGTCTCTTTCCCGGCGGGATCATGCAGCTCCATGACGTCATCAACAATGGATACTGGCACGCCCGTAGTCTGGCCTACACGGCCACTCCTTTGGCGCGCACGCTGGAATGGATGCGGATGCCGGGCGACCTGGTTTTCATTTTCGCAGGCGCCATCCCGCTCACGGGTGCGGTGTTGCTGGGGTACAGCTCGCTATGGAGGAAAAGTCGGGCGCCATAGCGTCTCGCAGGCGCTGGGCCGGCTTTTCCATCATCCGCACCTCCTTTGAGGGCTTGCGCCTGATCAATGCATTGGCTCTGCGGCAAGGGCAATCTCAATAAGGAGGTGCCGCCATGAGCTATAGATCGATCCTCACCCACGTCCCCATTGGCCATGACAATAGCAACGTCTTTGCCGTGAGCGGCCAATTGGCCGAAATGTTCGACGCCCAGATTATCGGCATTTCAGGCGCGCAGTTGACCCGGCCCTATTCGGAAGTGCCGGTGGCCGACATCATGCAGCGTGAGCGGGAAGCGGCGGAGAAGGCGCTCGAGCAAGTCGAACTGGATTTTCGCGCCGCCTTCCGGTCCAGCAATAGCAAAGTGTCTTGGCGTTCCGCATGTGACTTTTGGCCGGTATCCGAATTCCTGGCGCAGGAAGCCCGCGCCGCCGACTTGATCGTGACACCGCCCGAGGCCGTCACCTTCTTGGACCGGCTCGACGAAACGCATCTCGGTCCTCTTGTTCTTACGGCCGGGCGCCCCGTGTTGATTATCCCAAGGGAGCATCGCCGCCTGAACCTCGATAAAGTCGTGGTGGCTTGGAAGGATACCCGAGAGGCCCGCAGAGCCGTTATGGACGCGCTGCCGCTGCTGCAAAAGGCACATGCGGTATCGGTCGTCGAGATCTGCTCCCCCGGAACGATCAAGGAAGCGCACCAGCGTACGGAGGACGTGGCTCGGTGGTTGAAGTCCCATGGCGTCGAGGCCCATGGGATCGCGGAATCCTGCGAATTCAACGAATTGGAAGGCTTGAGAGCAAGGCTCCGCAACAAGGGCTGCGACTTGCTGGTGGCGGGAGCCTATGGACATACGAGGCTGCACGAATGGGCCTTTGGCGGAATCACCATGGACCTCCTGCTGCCTGGCAGCCATTGCACAATTTTATCCCATTGAGGGCTTTTGAAGCGGTGACAGAAGTGGATTCAAACCGGCGTGTCGGCTTGTATTCCGCGTCTGCTTCCGCCGCGCTAAGCACCACATACGTCCTTGGGCAGGTCCTGGAGTGGCAGGGACGGCTGGGCTCGGCTGGCGGCCCCAATAGCACAAGCACTCCGCTGGGGATCGCGGTGCTGCTTACGCCATCTCTGCTCCTCGGATTCACATTCGTGACAATGATGGCGGCACTCCATCAAACGTCGCCTTCAAGCAGAAAAGCCGTCAGCCAGGCTGCACTGGCTTTCGCCACCATGTATGCGACTTTGGTCACCCTGGTCTATTTCGTGCAACTTACACTCGTCGGGCCGAGAATGTCCGCTGGCGACATGGCCGAAATTGAGTTTCTGCGATTCGTCCCCTATCGCTCGTTTCTTTTCGCAGTCGACTTGCTCGGCTACAGCTTGATGAGTTTGGCCACGCTATTTGGGGCGCTCGCTCTTCCCGATATTCCTTCGGCCCGCGCGCCGAGAATCTTCATGCTGGCAACCGGTATTCTGCTTCCGGCGATAGCGCTGCAAATGTATTTCCCGCAGCTGATCTGGATTGCGGCGCTATGGGGGCTGACATTCCCCGCTGCTGCGTTTTCTATTGCCGCGATGTTCGCCGGTCTTCGGGTCCCTTTTGCTATCGACCGTAAGGACTAACGCCCGGAGACGCTGGGGCCGGCTCTGATGTTCGTCGGTATTTTGAACGGTATCAATCCCCATCACACTGACAATAATCTTGAAATATACGGTATAATCAATGTCTTATAGACAAGTCGGTGATCTCACCTACCGCACCATTCATCTGCGCCCATTCCGGGCGCAAATGAATGCCAAGGCGCGGCGCGCGTCAGCCTAGGGGCAGCGAAGCAGCCAGCGGCCCCGCGCGGCAGGAAACCCTGCACAGGCCCTCCCCACTGCCGATCATTTCGTTGACCTTCGCCAACGAATTTGCGCCATCTTGTCCGTCCGGAAAGAAGATGGGGGAACGGATGTCGCGGTTCTGGCGGGCTTGCCTTTTGGGGTTGATCCTGCTGCCGGGGGCCGCCGCTTTTTCGCAGACGCCGCCAACTTCGCGTCAAGACGCGCTCGACAATTTTGCCGGCAATCTCGGCTACCGCTTCACCATTCTCAGCAACAAGGTCACCGAGGGCTGCCCCGACAAGCCCGAGCAGCAATATTGCTATTCGGCCAGGCTGGATCTGACCATGCCCAAGACCGTGCCCCAGACAATATCCAAGGGCGAGTGGTCTCTTTATTTGAACTTCGTCGAGGATGTGCTGCCGCTGAACAGCGACACATTCACATTCACAAATCTCAACGGCAGTCTCTACCGCCTGACCGCCAAAGCCGGGATGGCAAAGCCGGGCATCACCTATCACCTGAACCTCAGCGGCGCGATGAAGTTTTTCTCGCCCTTCATTCTGATGCCGAATGCCTATGTCGTCCAGGAAGGGCTGAAGCCGCGTGTGGTTTCATCCAGCCGGTCCAAAATCGATCCGGAGTCGAAACTGGAAGAACTGCCCTTTGTCACGCCTTTCACCGACGAAGCCCGGCTTGGCACCCAGCGCCCAGACGATGCCACAGTCTGGCTGACACCGGAGCGCCTGTTCGAACAAACCCGCCAGCGTCACATCGACATCAAGGCGCCTGAATTCATCATTCTGCCGGCGCCGGCCAAAGCCACCCATCTCGGCGGCCCGACCATCGACCTCAAGGCGGGTGTGCGCCTGGTGCTGCAAGGCGTTCAGCCGGACGAGATCGCACCCGCGCTTGCGGCGTTCGCGCGTGTGGTGCCGCTGGGCAAGACCGGCGCTGAACTCAGCATTACCAGCGACCCGGCGATGAAGCCGGAGGCCTATCGCATCTCCGCGAAAGATGGCGCCATCGCCATTTCCGCCGCCGATGCCGCCGGCGCCTCTTATGCCTTGCGCTCCCTGGCCCAACAGGCGGCCCACGAACAGCTGCGGCTCCGGCCGCTGGAGATCGAAGATGCGCCGCGCCTGGCCTTTCGCGGGTTGATGCTTGACCTGGGACGGAATTTCCATCCTAAGACCCAGGTTCTCGCGGTCATGGAGCAGATGGCGGCGGTCAAGCTAAACAAGCTGCATCTGCATCTGGGCGATGACGAAGGCTGGCGGCTTGAAATCCAAGGACTGCCGGAATTGACCACGATCGGCGGCAGCCGCTGCCACGATCCGTCCGAGAGCATTTGCCAGATGCCCTTTCTGGGCTCCGGCCCGGACGCCGCCGCGCCGGGAACCGGCTTTTTGACGCGCGCCGATTACATCGAGATTTTGAAGGCCGCCAAGGCGCGCCAGATCGAGGTCATCCCCTCCTTCGACATGCCGGGCCATTCACGCGCCGCCATCATATCCATGAAAGCGCGCGCCCTGCGCCTGATCGCCGAAGGCAAACCGGAAGAAGCGGCGCGCTATCGTCTGGACGAACCGGAGGACACCACCGTCTATTCCTCCATCCAGCATTATAACGACAACACGCTGAACGTTTGCCTCACCTCCACTTACACGTTCATCGGCACGGTGATCGACAGCATGAAGGCCCTGCATCAAGAAGCCGGGCTGCCGCTGCGCATATATCATATCGGCGCCGATGAAACCGCCGGCGCCTGGAAGGATTCGCCCGCCTGCCGGAAATTCATGGCCGATCAGAAATTGACCCTGCCGCAGCTCGGCCATGTGTTTCTCGCCCGCGTCGCCGCGCTTTTGCGCGACAAGGGAATCCAGGCCGCGGGCTGGAGCGACGGGCTGAGCAGCGTGGACGCGGGCCAAATGCCGGCCAAAGTGCAATCCAACAGTTGGGGCAATCTGTTCGGCGGTGGCATCGCCGAAGCCCATCGCCATGCCAATCAGGGTTGGGACGTGGTGATGTCGACCCCGGAGACGCTGTATTTCGACATGCCCTATGCCGCCGACGGCTGGGAACGCGGCACCACCTGGGCGTCGCGCGTCACCGATCTCTACAAGGTGTTCAGCTTCATGCCGGAAAATCTCGGCGCCAATGCCGCCGTCATGACCGACATCAAGGCCAGAGGCGTGGTGATCACCGATACCGTGCCGCTGGCCGCCGGGCGCCGCATCATCGGCATGCAAGGGCAATTGTGGAGCGAGACCGTCAGAAGCCCCCAGATCGCCAATTATATGCTGTTCCCCCGCAGCCTGGCGCTGGCGGAACGCGCCTGGCACAGAGCGGATTGGGAACCCGGCTATGTCCCGGGCAAAACCTACGCCTATGCGGACGGCAGCGTCGACATGAAGGCGCTGCTGGCCGATTGGAACAGTTTTCAGGCCAGGCTGATCCCGCGCCTCGCGGAGCTGGACCGCAGGGCCATAAGCTACCGGCTGCCGGTGCCGGGCGGACGCATCGCCGGCGGAAAGCTGGAGGCCAATGCCCCGATCACGGGCTTGAAAATCCAGTACCGGTCCGGTGCGGCGCCCTGGCAAAATTATAAGGGTCCCGTCGCCGTCACAGGCCCGGTCGCGCTTCGCACGCTCTCGCCAGACGGCCGCCGTTTCAGCCGTACCGTCAGTGTGAATTGAAGGTTCCCGCCCGCTCCTCTAGGCTGGTGGCAAGAAATTACAAAAGGAAGCCCAAGATGTCGCGCAAACTCGCCCTTGCCGCCGCTTTTTCCCTGATGGCCGCGCCCGCTTTGGCGCAAAATGAATATCTGGTGCCCTTCCCGGCCCATCATGTGATCGCCAACATCTATTATGTCGGCAGCAAGGGCCAGGCGAACTACCTGATCACCACGCCGCAAGGAAACATCCTGCTCAATTCCGGGCTCCAGGCCAATGTGCCGATGATCAAGGACAGCATCCAGAAGCTGGGCTTCAAATACAGCGACACCAAGGTGCTTCTGATCAGCCATGCCCATTTCGACCATAACGCGGGCAGCGCCCAGGTGGTCAAGGAGACCGGCGCGACTTACGAAGTGATGGACAGCGATGTGGGGGTGGTGGAATCCGGCGGCAAGACCGACTTCGCTTACGGCGACAAAGGTCCCGACATGCTCTATCCCGCGACGCAGGCCCGCGTGCTGCGGGACGGCGGCACGGTCTCGCTGGGCGGCACGGTGCTGACGGCGCACAAGACCCCCGGTCACACCAAGGGCTGCACCACCTGGTCGATGAAGGTGCAGGATGGCGGCAAGACATTGAACGTGGTGTTTGTCGGCAGCCCCAATGTCAATCCGGGCTATGTGCTGGTCGGCAACAAAAAATATCCGGGCATCGTCCAGGATTATGAAAAGACCTTTCAGGTTCTGAAGTCGCTGCCGGTGGACGTGTTCCTGGGCGCGCATGGCGACTATTACGGCATGGTCGGCAAGTATGAAAAGCTGAAAGCCGGCGGCGCCAACCCCTTCATCGATCCTGCCGGTTACAAGGCCTATATCACCAATCGCGAAGCGGCCTACCGCAAGGAACTGGCCAGGCAGCAGGCCGCCGCCAAGCCCTGAGTGACATCTCCGGGTCTAGCGGTCGGTGACCGTTATTCCCGGCTCGCTGCCCTTCAGGACAGTGCAGGCCCCGCCTCTTGTGGCGCGAAGACCGAAAAAGACACCGCCCATCCGGATACCGCCCTTGTATATCCGGTCGTCGCGGATAATGGCCTGGGGCTGCTCGCCACAAAGAAAGCGCCCGCGGATACGCACCGCATTGGGATTGAGATAGCGGACGTACAAAACTTCCTTGTCGAAGCGATCCAGGACGATAACGGTATGGGGGTCGGGACGGAACGGGCGCAACTGAAGCGGCATGGTGGGTTGGTACACATTGTCGTTCACGACGAAGGCCACATCGTTATTCCAGTCATAAAAGACAGCTTTCACCATCAGGCCCTGCCCGACACGGCGCAATGCCATCACATTGCAATAATCAACCCGGATGGGATGGAAGGGCCCCTGACCCGTGCCGACCACGCGATGAGTGCCGAAGGCCATCACAAGATCCTTCGGACCGATTTTTCCGGCGCAGATCGCCTGGGGTGTCGGCTCGCTTGCCGGCAACAATGGTCCGGCCGGCGCCGGCGGCCTGGTCGCCAGCCAGGCGCCATACCCGACAAGCGAGGTGCCGATCAGGGTGTATATTCCGCCGGCGATCCAGCCCATCGGCGCATCGCGGATCGACAATTCGTATCCCAGCAAAATCGCCAGCGCGTTGACAACCGCCAACACCGAGAAAAAACCCAGCGAGAGCGGGTGGGAACCGGAAAAGAATCCCCAGATCAGCAGAAACGTGAAGGTGATCCGCAGCAGGCTGTGCAGCCATGGCCAGCACGGCTCTGGAAAGGCAAGGTGGGGCGGTCTCTCCATATGTCATACGGTGTATGCATATGGAGAGGGCGTCAATCTTGACAGGCATATTATTTGATCTACTCTGTATGAGTTATGGACTCTCTGGGTCAGTTCGAGCAAATCGTTCTCACCGCCATTCTGGCGCTGGACGACAATGCCTATGGCGTCACCATTCATGCCAAGGTCGAGGAACTGTCGCATCCCAAGAAAGCGGCGCGCGGCGCGGTCTATGCCACCCTCGACCGCATGGAAGACAAGGGGCTGATCTCCTCCTGGCTGTCGGAACCCACCAAGGAGCGCGGCGGCCGTTCCCGCCGCCACTATCGCATCGAGAAAACCGGGGCCAAGGCGCTCAAGGAATCCGCGCGCACCGCCCAGCGTTTGTTTGAAACCATCGCGCAAAATCTCGGAGGGCTTTCGTGGAAGCCGCCCGGCTGACCGCACCGCCCGATTGGCTGGAAAGGATCGTATTGCTGGCGATCCCGCCGGCAGCGCGCGAGTCGGTGGCGGGCGATTTGTGGGAAACGTACCGCTCTCCCCGCCAGTATGCGGCCGAGGCCCTGAGAACGGTACCCTTTGTCGTCGCCAGCCAGATGCGGCGCAATCTCAACCTGCCCGCCGTCATGTTGCAAGGCGCGCTGATCTTCGTTTTTTTCGGCGGCCCGGCCACTTCGGTGCTGCTGCCCGTCTTGCTGCTGCGCGACGCCTATCAACAGACCTGCCGTCCCCGCCCCCAGCATGTTTTTCGCGAGACCGTACTTTTATCGGCTGCCGTGATGGCGTTGTTGCTGCTCATCATGTCGGCCAAATCGCCCTTCCCCGCCTCGGCCGGTATCGACCATGCCACCTGGTTCAGCCTGTTCCTGAACGCCTTGTTCCTGTCGCCCTTCCTTTGCCTGCTGCGGGCCGGCTTGATCCTGCAAGGCGACCGCTCAAGATTATTGACGGCGGGCGAACTTCCCAGGGATGCGCTGGCGCAGGCCTATGCCAAATTTCTCGGCGACAATCTCTGCCGCAACCTGTTGCAGGCGGTGGCCCTGGCCTTTGCCGCACTCTGCGGCTTTTTCCTCGGCTGGAACGGGTTGGTGATCGGGCTGTTCGTGCTGGCGTCGCTCTATCTGCTGCAGGATTGCGCACAGCGGCGCGGTTCGCAGTTGGACTTTGTTTCCTTGCGCGCTTTGTATCAGCAGGAATTGGCGCGCCAGCAGCATTTGCGGCGCTTTTTGCGCTGGCTGTGGTTTACGCCGGTGCTGGTGGCGCTGCATGCCCGGCTGGACACGGCCGGGCTGGAGGCCGGGCGGCCTATCGCCGGTCTTCTGGACTGTGTCGCCGTCGCGATTCTGTGCTTCCTGCTCGCCGCGCTGGATCGCGAGCATGGCGGGCGCGTTCAGGAACAGATCGGCCTGCTCGACCGCGCCCGGGAGAAGATCAGCCCGGCTTACCCCTAACCAGGCTTAACGGTCAGCCGCGATCCGTCCACGCCGGTCACGACCACCCGCTGGCCGGACGCCAGGGAGGCCCCCCCCTCAAGCTCGGCCGCCCATTCCTTGCCGTCCACGAACACCCGGCCCTGATTGCCGTGGAAATCACCCGCCGCCACCCCGTCCAATCCCGTCATGCGGGCGCTATTGTCGTTGATGTCGCCGCCGGTCAGGACGGCTTGCGGGAAGAAATGGCGCCCCGCCAGCGTGGTGATGATGGTGAGAATGGCGAAGACCACCAGCTGCATGTTGAACTCGAAATGAATGCCCAGGCTCAGCAGCGCAACGATCGCAGCCGACGCGGCCGGCCACAGCAACCACCCCGAACCGGTGCCAACTTCCACCGCCAGCAAGACACCGCCGATCACCAGCCAAAGAGCGAAGGGATTTTGCAACAGCCAATCCATCTTTAGCCTCCCACCCTGGGAACCGAGGGGCGCGGCGGTTGCGGGCTGGAAGGCCTGTCGCCCACCACGCTTTTCACCAGTTCGCCGATGCCGGCGATGGAGCCGGTGATGCCGGCCATGTCGGCGGGGATAATCACCGTCTTCTGCTGCGGGCTGCGCGCCAGCTCGGCAAAGGCTTCGACATATTTCTGGGCGATGAAGTAATTGATGGCGTTGACGTCGCCCTTGGCGATCGCCTCGGATACCAAAGTGGTGGCTTTGCCTTCCGCCTCGGCGGCGCGCTCGCGGGCTTCGGCGTCGCGGAAGGCGGCTTCGCGCCGGCCTTCGGCTTCCAGGATCGCCGCCTGCTTGGCGCCCTCGGCGCGGGTGATCGCGGCCTGCCGTTCGCCATCGGCCTCGGTGATCACGGCACGGCGCTCGCGCTCGGCCTTCATCTGCCGCGCCATGGCATTGGTGATGTCCGGCGGCGGCACCAGATCCTTGATCTCGATGCGGGTCACCTTCACGCCCCAGGGACTGGTGGCATGATCGATGGTGGACAGCAGCCTGGTATTGATCTGGTCGCGCTGGGACAGGACTTCGTCCAGGTCCATCGAGCCCACCACCGTGCGCAGATTGGTTTGCGACAATTGGGTGATGGCGTAGTTGAGATTGTCCACGCGATAGGCGGCCTGGCCTGCATCCATCACCTGGACGAAGACGATGGCGTCGACCTGCACCGAGACATTGTCCTTGGTGATGACGTCCTGCTGGGGCACCTCCAGCACCTGTTCCATCATGTTTATGCGCCGGCCGATGCCTTCGACAAAGGGCGTCAGGAAGGCGATGCCTGGAGCGAGCGTGCGGCTGAACCGGCCAAATCGTTCGACGGTATATTCCCGTCCCTGGGGCACGATCTTGATGGCCCGAAACAATATGATCAGCGCCAGGCCGACCGCAACAAGCGCGACAATCTCCATGATTCCCCTCAAATAGCCGACAAAGAAGAAGACCGAACTTATCCCGCTACGGATTCCGCTTCCATCGCAAAATCCGCTAGGCTGCACGAAACAGTGCCAGAATGGAGCAGCGGCGGACCCGAGCGGAGCCAGGGCCCCGCCGTGCGACCACTAACTAAGACAGAGGAGAGGGCATGAGCGGACCCAATCGAAGGCATGCGCTGGGCGCGGTGGCGGGACTTGCCGGGCTGGCGGCGGCCGCCCAGGCCCAGCCGCGTAAGACCCGCAATGTCGCTGAGAGCTTGTCAGATTATGCTGTGAATCTGGATACCTGGTTCCGGCAGGTGCCGTTCGAGCAGCGTTTTGCCCTGGCCAGGCAGCACAATTTCAAATTCATCGAATTCTGGCCGGCCGACCGAAACAATGGCCCCAAGGCGCCCGCCATCCGCGATTTGTGCAATGCCAATGGCCTGACGGTGGTGCAATTCGCACCCGCCTGGCCCAATTTCGCCGATCCCGCCAAGCTTCCCGATCTGCTCAAGACGACCGAAGCCGCCATCGCCGATGCCCGTATCCTGGGCTGTACCCAATTCACCGTCACCGGCCATTCCCTGATCGAAGGCATGAGCCGCGAAGCGCAGCTGGCGGGCTATCAAGCCGGACTGACACGCATGGCGCCGATGCTGGAAGCCGCCGGCATGACCGCCTTGGTCGAGCCTTTCAACCGGGTCAATCACCTCAACCATCTGCTCAACGGCTCGCAACCCGGCCTGCCGATGATGCGCGCCATCAACTCGCCGCGCGTCAAGCTGCTGTGGGACTTCTATCACATGCAATTGGAAGACGGCGATCTGATCCAGAAGTTCAACGCGGGCATCGACCAGGTAGCCTATGTCCAGATCGGCGATGTGCCAGGCCGGCATCAGCCCGGGACCGGCGAGGTCAACCACGCAAACCTGTTCAAGGCGGTGCGCGCCGCCGGCTATCGCGGCAAGATCGGATTGGAATTCATGCCGCTGGACCAGAATGACGCCAAGGCGGTTCAGGACATGCTGGCTCTGACTCTCGCATAACTAATGCGGCGGTCCGGTCTCTGACCGGAGCTTCGACGGCGCATCACCGACCGGCCAGACCAGCGGCCCGTAATGCGGCGGGCTGGCGCCGAACTCATAAGCGCCAAGATCCGGCGCCTTGCCCTTGAAGCCGTCGGTGATGGTGGGAAGCTCCATGCCCCTGTCGATCGCGGCGGAACGGGGCCTGAGCCGGAAATCCAGCGTTTCGGGGGCATACAGAATGCGCGGGTCGCTTTCATCCGTGGGCTTGACGTTCACGAAAGCATCCAGCCCCAGCGTGATGCTGTGTTTGTCCTGTCCGCTGCCCTTTTGATAGCCCGCCAAACTGTCATAGGCCTTGCGCGTGCGCCCGCCATTGGCGCTGTCGAAAGGCGGCCCATCCCAGGCAAAGCTGCCGGGCACCGGATTGGGACCGAAGCCGTTGTAGTCGGAGGTCGAGTAAGGCGTGAAGGTCTTGAGCAGAAAGTTCGGCTTCTTCCAGCCGTCGCCGATGATCAGATTGTTGCGAAACTGCACGTTCGACGCCGGCCCCAGCGCCCCGGCGCCGCCGATGAAGGTGTTGTTGTAGACCAGTACGCCTGAAGGATTGTCCAAAAGCTTCAACCCGCCCGCGGTGGTGGTGTTGTAAGTGAGGTTGCGGAAAATATAGGCCGGTCCACCGAAGATCGGCTGGGCACTGAAGCCGGGCTGGGCCATGTTGACACAGCGATTGTCGAAGGCGCGCATGTTGTGCACGCCGCCATCCAACTCGATGCAATTGTCGGTGATGTTGAACATGTCGTTGCCGTAAAAATCGACCGACGCGCCATATTCGCCCGCTGCCGGACTGGGATTGCCGAAGGTGGCGTGGTCGATGCCGTCATGGAAGTTGGCGATATAATTGTGCGCCACCACATGGCCCTGGCCATAGACTTTCACCGCATACTCGTCTTTGAGCGGCGCAGGATAACCGGGATATTTGCCCCACACATTGGCGCCGATCCAGGCGGTAATGCGCTCCGGGTTGTGACGGCCCAGGAAAACATTGTTGGCGATGTAATAATCCTTGGACTTGGCCCAATCGTTGCGCACCACCCGCCCGACATTGATGGCGCGGCTGTTGATCAGGGTGAATCCGTCGGCACCGATGATATCCTTGATGCCGAGCAGGAAACCGACATTGCTGTTGCGGATGGTGATGCCGTCGAAATAATTGTAGTTGGCGGCTTGCAAATTGAAGAGCGTGTCGTTGCCGTCGCCGTCGAATACCACCTCGCCGTCGCCCGCCGCCTTGATCACAATGGGCCTGTCTTGTGTGCCGCTGGCGGTGAGGTAATAGGTGCCGTCGAAAGACGTGCCGTAGTTTTCGATGCTTTTGTCGAAGCCCCCATAGGAAAAACGGTTGTCCTTATAGACCCCGGCATGAACCAGGATGACGTCTCCGGGTTTCACCCGCGGCGGAAAGACATTGCTGTGATCGCTTTCGTCGGCGCCGATATAATAGGCCGCCAGCAGGCCGATGAATTCATTGGGACCCAGCGGCGCTTTATGGCTGTAGGGATAGACATGATAGACCTGCCCGCCGCCGGCCGGCTTGGGCACGGCGCGGGTGCGCACGGTGACGGTCTTTTCCGCCGCGCCGCCGTCCGGGTCGATCATGACAAAATGAACTTCGTATTCGGTATCGGGCTGAAGGTTCAGCACACTGCCGGCAAAACCCGGCGGCACGGTGTAATTGTAGTAATTGGGCCCATATTGCGGCTTGGGACCCGCGATGAATTCCCCGCCCATGCGAAACAAAGGCAGCGCGCGCAACCACGCTCCCTGCCCGGCCTTGCGATAGGTCACGGCCACGGCGGCGTTGCGATTGTCGTCGCCACTGATCTTCCATTCAAACCCCAGGGACAGAAGCGTGGGGCGCTCAACGACAAAGTCGCCGGGCGCCACCGCATCGGCGGCCGCCGCCGGTCCCGTCATTGCCGCCAGGACCGCCATCGCCAGAAGAATTTTGCGCATCCCGCCCCGATCATTTTTGTTATCGGTAACACTAGGGCGGTTCGGCGCAGGACTCAACGCCTCCGCTAGAGCGCGCGCGCGGAGAAGGTATCGCAGGCATCCACCTGGCCGCTGTCCAGGCCGCGCTGGAACCAGCGCACCCGCTGGGCGCTGGAGCCGTGGGTGAAGGAGTCGGGCACGATATAGCCCTGCCCCTCTTTCTGCAGCGTGTCGTCGCCGACGGAGGAGGCGGCGCGCAACGCGCCATCAACATCGCCATTCTGCAGAATCGAAAATTGCTGGTTGGCGTGATAGGCCCATACGCCGGCATAACAATCGGCCTGCAATTCGGTTCTCACCGCGTCGCTATCGGCGCCCCGCGAAGGACCGCCGCGCCTGTCCATCACGCCCAGCAGATTCTGGATGTGATGGCCATATTCATGGGCGATGACATAGGCGCGGGCGAACTGGCCCGGCGCGCCGAAGCGCTGATCCAGTTCATTGAAAAAGGACAGATCCAGATAGATATGGGCATCGCCCGGGCAATAGAAAGGCCCGGCGGAAGACTGGCCGGTGCCGCAGCCGGTGGGCGTGGCATAGTCATAGGCCGTGAAGGTGGCGGGCGAAAAACGGCTGCCATGCTCGCGCATCAGAGGCGCCCAGACATCTTCCGCCGAACCGATAACGCGGCGGGTGAATTCAAAGGCCGCGTCGTCGCCGCGCGGTCCGCTTTCCTGCCGCATTTGCGGCTGCGGCATTGGGCCGCCATTCAGCAACTGCGAGGGATCGACACCGAAGACCAGCGACAGGACGATGACCGCGACCAGTCCAAGGCCGCCGCCGCCGAACACCATGCGCGGCCCACCAAAGCCACCGCCACCGCCGCGGCGGTCCTCGACATTGTCGGAGGGGCGAAGATCATCCAGACGCATGCATGCTCCATCTCTCGCCCCAGCCAAAGCTAGAGCCTGAGACGGAAGGCATCAATACAGGATTCCCATCACCGCCAGGACGCCGCCTGCGGCAGCGGCAGCGGGATAGAGAAATTCCGACCAGGAATGCAAAGGCTTATCGCTGCGTTCCCATTCCAGCGCGCGCAGGGCGCGCGATTGGGTGCGGGCGAAAAAGTAATCCTCATGGCGGTAATCGGCATGGGCAGAAATCTGGGACATGACACTTCTCCTTCGGCCCGGGAACCCGGGCAGCCGGAGAGATAGGGAGGCTCAGCCAAAAGCCGCGCCTGCTTGCACACATGGCGGCCATCCAAAAGACGCATGCCCCCGCATCTTGAAATGCGGGAGCATGGCACAGTCCTTATGATCCAGCGCTTTTGGCGCGTCGGATCAGAACGGGTCGGTACGCTTGGTGAACTTGCGGCCGACATCCGCCGCCGGCGAGTCGCCGCCGGTGCAGATCATGGTGCCGTCCTTGATCTGGTCGATGACATAGCTGTCGCTCTTGGGGTCATCGCTGCAGGAGTTGAGGAACTTGACGTTGGCGGCCTTGGTGGCCCTAAGCACGCGCGCCCGGACGGCCCGCATCGCTTCCGTGCCGACACCGCCCTGGTAGGTGCCGGGACGGCCCAGGATGAAAAAGCCGTGATCGCCGGGGCCCCATTCCGCGAAGGAAATGCCCGGAACGCGGACCGAGGCTTCGACATTGGCGTCGGCGCGCGGATTTTCGATCTTCAGCCCGAACAGCAGCTCGCCATCCGGATTCATCGGCCACGGATCGGCGATGCGCAGATATTCCTGCGCCGTCACGCCCCACATGCGCGAGGCATAAGCCTGCGAGCCGTTGCCGCGTGTGCCCTGGGCCAGGCCATCGACGCGCGGCGCAAAGGGGTAGCGCGCGGCTTCGACCATCAGGCGAGCGGCTTCCGTGCTCTCGGCATTGCAAAGCAGGATGCCATGTACACCGGCGGCCAGCGCCTGCTGGATCATCCAGGCATTGGCGCGCACCGCGTCGGTGGTGCCGGAAATCGGCAGGGTGACGATCACCGCCGGGGTCTTGTGACCGGTGCGGGTCGGACCGGCCTCAACCAGGCCGCGCATGAACTCCTGCAGTTCCTTGAAATCGAGCGGGCCGTGTTCCATTTCGTAGGTGATGTAGTCGGCCTTGGTGGCCGCCATCTCCTTGCCCTTCTCATAGCCGCCGCCGCTGATCTGCGCGTAATAGACGGGCTGACCCTTCAGCCACATGTCGATGATGCGGTTGACATGCTTGCCGGTGCGGGTGGTCTGCTTGGGCATTTCCGGAATCATCGCATTGGGCGGCTGCGCGGACTGCTGAGCGCTCGCCGACAATCCGGACAGCAAGGCGGCCGCCATGCCCGCCAGCAAGAGAGTTTTTAACTTCATGATTTTCCCCGTGGTTTTGGTTTCATTGGTGACGGCGTCGCGTCTCCCTGGTGGCCACAGGTTGCTATTAAAACCGGGTCATGAAAAGCCCGTAACACCGCCATAAAGCGGTTTTTCAGCCCTCGATTGTGACGCGGACGGCTTTCTCCTGCGCCCGGATGGCCAGTTCCGCCGCCAGCAGGCACTGGGTCTGGTCCTGGGCCACATGTGTGCGGCGCACAATGTCGGCGACGAACTGTGGCCCGAAGGGCAGCGCGCCATTGCTGCAATCGATGAAACGCGCGCGCCTGCCGTCCACCAGGAACAGATTGTTGCCCTGCTTGGACACCGCAACATTGGTGTATTTGCGGATCTCGATATAGCCGTCGGTGCCCAGCACAAACAGCCGCCCGTCACCCCAGGTGCCGAGTCCATTGGGGGTGAACCAGTCCAGCCGCACATAGCCCAGGCCCTTGTCGCCCTGGAGCATCATGTCGCCGAAATCCTCAAAGCGCGGGTGATCGGGATGGCGGACATTGGCGATTTGCGCCGCGACGATGTCCGCTTTGGTCGAGCCGGTATAGAAAAGAAACTGATCGATCTGATGCGAACCGATGTCGCACAGAATGCCGCCATACTGGGCATTCTCCCAGAACCAGCCGGGACGCTGGCTTCCGCCGCCATTGTCGCCGCCGCGCTGGATTATCTGATGCGGCGCGAGATTGATGGTCTGGATCACCTTGCCGATGGCGCCCTGCTTGATCAACTCCCCGGCATGGACCGCGGCGCGCACTTCCAGTCTTTCCGAATAAAGAATGGCGTAGATGCGCCCCGTCTCCGCGATGGTCTTCCTGACCAGCGCCAGGTCATTCATGGTGGTGATGCCCGGCTTGTCGGCCAAAAAATCCTTGCCTGCCTTCATGGCGCGCACGCCGATCCCGGCCCGCTCATTGGCGATGTGAGACGACATCACCAATTGCAGCGAAGAATCCTGCAGCACTTCATCCTGGCTGCGCGCCTGTTTGACGCCCGGATAGCGCTTGGCGAAAACCGCAAGCTTGTCCGGCTCCGCCCCCCAATAGGACACAAGTTCGCCGCCACCGCGCACAATCGCGCCGATCATGCCATGGATATGGTCATGGCTCATGCCGCAAACACCGAAACGGATATGATGCTGGGGCGCTTGCGGCGGCTGCGGCGCGAGGCTTTCGGTTTGCGCATTGGCCTGCGTCACCGCCGCCATCAGGGCCGCCGAACCCAGCCCCACCGCCTCCAGAATTTCGCGCCGTTTCTTCATTGCGCTATTTGACCCGGGTGACTTTAAAGAGCTCGCCCCTCACCCGCATATTGTAGAGCTCGGGCGAGGAACCGTTGCTGATGTCCACCTTGTAGGTTGCAGCGGGCCTGTTCCATTTGGCAAGCTTGATGTCGGACTCCGCCTGTTGCCAGACATGGCCGTCGGCCATGGTGACGGTGAATTTGCCGTCGCGACGGAAGCCATAAGCCGTCATCGGCATGTTGTTGGCCAGCGGCTTGGTGTTGCCGATAATATCGCTGAAAAAGCCGCCGGGCTTTTCCCGCACCGGCTGCGATGCCCGCCGCATCGGGGCCGCGCCGCCATATCCGGCGCCCGGCGCGGGCACCAGACGCGTCTGGCTTTCCGGCGCGGGCGCCAGCCCCAGCACGGAACGCATCGGCTGGGCCGAACCATAGAAACAATCCAGCCAGACCCGGTTGTCGGGAATGCCTTCGCAGCGCCCTGCCGCATCCATCACCGCATCGCGCGTCGGCTCGGCCGAAGCGGGATGTACCGCTAACAATAAAATCGCCATCGATGCCCAGGCGGAAAAACCACGCTTCATGTCATGCTCCTATTCGGATATCGCCGCTATCTACCAGTTCAGCAATTTTTGCAGATTGCCGCCTTTGACCTTGGCGATATCGGCCGCCGAATAGCCCTTCATGTGAAAGTCGGCAAGCTTGGGCGAGCCGCCGCTCCACACAATCCGGTCAGGGCCATATTCGCGGATCAGGCGCGTGGTGAAAGGCAGTACGCTGGGAAAATTGGGCGCATCGGTGGCGATATAGTCGATGCCGGATATTTTCATATAGACATTGGGCAGCTTGGCCAGTTCCAGCATATTGGCGAATTCATAGGGGTTTCCCAGCTTGGGCTCGCCCATATGGTCGATCAGCACCTTGCAGCCGGGAAAGGCGCGGATCGCGCTGGCCGCCTGCAGCGCATAATTCGGGCCGATATGCAGCTCGATCACCAGGCCCAGATCGACCGCCTGCTTCCACAGCGCCCGGGCATAGGGCGCGGAGAAGGATTCCAGATAGACTTCCTTGCCGCGGTGCAAATGGATGCGGGTGGAGACAATGCGCGGCTCCCGCTTCACCAATGCCGCCAGTTTCTTCGGCGATTCCGGATTCTTGGGATAGAACAGGCTGGTGGCCTTGAACTTGTCCGGCGAAGTACGGCGCAGGCAATCCAGCACCAAAGTGTGATCGTCGCCATAGGGCTCGGGCTGCACGAACAAGGCCTTGTCGATGCCGAATTCCTTCATATGCGCCTCATAGGGCGGCAGCGGGTCGGCCGGCAGCTTGCTGGTATCGGGCTTGTAGACGGCGTTGGGGTGGAAGGGGAATTTGGCCACATTGGCGCTGAACATGTGGGTGTTCCATTCCACCACCGGACTGGCGGCGGCAGCGGCGGCAAGCGCCGGCCCCGCCGTCACGGCGGCGGCACCCATCAAGGCCATGACTTGGCGGCGGTCGACCATGCTCTACCCCATTGCTTTTGCTGATTGGTGAAGGGATACCATGCCCGGCGGATGCGGGAAATATGGATAGAAAAGCCCTGAACGAGCAGGCTGTCGCGCTGCACCGCAGCGGACGGTTGGCGGAGGCGGAAAGCCTGTATCTGCGCCTTTTGGCCGATGACCCGCGCGATTTCGACGCCCGTCATCTGCTGGGCGTGATACGCGCGCAACAGGGGCGCCTGGACGAAGCCCTGAGCGATATCGCGCTGGCGCTCCAAATCAAGCCGGACGATGCCGACGCCCTGCTCAACCATTCCAATGTTCTGAAACTGTTTGGCCGGCTGGATGAATCGCTGGCCGGATTCGAACGGGCGCTGGCCGCAAGACCCGGCTGGCCGCAAGCCGAGAACAATCGCGGCACCGTGCTGCAGGCGCTGGGCCGCCATCCCGAAGCGCTGGCGGCTTACGATCGTGCCCTCCAGGCGGCGCCCGGCAATGTCGAAGCCCTGAACAATCGCGGCAGCGTGTTGCAGGAACTGAAGCGCCCGGCGGAAGCATTGAGCGCCTATGACCAGGCGCTGAGGCTGGCGCCGCGTTTCGCCGCCGCCTTCAACAATCGCGGCAGCGCCCTTTTGGATCTCAAGCGTTTCGCCGATGCGCTGTCCTGTTTCGACCGCGCGCTGGGCTTGCGCCCCGATGACGCGCAGTTTCTCAACAATCGCGGCAATGCCTTGCAGGGGCTGATGCGTTATGACGAAGCCCTGAGCGCCTATGATCAGGCGCTGGCGCGCCGGCCGGACTATCTGGAAGCCTTCAACAACCGCGGCGAGGCCCTGCAGCAACTCAAGCGGCACGAGGAAGCGCTGGCCTCCTACGACCGCGCGCTTGAGGCGTCCGGCGATGTGCATGCCTTTGGCGGCGCGGCGATGGCCGCGCTCAATCTCTGCGACTGGCCGCGCACGGCCCAGATCGGGGCGCAGATGGAACGCCGCATCCATGGCGGGGAAACCATCTCGCCCTGGGTGTTGTTGGGCTATAGCGGCGATGAAGCTTTGCAAAAAGAATGCGCTGCCAACGTGATCAAGCGGCGGTTTCCCAATCCGCCGCCCGCGCTGGCCACGTCCGGCTACGATCACGGCAAAATCCGGCTGGCCTATATCTCTTCCGATGTGGGCCATCATCCCGTCGCCACCGTGGTGGTGCAGTTGATCGAAAAACACGACCGGGAAAAATTCGAAATCATCGGCATCGGAACCAATGAAGATGACGGCAGCGCCCAACGCCGCCGGTTGATCGGCGCCTTCGACCGCTTCATCGATGTCCACCAGAACGAGCCCCTGGCCATTGCCCGGCAGATAAGGGCAATGGAGGTGGACATTCTGGTGGACTTGAACGGCCATACCCAGAACGACAATTTCGATATCCTGAACCATCGTCCGGCGCCGGTGCAGGTTTCCTGGCTGGGCTATGCCGGCACCACCGCCGCGCCCTTCATCGATTATGTGATCGCCGACCGCATCGTCGCGCCCGATGCAGCCGCCTACACCGAAAAGCTCGCCTACCTGCCCAACAGCTTCTTTCCGCTCGATACCAGCCGGACGCTCGGCAAACTCCCCAGCCGCGCCGAGGCGGGATTGCCGCAAGACGCTTTTGTCTTCTGCTCCTTCAACAACAATTGGAAACTCACCGAACCGGTCTTTTCCATCTGGATGCGGCTGCTCACGGCGGTGCCGCACAGTGTGCTGTGGCTCAAACAAGCCGGCGGCAAAGCCAAGGACAATTTGCGCAGCGCTGCCCAGGCACACGGCATCGCACCGGACCGCCTGATCTTCGCAGCCCCGGCGCCGCTGGATGTCCATCTCGTCCGCCATCAACTGGCCGATCTGTTTCTGGATACCCTGCCCTACAATGCCCATGCCACGGCCTGCGACGCGCTTTGGGCGGGACTGCCGGTTCTGACCCTTAAGGGCAACGCTTATGCCGGGCGCGTCGCCGCCAGCCTTCTGACCGCGGCGGGATTGCCGGAACTGATCACCGAAACGGCGGAAGACTATGAACAGCTCGCCTTGGCGCTGGCGCGCGATCCCGTCCGGCTGCGCGCTTACCGCGACAGACTGGCGGCCGCCCGCGCCACCGCGCCCTTGTTCGATACCCCGCGCCTGGCGCGCGATCTGGAAGCGGCCTACCTGCGGATGCTAGCTGCCGCTGCGAAGTGAGCCGCGAATCCGGCCAACCGTTTCCGGCGAAACCGCCGGCGCCTGGTTGCCCCAATTGTTGCGCACATAGGTCAGGATATTGGCCACCTGATCGTTGTTCAGGCGCCAGCCCAGGCTCGGCATGCCCGGACCGGTGGGCGCTGTAGGCGTCGCCACCGCCTTGCCGCCCGCCAGCACCATCCTCACGATGGTATCGGCGCGCACCTGGGTGATATTGGCGTTGCCCGCCAAGGGCGGGAATATCGCGCTGCCCTTGCCGTCGCGGCCATGACAGGCGGCGCAGCTGATGTCGTAAGCCACCGCGCCCGCCTTCATCTGCACATCCACGCCGGTGGCGGCGCCGCCATTGCCGCGCGACGGCGGCAAGTCCTTGAGATAGACGGCGATGGCGGTGAGATCGGCGTTGCTCATTTGCGAAGTGGAATATTCCACCACTTCCGCCATCGGGCCGGACGCCATGGAGCGGTTGCTGCGCCCCGTACCCAGATATTCGACAATATCGGCGACGCTCCAGGCGCCCAATCCGGCATGGCGGTCGCCGGTGAGGTCGGAGGCGAACCAGCCTTGCAGGCTGGTGCCAGTCAACGCCGTGCTCTTGTCGGCCCCGAACATATTCTTGGGCGCATGACAGGCGCCGCAATGGGCCGGGCCGTTCACCAGATAAGCGCCACGATTCCACGCAGCGCTTTTGGCGGGGTCTTGCACAATCGGCTTGGGATGGAAGAACATCGCGTTCCAGCCCAGCATTCCGATGCGCAGATTATAGGGAAAGCGCAGCTGGTTGACATTGATGCTCTTCTTCACCGGCTTGACGGTCTTGAGATAGTTCCACATGTCCGTAAGGCTGCGGTCGTCGAGATGGGCATAATAGGGATAGGGCATCGCCGGATAGAGGCGCTTGCCGCCCGGCGCGACACCCTTTGTCATCGCCTGCTTGAAATCCTCGGCACTGTAATTGCCGATGCCGGTATCCTTGTCCGGCGTGATGTTGGACGACACCAGCTTGCCGAAGGGCGTTTGCAGTTCCACACCGCCGGCCAGATCCTTGCCGTGACAACCTTCGCAATCGCCGATGATGACTTGATACTTGCCGGCATTCACCGTTTGCGCGGCTGCCGGCACGGCAACGACAGCCAGAGCGGCGGCAAGTGTTTTCAAAATTGTCTTCATGCGTGCACCAATGCGCCAGGGGATTTGATGTATTTGGTGGTGATGGCCTCGGCGGCCCAATAGGCCAGCGCCCCCACGACACCGGTGGGATTGAGGCCGGCATTGTGCGCGAAGGCGGAGGCCCCGATCACAAAGACATTGGGCACATCCCAACTTTGCAGATACTTGTTCACCGCGCTGGTCTTGGGATTGCCGCCCATGATCGCCCCTCCGGTATTGTGCGTGCTTTGATACGGGACCGAGTCCCACCCTTTTTTGATACGGGATACCGCGGCGAATTTGGGATTGAACGCCTTGGTGATCTTTTCCATCTGGCCCGAGATGAAATGCGACATGGCGATGTCGTTGTCGGGAAAATCGAAGGTGACCCGCAGCAAGGGCCGCCCATGCCGGTCCGTATAGCTGGGGTCGAGGTCGAGATAATTTTCCCGCACCGGATAGGATGATCCCTGAGCGGAAAAGCCCATGCTGTTCTGGTAGCCATCCACCGTCGCCTGCTTCCATTTGGCGCCCCAGCGCGGGCTGCCGGGCATGGTCGGGCGGTTGCTGATGGGGCGGCCGTTGCTGACCACGCAATTGAGGCCCGCCCCACCCACGAAATCGACTTTGGAATGGTCGAAGGCATCGCCGTTGAAATCGTCCATGCTTTGACCCATGGAGCCCGCGCCGATGAAGGGATTGAAGTGCTTGCCCTCGAAGAACATGCGGGCGCCGCTGCTGGTCTGGTAGCAATAATTGCGCCCCACCGTGCCCTGACCGCTGACCGGATCATATTGGGCGCCGATCTTGGACAAGAGCATCATGCGCACATTCATCAGGCCGTAAGCGCAGAGCAGCACGATATCGCCCGGCTGCTCGCATTCCGTGCCGGTGGCGTCGATATAGGTGACGCTTTTGGCCATCTTGCCGTCTTGGGTGAGATTGACCTTGAGCACCTCGCAATCGGTGCGCGCCTCGAAATTCGGATTCTTCATCAACACCGGCAGCACGCAGGTTTGCGGACTGGACTTGGAATAGTTGCCGCAGGCGAAGCGTTCGCAGAAGCCGCAAAAGGTGCACTGCCCCATCCGCACGCCCAGCGAATTGACATAGGCCTCGGACAGATTGGCCGACGGCGTGGGGAAAGGATGATAGCCCATGCCCTTGACGGCCTCGGCGAACAGGCTGGGCGCATAACTCATCTGCATCGGCGGGGTGGGATATTCCCGCGACCGCGGACTTTCGAACGGATTGCCGCCGGCTTGAATCTGGCCTTTGATATTGCCGGCCTTGCCGGAAATGCCGCAGAGATATTCGAACGCATCGAAACTGTGTTCGATCTCGTTCCAGGTGACACCCCAGTCCTGCAATTGCAGATTTTTGATCTTGGCGGCGCCATAGCGCCGGGTGAGATGGGTCTTGATCTGAAAGTCGCTCTCCCAGAAACGCCAGGTATGGCCGTTCCAATGGACGCCTGCGCCGCCCACGCCATGTCCGGGCAGGAAAGAACCGTAATCGCGCATCGGCAACGCCCTTTGGCCGGCATTGTTGCGCATGGTCATGGCTTCGACATTGGGCTGCAGGAACAGTTCCTTGCGGATGGCATAGCGCAATTCGTCCTGGACATAGGCGATGTTGAAATCGGTGGGCGTATCGCGCCAGGGCCCGCGCTCGATCGCCACCACATTGAGGCCCGCTTCGGTGAGCTGCTGCGCCAGGATCGATCCTGTCCAGCCCAACCCGACGATCACCGCATCTTTCTTCGGCAACAAACGCGCCATCAAACCTGCCCGTAAATCGAAACCGGGCCGTTCGGATAAGGCTGATTGTGCTTGTCGATATGATCGCGGTAATCGTAGCGCGCGCCGGGGAAGCCGATCATCTTCCAGCTCGCCATGTTCTTGTTGCCGCCATAAAGGGGATCGGCGAAGAACCCCTCCATGGTATTCTGCAGCATCAGCTCGAAGAATTCCTTGCTGCTGAAGCCGGGCTTGAGCTTCAGGGTGATCTTGCCGCCATCCAATCCGGCAAGGACTTCATCCTGCTGCTCCGCCGTCAGGGCGCGGAAATCTTTTTTGTATGTGGTGTTGGTGTAGTCGGCGAGGGCGCGAAGACCCAGGCGGTAGCGCCCCGCCGGTGTGAGATCGCCCTGAAAACCTTGGGTGGGCAGGCCCGGCATGAAGGGCCCCTTCATGTAAAGGCGGCTGGCCTGGCCGAAGGCGCCGGCAAGCTGGCGGTCGATATAGACGGCGCAACCGCACGCCTTGCCGCCGGGTGAAAGATGATCGCCCGGGATAAAGCGATCGACGATGGCTTCGATGGTGGCGGCCTCGCCGGGGTTGAAGAAATACCAGCCCAGCGGATTGACCGGGCGGGGCGGCTCGCCCGCGAAGGGCGACCAGGGCACGGTGCCGGAAAGGCTCTTGCCGTCCGCCGAACCCGCCAGGACGGCCATGGCCGCCGCCGACGCCAGCAGGCTGCGGCGGCTGAGCGCTCGCGAAGGATGCTGCATGGAATTTCCCCCAAACCTGCCAAATCTGATTCTGGCTATTGTTGGCGGCGATCCTAAGAGCGAGTTCCGCGCCGATCAATTCGCGCCGGATATTGCAGCCGCGAAACAAGGCAGGCCGCTCTTTTGGGCGAAGATTAAAAAGGCGCGAAATGATGGGAACTCAAAGGGTTCCCGGAACGATGGCGGCGGAACACTATTTCCTGAATGGGCTGGCACACACCCAACTTGGAGAATGTCATGGGAAACCAGAACGACCAGTCTGGCCAGAAGAACCAGCAGCAGAAGCATCAGAACCAGCCGCAGTCCGGCCAGCAAAGCGGACAGCAGCAGCGCCAACAGGGCCAGCAGGACCGCGATCAGCAGACCGACAAGTCCAGCGACCAGCAGAACAAGCAGCGCTAACTAGGGAGCAGCCGCGAACCCGAGCGAAAGCGAGGGCCTCGCGGTGCGACCATTAAAAAAACAGCAATGAAAGAGGCCCGGGAAACCGGGCCTCTTTTTGGCGCGAGGCCGATTGTATTTTTCGAATCGAAAGACCAATGTCGCTGGATGGCGACCAAACGTCCCAAAGCCAGTCGCCTGCAAGCCGAACTGGCGCGCCGTATCTTGCGGCATCTCAAGGATGAGAAGGCCGAGCCTGGCCATCATTTGGTGGAGCTGGAGCTTTGCGGCATCTTCGATGTTTCCCGCACCCCGGTGCGCGGCGCGTTGAACCTCCTGGCGGCGGAGGGCGTGCTCGCGGCGCGCTCGGGGCGCGGTTTCGTCCTGGCAAAAATGCCCGGCGCGATTGATGACGGCAGCGGCGAAGACGAAGAACAGGATCGCCGCCTGTTCGATGCCCTGGCGCGGGCGCGCCATGCGGGAAAATTGGCCGATCAATTCACCCAGCAGGAAATCGTGCGCCGCTTTGATGCGCGGCTGGGCACGGTGATGACGGTGCTGCGCCAGTTGGCGGAATTGGGCCTGGTCGAGCGCCGGCCCGGCAATGGCTGGTCCTTTACCGCCGATCCCTCCCGCGTCTTGAATGAGAGCTATGCCTACCGCCGCGCCCTGGAGCCGCAGATATTGTTGCAGCCGGGATTCAAGCTGGACCGCGCCTGGGCGGAAAAGACCCGCGCCGCGCTGCAGAAATTCCGCAAGAAAAACTGGCGCGCCGGCGATGGCGTGGCGTTTCACGCCGCCAATGCGGATTTCCACGAGCAGCTGGCGCGCTGCTGCGGCAACCGCACCATGTTCAAGGCGATTCAGCGCCAGAACCAGTTGCGCGATTTTCTTATTGGCCAGACCGACTATCCGATGGAGCAGGTTCACAGCGCCATCGACGACCATTTGGAGATATTGGCGGCGCTGGAAGCGGGGTATGCCGATAAGGCGGCGGCGCTGATGTTGCACCACCTGACCCAAAGCGCCAGCCAGTCGCAGAAGGACGAGCCAGGCACAGCAGCCTGATATTTAGTTGGCACCACGTACAAGCTTAGCGCGCAGCATTTTGGCACCTGAGCAGGAGCGAGGAGCGATGTGGGCTAAAACGCCCATGAGCGACGAGCGACGAACTCAGGGGGCAAAAGGCAAGCGCTAGTAGATATCGCGCCGGTACTGGCCGTCCTGAGTCATCTGGTCGAGCTTTTCCTCGCCCAGAATTGTGATCAGGGCGTCTTGCACCCCTGCCGCCATGTCCAGCCCGCCGCACACCAGGATGGAGGCGCCGCGCTCACCCACCCAGCGCCCGATTTCCGCGCCATGCTCGGCCACCAGATGCTGGACATAGCGTTTGGGCGCCGCGTCGCGCGAAAAAACCAGATCGGTGCGGGCCAAGGTGCCATCCGTCTGCCAGGCCGCCAGATCCTCTTGATAGTAAAGATCGCTCGCCTGCCCGCGCTCGCCGAACAAAAGCCAGGCATCGCCCAGCTTTTTCTGCTGGCGATAGAGCAGATGGGCGCGCAGGCCGGCAAAGCCGGTGCCCGCGCCGATCAAGATCTGCGGCGCCTCGCCCTGTTCGTTGGCGGCGGGGGGATGGAAATTGGGATTGGGCCTCAGCCGAAGCTTTACCACCCCGCCTTGCAGGCAATCACGGGTAAGCCAACCCGAGCCCAGCCCCAGGCTGCCGTCATCCTTCACCGCCTTGCGCACCAACAGCTCCATGCGGCCGCTCTCCGGCAGCGAGGCGATGGAATATTCGCGGTGGGGAAAGGCCTCCAGCCGCTCCACCAGCCATTCCAGCGAAATGCCTTCGACCTCATGCGGCTGGGGCAATTTGGAATGGGCAATGATGTCGCGCAGATAGGTCCACTGGCCGCGCCAGCGGAAGCTTTTTTCCCCATCCAGTTCATGACGCGTCAGAAATTCCTCGACCAAGGCCTGGCTGTTGCGCGGCCATATTTCGGCGATGTCACCGGCCGTCCAGTTGAGCTGTTCCGGATCCTTGGGGCGCAGCCCGATATGCCAGGCCTCTCCGCCCTGACTGCCGGGATTGAGCAATCGCCTTTCGTCCAAAAACCAGTCGCGCGGCGGTCCCGGCATCAGCGCTTCCGCAGAAGTTTGCGCCCCCAGCCGGTTCAACTGTTGGGCCCATTTGCCCATCGCGGCGTCGTCGTCATCGCCATTGACGCAAACCACGTCGAACAGGCGGCGCGCCTTGCCCGAAGCCAGCCAGCGATCCAAGCCACGGCCGAAACCGCAGAAGGTGGCATCGTATTTCATGTCGCCCAGCGCCAGCACGGCATAGCTGAGACCCTTGAGCGAAGGTGCCTGTGCCATCTGCTTGCGGACAAAGGCGCGCGCGGAATCCGGTGCTTCGCCTGCGCCATAGGTGCTGGTGATGACCAGAAGCGTACCGGCCTCGGCAAGCTCGGTCACGCTCAGGCTGCCCAAAGCCGCCACCCGCACCACCCGATTCGCGGTTGCCGCCAGGGCATTGGCGCTCAGCCAGGCGATGCGCTCGGCCGCGCCGGTCTGGCTGGCGAAAGCAACCAGAATTCTGCCATTGCGTTTGCGAGGGTTCGAAAACACGGAGCCGAAGATCATGCGGGCCACTAACACAGGGCCGGGATGGGCGCAAACCCCGGTTTTCCAAGGATTAATGTGGGTGTTGAACTTTTTCATGCGCCCGGGAACCCGGCTCGCGCGTTGTATCCGTCAGACCCGAAGGACTGTCAGCCCATGCATTTTGACGTGATCACCATCCAGCCGCTGGTCGCCTTGCTGTTCGGAATCCTGATTCTGATTCTGCCGCGGCTGCTGAATTATCTGATCGCGATCTACCTGATCTTCATCGGACTGGTCGGCATCTTTCCCCATATTTTCACCACCACGACTTGAAGGAGCAGCCATGAGCACGCACGCCAACAACAATATCAAGCCGCACGAAAAAATGCCGGAGCATCACAGCACCGACAAGCAGCCGAAAAACAAGGAAGAGAAAATCGACGCGCAGATGGAAGACAGTTTTCCGGCCAGCGATCCGCCATCCTTCTCCGGCGGCAATCACATTATCGGCGCGCCGACCGGGCGCGAGAGCGATGCGCCGAAATCCGATCACCCCGCCGTTATCGACGCGGAAAAGAAAGTGAAAGATGGTTCCGCCGCTGACGCAAAAAAATACTGAGCGATTGTTAAAATGCGAGGGATTTTATTGAGCAGTTGTTAAACGGCGATTTCCTAGGCTGCATGGGCTGGGGGCGGCAAAAAGGAGCCGCCTATGAAAGACTTTACGCCTAAGTACGCCGACGATCAGACCATGCCGCCCGGTAGCGGAGTCGTGGTCCCGTTTAACCTTCCCCCCTCTTATACGGTACGTTGGGTTCCGCGCCGCAAGGCCGACGTGGTTTCCGCCGTGCATGCGGGAATTCTCAGCATGCTGGAAGCGTGCCAACGCTACCGCCTGTCGCCGGAAGAATTTCTGGAATGGGAGCGGCAATATAAGGCGGGTGAGTTGACCCGTCCGCGCGCCTCTCCGAAAAAAGCGCTGCATTAACGCCGCCCGAAATCGGGAATGTCAGCCGCCCAAGGCGCCCAGCACTGTGCTTTCCGTGAGGATTTGCGGCAGGATGGTGGGCGTCTTGGCGCCTGGCGCATAGTAAAGATACAGCGGCACGCCGGAACGGCCATTCTCCTTGAGCAAGGCGGTCACTTCGGCGTTGCGGTTGGTCCAGTCGGCGACCAGGTAAACGACCTTCTTGGCAGCAAAGGCGCTCTTGACGCTGTCACGCTTCAAGACCGCGTCCTCGTTGACCAGGCAGGTGACGCACCAGGCGGCGGTGGCGTCGATAAAGACCGGTGTGTTTGCGGCGCGCAAAGTGGCGAGCTTTTCGGCGCTATAGGCTTCGCCCTTGCTGGTCTGGGCCGCGGGCGCGGCGCTGGCGCCCTGCAGCAGGCTGACGCCGTACAGGCCGGTGAGAAGAACCAGCAAGGCCGCAATCGCGCCGATGGTGCGTCCTAAGGAGGCCCAGTTCCGTGTCACGCTCCAAAGCCAAGCACCGAGTGCCAGCGCGATCGCTGCACCCAACAGGATGGCGACGCCGCGGGGCCCGGCTTGCAGCGACAAGACCCAGGCCAGCCAGGCGGCGGCTGCATACATGGGGAAGGCCAAAAACTGCTTGAAGGTCAGCATCCAGGGGCCGGGCCTGGGAATGAAGGCCAAGGCGCGCGGCCAGATGCCGAAGATCAGGAAGGGCAGCGAAAATCCGATGCCCAGGCAGACAAACACCAGCAGGGCCGAAAGTGCTGTTTGAGAAAGCGCAAAGCCCAGTGCCGCCGCCATGAAGGGCGCGGTGCAGGGCGCGGCCACCGCCACCGCCAGCACGCCGGTAAAGAACGCCCCCGGCAAGCCGCTGCGGCCGGCCAGCCCCCCGCCCGCCGTGATCGAGCCGACTTCAAACAGGCCGGAAAGATTGAGCGCCACCGCGAAGACCAGCAGCGCGAAGCCGGCCACCGCGATGGGCGATTGCAGTTGGAAGCCCCAGCCGATGCTCTCGCCGCCGGCTTGCAGCAGCACAATCGCCAAACCCAGCGCCGCGAAAGACAGGATAGCCCCCGCCGCATAGGCAAAGCTCTCGTTGCGGCCCTGATCGCCATGCCCCACCAGCGACAGGGCTTTCATCGCCAGGATCGGCAACACGCACGGCATCACATTCAGGATCAATCCGCCGATCAGGGCGAACAGCATTGCCAGCGCTAAAGTAAGCTCGCCGCTGGCCGCGGCGGCGGCCGCAAATTGCGCCGCGGGCACCGGCCCGGCGGCGGCATTCACTTCCAGCGCCTGAATGGAGCCGTCTGTCGAGGTCAGCACCAGCAAGCCCTCCAGCAAGCCGCTGACCTTGTTGCCTTGTGTCAGGCGCAGCACCAGGCCATCCTTGGCATAGCCGATCAGTTGCGGCGCGGCATTCTTGATCAGTCCGGCGCGGCCGGGAAAGAAATCCGCGCTCTTGGGGTGCGCCGCCGCCAGCGACGGTGCGGCCACGTACAAATCAAGATTTTGACCCAACGCATATGTCATCTTCCAAGGCGAGGCCACCGGCAGCAGCGCCCGCGCCGCCGCGAAATCCTTGGCCACCGCAGGATCGGCTTCCTGCTTGCCCACCGGCAGAGTCAAAGTGAGCGTGGCGTCTTCCGGTACGCAAATATTTTCGCAGACCAGCCAGCTGACCGCCGCCTTGATGGTGGCCGTGCCGCTGGCATCGGCGGGCGCGGTCAGCTTGATCAGAAACCAGGGCGTGCCTTCATAGCCATAATCCATCAGCGGCCCGACCGGCAGGCGCTTGGGACGCGGCCATTGAATGGCGTCGGCCTTCCAGCCCGGCGGCAAGGTCCACACGATCTCGGTCGGCGCACCGGCATCGCCGGGATTCTTCCAATAGGTGTGCCAGTGCTCGGCGATCTTTTCTTCCAGCGCCACGGTGATCGTGCCGCCCGGCGCAACCGCCTTGTCCTCGGCCACCAGCCTCGCGTGAACCTTCAGCCCTTCCTGCGCAAAGGCGGGAACGGCAGCCAGCAGCAAGGCCAGGAAAATGAGAATGCGCTTCATGCCACTGCCCTATATCGCGATACCATGCTATTCGCCAGTAATGGCGGGCGGTTACCGCCAATTGTACCTCCCCCGGCGTGCGCCAGCACGCCTAATAGGGGGAGGTGGCCGTAGCTGGGCCTCGGCCCAGCGAAGGCCGGAGGGGAAAAAGTGCGGATAACAGGCGGAAAACTGGGCGGACGGCGGTTGGTCGCACCCGACGATGCCCTGGTGCGCCCCACCAGCGACCGCACCCGCCAGGCGATTTTCAACATGCTGCGGCACAAGGATTTCGGCATCGGTTTTGATCTGGAAGGTGCGGCGGTGCTGGACCTGTTCGCCGGAACCGGCGCGCTTGGGATCGAAGCGATCAGCCAGGGCGCGCGCTGGTGCCTGTTGGTGGATGACAGCGCCGATTCCAGAGCCCTGCAGCGCGAGAATGTCGAGGCGTTGGGCCTGACCGGCGCGACGCGCATCTGGCGGCGCGACGCATGCGATCTTGGTCCCATCGGACCATCGGCAGGCGGGCCTTTCAATTTGGTGTTTCTCGACCCGCCTTATCGCAAGGAGATGATCCCCAAAGCGCTGAAAAGTTTGCAGGACGGCGGCTGGCTGGCGGACAAGGCGCTGCTGGTGGTGGAAAGCGATGCGGGCGAAGAGATCGATCTCGCCGGTTTCACCCTGTTGGACGAACGCGACTATGGCGAAACGCGGCTGCGGTTTTTAACGCAGGCCTGAGCCTAGTGTTTCATCACGCGAAGAAGCAGCGGAAGAATAATTCCAAACAATGCGCCCGCAGAGATCGCGTATCCGATCCGTCCTTTCCAGGGCAGCCAGAAGTAGCCGCCCATGAAAAACAGGGCATAGCCCAAAAGTACAACGGCAAACCATTCATCCCAAATTCTCAGGATGAAAATCGTCGACAGACCGGCAATCGCAACAGCCAAAAAAACCGACCGCCAAATTTCACTATTGGTTATTTGGCTCTCGTCCGGCTTCAATTTCACCGCCGCCCGAAAAGCTTCTCGATATCCGCCAACTTGAGCTCGACATGGGTCGGGCGGCCATGATTGCACTGGCCGCTATGCGGCGTGGCTTCCATTTCGCGCAGCAGGGCGTTCATCTCATCGGCATTCAGCCGCCGCCCGGCCCGCACGCTCATATGACAGGCCAGAGTGCCGGAGACTTCTTCCAGCCGCTCCTTGAGCGACAAGGCATTGCCGGTTTCGGCAATCTCATCCGCCAGGTCGCGCATCAGGCCCTTAACATCCAGCTTGCCCAGCATGGCGGGGACTTCGCGGATCACCAGCGCATCGCGGCCGAATTCCTCGATCACCAGCCCCAGTTCCGCCAGTTCGCCGGCGCGGGCCGCCACGCGCGCGACTTCCGATGGATCCATCTCCACCACTTCGGGGATCAGCAGCGGCTGGCGCGCGATGCCGCCCTCGGCCAGCGCCTTTTTCATCCGCTCATAGACCAGCCGCTCATGCGCGGCGTGCTGATCCACGATCACGATGCCGTCGGCGGTCTGGGCCACGACATAGGTTTCGTGCAATTGGGCGCGCGCCACGCCCAGCGGCATATCCGGAACTGGTACGGCATGAAGCGGGGCTTCTTCCACCCGTGCCGACATGGCGGTGCGGAAGATTTCCGGCGCGGCTTCCGCCAAGGCAGCGAACTGCCGGGGCGATTGCCAATTCATACTGGGCGCCTGGCGCTGGAACGCCGCCCCACTTCTAAATGAATCAAGCGCGGCCCCCGCCACCGTGGTCGAAGCGCGGTGTCCGCTGTCCGACAGCGCATGTTTCAAGGCGCCTACGATCAAGCCGCGCACCAGCCCGGCATCGCGGAAACGCACTTCGGTCTTGGCGGGATGGACATTGACGTCCACGAAACTGGGATCGCAATCGACAAACAGCGCCAGCGCCGGATGGCGGTCGCGCGCCAGGAAGTCGGCATAGGCGCCGCGCACCGCCCCCACCAGCAGCTTGTCGCGCACCGGACGGCCATTGACGAACAAAAACTGCATGGCGGCATTGGCGCGGTTGTAGGTGGGAAGTCCGGCATAGCCGGAGAGAGAGACGCCTTCGCGATTGGCCTCGACCCGCACGGCATTGTCGCCAAAATCGCGGCCCATGATCTTGGCCAGGCGCGGCAGCCGCCCATCCATCATGTCCGGTTCGCTGGGCAGGTCCAGCGTCTTGCGCCCGTCCAAATTCAACGTGAAACCGATGTCGGGCCGCGCCATCGCCAGCCGCTTGACCATGTCGGTGATCGCCAGATCTTCCGAGCGGGTGGATTTGAGGAATTTCAGCCGCGCCGGGGTGGCGTAGAACAGTTCGCGCACTTCTGCGCGGGTGCCGTGCTGGCCGCCAGCGCGGAACGCGGCGGGGCGCGGACCTTCGATCTTGCCGCCATCCACCTTGATCTCAGACGCCTCGCCTTTGCTGGTGCGGCTGGCCAAAGTCAGCCGCGCCACCGCGCCGATCGACGGCAAAGCCTCGCCGCGAAAGCCCATGGTGACAATATGGGAGAGATCGTCCTCGTTACCTGACACCGGCAATTTGGAGGTGGCGTGGCGCTCGATCGCCAGCCGCAAATCCTCGGCCGACATGCCGCTGCCGTCATCTTCCACCAGCAAAAGATCGGCGCCGCCATTGGTGGCGGCGATGTCGATGCGGGTGGCGCCCGCATCCATCGCATTCTCCACCAGTTCCTTGATCGCGGCGGCGGGCCGTTCCACCACCTCGCCTGCGGCGATGCGGTTGACGGTGCCTTCGGAGAGCCGCCGGATGGCCATTACTTCTGCGCCAAATACTGCCGCGCCAGGATTTTGGCTTCTTCCACACCAGGCTGATCGAACGGATCGACGCCCATCAACCGGCCCATAATGATCGTCTCCAGCATGAAGTGCATCATCAGCCCGCCCATGTGGAATTCATCGACCTTCTCGAGATGAATCTGGCGCACCGGGCGGCCGTTCTTGAACAGGGTCTGGGCGGTGCCGCGGGCTTCGGCATCCACCAGATCGCCCATTTTTTTCCCGGCAAGATATTTAAGCCCCAGCGCATTGGCGCGCGATTTGGGCGCGGTGAGGCCTTTGCCTTTGGTATCCACGGTCATCAGGGTGAACAGAGAAGTGCTGGGGCCATCGCGGAACATCTGCAACTGGCTGTGCTGATCCACCGGACCCAGCACCGACACCGGCGTGGAGCCCTGCCCGTCCTTGCCCAGGCTTTCGGCCCAAAGCTGCCGCCACCAGCCGCCGAACACCGACAGATCATCGGCATAGGGCCACAACACCGTGGTCGCCAGTTTGTTTTGCTGGCTCAGCGCATAATGCAAGGCCGCGCCGCTGGCAGCGGGCGCATCGGCCGGCGATCCGGCGCTCAGCACTTGATCCAAAGCCGCTTGCGCGCCCGCGCGCAGCTGCTTGAAATTCAGGCCCATCGCCAGGCCCGGCAGAGCCCCCACCATGGTGAGAACCGAATAGCGCCCGCCCACACCCAGCGGATGATCCAGCCTCACCGCGCCGATACTGTCGGCGAAATCCGCCAAGGCGCTCTGATGCGGTTCGGTGATGATGGTGAAATGCTTCTTGAGCGATTTGACGCCGAGCTTTTCCAGCGCATCCGCCGCCGTCAGCACCTGCATCAGGGTTTCGGCGGTGCCGCCGGATTTGGAGATGGCGATGAAGTGGGTTTTCTTGAGGTCGAAGCGCTTGAGTGCCTTCGCCCAGCTGAAGGGATCGGGATTGTCGTGAAATTCGACAAAGGGCTTGGTGACCTTGCGCAGCGCGGTGAGCGCCTGCCCGCCCAGGCTGGAACCGCCGATGCCCAGCACCGCGATGGTGGCAAAGCCTTTCAGCGCCGCAGCCTGCTTGGCCGCCGCGCGCAGATCGTCGGTCCGGGTCGGTATGCCGAGCAGCTCCAGGCCCTTGCCGGCATGCTGCTGGCGCAGCCAGTCCAGCGCGGCGGCGCTTTTGGCCAGGGCCTGGTCGTAAGCGGCGCGCGGCGGCGCGCCTTTGCCGGAAAGGGCGAGATCGAGATTGACGCTGAAGGGCTGGGGCATGGCTTCACTCTAGCAGAGGGGTTGCACATCCCGCCGCGAAAGGCGCCCTGATATCAACAGACTTCTGGTGTCCAGATTTCGAAATTTGCACGATCCTGATATCGGGCTCCGGGCAAATTTCGAAATCTAAGGACACCAGCAACTTATTGATTCTAGTGTCGTTTGGTTTCGAAGTTCGCTTCGGAACGGATATCAGTCGTTTGCGAACTTCGAAACCACGACACTAGGGCTTCTTGACGGCTTGGGGGGCGGGGCCCGCCAGCGGCTTATCGGCCGCATTTGGCGCTTCTGTGACGCTCCCGGGCTGAGTCGCCGGCGGCTGGCCGGGCGGAGCAGGCGCAGGCAGGACCGGCGGGCGCGGCACCTGGGGGCTGCGTCCGTCCGCCGGGCTGCCACCGATCACCACGGTGAGGCGCGCGGGATCGAACAGCCGCTGCGCCACCCGCTTCACATCCGCCAACGTCACCGCCTGGATCAGGGAATTGCGCCTTGTGACATAGCCGATATCCAGATTCTGGCGCAGGAAAGCGCCCAATTGCGCCGCCGTGCCGCTGTTGGACGCGAAAGCCAGGGGGAAGCTCCCGGTCAGATAGGTCTTGGCGTCATCCAATTCCTGCTGGGTGGGACCGTTCTTGGCGAAATTCGCCAGCGTATCCTTCACCACCTGCACCGTCTGGCGGATGGCATTGGCGCGGGTCGCCACCGAACCCTGCATCACCGCCGCCTTGCTGTAAGCGGTGAGCGAAGTGGAAATGCCGTAGGTCAGCCCGCGCTTGACCCGTATCTCTTCCATCAGGCGCGAAGAGAAATCCCCGCCGCCCAGAATATAATTGGCGACATAGCCGGGAATGAAATCCGGATCATGACGCATGATGCCCGGCAGGCCGAAAATCGCGGTGGGCTGCGGTACCGGCAGCGGGATCACATGCACGCCGGGCCTGCCCAAGCGTCCGACATTGGGCAGAGCGGGCGGATCGACGTTGGAAACGGGCAGGAACGTGCTGCCCAGCAACTTGGCCAAAACCGGCGCGGTGATGTCGCCCGCCACCGCCACTTTCAAGCCGCTGGTCACCCAATGCCTGCGGGCGAAGTCTTTCATATCGGCGGCCGTGACCGAGGATATGCTGCCGATCTCGCCATTGACGGGATGGGCATAGGCGTGATCGCCGAAAAAGCTGCGGGCAAAGGCGCGGGCGGCGACGCGCGGCGGCTCGGCCTGGTCCTGTTGCAGCGACTGGATGATCTGGGCGCGCACTTTTTGCAACGCATCACTGTCGAAGCGCGGCCGGGTCAGCGCCAATTGCAACAGGCGCATCGCTTCGGGCGCGTGTTCCTTCAAGGTGGAAATGGAAATCACCAGATAATCGCGCTCGGCCCGGGCGCTGAAGGAAATGGCGCGATTGGCCAGGGCCTCGTGGAAGGCCTTGGAGTCCATCTGGCCGGCGCCTTCATCCAGCATGGAAGCGGCGAAGGAGGCTAGCCCCGCCTTGCCCGCCGGATCATAGGCCGAGCCCGCCGGCAGCGAGATATTGAAGGCGATGATGGGAACGGTGTGGTCCTCGGCGAACCAGACTTGGGCTTTCTTGCCCAGATCGATGTTGCGGACTTCGGCAGCCGACAGCGGCGCGGCGGCCAGTAAAGTCAGCGCCAAAATCGTCAGAGCAAGGGCGGCGAAAAGCTGTTTCACTTTTTGCCTCCCGGAATGAGATAGGCGCTGACCGCTTCCCGGCGCGACAAGGATTGCGCCGCCTTGCGCACGCTTTCCGCGCTCACCGCGCGGATGCGGGCGGGCCATTCATTCACATCGTCCACCGTCAATCCGATGGTCAGGGCCTGGCCGTAAGCCATGGCCAGCGCGAACTGGCTGTCGCGGCGATAGGAGACGCTGGCAATCAGCTGAGTCTTGGCGCGGGAAATATCCGCATCGCGCGGCAGGGCCAAGGTGTTGACGCCGAGAATCTGGTCGACAGCCTTTTCCAGCGCTTGGAGCGTGACGCCGGGCCGCGGCACCGCATAGACCGCGAATTCTCCGGCGTCGCGGTTATAGCCGTCGTAACTGGCGCCGGCATCGGTGGCCAATTTCTTCTGCTCCACCAGCACGCGATACAGCAGGGACGTCGTGTCCCCGCCCAGCAGCTGGGCATAGGTTTCCAGCCCTTCGGCCTGGCCGGGCCGCCCCTGCGCGTATGAGGGCACGCGATAGATGCGGTGAAACAGCGGCACCCGCGCATCGGCGCGGGTGATGCTCATGCGGGTTTCGGACAGACGCGGCGGCTCGGTGGATTCGGAACGCGGCTGCAGTTCGCGGGCCGGAACCTTGCCATACGCCTCCTGCGCCATCTTGCGCACTTCGTCCGGCGTCACATCGCCCGCGATCACCAGAATGGCGTTGTTGGGCGCATAATGACTGTTATAAAAATCCTGGGCGGAAATGCGGTCGATGCGGCGCAGTTCTTCCGCCCAGCCGATAACGGGGCGGCCATAGGGATGGGAAAGATGCAGCGCGGCGCGCATCTGTTCGCCCATCAAGGATTGCGGATCATTGTCGACCCGCATGCGGCGCTCTTCCAGCACCACATCGCGTTCCGGCGCGACCGTGGCGTCGGAAAGAACCAGATTGGCCAGGCGGTCGGCTTCCAGCCGCATCATCAGCGGCAGCCGGTCCTTGGCGATCTGTTCGTAAAAAGCGGTGTAATCGTGATTGGTGAAGGCGTTGGTCTCGCCGCCATTCTTAGAGACGGTCTGGGTGAACTGATCGCCGGGCACCGTCTTGGTGCCGCGGAACATCATATGTTCGAAGAAATGCGCCAGGCCCGAAATGCCGGGCGGATCGTCGACCGCGCCGACGCGGAACCACAGCATCTGGGTGACGACCGGCGCGCGGTGATCGGGGATCACCAGCACCTGCATGCCGTTCTGAAGCGCGAATTGAAACGTATTGTTGCCGGTCTGGCGCGCATTGGCGGGCGCCGGCTGGGAAAGTTTGGCGCGGTTGTCGGAAAGCTGGGCCCCGGCAGGCAGCGCCAGGCACAGCGCCGCCGTTACCGCGCCGACGAGAACGAGTCTAGAACCAGTCAAACCAGCCGCCGCTCTTTGCTCGTCTCTTCTTGGCGGCGGCCGCCGCAGCAGCCGTTCTGGTGCCCTTGGCCACCTCGGCATCGGCATTGATCGGCGAACCGGTGTCGCGCGTAGCGGAGGTGTTGAGGATGCGGTCGGTGAAACTGCGATCGGCGTTCTGCACCGCGCGCGCATCGGCGTTCAGCCGGGCGCGGATATTGGCATCACTGTTCTGCGCCTTGGCATTGGCCAGGAACATGCGCTCGCCCATGGTGTAGGTACCCGGCAAGCCGCTGGCGATGGCCTGGACATCGGTGTTGCTGAACAGCGCCAGCTCCGCAGTGGTGGAAGGATCGCGGGTGTTGGACGGCGGCGCGCCCGGGGTGGGCGGGCGCAGATTGAAGTCCGGCGGAATGACCAGCGGCGCCTTGGTGGTGACGGCGAACTCGTCGGGCGACTTTTTCTGCAGGCCCGCGGCCCGGCGTACGGTGTCGCATCCGCTCAACGCGCTGGCGCAGAGGCACAAGGCCAGGGCGGTACGCAAACTCTTCATCTCAGACCTCATGGCCGGTGTCTTTTTGACCGGCGGGAACCTGGGGCTTAATCACATCATACAGGATGGCGATGGCGCCCAGGGTGATCGCCACATCGGCGATATTAAAGACATACCAGTCATAGCCGAAGCCGTAAAAGTGGAAAAAATCGGCAACCTTGCGATAGATCAGCCGGTCGATCAGGTTCCCCAGCGCGCCCCCGATAATCAGGCCGAAACCGGCGGTCAGGGCCCGGCTGGTAGACCCCCAAAGCCACCAGGTCAGGCCGGCCACCGCCACCATGCTCACCCCCACCAGGACCGCGGTTCCGGCCAGGCTGGAGGCCGGGAACAGGCCATAGGAGATGCCCGGGTTCCACACCATCACCAGATTAAAAAAGGGCAAGACCGGGATCGACGCCCCCGGCGGCATCTGGGCGAAGCCCGCGCCATACAGCATGAACAGCTTGGAGCCTTGGTCGGCGACCACCGCCAGGGCGGCGGCGATCAGGCCGACTTCGCGCGGCTGGAGCCCCTTGAGCCAGCTCATGCCGGCTCCAGGGCGCCGACCGCGCCGGTGCAACGGTTGCAGAGATGGGTGTCGTGGCTTGTCTCTTCCAGCACGCGCCAGCAACGGGTGCATTTTTCGCCGGAGGCTTTGACGAATTTCGCGCCCGCGCCCTTGATTTCAGGAATTGTGTAAATGCCTTCCAGCGACGGGGCGACGTCCACCGATGCCAGCGAGGTGATGGCGATTTCCGCCAAGTCGATGGACTCGAACAAACTCTTGTCGGCTGGGTCGGAGACCACCAGAACCGGCGCCGCTTCCAGAGACGAGCCGATGCTCTTGTCGGCGCGCGCCAATTCCAGCGCGCCGGTGACGACCCGGCGCAGCTCGCGCACCCGCACCCACTTCCTGACCAAATCCGCATTGGCCCATTCCTTGGGCACGGCAAAGAAATCGTTGAGATGCACGCTCTGGCCCATGCCGAAGCGCGTGGTCCAGGCTTCTTCCATGGTGAAGCAGAGGATGGGCGCGAACCAGGTGACGATGCGGCGGAAAATCTCGTCGGTGACGGTGCGGGTCGAGCGGCGGCGCGCGCTGTCGGCGCGGTCGCAATAAAGCGCGTCCTTGCGGATGTCGAAGTAAAAGGCCGACAGATCGTTGGTGCAGAAATTGAACAGGGTGGAGTTCACCAGCCCGAAATCGAAATTCTCATAGGCCTTGCGCACGATGGCATCGAGCTCGGCCAGCCGCGCCAGCATATAGCGCTCCAGTTCCGGCATTTTGGAAAATTCGATCCGCTCCTTTTCATCGAAGCCGGACAGATTGGCCAGCATGAAGCGGATGGTGTTGCGAAGGCGGCGATAGGCTTCGACATTGGCCTTGATGATATCGTCGCCGATACGCAGGTCTTCAACGAAGTCCGAAGACGCCGCCCACAAACGCAGAATCTCGGCGCCGTTTTTTTCCGCGATCACTTGCGGCGCCAGGGTGTTGCCCAGGCTCTTGGACATTTTGCGCCCATCCTTGTCGAGGACGAACCCGTGGGTAAGCACCCCGCGATACGGCGCCTGCCCCCGTGTGCCCACGCTTTCCAGGAGCGAAGACTGGAACCAGCCGCGATGCTGGTCGGAGCCTTCCAGATACAGGTCTGCGCGTTCGGCCCTGGGCCAGTTGGGATCGATCGGTTCTTCCACCACAAAGACATGGGTGGAGCCGGAATCAAACCAGACATCCAGGATGTCGGTGACCTGCTCATAATCTTCGGGCTTGCGGCCCTCACCCAGGAAACGCGATGGCGGCGAGGTGAACCAGGCATCTGCCCCTTCGGCCTCGAACGCTTCTTCGATGCGCTTGAAGACGGCGGGATCGTTCAGCACCTGGCCGCTTTTCTTCTCGACAAAGATCGCCAGCGGCACGCCCCAGGCGCGCTGCCGCGACAGAACCCAGTCGGGACGGCTTTCCACCATCGCGCCGATGCGGTTCTGGCCGCGCGGCGGATACCATTTGGTCTCGGCGATCGCCGCCATGGCCAGTTCGCGCAAAGTCTTTCCGTTCAGGAACGGCTTGTCGATGGCGACGAACCATTGCGGCGTGGCGCGGAAGATCACCGGCGCCTTGGAGCGCCAGCTGTGCGGATAGGAATGGCGCAGGGTGCCCTTGGCCAGAAGCTTGCCATGGTCGATCAAGGCCTTGATCACCGCGCCATTGGCGTCGCCATCCTTGCCTTCCGGGGTGAGGATGCGCTTGCCGGCAAACTCCGGCACATGCGGCGCATAGGAGCCGTCCGGCTGCACCAGGCTGAAGGCGTCCGGATTCTTGGCCGGGTACTCGCGGTCCACCCCGAGCATCAGCTCAAAATCGTCCTCGCCATGGCCCGGCGCGTTATGGACAAAGCCGGTGCCGGTATCGGCGGTGATGAAGGCGCCCGGCAGCACCGGCACTTCGAATGTGTAACCCAGGCTGCGCAAGGGATGCGCCGCCACCAGGGTTTTGAGTTCATCCGCCGTCACGGTGCGAACCCGCGACAGCATCATCTTGGCATGCTTGGCCACCTGCTCGGCCAGGGTATCGGCAAGCAGCAATTGCTCGCTGGCGCGCGCCAGGCTGCCGTCGGTGGCATCGGCGATCTGATAAAGGCCATAGGAGATGTCGGGCGAGAAGGCGATGGCGCGGTTGCCCGGAATGGTCCAGGGCGTGGTGGTCCAGATGACGATGAAGGTGTGCGCCAGTTCCGGCGAGGATTTCACCAGCGGGAACTTCACGTAAATCGTCGGCGATTGTTTCTCGTGATACTCGACCTCGGCATCGGCCAGGGCGGTCTTTTCCACCGGCGACCACATCACAGGGCGAAAGCCGCGATAGAGCAGCCCATTCTCCACGAACTTCATCGCCTCGCGCGCGATCACCGCTTCGGCCTTGAAGTTCATGGTGGTGTAGGGACGCGAAAAATCGCCGATCTGGCCCAGCCGCTGGATCTGCTCGCGCTGCACATTCAGCCAATGGGCGGCGAACTTGCGGCACTCACGCCTGAGCACATCCTTGGCGATGTCGTCCTTGGTTTTTCCTTCGCTGCGGAATTTCTCTTCCACCTTCCATTCGATGGGAAGGCCGTGACAGTCCCAGCCGGGCACGTAAGGCGCGTCCTTGCCCAGCATGCCCTGGGAGCGCACGACAAAGTCCTTCAGGATGTGGTTGAGGCCGGTACCGGAATGGATGTCGCCATTGGCGTAGATCGGGCCATCATGGAGGATGAACAGCGGTCTCTCTTTGCCCGCCTCCTTCTGGGCCTTCGCCTTCGCACGCAGCTTGCCGTAGAGGTCCATTTCCGCCCAATGGGCCAGCCATTTGGGCTCCGCCTCGGGCAGGCCCGCCTTCATGGGAAAGTCGGTGGCCGGGAGGAACAGGGTCGCCCGGTAATCCGGGGAATCGGCGGGTTTTTCGGGCGATTTGGACATGGGTCGACGCTTCTAACAGGGGGTGTCGCACCCGTCCAGCTAAGCCGTTTTCTTGAGAATTTCCCGCGCCTTGACGGCGTCGGCGGCGATCTGGGCGATCAGGGCGTCCAGGCTGGGGAATTTGGCCTCGGGGCGGATATAGCGGATCAGCTCCACCGACAGGTACTTGCCGTAGAGGTCGCCGTCGAAATCGAACAGATGGGTTTCGAGCAGCGGCACCTGGACCTGGTACATGGGGCGGATGCCGAAATTGGCGACACCGTCATGGCGCGCCACCACCCTGTCGCCGTCCAAAATCGCCACCCGCACGGCATAGACGCCAAAGGCCGGCGCCAGACAGTGGCCCAGATGCATATTGGCGGTGGGAAAGCCCATCTTGCGGCCGCGCGCATCGCCATGCTCGACGCGCGCTTCCACCGCCCAGGCATGGCCCAAAAGCCGCGCCGCTTCCTCGGGCTTGGCCTGTCTCAGGAGTTGCCGGATCAAGGTCGAGGAAATTTTTTCATCGCCGGAAGCGGTGACGGTATCGAAGGCGGTGACCGTAAAGCCTTCCGTCTTACCCATATCCGACAGGGTCGTCAGGTTTCCGGCGCGCTTCTGGCCGAATTCGAAATCATGGCCCACCACCACGCCGCTGATGCCGAGGCCCGCGACCAAAACATTCTGGACGAAATCATCCGGCGAGCGGCGCGCCATGTCGCCGTCGAAGGTCAGCGCGAACAGCGCATCGACACCAAGATCCGCCAAAAGCCGCGCCTTGGTGCGCAAAGGCGTGAGGCGGAAGGATTCGGGAGAGGGACGAAAATATTCCTGCGGATGCGGCTCAAAACTCAGCACCGCCAGCGGCGCGCCCCGCGCATCGGCTTGGGCTTTTGCTTCCGCGATCAAGGCGCGATGCCCGCGATGCACACCGTCGAAATTGCCGATGGCCGCGACCGCGCCGCGGCAGGCGGCAGGCACATCGTCAAAATGGCGGAATATGCGCACCTTAATCCTTGCCGGCCGCGACCGGGCGGCGCGGCGCCAGCACATGCGCTTCCGATTCCAGCACTAGCCGGTCGTCCACCTTGCAGACGCAATCCAGCACCACGGCGCGGCCATTGACTTCACGCACCGTGGCGGTGGTCACCACCGTGTCGCCGATCCTGACCGGGGTCTTGAACACAATGCTGGCGGAAAGAAAGATCGCGCCGTCACCCGGCAGTTTGGTGCCTATCAGTGCCGAGATGAAGCCGATACTCAGCGCGCCATGCGCCACCCTGCCCCGGAACACCGTCTTGCGCGCATATTCCTCGTCAAAATGCACCGGATTCATGTCGCCGGTGGCCTCGCCGAACAGCTGGACATCCCGCTCGGTGACGGTGTGTTCGGTCGAGGCGGACATGCCGGGCACAAGTTCGTCGAGATATACGCTGGTCATTGCCCCTACCAAACCAGTTTGCGGGTTGCGCTGCCCGCCGCCGCCCCAAAGCGGGTGAACAGGGCTGCAAGATGTTCGTCAGTATAAGGCCCAATCTCCTCGCCATGAACCCCATCCGCGATAAACAATGCGTCCAGGCCTGCCGCATTGGCGCCCTTGATGTCGGTCAGCAGCCCGTCGCCCACCGCCAGCGGATGTTTTGGCGCATGCCCCAGCAGAGCGGCCAGCCGGCTCAAGGCCGATTCGTAGACCGGCAAATGCGGCTTGCCATAGTAGATCACGCGACCGCCCAGCCTTTCATAGGCCTGGGCCAGCGATCCGGCGCAATAGACCAGCTTTTCGCCCCGGTGCACCACCAGATCGGGATTGGCGCAGAGCATGGTCAGGCCCTTGCTGCGCATCGCCGCCAGTTCGCCGGCATAGTCCTCGACCGTCTCGGTCATGTCGTCGCGCAAGCCGATGGCCAGCGCGATTTCCGCTTCCGCAATGGAGACACGCGCCATGTCCAGGCCCTGGATCATCGGCAGGTCGCGGTCCGGCCCGATGTAATAGAGCGGCAAAGTGCGCGAAGCGCTGCGCCGTTCCAGCTCCTCCCGCGCCGCGCCGCCGGAACTGACGATCGCGTCATAGCAATCCGGCGGCAGGCCATAGCTGGTGCATTGCGCCGCCACTTCCGCCGGCACGCGCGGCGCATTGGTCAGCAGCACCACCGGCCCGTGCTTTTGCTTGAAGCGGGTGAGCGCCTCGGCGGCGGCGGGATGATGGCGGCTGCCGTCATGCACCACGCCCCAGACATCGCAGATCAGGGCGTCATGGCCGGAAGCAATCTCTGATAATCCGGAAATCAGGCGGGGCATCTGCGAATTCGGAAAAATGCGGCGAACGGGTCGCATGCGCGCCGCCCCAGGTCAATGCCGTAAAATGCCGTAAATTGCCGGGCTAGCCCGCCCGGCGGAAAGGCACCACCGCGGCCGGTTCCACGGCGCTGATGGGCTTGAGGGACTCTTCGCGGACCGCGCGCGGCTCGCCGAACAGATAGCCCTGGGCATAGTCCACGGCATAATCCAGCAACTGCACCACGGTCTTTTCGTCCTCGACCCGCTCGGCGATCAGGTTCAGGCCATGACGGCTGAGCAGCTTCTTGAAGTCTTCCGCCGCGACATGGGCGCCCGCGCCGTTCATGCCGCGCGTCAGGGTGGTGGCGCGCACCTTCAGGTGGCGGAAGCCGATGGCCTTGAGGCGCAGGAAATCCATCGCCAGGCTTTCGACATGGTCCATGGAAAGGGCAAAGCCCATGGTCGCCAGCGCCGTGAGATTCTTCTCGCCCTCGGTGCCGGCCTTGAGCACGGACTGCTGGCTGAATTCGAAAATGATCTGGCCGGCCAGGTCGCGATTGACCCGCATGTAATCCAGGAACTGGGGGAAGAATTCCTTGTCGGCCAGAGTGTCGCCGGAGATGTTGCAGAAGATGCCGATGTCGCGGCTCTTCTGGGTCAGCTTGCGCACCAGCTGGACGCAGCGGAACAGGAGCAGATTATCGACCACGCTCATCAGGCCCGCGGGCGCGGCGACCTGCATATATTGCACCGGCATGATGACCTGGCCGTGTTTGTCACGCAGGCGCGACAGCGCTTCATAAAAGCGCAGCTTGCGCTGCGGCAGGCTGACCATGGGCTGCAGATACAGATCGACGCGATTTTCTTCCAGGCTGGAGCGCACGATCTCCAGCAGCTCGTCCTTGTCGGCCTTGGTGTCGGCCATGGCGCCCAGATAGGCGGCGGCCGGGCCGCGCTGGTCTTTCTGCGCCGGCGCCGGGATCTGGGCGGCGCTGCGGGAAACTTTTCCGGCGAAATCGCGCATCAGAGTTTCCAGAACCTGCAGTTCGGCGACGATCTTTCTTTCCTGCGTGCTGGCGCGCTGTTCGATGTTCGCGCTCATGTCGCTGAGCCGCGCGCGGGTCTCGTGCAGCGCGGTTTCGAATTCCAGATGACTCTTGCGCAAGTGCGCCATTTCCTTGGCCATGGCGCGCTTGTCGCGGCGGCGGACAAAACCGCCGATCACTTGCTGAAGGCTGATAAAGCCGACGATTCCCGACAGAATCGCCACCGGCCAGCCGGTGAACAGGGCCAGCGCCGCGCCAAGGGTGGCGCAGACGAAGAACATGCTGAGAGTCAGCAGCGCCTTGGTCAGGGTGGAAATACGGTCGGTCATGTTACCGACTATCGCCGCCGTCCGTTTCCAATTCCTTAACTGTCGAAATTCCGCAGCCGACGGGCTTTCTTGCTTAATGAGTGGTTAATCGCGGTGAGAATCAACCTGAAGTAAAACAGAATCATAAAGGCCCCCGGCGCTTACCGGGGACCTTCCTGCAGGCGCTCCACCTGATTCCAGCTAACGGTTGTGGCGTCCGCCGCCGCCGCCATTTCTGCCGCCACCATTATTTCCGCCCCAGCTGCGGCCGCCGCCATTGTTGCCCCAGCTGCGGCCACCGCCGCCGCCGGAACTCAAGGCGCTTGATTGCTGGGATTGGGAACGGCCACGCCAGCCGCCGCCGCCATCACCGCCGCGGAAGCTTTGCGCGCGGAAGTTCTGGCCGCCTTGCAGCGATTGCCGGTTCCAGTTTCCGCCGCGATTTCCAAAGCTGCCGCGATTGAAGTTCGAATTGTTCGAACTGTTGTTGTTGAAGCGCGGTGACTGGAAATTGCCCTGGAAGCCTTGCCGGTTCCAATCGCGCTGGGTGCCGAAGCTGCGATTGCCGCCCGAGCCATTCCAAGTACGGTTGGTCCAGCTATTGCCGGTGAAGGGCCGGGCGCCGAAATTGCGCGGGCCATACGAGGGTGTCCCATTGCGGCGGCTGCCCCAACTGTTGCCCCAGTTCTGACCATAGGCGAAGTTGCGGCCGCGATAGCCGTGGTTGCGATAGAAGTCGCGGCCCAGGGCCGACCCGAAACGGCCGTTGCGGTAATTGCCGCTGCGCCAGCCGCCATGGACCCAGAACTGCCGGCGTCCGCCGAAGTCGCGCCAATAGAAGGGGCCGGTCATCCAGGCATTGTCGTAATAGACGTCGCCATAATAGAGCGGCAGGTCATAGAAATCTTCCGGGCAGCCATAGACCGGATCGCAATAGCCGGAATCGGGCCCGTAATAACCGGGTTCGTAAGCGGCGTCGTAAGACGGGTCATAGGCCTGAGACTGATCGTAGGCCGGATCATAGTTCGGATCGTAATTGGGATCCTGGCCGTAACCCGGGCCATACTGGGTCTGGTCATAGGGCGGAACGGTGCCGCCATAGGCATTCTCGTCGTAATATTGCGCGCTGGCAGGCGCCGCCGCCAACGCGCCTGTCACACCGAAAGCGACAATCGCCGCTTTAAAGAAACTTCTCATCGTTTCGCTCCACTGACTTCTTCTGGCCCTCACGGCGCGCAAAGATCGCGTTGATGAGAAATTGGTCTTATTGGGCTGAACCGTATCTGAACTAATTAAGGCAACTTTGTTCGATGTTCCCCTCCGGTCCGGCCTTCGCAACCCTTGGGTTGCTCGGCGTTCGGTTGGCTTGGCCGCCAACCTCACCCTTCGCATCGCAAGCGCGTCCATACGCTGTCGCTATGGACCGAGCACCTCCCCCTCCCATGCGCTTGCGCGCATGAGGGGGAGGCGGGTCCGAGCCTGGTACGCAAAAGCACAAAGAAAAACGGCCCCCGGGAGGGGGGCCGTCTCTCTTCCAACCTGCCCGCTTACCAGCGGCCGCGATGGCCGCGATAACCGCCGCGGTATCCACCGCGATAGCCGCCGCGCCAGCCATAGCCGCCGCGATAACCGCTGTAATAGGGACGGCCATAGTAACCATAGCGCGGGCCGTAATAGCCGCGGTACGGCCTGTAATAATAATCGTCGTAATAGGCCGGGCCGTAATAACCGCCGTAATAAGGGCGGCCATAGCCATAGCCGTAATTGCCGTACCCGCCGTAATAGCCGGGGCCGCCGAAACTGAAGCCGAAACTTGTTTGGGCCTGGGCCGGGGCGGTGGTGGCGACGGTGGTCGCCGTGGCGGCGCCGATCATCACCAAAGCGCCCAAAGCAAAGCGGCGGGCGAATTTCGCGAATTTGTTCATGCTCAACTCCATTCTCGAATGCCGATTCCCCTCAGTGATGGCTACTTTGGAAAAAACCGGCTGAACCACAGATGAACAAACGCCGGTTTCGCCAAACCTGTTTCCGCCAAAGGCGAAATACCCCGAAAAGGCCCTGAAGCTGACTGGGTGTTCATGGACCTCGCTATGGACTTCGCGGGCGCAGCAAAGTTCCCTCCCGGAGCCTTTTTCCGCCTTTTCGGCGGCAAGCCGCCTTGACCCCGTCGGCAGGGGTCCCTAAATACCGGTCGCGGCGCTTGGCACTCACCGGGTGGGAGTGCTGCAACTTGTATAAAATTCAACAGTTTCAAGAACCTAAGAAAGAGGATCGCAATGAAATTCCGTCCGCTTGGCGACCGCGTGGTGGTCCGCCGCATCAAGGAAGATCAGAAGACCGCTGGCGGCATCATTATTCCGGACACCGTCCAGGAGAAGCCGCAAGAAGGCGAAGTCATCTCGGCCGGCCCCGGCGCCCCCGACAATAACGGCAAGCTCGTGCCCACCACCGTCAAGGCCGGCGACTATGTGCTGTTCGGCAAGTGGTCCGGCACCGAGGTCAAGCTCGATGGCGAAGAACTCCTGATCATGAAGGAGAGCGACATTTTGGGCGTGCTGGAAGGCAAGAAGGCCAAGAAGTAATCGCCGCACTTTTCTCAATTATCCGAACAACTGAATTCAGGAGAACTATCCAATGGCAGCCAAAGACGTGAAATTCGGCGCCGACGCCCGCGAGAAGATGCTTCGCGGCGTCGACATTCTGGCCGACGCCGTGCAGGTGACGCTGGGTCCCAAGGGCCGCAACGTCGTGATCGACAAGAGCTTCGGCGCTCCGCGCACCACCAAGGACGGCGTCACCGTCGCCAAGGAAATCGAACTGGCCGACAAGTTCGAGAA
>CADECX010000020.1:0-34103 GCA_902825865.1 uncultured Alphaproteobacteria bacterium
CCGAGCTGGATGTGGTCGAAGGCATGCAGTTCGACCGCGGCTATATCAGCCCCTATTTCATCACCAACCCGGACAAGATGGTGGCGGAACTGAACGACGCCCTGGTCCTGATCCATGAGAAGAAGCTCGCCAGCCTGCAGCCCATGCTGCCGGTGCTGGAAGCGGTGGTTCAGTCGGGCCGTCCCTTGCTGATCATCGCGGAAGAAATCGAAGGCGAAGCCCTGGCCACCCTGGTGGTCAACAAGCTGCGCGGCGGCTTGAAAGTTGCCGCCGTCAAGGCGCCGGGCTTCGGCGACCGCCGCAAGGCCATGCTGGAAGACATCGCCGTCGTCACCGGCGGCCAGGTCATCAGCGAGGACCTGGGCATCAAGCTTGAGAACGTCAAGCTCGACATGCTGGGCAAGGCCAAGACCATCAAGATCGACAAGGACAACACCACCATCATCGACGGCGCCGGCAAGAAGGCCGACATTCAGGCCCGCGTCGCCCAGATCAAGACCCAGATCGAAGAGACCACCAGCGATTACGACAAGGAAAAGCTGCAGGAACGCCTGGCCAAGCTGGCCGGCGGTGTTGCGGTGATCCGCGTCGGCGGCGCCACGGAAGTCGAGGTCAAGGAGCGCAAGGACCGCGTCGATGACGCCCTGAACGCCACCAAGGCCGCGGTCGAGGAAGGCATCATCCCGGGCGGCGGCACCGCCCTGCTCTATGCCGCCAAGGCCCTCAAGGACCTGACCGGCGCCAACGACGATCAGACCCAGGGTATCGCCATCGTGCGCCGCGCGATCCAGTATCCGATCCGCATGATCGTCGCCAATGCCGGCCAGGAAGCCAGCATTGTGGTGGGCAAGCTCTTGGAGCAGAAGTCCAACACCTGGGGCTATGACGCCCAGGGCGAGAAGTATGTCGACTTCATCGAAGCCGGCATTGTCGACCCGACCAAGGTGGTGCGCGTGGCGCTGCAGAACGCGGCCTCGGTCGCCGGCCTGCTGATCACCACCGAAGCCATGATCACCGACCGTCCCAAGAAAGACGCGGGCCCGTCGATGCCCGGCGGTGGCGGCGGCATGGGCGACATGGACTTCTAAACCATATCGGTCGTGTCAAACGGCTAAAAATGCGGAAGGCCCGGTGAGCAATCACCGGGCCTTTTTGCTGAACCATCTACAGGGCAACAGAAACTTTCGCCGTACCGATCAAGGCAATCAACCCGCCAGTACTTCTAAATTGAAATCTTCGGCAAATCGACGTGGTGGCACCTGTGAATGAGGCCGACGCCTGGATTGTAGCGGCAAAAGCCGATAACCCCCCGTAAATGCATTTTTTGCGGTGAGCCAGCATCCACATCGGGCGAGCATTTATGGTCACAGTGGATGCACAAATACCTACCGGAAGAACGAGGAAAAAAACGAGAGTTGGCATATCGGGATACGAAAAGCGGGATTGTTATTGAACAGGACTACTCCCGACAAGGAGGTGCACAAACCATCACGTTCAGGTGTGTGTGCGAAGTATGCAATACCGGTTGGATGAACACGCTAGAGCAGCAAGCAAAGGAAATTCTTATTCCGCTTATAGAAGGCAGGAACGTCACCATCCTAGGGAAGGGCCTAAAAACATTAATCGAATGGGTAACTCTCAAGGTATTGGTCGGAGAAAATGCCGACCGCAACATGGGGACGACTTCATCTGCTGACCTGCTAGCGTTCAAAGAAGACAGATCAATTCCCCCATCACTTCGGATTTGGATCGGGACATATGGAAATCGAGATTACTTTCGAACTGAACATTTATACAAAGCAGTCGCGATACACCCCGATAAAATTCGGATGGAACCTCCGCCCAACGTGTACAGCATGATAACTACCTTTGGGTATTTCGTAGTGCACGTCCGATCAAGCGTGTACGATCGGCTAAACGTTCACCGTGTCTTCAAGAGAATCGAATCTGTTGAACTGCTAACGCCGCGCTTCGACGATCCAGAGAAGAAAATTTTAAAATGGCCGCCTGCTCAAGCTCGCATACCTGGGGCACCAAGCGCTTTAGTGGATGATTTTTGCAACTGGACTAACGCGCACGGCAAGAGGGTATAGAAAAATAAGGTTGGGGTCAGAGTGGATTTCTTATGCACCGCCGCGCGCCATGAGGCCGATCAGATTACAACGACAGGATACTCATTCCCGTTTTAGTTTGTCCTAGTTGCGCAGGTGATTTTGGCCAGGAAATTTGTAAAAATAGCCCCATGAACAAACAAACTATCTCCAGTGGCGTGGTTCACATTGCCGCCGGATATGAAGAAAGCCTTGACCGCCGATAAAGCGGCCTTGGCACAATGGGAAGACATTACGCCCCTGGCGCGCAACGAATGGATTTGCTGGGTTGAATCGGTCAAGACACCCCAAATCCGGCAGCAGCATGTCGAGAGGGCCGTCGCGGACCTCAAAGGCGGCAAACGACGTCCGTGCTGCTGGATGGGCTGTGTTCACCGCAAGGACAAACCGTTGAGCCCGTCGCAGAAGTTTTTGATCGGCAAGCGGGCTAAGAAGAAATAGCGCGGGGCTGCTGCGGTCCCGCCTCGGGTCGCGCTTGGCCGCGCGCCCCTGCGGCGCTCGTCGCTCTCGCAGGTCCACTGGACCTGCTCGTCCGCCGTCGCCGACGCGACGGCGGAACACGTTCGGCGGGCAAAAGGTCTTTAGGACCTTTTGCTCTCCGCCTCACTACTCCTTGCCCTTTCGCGGATCCACTCCGCGCGAATACCAGATCGGGAACGTGCCCGGCTGGGTGGCATAGGCGATGAATTGCGCGCCGAGGTCCGGATGCGCCGCCTTGGCCGGAACGGCGGCGACGGCGTCGAGATAGCGGCCGAACTCTTCCGGGATCGGCCCGGCCACCACCAGATTGTCCCACTTCAGGATCTGGCTGATGTTCTGCACCGCCATGTCGCCCTCGCCCCGGGCCAGGGCGTCGCCGCCTTCGCCATAGGGGCTGGGCGCATGCTTGACCCCCGCCAGTTCCGGCAGGTCGAACAGGCTCGACAGCATATAGGAGGTCTTGGTGCAGCCCGGGCCGCCCGGTACGCCGTTGCAGCGCGAGTGCAGGACCAGGTTGGCCGACTTCAGCGCGGCGATGAACTTCTCCTTGGTCGAGATGTCGGGGACTTTCGCGCCCTTCATCACCGCCAACCCCTGATAGGAGCGGCCGACGCGCTTGCGGGTGCCGGGCTTGATGGCGCCCATGACCTTGTCCATTTCGTCGGCGGGTAGGAAGACGGCGTCAGCCGCCCCGTCGGTCGCCGTTTTCGCCACCACATCCATGCCGCCGAACTTGACCGTGACCTTGATGCCGGTCTCCGCCTCAAAGGCCTTGGTGATGATGTTCAGGCCGCCAATGTCGGTGAAGCCCGGGGTGCCGACAATGACCTCGCGGGCCCCCTGGGTTGTCTGCGCGGCGGCCGGGCTGGCAATGGCAAGCGCGGCGGCCAAACCGGCCACGGCGCTGAGTTTTGTGTTCGAAATTGGCATAAGTCCCCCTGATATTTTTGGCGTTCTGGGGACATTATACCGGCGCCGGCTGCTCTTGGTAGCTGGCTCCGGCCGTACAAAATCCCGTGGATGGCAGTGAATCGGCATGGACAGCAGGGGGATAAGGGCGGATTCTGTCGGAAAGTTTATAATACCCCATTTTCCAAAGGACCCCCCATGAGCAGCCCCTGGTCGACCCCGCCCCCCAAGATCCCGTCCTTCGATTTCCGCGGCGTCAAAGGCCTGCCATCCAACCTCATCGCCGGCGGCGCGGCCGCCATCGCGGGGCTGGTGATCCTGCTGTCCACCTATTTCACCATCGACGAGGGCGAGCGCGGCGTGATCCTGCATTGGGGCGCCGTGGTCGGGGAAGCCGGGCCGGGGCTGCATTTCAAGATGCCCATCATCACCACCATCGAGAAGATTTCGGTGCAGGTGCAGAAGGAAGCCTTCGAGAAGGTCGGCGACCTCGACACCCGCCTGCAGGCCTATTCGCGCGACCAGCAGCCCGCCACCATCGCCATGGCGGTGAACTATCATGTCACCGATCCCAAGGCGGTCTATTCCCAGTACGGCAGCCTCGCCAACATGAAGCAGCGCATCATCAATTCGCGCGCCTATGAGCAGATGAAGACCGTGTTCGGGCAGTTCGACGCCGCCGACGCCATCCAGAAACGCGCACTTCTGAACACCGAAGTCTTCAACGCCATCCGCAAATCGGTCAGCGGCCCGGTGGTGATCGACAGCGTCCAGATCGAAGACATCACCTTCTCCCAGCAGTATGAAACCGCCGTCGAGCTTCGCATGCAGGCCATCGTCAAGCAGCAGCAGGCCGAAGCCGACAAGCAGAAGCGCATCATCGATGCCGATGCCAGCGCCTATGAGGTCAAGGCGGCGTCCGACGCCAAGGCGCACCAGATCGAAGTCCAGGGCAAGGCCGAGGCCGGCGCGATCCAGGCGCGCGGCGATGCCCTGCGCAACAATCCCGGCCTGCCCACCCTGGTCGCGGCCGAAAAATGGAACGGCGTGCTGCCCACCACCATGGTGCCGGGCAACACCGTGCCGTTCGTGAACGTTCAGAAGTAGCAGGTGAAAATCCGGTGACAGGATCATCTGTCACCGGATATCCGGGCCGCTCGCTCTCGCTCGCGGCGTCCCTGCCTCGCGGCGCGCTTGACCGCGCGCCGCTGCGGCGTTCGTAGCTCTCGCAGGTCCACCGGACCTGCTCGTCCGCCACGCTTCGCGTGGCGGACCGCTACTTCACCCAGTCCTTTTTAATGCGCAGCGCCAGCGTGATCACGATGGCGACCATGGACGCGCCGACAAAGGCGATGCCCAGGGACCCAAACATGACCGCCAAATGCTGCCCAACGGCCGGAAGCGCCGCAAGTGTCGGGGCGCCCAGCAGCAGAACCAGCGTGATGATGAAATTTCTGAGGTTCTTCTCGGAATCATTCTTGATCGCCGCGATGCCGCCGAAAAGCAGAAGCAAAGGGGCCGTCAAGGGAACATTGATAAATGCGGATACGATGGCCAATAAGACGGCGAGTGCTCTCGACGCCGCGCAGATCTCATTCATTAATCCCTCCCGTTATTGTTATGACGTCAGGCAAAGGGGCGATGTGAGACTGGCCTGAATCTCTGCCTATTTGGACGAACATTCAATGCCTGAAACTGCTAAACAGGCGCGACTCACGGGTCCGGGCGATTCATGGACAAGGCGGCAACAGACGGCATAAAGCGTGGACCGGCGTTCACGCGCTACCAGGCCTTCGTCATTGCCGTCCTCGCCTTCCTGCAATTCAGCGTCATCCTGGATTTCATGATCATCTCGCCCCTGGGCGCGATGATGATGCCCACCTTGCATATGAGCCCGCAGCAGTTCGGCCTGGCGGTCTCCTCCTATGCCTTCAGCGCCGGGGTCTCCAGCCTGCTGGCGGCCGGTTTCGCCGACCGCTTCGACCGCAAGCGGTTGCTGCTTTTCTTCTATGGCGGCTTTGTGCTGGGCACCCTGTTCTGCGCCTTGGCCAATACCTTTCCCCTGCTTTTGGGCGCGCGCATCGTCACCGGCCTGTTCGGCGGCGTGATCGGCGCCATCATCCTGGCCATCGCCACCGACCTGTTCCCCCTGGCGGTGCGCGGAAGGGTGATGGGCTATATCCAGACCGCCTTCGCCGCCAGCCAGGTTTTGGGCCTGCCCGCCGGGCTGTATTTCGCCAATCATTGGGACTGGCACGCGCCCTTCCTGGCCATTGTCGCCATCTCCGTGCCCGCGGGGCTGGTGATCGCTTTTTGGATGAAGCCGGTGGCGGCGCATCTGGAGCTGCGCCAGGAAAAGAGCCCCTTCCTGCATCTGCTCCACACCCTGACCGAGCCGCGCTACCGCACCGCCTTTGCCCTCAACGTGCTCCTGCCCACCGGCGGCTATATGCTGATGCCCTTCGCCACCGCCTATATGGTGGGCAATGTCGGCCTGCCGCTCAGCGACCTGCCCACCATCTATCTGGTCACCGGAGTTTCGATTGTCTTTGCCGGGCCGCTGATCGGACGCTTCAGCGATGCCGTCGGCAAGTTTCGCACCTTCTGCTGGGGCACCGGCCTCACCATCCTGATGGTGGCGATCTGGACCAATCTGGGCCATGTCTCGCTGCTCACCATGACGGCGGTGAATGTGCTGCTGTTCCTCGGCATCTTCGGGCGCGTGATCCCATCCCAGGCGCTGATCTCGGCCATTCCCGAGGTCAGAAAGCGCGGCGCCTTCAATGCCGTCAGCGCCTCGCTGCAGCAATTCGCGGGCGGGGTATCGTCGGCCATTGCCGGGGTGGTGATCGCGGTGGCGCCGGATGGCACCTTGCTGCATTTCAACTGGCTGGGCGGGATTGTGATGACGGTGGCGCTGATCTCGATGATCTTGATGTATCAGGTGCACCAACAGGTGCCTGAACAATTCTCTGGGCCGGCGCCCCGGCGCTAAGTCACTCTCTCACCTTGATCACAATCGCCCGGAAGTTGCTGCCCGGCTTGATCATGGTGAGGTGCGGCTGGCCCGCCGGAACCATCAGGAAATCGCCCGCCTTCAAACTCACCACCGTTCCGCCGGTGATGGTGCCGCCGCGTTTCTCGCCGGGGGCGGTGTCGCGCATGCCGGTCACGGTGCCACCGGAGGTGAATTCCGCCTCGCCCTGCTGGATCGCCATATAGTCGATCCAATGCTCATGCACCTCCACTTCACCCGGCCCGGTGCGCCCCGCCACCAGCACATAATAATTCTGGTGATCGGTCAGGGTGGAAAGGGTCAGCGGTCCCTTGCCCGTCGAAAGCTTGGCCAGTTCCGAATCGCTGAAATGGCGGAAGGCGTCGGGCGGCGTGGCATGCGGCGCGGGCTGCGCCAGCACCGGCCCGCACAGACACACGGCAAATAGCAGCATGAAGCGTGATTTGAGCATGATGGCCTCCCCAGCCGAGTCGCGGGGATATCCTAGGCCATAAAATTGGTGTCACCACATCGCCCCAAATGGGACCGGAACAGTTTTCCTCGCCCGCCGTTACCTTGCCCGGGCCTGAAAAAAGGGAATGGGGGCATGAAACACTTTTGGAGAGTTCCATGCGCAAGTCCACTCTAGCCATTTTGGGCGCCGTTCTTCTGGCCGGCGCCTCGGCCGCCCGGGCCGACGTTCATCAGATCGGCTCGGTCAATGTCTCCAACGATCATTTCACCGATGTCAGCTGGGAGCATTTCGAGGGCGCCGTGGAGCGGCTGCAATTCGTGGCCACGGGCGACACGTTGGACTGCGCCCATATCAGCGTCACCTATCGCGACGGCACCACCCTGAAGGTGTTCGAGGGCGTGATGCTCAAGGATTCCATCAAGACCGTCACCTTCCCGCAAGGCGACAGCCGCATGCGGCACGTGGATTTCGCCTGTAAGGCCCGCACCGTGGACGGCGCCCGCATCGAACTGTCGGCGGTTTCCGAAGGGTGGGATGCCCGCCAATGGGCGCGCGAGCCGCATGTGACCACCAGAGAAGACAGTGTGGTCATTTCGCGCTAACAGCTTTAAAAAAATGCAAAAGGCCCGGTGCTCAGGCGCCGGGCCTTTTTTCTCGCATTAACCGCGCCGGATTTTGCGGCGTGGGCAGGGTTGCCTAGCGGCAGCGTAGGCAACGCGCGGAGGCAAGCGGCTACCTCAGATACGGTTCAACCTTGCCCTTATACTTTACCGTCATCGCATTGCCGTTGCGGTCCACAGTCTTACCCACCGCCAGGCGCACCCAGCCCTCGCTGACGCAATATTCCTCGACATTGTTGCGGTCGACGCCGTTGAACTTGATCCCCACGCCGCGCTCCAAAAGCTCGGGATTGTGGAAGGGGCTGGCCGGATTGGTGGAGAGCCGGTCGGGCAGCGACGGCGGCGAACTGTCATTTTCATCGTTTGTCATGGCGGCGTCATATCCAAAAAGCCCCGTTTCATAAAGCGCAATCGGCGAAAATGGGCACCATTTTCCGGTAAATTGCGCGACAAACCTGGGCTCCGGGCCATGATCCGCCGGATCATGGCCCCGGAACGGAATGACCCCAGGCCTCAAGTCCCTTATGGCGTCGCGGTTGAAAGTCGCGCCATTTCCCCTTCAATTTCGTCCCGCCGATCGCGGCCCACAACATAAACCTTCGAGGGAAGACCTATGGCTTACGACATTTACGACGCCTCCATTCCGCCGCTGATCCATATGCTGAGCGGCCTTTCCAAGGTCCTGTCCAAGGGTGAGGCCCATGGCGGCATCGATCCCAATGAGGCGCGGCTGGCGCCCGACATGCTGCCGCTCAAGAACCAGGTCTATATCGCGGGCGACATGGCCAAGGGCTGCGGTGCGCGGCTGGCGGGGGTCGAGATCCCGAAATATGAAGACACCGAAACCACCTTCGCCGAACTGAAGGCGCGGGTGGCCAAAACCATCGATTTCCTCAAGGGCCTGGACCGCAAGGCCTTCCCCGGCTCGGAAGGCAAGCACATTGTGCTGAAATTCCCCAACGCGACCTTCGAGTTCAACGGTGCGGACTATGTCGGCAAGTTCGTCCTGCCCAATGTCTATTTCCACATCACCACCGCCTACGGCATCCTGCGCAACCGGGGCGTGGTGCTGACCAAGGGCGATTATGTGGGTGGCGGTGCTTAAAAAGGAGCGACCGCGAACCCGAACGGGAGTGAGGGCCTCGCGGCGCGACCATTAAAAAAGGCCCGGTCGAAAGACCGGGCCTTTCTTTTTCAACAATCGTTGTTAGTCGCGATACGGATTGCTGGGGCGGCGGTCAGCATAATTCGGCACGCCGTCATTGTCCCGGTCGCGGTCAACGCTGTTCGGCACGCCGTCGCGGTCGCTGTCGCGATAGGAATAGGCATAACCGTCGCGCGGGCCATAATAGCCGTAACGGTCATAACGGTCGTAATAGCGCGGCGCGCAGGCCGTGATCGCCACAGCGGTAAGGCCGATGGCGACAATTGCGATCTTTTTCATCTCAGTCTCCCAAATCTCGCACCCTCTGAAGCGATAACGTTCCGCGCGCCTTTTGGATGCAACTTGCGCCAATAAGGCGGGAAAATGGCCTGGAACCGGTTGCAGGATCAGGTGTTTAGTCCTGTTCACCGCCGGAAAAGAAAAAGGCCCGGCGCGAAAACACCGGGCCTTTTATTTGAGGAGGTTCGATTAGCGGGGCGCTTGCTGACGGTTGGCATCCCACCGTACCGGCGCGGACATGGCCTGCTTGCCGGTGGTGGGCTCGAACTTGCCAAGGGTGCAGCTCTGCCCGGACTGTATGACGCTGAAGGTGTTTTCAAACTCGCAGACTTTGGTATCGCCGGCCTGCAACCGCCAGACAAAACCGGTGAACTTCAGGTCGGGGCAAAAGCCTTGGAGATGGTTCACAAAGGTGCTGCCGTCGCGCATCTTGAACAGCATGGTGCGGCCGTCCTTGGAATCGCTCTGGACCATCTTGCGGGTGTCCAGGCAGATCTTTTCGGCATAGGCGGGGACGGAAACCGTCACCATCGCCAAAACGGCCAAAATTGTCTTCATGACGTCCTCCTAGCGAGTGCCCCTCGCTATGATCCCCATATGGTGACTCATATGCGGTAAATAAAACTACTACATCTGTAATAATGATCGCAAGGGGCCAGGCTTTCGGCGGCCTGTGGACTGGTCTTGACGGAAACGGCTACAGGGGCCAAAGGTCCGCCCCAATCGTCGCAAAAGCCAGGAGAATCGCCGTGTCCGCTGCCCCAGAACAGGTCACCGTCACCTTGCCGGACGGCAAGGCCCTGACCTTCGCCAAGGGCGTAACCGGGGGCGAGATCGCGGCGGCCATCGGGCCCGGCCTGGCCAAGGCGGCGCTGATCATCCTGGTGAACGGCCAGGAATATGACCTGTTCCGTCCCATCGATCAGGACGCCAAGATCCGCATCATCACCAAGAAGGATCCCGAGTCGCTGGAACTGATCCGCCACGACATGGCCCATATCCTGGCCATGGCAGTGCAGGCGCTTTATCCCGGCACCCAGGTCACCATCGGCCCGGCCATTGACGACGGCTTCTATTACGACTTCGCCCGCGCCGAACCTTTCACGCCGGAAGACCTGCCCAAAATCGAAGAAGAAATGAAGAAGATCATCAAGGCGGGTATGCCGACCCGCCGCGAGGTCTGGGCGCGCGATAAGGCGGTCGAGCATTTCAAGGGCATTGGGGAAACCTACAAGGCCGAACTGATCGCTTCCATTCCGGCCAATGAAGATGTCTCGATCTATTGGCATGGCGACTGGCACGACCTCTGCCGCGGTCCGCACTTTCGCACCACCTCGGAAGTGGGCGATGCCTTCAAGCTGACCAAGATTGCCGGCGCCTATTGGCGCGGCGACGCCAAGAACGCACAACTCCAACGCATCTACGGCACCGCCTGGCGCGACAAGAAAGAGCTGGACGAATATCTCCACCGGCTGGAGGAAGCCGAGAAGCGCGACCATCGCAAGCTGGGCCGCGAGCTGGAGCTGTTCACCTTCGCGCCCGACGTCGGCGCCGGCCTGCCCTTGTGGATGCCCAACGGCATGGTGATCCGCCAGGAACTGGAATTCCTGGCCCTGAACGAAGAACGCAAGGACGGCTATCGCCGGGTGGCGACGCCGCATATCGCAAAGGAAGCGCTGTATTACCGCTCGCGTCACCTGCCCTATTATGGCGAAGGCATGTATGCGCCGCTGGATATCGACGGCGAGAATTACCGTCTGCGGCCGATGAACTGCCCGCACCATCACCTGATCTATGGCGCGACGCGGCATTCCTATCGCGAACTGCCGTTGCGCATCGCCGAATATGGCCAGGACTATCGCTATGAAGCCTCGGGCGGGCTGTCGGGCCTGATGCGGGTGCGCGGCTTCTGCATGAACGACGCCCACATCTATTGCCGCTACGACCAGGCCAAGGATGAGTTCATCCGGGTGATGAAGCTGCACGCCCGTTATTACGACCTGCTGGACATCAAAGAATATTACATGCGCCTGTCGCTGCCCGACTTGAACAAGTTGGACAAGTTTGTCGACGAGCCGCAGAAATGGCTGGATGCGCTGGCGATCATCCGCCAGGCGATGGACGAGTCCGGCATGAAATATGTCGAGGGCAAGGGCGAGGCCGCTTTCTACGGCCCCAAGATCGACTTCATGATCAAGTCGGCGATCGGCACCGAATATACCATCTCCACCAACCAGCTCGACTTTCTGGCGACCACCACCTTCGACCTGAAATATATCGGCGAGGACGGGGCGGACCATCCGGTCTATGTCATCCATCGCGCGCCGCTGGGCACGCATGAGCGCTTCACCGCCTTTTTGATCGAGCATTATGCCGGTGCCTTCCCCACCTGGCTGGCCCCGATCCAGGCCCGGGTTATCCCCATCTCCGAGAAGTTCGGCGATTATGCCCAGAAGGTGCTGGACACGCTGTTCCAGGTTCCCGTGGTCAACGGCACGGCGGGCCTGCGCGTGGACATCGATTCCTCGAACGAGCGGATGCAGAAGCGCATCCGCGACGCCCAGCTGCAGAAAATCCCCTATATGCTGGTGGTGGGCGAGCGGGAGGCGGCCGAGGGCACGGTCGCGGTCCGGCTGCGGTCGGGCAAGGATCTGGGGGCGATGCCGCTGGAAACTTTCGTTGCCCGGATCAAAAACGAGGCCGAATCCCGCCGGGATGTGGCCGAATAGCCCTTTTACAAGGCCAGTTTACAGCCTATCTTAACCCCAAGTCCGGCCATATGGCCGGGTGCGCCACCCGGCGCGTCCATCGAAAGGTCCCCCGCTTGCGTCCATGATCGAACCTCGTTTCGCCTGGGACCGAACGGAACCAGCGGAACGTGGATGCGTGCGGCTGTTTACAGGAGAGAGTCATAGTCCCCAGACGTTTTCAGGGTAACGCCCCCGCGCCGGCCAAGGATGGCCCGCGCATCAACGACGAAATCATTTCCAAAACCATCCTGCTGATCGGCGACGACGGCCATAAGTATGGCGAGATCGGGCTGGATGAGGCGCTGGCGCTCGGCGAGGAAAAAGGCTTCGACGTGGTTGAGGTTTCGCCCGACAACAAGCCGCCCGTCTGCAAGCTGATGGACTATGGCAAGTACAAATACGAGCAGCAGAAAAAGGCCAACGAAGCCCGCAAGAAGCAGAAGGTCATCGAGATCAAGGAGATCAAGATGCGCCCGACCATCGACGACCATGATTACGACGTGAAGATGCGGGCGATGAAGCGCTTCTTCGACGATGGCGACAAGGTCAAGGTCACATTGCGCTTCCGCGGCCGCGAGATGGCGCACCAGCATCTGGGCATGGACCTGCTCAACCGGGTGCAGAAAGACACCGAAGTCTTCGCGAAACTGGAACAGTATCCGAAGATGGAAGGGCGACAGATGATGATGGTTTTGGCGCCCAGGTAACGCGCCTGAACCATCATCTTTAGCCAACCTGCTACTACAAATTGTCGGTCGCGACAGCGACCGACGGGCGCCAAAAGCGCGGCGCATTGCGCCGCGCCGGCCTTAGCGGCCCTTAGGCCGCTTCCGGCACCAGTCTTTGAATTTCAAGCGCGCCAAGCCAGGCCGAGCGGCCTAACCATCGCTCGGTCTGTAATTTTTCGCGCTTTGCCGATACCATGGACCAATGAACTCGGCACAGAGCGCGCCCATGCCTTCCTTGACCGGTCAACTGCTCGTCGCCATGCCGCAAATGTCCGATCCTTTCTTCGACCATTCCGTCGTCTATCTCTGCGCCCACAGCCAGGAGGACGGCGCCATGGGGCTGGTCGTCAACAAGACGCTCGATTCACTCACCGTCGACGAGCTTTACGCCCAACTGAAGATCGAGCCGGCGGCGCGCTCGGGCCAGCCGGTCCATTTCGGCGGCCCGGTCGCGCCCGGCCAGGGCTTTGTGCTGCACAGCACCGACTACCGGGAAGCAAGCACCTTGGGCATCGGCGAGGAATTCGCCATGACCGCAACGCTCGATATCCTGCACGCCAAGAGCAAGGGCGAAGGCCCGCGCCAGGGGTTGGTGGTGCTGGGTTATGCCGGCTGGAGTCCCGGCCAACTCGAAGCCGAAATCCAGGCCAATGGCTGGCTGGTGGTGGCCGCCGATCCGTCCCTTGTCTTTGAGACGGATGATGGCAGCAAATGGCAACGCGCCCTCGCCAAGCTGGGTGTCAGTCCGGAAATGCTTTCCGGAGAAAGTGGGCGCGCATGAACAGGTTCCTCCTCACCGCCGGCGTTGCAGCCGCGATGCTTTCGGCCTCGCCGCGGCTTCATGCCGCCCCGGCCGCGATTGATGCCTGCGCGCTGCTGAGCCGCAGCGAAGTCACCGCCGTGATCCGCAAACCTGTAGAAAGCGTGCAACCGTTCGACAATGGCGTAACCAACCAGGGAGCCTATTCCACGACCTGCATCTGGGCCTCGCCCCTGCCCCCCGGCGTGGCGCCGGATCCCAACAAGCGGCTGGGAGGCCGGGGCTTTGTCGTCGTCAGCATCATGAACTGGCCGGGCGGTTCCAGCGACGCGGCCAAATTCCTGGCCGATTTTTACAAGGCCTTCGAGCAACACGGCATCGATTCCAAACCCGTTCCCGTCGAAATCGGCGCCGACGATTCCCTTTGGTGGGGCGATGGCGTGGCGGCGCGCAAGAACGGCGTGAGCGTCGGGGTTTCCGTGGCGCAATTCGGCGACCGCGCCGCGCGCCAGCCTCAGTCGGAAGCCTTGGCCATGCTGATCGTCAAGAAGCTGTCGGCAAATCCCTAGACCGGCTTGGCAATCATTTCCGCGATCTGGCCGAACTCCGCATTGCCGCCCGACAGCACCACCGCCACTGTCCTGCCGCGGGCATCGATCCTGCCCGCCAGCAGCGCCGCAAGGCCCGCCGCGCCGCCCGGCTCGACCAGCAGCTTTAATTTCTGCGCCGCGAACACCACCGCCCGTTCCAGCTCCGCATCGCTGACGGCAAAACCCGGCGCCAGCAGATGTTTGGCGACTTCGAACACCACCGCGCCCGGTATCGGCGCCATCAGGGCATCGGCGATGGAAAGCTTGCCGCCCGGCGCCTGGACCCGCTGCCCCGCTTCCAGCGAGCGTTTCAGGCCGTCGAAATTTTCCGGCTCGACGCTGTGAACCCGCGCGTCCACGCCTGAGCCCTTGAGCCCAAGCGCGGTGCCGCTGACCAAGCCGCCGCCGCTGCACGGCACCAGCACTTCGTCCAGTGTGATGCCCAGATGCCGCGCCGCCGCCGCGATCTCCAGCCCCACCGTGCCCTGTCCGGCGATGATCTCGGCCTGGTCGAACGGCTTGACCAGCACCGCGCCGCGCTCGGCGCAGATCCTGGCCGCGATGGCCTCGCGGTCCTCGCGCACCCGGTCGTAAGCGACAATTTCGGCGCCGAAAGCGCGGGTGCCTTCGATCTTGGGACGCGGCGCATCCGACGGCATCACGATCAAGGCCGGCATGCCGAACAGTTTGGCCGCCGCCGCCACGCCCTGGGCATGATTGCCGGAGGAAAAGGCCACCACGCCCTTGGACCGTTCGCTTTCCGCGATCATCGCCAGACGGTTGCAAGCGCCGCGGAATTTGAACGAGCCGGTGCGTTGCAGGATTTCCAGTTTCAGGAACACCCGCCCGCCGGTCCGTTCATTCAACTGCCAGCTTTCCACCAAGGGTGTGCGTATCGCATGGGGCGCGATGCGCAGGGCGGCGGCTTGAACATCGGCGAAAGTCGGAATCATGCGGCCCCCTAATTCAGGTCACGCAAATGACCCACCCGGTAGAGGATCACATGCACTTTGCGGCCGCGCGAATAATTCATGCCCGAAAGCTCGCCCAGCTCCTTGGCGTCGGCCTGCAATTCCGCCAGCCGGGCGAGAAAATCGCCGCGCGCCTCGTCTTCCACCAGCGCCAGACTGCCGCTCCGGGCGCTGGCTTCCGCCGCGCCCTTGCCATCGCCCAGCACCACATCCTTGCCCAGGGCAAAGACCAGGCTGGGTTCCTGATAGCCGGCCAAAGCGGGCGGCGCATCGCCGGGCTGGTGCGCGGCTTCCACCATGGCCTCAAGCCTTTGCGTGATCCAAAGCTGCTCCAGGCGCGGACCGACATAGGCGGTCAGCGCCGACGTGAACACCAACAGCGAAGCAAATCCCAGGACCACGGCCAATGGCGGCTTTTTGAGGATCGCCAGCACCAGCGCCGCGATGGCCAGGCTCGCGCCGGCTCCGGCGGCGGCATAAACCGGCCAGGCAGTACCGTCGCCGAAATAGCGCGGCGCCAGGATGAGCACGGCGGTCAAAAGCCCCGCGCCGATGACAAATTGCGCGATGGCCACCCAACGTACGGGTGTCAGCCATTTCAACGGCCGCGGGTCCAGCACAAACAGCGCCGCCAAGATCGCCAGCGGCGGATAGGCGTCGATCACATAATGCGGCAGCTTGGTGGGGACCAACTCCACCACCAGCCACCAGCCCGCCGCCCAGGCCAGAAGAAAACGGATGGCGGGTTCCGTGCGGCGCGAAACGGCCAATAAAATTCCCGGCAAGACAAACAGGATCGCGGGCCAGAAACTCGCCGCCGATAACAGCAAGTAATAGCCAGGCCAGCCGCCATGGCTTTCCTGGCCGCCCGCCATCTTGGCGGCGAAATCATTGCCCAGCGCTTCTTCGAAGAATGCGCCGCGACTCTGGATGGTGATGGCGACCAGCCAGGGCAGGATCAACAACAGCACCAGGCCAATGCCGCGCCAGGATTTGAGAACCGCCAACCATTCCCAGACGGGTCTTTCCGGCGGCGCTTCCGGCACAATCGGCTTGCGGCGCTGGTCCAAATAATCCCATGCGGTCAGGGCTATCAAAGTGAAAGCCGCCACACCCAGCACCACCGGCCCCTTGATCAGAATACCGAAACCCAAAGCCGCCCAGCCCCACATCACGGTGCGCTTGCGGAGGGCGGGAAAATCGCTTTCTCGCGCGGCGCGGTAAAGCCGCAGCAACACGCCCTGCACCCCCAGGACACAGGCCAGCAGCACCGCATCGGTGGTGGCGATGGTTGCTTCGGCGGTGAGCAGCACGGTGCCCAGCATCAAAAGGCCGGAAAGGAATGCGGCTTCGGAACCCGCAATCGCCAAGGCGCACCAAATCGTCAGCCAGCTTGCGGCGATGGCGCCGAGCAGCGAGGGCAACCGGTAGGTCCAGATGCGGTCGTCATAATGGGTGATGGGCGCGGCGATCGCCGTGGCGGCGGATTGCAGCCAGTAAATGCCGATGGGTTTTTTGTAGCGCGGCACATGGCCGAAGCGGATATCCACCAGATCGCCGGATTCCACCATCTGGCGCGAGGATTGGGCGAAGCGGCTTTCATCCCGGTCCAGCGCCGGCAGGCTGACAACGCCGGGCAGCCACAAAAGCACGCCCAGCAGCGCCAGAAGCGCAAAGGGCCGCCTGGCCAGCCGCATCAGCCAGGCGGGCGGCTGTGGCGCTGGCTCCGCGACCGGCGCGGCCGGAGCGGTTTCCTGAGCCTTTTCGGGACTTTGCGAGTCGGTCATGCCTGGGAACTATGTCGGTCCCGCCCCTATGTTGCAAAGAGCCGGGCCTGTATAAGCCCCAATCCACGCAAGCGGAGAACCCATTGCCCGGCGGCGTCGCCCTATCTGTCGTTGTCCCGGTCAAGGATGAGGCCGGCAATGTCGCGCCCCTGGTGCGGGAGATCGCCGCCGCACTGACCGGCCAGGACCACGAAATCCTGTTCATCGACGACGGTTCGAGCGACGGCACCGCGGCGGCCCTGACCGCCCTGAAAGCCGAGATTCCCCAATTGCGGGTGCTGCGGCACGGCCGCAACCTGGGCCAGAGCCGGGGTATCCGCACTGGGGTGCAGGCGGCGCGCGGCGAGATCATTGTCACCCTGGACGGCGACGGCCAGAACGACCCCGCCGACATCCCCAAGCTTTTGACCGCGCTGGCCGCCGGGCCGGACGTGGCAATGGTTTCGGGGGTGCGGGTCAAGCGCCAGGACACGGCCAGCCGGCGCCTGGCCTCGCGGTTGGGCAACCGTTTCCGCAGCGCCCTGCTCGGCGACGGCGCCACCGATACCGGCTGCGGGCTGAAAGCCTTCCGCCGCGACGTGTTCCTGAACCTGCCCTATTTCGATCACCTGCACCGTTTCCTGATCGCGCTGGTGCAGCGCGAGGGCTGGAAGGTGAGCTATGTGCCGGTGAACCATCGCCCGCGCCTGACCGGGACTTCCAAATACACCAACTTCGGCCGCCTGCTGGTGAGTGCGCAGGATTTGCTGGGTGTGCGCTGGCTGCAGCGGCGCTATCGCGGCCGCGCCGATATACGGGAGCTTTGACATGGGATTCATGGCCCATTGGTATGCGACCTTGACCCAGCATCCCTACGACACGCTGTGGGGTGCGTTCGGCTTTCTGGGCCAGGCGGTGTTCGGCGTGCGCTTTCTGATCCAGTGGCTGAAAAGCGAACAGGTCGGCCATAGCGTCGTGCCGGTCGCCTTTTGGTATTGCAGCCTGGTGGGCGGGATCATCAGCTTCCTCTATGCCATCCACATGCAGGCTTGGCCGCTGGTGATGGGCCAGACCTTGCCGCTGCCGATTTATGTGCGCAACATCTGGATGATCTATCGCGACCGCCGCGCGGCGGCGGTCAAGTAAAGGGAGATGCCAGAATGATGCGCGCCTTTCCCCTGATTTTGATCGCGGTCATTGCCTACAACGTCCTGGTGTTCGGCGGCGCCACCACCGGCCATGATATGGCGGGGCTGCTGGGCCAGAATTTTCCGCTGACAGTGATGTCCGGCGATGTTTGGAGGATATCCCTGGGCGACGGACTGGTGGCGCTGGCGCTGGTCCTGTTGTTCATCGAAACCGTCAAGGCGGCCCGCACCAGCCAGCGCGAGATGCTCAATCACGGCCTGTCGCTTGTGACCTTCATCGCCGCGCTGGTGGAATTCATCACCTTGAAGGGCTTCGGCACCTCGGTCTTTTTCCTGATCGCCGCCATGTGCCTGTTCGATGTGGTGGCGGGATATAGCATCGCCATCGTCGCCGCCAAGCGCGACTTGGCCATGGCCCCGACGGACAACAGCTAGGCGGCAAAAAGGCTATTTTCTAAAAGGACTTGGGCGGGCCTTGCGGCGCTGGCCGGGGGCGTGTATTTCCCCCTTCCCTAGCGTGGACAGGTGGCCGAGTGGTTGAAGGCGCACGCCTGGAAAGTGTGTAACGGTGAAAGCCGTTCGAGGGTTCGAATCCCTCCCTGTCCGCCAAGTCTCTTTCATAGTCGTTCGCCGTTGATCGCCAGAGTTCGCGAGAACTGCTTATTTACAAGCCAATTATTAACATTCTCACCGCTGCTGACCGTAGCAGTTCGCACAAATTCGCGCTATTATTGTGGACTCAATTGTGGATTTATAAATGGCCAGACCCGCCAACAAACTGACAGCGCTAAAAGTCCAGAAGGCGAAAACGCCCGGAATGTACGCAGACGGTCAGGGCCTCTATTTGCGGGTTACAAAAAGCGGAACCCAAAACTGGGTTTGGCGATACATGCTGGCTGGTCAGGCTCACTGGATGGGGCTTGGCCCAGTTTCGCTTTTCAGTCTCCAAGAGGCTCGCGCGAAAGCGCAGGACGCACGGTTGCTTCATTACCAGGGCATTGATCCAATCGGTGCGCGGCGGACGGCACGGCAGCGCGCGCGGCTGGACGCAGCGAAGGCAATTACATTCCGGGCTTGCGCGGCGGCGTATATCGCGGCGCATGAGCCCGCTTGGCGCAATGCAAAGCACAAGGCCCAATGGAAATCGACATTGGCGACCTATGCCGAGCCGGTGTTAGGCGCGTTGTCGGTTCAGGACGTTGATACTCCGTTGGTGGTGCGGGTCCTACAGCCGTTGTGGCACACCAAGCCTGAAACGGGCGCGCGGTTGCGCCAACGCATTGAGGCGATTCTGGATTGGGGACGCACTCAGGGCTACAGGCAGGGGGAAAATCCTGCTCGCTGGCAAGGCCATCTTGAGAACGCTCTACCGGCTCGGAAGCAGATAAAAAAAGTGAAGCACCACGCCGCCCTGCCCTTTGGAGAAATAGGGGCCTTCATGACCGCGCTGAGGCATCAAGACGGGATCGCCGCGCGGGCACTGGAATTTGCCATCCTCACCGCTACCAGGACCGGAGAGGTTCTGGGGGCGTGCTGGAAAGAAATAGACTTCACCACCGCGATATGGACGATTCCGGGTGAACGCATGAAGGGGGGCCGGGAACACCGCGTCCCCCTTTGTCGCCGCACCCTCGACATTCTCACCGCGATCAAGCCCAAGTCAGAATTGGCGGCGACATCTGATGCGCCCATCTTCCACGGAATGAAAATAGGCAAACCACTATCCAACATGGCGCTCTTGATGGTCCTGCGCCGGATGGGCCGGGATGACGTTACAGCGCATGGCTTCCGGTCCACATTCCGCGACTTTGTTTCCGAACGCACGACGTTTCCGCCGGAAGTAGCGGAAATGGCCCTGGCGCATGCAGTTGGCAATAAGGTCGAAGCCGCCTACCGGCGCGGCGACCTTTTTGAAAAGCGCAGTAGGTTGATGATCACTTGGGCGGACTACTGCACATCACCGGCCCAAACTCCCAGGGTTACGCCGCTTCGTCGGCCCGCACAGTGACGCATGCCGCGTGCCGCCAAATATCTAACTGGAAGTTAGCGGGGGAACTAACGGCGCTAGCGTCACCATAGGGGGCGGGGGGGGTGTTTCCATTCCGCCATCCCCGAAATCCATTTGCCTATCGAGTCGGAGCCGGAAATTGCATGTTGCCACTACAACGTCACCGCTCCCCATTCCTGCGCTGAGGTTCCGGCAATACCGCCTCGCAATATGGCGTCGCAAATTCCCATCGGAATGTGCAGGTATCAAAAACCAAACTGACTGTAGCAACGGCGCAACAACTGACCGTAAGTTGCGAACTGACGGCGTATTCTTGTGAACTAACGGCGTAAGTTGCCAACATGGCATGGGATTTGTGTGCTCATTAGGGAGCGCCCATGGAAGTCCCTGGGTGCGCGCTGGCCGCCACTGACCAGCGGAATCACCCCATGACAAGAATTGCAGTCAGTGTCGCCGAGGCCGCCACCATTTCCGGCCTTGGCAAAACGAGCATCTACAAGCTGATCGCCAACGGCAAACTCTCACCGAGAAAGTTGGGCAAGCGAACGCTTGTTTTGATGGAAGACCTGGACACCGCGATAAGGACTTTGCCAACCGGCAAACAACCGCGCCGGGTCGAAAGAGGTGCATCATGACTGCGCCCCGATCGCCTGACGCCAAGTCACCGAAGCCAATGAGCAGCCCTAACAAGGTGAGCAAGACCCAGTTCGCCGCGATACCCGTTAGAGCGCTCAGCGATACAAGGCTTTCCGCTATCCATTTCCGCGCCCTGGGCGTCGTCGCCTACCATGATCGGTTCAGTGGCCCTAGGAGCGCAGGGCAGGGCTGTTGGGCGGGCCTTCGAACAATGGCCAGGGAGATGGGCGTCCATCACACGAATGCGTCCACGGCGCTCACAGACCTTGTGGGTTGGGAATATTTCGACGCCAAACCGCATCCAATGAATCGTCGGACAAAGGTCTATCGCGTGATCTATGACGATCTCGACATTCACACCACCGCCGATGACGGGAACAGTTTGCCCGGTGGCAAACCATCCGAGACGAATGGCCTGGCGGCGAATTTTTCCGTTGGAGAGCAGGCGGTTTCAACAGTTTGCCCGCCCGCTGAAAAAGGGCTGGAATGTCAAGGAAATGGTCCTGTCGAATATATTCCGCGTAAGCGGGAAGAAATTCTGCAGAAGCAGGAAATAGATTCAGTAGAAGCTGCACCGATTCCTGGTATCGGTGCGCCTGTTCCCGGAAAGCACCATTCCAACACCGGCGGCACACTGGCTCTCATAGAACGGGGACTGAGAAGCGGCTCCGAGCTTGATGCCGACACCGAGGAGATGTTGCGGGATATCGTGGCCAACGGGGACTATGGCGATCCCAACCGGCACCGGGCGGAGCGCATACTGGAAACATGGGGGCGACCGGAATGATCGACGCCTCCAAACCCAGAATGTCGTCTATCGTCAGTTCGCCCTATGGCTGCCGCCAGTGTGGTGGAAACCCGCGATTGCTTCCCCGACCAGCCGCCACCAGCGAAAGTCGGATATCTCACCCCGTTCTATCGCCCGGTCTTCCCGCTCTTTGGCCACGGCGGCTCCCTTATGGCCATATCGGGCAACCAGTCGGCTGGCGGCGCGCCACACTTCCGCTTCGGCCATTGGCTCCGGCGGCAAATTGTAGAGTTCCCAGACATCCTGCTCCATCAGAGAAGCCCTTTCGGATCAATAACCGTCGGGTTGGCACGTTTCTGTGTCGCCGCCCTCTCCTCCTTGGTCATGGTCCAGCGCAAGCCTTCACGGGTCTTGCACGCCGCCTTGGCCGATACCGGATCGTTGATGCCTTCGCCCAACCATGTCGCCCAATCATCCGGCGCAAGGAATGCGGGCATGCGGTCGGACACGGCATGCTCGGTGGTCAAGGTATGGATCAGCGCATTGGCGGGCACCGTTACCAGCACGCATGCGTAGAATGGCGAAGCCGACAGATCGGGCGGGGTGCAGCGGTCGAAGAGGAAGGCTGCGCCGGTCATATGGTCGGGGATCGGATCGATGGTCCATTGCTCGGTCTTACTGGGCGCTACCTGCTTGCCCTCATTGAAGGTGCGCATCAGCACTATGCCGCGCTGGCCTGACAGCAACGGGCGCTTAAAGGTCGGCAAGCTGTCCATGGTTTCGGAGCGCGCATGAATGGGCTGCGGGACTTTCCAGTTCTTTGGATGAGGAAATCCCCAGCGCATTTTGACGATCTTGCGGCGCTGTTCCTCAGCATCCCAGACGATTACGTTTAGAAGGTTCATCACCTTCAAGGTCACGGGCTCGTCATTGGCGCGTGATACGGGTTCGCCGGTGAGCGGCTGGGAAAAGGCGACAACTTCCGCCCATGACGCCATCGCCGTGAACTTCCCGCACATGCTTGCCGACCCTAGCGGACCTCCTCTGAACGAACCCAGCGCATCGCTGGAACCGAACCGTGCCACATATTCTGCGAGCACCCTAGCGTCTCGTTCGTCCCAGCCTTCAAATCTGTTTTTCGGACCGGCCATATGAACTTCCCGGCCTGCGGGAAATGGCTCTATTCCGCATCCATCCATTGCGGATTTCTGAAATTCGCATCCTTTCTTGCCGCACACACCGCAACGGAAGTGCCGTCGCATGGCAGCATAGACCCCGCTCAATCCCCAACGGATTCGCCAGGGTGCGAGGGGTATGGCGCGGGCATGATTGCAGAAAGGACTAAAGCAGCGAACCCAGACCCAGGAATGCCGAACGTCCGGCAAATGCGCGGGATGCTCCCGCTTGCTCCAGATCGGAATGCGTTCTGAAGTGTTAATGATGCTGCGCGCGCTCCTTCCGCGTCTGGTCCGCAGCCATGACTCAACTCCTCAACAGATATGAAAGCTGATTCTTCGTCAGAGAACAGCCGCTAGCATTCGTGTCGAAACCGCCCGTATCCCCTGCATCTTGGTACCAACGCCTCCTTTGGCGATGCGGGCCGCCGTCACCTGTCGAATTTTCTGTTATAAATGCTACGCCGTCGCCTAGCGGCAACAAAGCCATCCACTCCCACCTGCTGGACGTTAATCAATGGATGAATGGATACCTATTGTCGTCCTGCCAAACGTTGATTTTCGCGGCACATTGGAATGCGAGTTCGCTGCAATTGTGTCATCCGACGATTTGAGAATTGACAAGCTCCGCAAGGACCATCCTCGGTTCGAAAAATTCCTCTCACGCTTCAGCGAGCAATTCGGCGAGCAAGTATGGCCTTCAATTATGATACTCAGCCACGATGCGCCAGACAGCTATCGTACAGCGGAAGCAATCACGGCGTTCCGAGACATACTGAGCGTTTCTGTCGTGGCCTTAGCGCGAAGCCGACGGTTGCGACACAAACAGCCAAACCCGTTTATTTTTTCGACGCCATTCCAACTTTATCCATGGATGATTGATGCCCAGTATGATGACGTTATTCTGATAAATCCTGCCCAGAAGCATTTCCATGATTTGGACCTATTCCATGGGCACACTTTTCCCGAACAATCCCAAATTTCTGTCTCGGACAGTGAATTGGACCACCCTGTTCGTACCGCGCTATTGGATCGTTGGAACATTCGATTTTCTGATGGAAGCATCGAGTGGAAGGAGAAGGCTCTTTTCAGATCGCTAAATATGGCAAATGAAGCAGCGGCCATTCACGCTCTCACGGCTTCAACGTTTTATGACGTCGGGCGGTCGCTGGCACTCTGGGTCAGTGCGTATGAAATTCTGGCCCATCCAGGTGGCCTAGGCCAATCCAACTTTTCGACCGTTACCACGCTGTTGGAATCCGTACACTGGCTCGACAACAAATTGTCCCAGGCGACGCATGAGATTCACGGAAATCCACCGCAGCAAAAGCAACTGGCGACTTGGATTTGTAAGCGACTTTACAACGCAAGAAACGATTTTTTGCACGGGAATGACGTTGAGGGGCCAAGCCTTCTCCTAAACGGCAATGTGATAATCGACTACGCGCCTTGCGTCTTTCGGATGGCCCTAACAAGCTTTCTGGACCTACAGTTCAAAGACCCGTCACCACCCATCGATGACGCGCAAGCATTCGGTGAACACATTGCGAAACATATGTCCTATTATCAATTTCAGAAATCATTCGAAGCTGCGTTGCTGACAGCAATCTAGGAACGCGTAGATCACGACAGGCATTAACGAGGCGAAGGTGTTTGTATGCGGGGAGTGCGGTGAACGTCACATAGTCCGATATCTATTGAGATACGGGCTGGAGTCAGAGATTATCAAAGAAAGTAGCTGCGCACGCTGGGATCGGCGGCTTGGGATTGGCCCCCAGCGCTTGGTTACAGACCTTTCCGTTTCAGCCTTCTTGGCGGCAGCCGCAATAGTTCAGCAGGCTCAGCCTCAAGCACCTTGGCGAGCTTTCCGATTATCTCCAAACCGGCATAGCTCACGCCAGTTTCGAGCTTGCTCAGATAGGTGCGGTTTACGCCTGAAGAATACGCCAGCGCCTCTTGGGACAGACCCTTGGCGTGCCGCAAGCGACGGAGATTCCTGGCAAAAACTTCCCGCAAATCCATACGGGAAGCCAAGCGACTTGTTGCTTATTGACCAACCGCTTTAAAGCAACAAAATGTGCTATGATCCTGCACGGGCATGTCAACGGGGACCCATGCGATGCGCGCCGTTATTCTGGTGGTTGCGGCCTTATTTTGTATGCCCGAGCGAGCCATCGCTGAGGGTATAATTTTGCGTGGGGCGGGGACGCGAACCTGTGCAGAATTTGCCCGGAACTACGCGGCAAACCCCAAGTATTTTGAAGACCTGTATTTCACCTGGGCGCAGGGATACATGTCCGCCGAGAACCAAATGTTTCATGAGATGGGATCGGAGAAATATAAGGATTTGGGCGGTGACGTAGACGTTCAAACGTTATCCATCAGACTCTATTGCGATAGACATCCTCTCGCTCTTTATAAGCAAGCAGTAGATGATCTGTTTCTTAAGCTGCCGCTATTGGACAAGCGCGATCAATGAAACCGGGCGCGGCGGCAATCACACCGAGGTTTTTGCTTTAATCGCGGGGATACGGCTCGCAGGCGATGCCGTCCCGATCACGGTCTAACCCGAGCCGATAACCGGGCTGCCCGGCATGAATGGGCGCAGCGCCAGCAAAGCGCGCAGCAGCGCAATTCGGGTAGTAGATAAAGTTCTTCAGGCCAGGAAATTCGTAATAGGCGGAGGTAACGCCTATGCCCACGCCGATGGCGAGCCCCACCGCCACCACTCGCCAATGCCTTTGCAGCCACATTGCCGTTGCCCCCGGCTACCGCTATGGCCAGAAGCATATCTGACGGCGTTGGAATGGGAATGGCTGACTATTCGTCAGTAAGGCCGAGTCGCGCTATCATTGTGCCCACGGTCATCTAACGCCCATCCCATTGGCGATGCGATTGAAACGATTCTGCTGTGCGCGAACTCGCCAAGATGGCCACCTATGCCGGGCGAAGGCGTTAGCGAACGGTCGCTGCCGCCTTCATGGCGGTTGCTCCACCGGGCCGAGGACGCGGGAAGGGCGGGAGCGGATCGCCAAGGCCCAACGGGCGCGGTGGGCGCGACAGGCTGCGGCACAGGCTTCGTTGCCTGTGTAAATGACCAGCCCCCGCAATGTCCGCTTTGGGCCAAAAGCGGACATCGCGATGTAAGTTTGCAGTGCCTAACCTAGGCAGCGTGTTCCCGCCGTTCTTTCAAGAACTGAAAGAACTCCACGCCTTCGCGCAACCGCCGCTTCATCATATCGGGCTGGGTTATCATCTCGCCCACAATGGAGCCTATCTTACTGGGCCGGAAATAGAAGCTTCGATAAAACCGCTCGAGCGACTTGAAGATTTCATCGTGGCTGAGACCGGGATAATGGAGCGGCGCAATCTGGATGCCGCTGCCGTCTACGAGCTCTGCATGTGCAGCATCCAGCCAGCCATTTTCCACCGCCTGATCGTAAAGAAACGTGCCGGGATATGGTGCGGCTAGAGATACCTGGATAGTGTGCGGATTGATCCGCTTGGCGAATTCGATGGTCTGCTGAATGGTTTCACGCGACTCACCGGGCAGACCCAGAATGAACGTGCCATGGATGCCTATCCCGAGCTCATGGCAATCCTTGGTGAACTTCTCGGCAACCTCTATCCGCATGCCTTTTTTGATATTGTGCAATATTTGCTGGTTGCCGGATTCATAGCCGACCAGCAACAGTCGAAGGCCGCCATCTTTGAGCCTTTTCAGTGATTCATACGGCACATTGGCCTTAGCATTGCAGGACCAAATTACGCCCAGCTTGCCCAACTCCCGGGCGATAGCCTCGGCACGCGGCAAGTCGTCGGTGAAGGTGTCATCGTCGAAGAAGAACTCTTTGGTTTGTGGAAACGCGTTCATCGCCCATTTGATCTCTTCGATGACGTGGCTCACCGACCGGGTTCGGTATTTGTGGCCGCCTACCGTCTGAGGCCAAAGACAGAAAGTGCAACGCGATTTGCAGCCACGCCCTGTATAAATCGAGATATAGGGATGCTTCAGATAGCCGATGAAGTAGTTTTCCATCACTAGGTCGCGCTTGTAGACAGGGGTAACGAACGGAAGGCTGTCCATATTTTCAAGAATAGGGCGATCAAGATTGTGATGTAGGACGTCATCTTTTGTGCGGTATGAAATGCCCTTGATGTCTTTCCAAGGAAGGCCGTCGGCCACATCCTTGATAGTGAAGTCAAATTCATTACGTGCGACGAAATCTATCACTGGGGCATCGCGCAAAGCACCTTCGGCCTTGACCGCAACCTTGGCACCAATGAGTCCGGCCTTGAGGTTTGGGTTGGCGTCCTTCAGTGCCTCGATGACTTTCACGTCAGACGCAAAGGACGGAACGGAAGTGTGCGCCACGACAAGGTCAAAGTCTTTTGCCTGGGCCACGACGTCGGCCAACGACGTTTTATGGGGCGGGGCGTCGATCAGTTTCGAGTTTTCCACCAGCGCGGCAGGTTGGGCCAGCCAAGTCGGGTACCAGAAGCTCTTGATCTCACGCTTGGCTTGGTAACGGGAACCAGCACCGCCATCGAATCCGTCAAAAGATGGGGCTTGGAGAAATAGGGTGCGCATCGCGGCTCCGCTTGCAAAAGTTCGAATATCGAACTAAACATTTTTCAATGTATCGCCGTTGACTATGTAGTCAATGTGGTTCGTCACGTTCATGCATAATATTGCTGGTTTTCCGAAATACTTTCTCGGCGTAGAAGGCGCTTTGCATGTCGGCTCAGGATGGCGGTATATCCGCCCTTATGGGTGAACTGGCGAGCATTCCAGGACGCGAGCAGGAACGAGAGGTCTTAGCGGCCCTCGGGCGCATACTTCGTACCGCCGGTTCAGGTATCCGAGAAGCGGGCAGAAGCGCAGGACTAGGCGCGTCTCATCTTCTGGTTCTTCAGCTTTTGGAAGCAGAAGGCCCGCGTAAGGCGGGAGAAATCGCAAAAGATTTATCCTTCTCGAAATCGACTATCACGGCGATCCTCGACACGTTGGAGGAGCGCAAGTTTATTTTGCGCGACAGGCACGAAGCCGATGGCCGAAGTGTTTTGGTTTCTCTCACCGACGCAGGAAAACGTGTCCTGGCGTTGATCCCTGATACCTTTCAGTCTCACTTCCTGGTGCGCTTCAATAAGCTGCCCGATTGGGAAAGGGCGCTGGTTTTGTCGGCACTACTGCGCGTGAACGACCTGTTGGCAGCCGCCCCAGCCGTGATCTAAACGGCCATCCGTCGCTGAGATAGTTGGCTTCTGCCATTGTACCCGAAAGCAGCGTAATCAATCCGAGTTGACAGTTACAATGTCCGCTATTGGCGCAAAGCGGACATTCCGCTGGCGCTGTAGCAGCGGGCGCGGCGGGGACTGCCGTGTTAGCCCCGATGGCGTTGGTATCGTGATAGCCTCGCGGGCGATCATTCCGCGCGGGCGCGTCATGGGGTGTTAGCCGCTCTAACGTTACCAAGGGGCCAGATTATCCATGCCAACGGGCGCAGAAATGCTGCTTGGTTTGTGGACTGTCGTGCGTCAAAACCTCTAAGTATCCGTAATTGCAGGGTTTTATCGAGGTCTTGGGCGGCCACCCTGTCCGCCAATAAAAAGGGCCCCAACTTCGGGGCCCTTTTTATTGGCGGACTAGGGATCGGCGAACGGACCCTTGTTCGACAAAATCGGCGGCAGCCGATTTTGGGCACGAGGCGGCCGATCAGGCCGCCGAGCGATCCGAGCGTAGCGAGGACGGAAAACATGCCAAAGCATGTTCTGACGCACGCCTAGCTTTCGTTAGCGAGTGCAGCGAGCTTACGAAAGCTGGCGCTGCACCGAGCCGCGACAGCGGCGAGGGCTGATCCCTCTCTGTCCGCCCCCCCCGCGCTCAGCGTTGGCAAGGTCATCGCGAGACGTGAATATTGCTCCTGTCATCGGATTTTTTCGCCAGTTCACCCCAAAGCGGACGGCGATTTATAGGCGTCAAGAAATCCGATAAAAGGGCGTATGGCAGCACCCGCAAAACCACAAGGACGAAAAGGCCCCCTTCAAGTAACAGGGGGCAATCCAACTTGGGCTGTCATTAAATTTCCAGCCAGCAAGCCTGACCGGGAACGCCTTATCGCGGATATGTTTGTCAACGCCTCTAGCCACCGCATCGATCAGGAAAGTGCCGAAGTTCCTAGCTATCGGCCTTTTTCCATCGTCTGCCAAAACGACGAAGACGATCTGGATTTCACCATCAACACCGGTCGCGGGGAAAGAAAACTGGAACTTGTGGAATTTGCGCCTTTAGCAGACTATGGCCGCAGCTTCTCCACCTTGCCATTACAAGTCGACCAAGCCACCAAAGCTGCCAGCTTGGTCGGGCTAATTCAGAAAAAATCTCTGCACCAAGGTGGACCAGACACCATGCTCTTGGTCTATGTCACGGAAGAAGCGTTTCGCCTTGACCCAATCACAATTGAAATCGCACGCCGCTCGTTGGGGAAAGACCCTCCGAAGTTCGAACGCGTCTACTATGTTTCACCACATGACGCTTCAACGGGGTCTGCGGATGAAATCTACCCCGGAAAGCCTCACCATATGTGTGGTGGTTGGACGGACGAGCGGCTTGCTCACACGCGCGCAAAATTCTTCCATCCCACCGAATTTGTGCACGTTTCAGAATTCCCTATGGTCATGTGGCTCGAGCATTATGAAGTTCGCACCATGAAGGTTCGGATTTTGACGCCTGCAGCTTGGTAACGGCTTGTCCATGTCCCGTACTTCCAACCGTTCAAGGCTCGGCGCGTTTGTCGCTCTCACAGGTCCACTGGACCTGTTCGCCGTCGCCACTACGCGGGCCTGCCTGCCCAGCCTCGCGTCGCGCTTGGGCGCGCGCCGCGTCCATACGCTGCCGCTATGGACCGTTCGTCGCTCTCGCAGGTCCACTGGACCTGCTCGTCCGCCATCGCTGACGCTCTGGCGGGCCGCTCCTCACCCCATCATCTCCAATACGGCGTCTTCTTGGCAAAATAAGACTTCGGCACTTTGCCGTACATGACCAGATTAAGGTCCACCGCTTCGGCCAAACCGAAATCGATCGCGGTGCTGCAGAGCGAATAGGCGTCTTGCGGCGTCAAACCATATTTGGCGCCCAGGAATTTCACCGTCTCCTTGATGGCGTTGGCCAGCGCCTTGTCGAGGTCCGGGTCCATGCCCAGGATGTAGAAATTTTCCTTATCCTCAACCAACGGCATGGTCATCGTCTTGCCCTGGCCCTTGTGAAGAACGAAATCCAGGGTTGCCTGCATGGAGGATTCCAAGGCATTGCCGCTGACCTCGCCATCGCCCTGCGACGCGTGCGGGTCTCCGGCAACAAACAGGCCGCCCTTCACCAAGATGGGCAGATAGAGCGTCGATCCCGCCTGCAATTTTTGAAAGTCCAAATTGCCGCCATAGAGGCCCGGCGCCCGGCTGGGGATCGCTTTGAGCGGCGCCACCGCCATGATGCCCAGGAAGGGCCGCAACGGGAACGTGATGCCCGGCGCGAACTGCGCCATTCCGGTCTTTGAATCATACTTGATGGTTTTGGAGCCGCGCACGCCCTTGGGGAACATGTCGGGCGCCGCGCCGCCGCTGCCGGCATTGTTGACGCCATAATGGACGCGCGGCTTCACCGCCTTGATGCGGATTTCCAGCATGTCGCCGGGTTCCGCATCTTCGATCTGGATGGGACCGGTCAGAACATGGCCGCCGAAACTCTTGTCGAAAGGAATTTTGGCGATGTCCACGGCGTCCTTCAGGACATCGCGTTCCGCGACACCGTCCGCGGCGAAAAATTTGACGGGATCGCCCGTGGTAAGCCCGCCATGCGAAACCGTGTCGATGACAACCGTGTCGCCGGATTTGATTTTCAGAACGGGCTTGAATGCAGGCGAAAGAACACTGCGATGCACGGTCTGTGGCTTGGACGGCAAATGATGGGTGGCGGCGGATGCTGTGCCGAACGGCATCAAGCACAACAGCGCCGACACGGCGTAACGGATTTTTTTGCACATCTGAAGCTTTCCCCCGCTTGTGCCGGCCTCAGGCAATCATACGGGGCGTATGGCGGCAAGCGCTTTGCACGCAAGCAAGCACCGTCCATAAATTGGGCAAATGATGGTGCCCGGCGGCTCACACCGTCGGCAATCCCAGATAGTGCCAGAGATTCTGGATCTGGATGGCGTCGAGCTCCAAGGTGGTCTCGATATGCTGGATCAGGCCCGGTTCTTTCTTGCGCGTCTTGCGCGCATGGGTTTCCTCCAGCACATCCTTCAAAGTCCCGCTGGCCTCATCCTCATCCGCGACCAGCCGCCAGCCCGGCGTGTGCAACCGCTTCACCAGATCGTCATGCGTGGGTTTTTCGGTCATGCGAGCACCTTTTGCCAAGACCGCAAGCATAGGCGCATCGTCCGGACAGTGAAAGCCGGCCGTTTGCCTTGGTTAGCGCGGAGGATGTGTCGCTATTGCGCGGGTGCGGGCTCGGCGGCGGGTGCGCCGGCGGGCTCGGGCTCGGCGGGCGGCGCCGCGATCTCGGGCTTGGCGGTTGCACTGGCATTCTCGGGTTCGACAACCGCCGTCGCAGTGGCGGGCTTGACCGGCACGCTTGCGCTCTCAGGCTTGGCGGCCGGCGCGGCAGGAGTGACGGCCGCCGTCAACGGCTTGGGCGTGGTGCCGCTTTTCAGATAGGTGCTGAACACCCAACCCTGTTGCGGTTTGCTGGTCGTGTCGTTGGCGGGAATCTCGACCTGCGTCCAGCTTCCCTCCACCTTCAGCACCACCACAACGGAATCGCGCGGCAAGGTCACCAGGATCGCGCCCGTGGTCGCCGGCGCGTTGCGGATATTGGCGGAGCGGGTCACCGCCGCGGTGGGACGCGGCGCGGCCGGGGCCGGGGCGGCGGACGGAGGCGGCGCGGGCACAGGTTCGACGCGGACGCTCAAGAGTCCGCCCGTCACGGTGGCGATGCCGGACCGGACGCTATCGGGCAAATACACCGCGACATAGGGATAGGCCAGGATCACAGGCACCAGCACACCCACCATGATGGCGAAGTCGCGCAGCAAAGATGACTTTGCGTTGCGCGGCGCCTCTTCCTGCTCGTCGCTGGGTCCGGCGAAGCGGCGGATGGGCGCGTTTCCGGGGCGCGGAACGGCTTGCTGCACGCGCGCCTGATCCAGCGCGGCGCGGGCATGGCCCAGCTCCACTTCGCGGCTCGCCAGCGCGGACCGCAAGGTGGAGATATCCCGGCGCAGTCCGTCGATATAGGCGTCGTCCCAGCGCGGCGTATCGGCGGCGGGTTGGTCTTGCGCCTCGGCGGCTTTTACCGCCTCCGACAACGCGCGTTCGGCACTTTCGGCCCGCGCGATGGCGGCGGCGACGGCATCCTGCGACTCCGCGCGGGCGTTCGCCACCAGGGCATGCGTCCGCGCCTCTTCCTCGGTTTTCCAGGCTTGCGCGGCGGCGGCCTGCGCGGTTTCCGCTTCCTGCCGCCAGCGCTCGCGCTGTTGATTCATGTCTTCGCGCAGTTGCGCGATTTCCCGGTCGCGCTCCGGCAAGGCGTTCTGCAGCGCCGCCAATTCCTGGCGCAGCTTTTCCACCCCCGTCTCGGCCAAGGGAGCGGACACGGGCTGGGCCAAGGCGGCCGCCAGCGCGGCTTCCAGCTTGCGGCACTTGTCGCTCTCCGCCGTCAGCAGCTGCGCGCTCTGCTGTTGCCACTGCGCAAGGGCGGCGGAGGCGCGCACAGTCTCTTCCGACTTCCAGCGCGCTTCGGCTTCCAAGGCTGCCGCCTGACTGTTGTTCGCCCAATTTTGGCGTTCGGCTTCCAGCCGCAGGTCGCTTTCGGATTGCCAGCGCTGGCGCTCGGCGGCAAGACGTTCTTCGGCCTGGTCCTGCCATCTTTTTTGTTCCGCGATCAGCCGTTCACCGGCCTCCGCCAGCAAGCGGTGGCGTTCCGCCTCGCCGCTATTGCTGCTTTGCGCCTGCCAAAGCTGGCGCTCGGCCTCCACGCGCTGATCTGCTTCCGCTCTGATCCGCGTCCATTCCTCGGCGATTTTTTGTTCGGTCTGGCGATGCCAATTCTGGCGCTCGGCTTCCAGTTGCTGGTCCGCCTCCGCCTTGACGCGGCTGCGCTCGTCCGCGGCGCGTTGCTCGGCCTCGGCCTGCCATTGCTGGCGCTCGGCCTCGAATTTCTGGTCCGTTTCCGTTTTCGACCGGCAGAATTCCTCGACGATCTTCTGCTGCACCTCGGCGTGCCAACGCCCGCGCTCGCTTTCCAGTTGCCGGTCGCTTTCCGCCTTCAAGCGGCTGCGTTCTTCCTCGATCTTCTGGTCCGCCTGGGCCTGCCATGCCTTGCGCTCGGCATCGAACTGCTGGTCCGTTTCCGCCTTCAGGCGGCTGGTTTCTTCCGCGAGCCTGTGTTCGGTTTGGGCCTGCCATGCCCTGCGCTCGGCTTCGAGCCGCTCATCGGCCTCCGACTTGGACCGATTGAGCTCTTGGGCGATTTTTTCCAGGGCCCCGGCCGAAACGGCGTGGCCTTGCTGCTTTCTGTCCGCCTCGGCTTTAACCTGGGCGGCAACCTCCGCCAGGCGCTGATTCAGCTCGGCTTCCCAGGCGGTCCGCGCCGCCGCCAGTTCGGTTTCCTTATGCTCATTGGCCTGTTTGAGCGCCGCCCGCAGTTCCGCGATGTCGGAATCGCGCACCGCGAACAGGGACTGCATCTTCGACAATTCATTGTGCAGGATGGGATCATGCGCCTCCGCCGAGGAGCGGACGACATTTTCCACCGGCCCCGTATCCGCGTCATTGTCCCAGGCCGGGATGGTCAGCGGAATGACCTTGAGCGTCTGGGCGGCGCCGTTGTCGAAGCTCATGATGCGGACAGCCAGCTCATGCCCGCCGCTGAGATTGGAGGGCACCAGATAGGTGAGATCCTCCAGCTCGTCCGAGGCCAGCGACCAGGTGCCGTCGCCATTGTTGCGCCCCGCCGACAGCTTGGCGCGTTGCGGCATGCGCTCCACGCGTAGGGTCAGGCGGCCCTGCCCTTTGAAGGGAACGATCAGGGAAGCCAGATCGAGCGGCATGGTTTTTTGCGTTACCGGGGCGCGGATGATGTCAGCCGCAGTAACGCTGGCGAAGGCCGGCGCAGCGGCCTCCGCTTTCTTGCTGCTTGCTGTCCCGCGTTGCGCCATGGCTTTGTTTCTGATGCGCCCTTTCGAGTGGCCACAATGGCCCAAGGCCCGATACCATCGGGTAATTTCGCACCGACAATTTTCGATAAATTTGCAGCGGCTTCCCGCCAAAGACGGTGCTTTTGCGGTTTTCGGGCCGGATAAAACGCTCTATTGCGCGCCTTCCCGCCAAGGCCGCTGCAAATGGATAAAAAGCCGGCTTTCGGGCCAGTTTGAACCGGCATTGCTTCGGGACATGAAAAAGCCCGGCCGTGAGGCCGGGCTTTTGACTTACCCAGGCGCGCCGGGAATATCCTCAAGCCGCTTCTTGCGCTCCGCCAGGATCGCGTCGAATTCGGCCCGCCTCATCTTGAGTCTTGAGGGCGTCGTGTTGATCCATTGCACGAAGGCGGCGTACTTCTTGTCGTTCCAGCCGCCCTCGAAGGCGCCGCCATTCGCGCCCGAACGGTTGAGCTCATAGTTGAACGTATCTTCCAGCTTGATGAATTCGGCATGGGCGACGGCATCTTCCGCCAGATAGGCCGGAATGAAGATCACGCCTTCGCTTTTGGCCAAAACCAGATCGCCCGGCAGCAC
>CADECX010000020.1:34203-49498 GCA_902825865.1 uncultured Alphaproteobacteria bacterium
CATCTTCACTCTCCTAATTGCGCGCCTTGACGACGGCGTAGCGGATGGTCTGGCCGGGCGCCAAAACCATCTGGTGGACGGTCTTCGCCGGGATGTAGACATAGTCGCCCGGACGCATCGTAAAGCTCTTGCCGCCGGTCACGCCGCTGCCGCGGGTCTCGCCCGGGCCGGTTTCCTTGGGCTCGGTGATCGTGCCGCCCAGGATCATGGTCGCGCCGCCTTCCTGCACGAAAATATGGTCGATCCAATCGGCATGGATTTCGGACAGGCCGCTCTTGTCGCGGCTGGTGATCATGGTGGTTCCGCTTTTCGGCTCAGCCAGCAGGTACTGTGATGTCATGCCGTTCGCGCTGGGGACCAGCTTTTGCTGGGCCGATGGGACGAATCTGTATTCGGCGGCCGGCTGGGCATGGGAAGCCGTTATAACGAGTGCCACGCTGCAGACTGCGATGCTTGCAAATTTCTTCATGTCGTTCTCCATCTTCTTAGTTTGCTTCACCGCTCGCTTGTGTCCGCGGCACTTTAGAAGTTGCACCACCCGGCCGCTCGCCCAAGCTCGCGGCGTCCCCGCCTCGCGACGCGCTTGGTCGCGCGCCGCTGCGGCGTTCGTCGTTCTCGCAGGTCCACTGGACCTGCTCGTCCGCCACCGCTGACGCGGCGGCGGGCCACTCCTCACCCCCACCAAACCTCACCTGGAGCCAGATGCGCCTTTGCGACATCGGGATTGAGGTCAAAGCCCAGACCCGGCTTGTCCTGAACGTGGAAATAACCCTTTTCCCAATATGGCCCTTCGCGGGTGACCAGGGTCGGCCACCAATCCACCCAGTTGGCCAATTCATGGACGCGGAAATTGCGCACCGACGCGGCGGCATGGGCCGACGCCGCGGTGCCCACCGGACTGGCCGGATTGTGGGCCGCTGTCCAGATGCCATAAAGGTCTGCCAGATCGGCGATGCGCTTGGCTTCGAACAATCCGCCGGATTTGGGAATGTCGATATGCACGCCAGAGGTCGCCTGTTTCAGGATGATCTGGGAGAATTGGTGCAAGCCATAAAGATTTTCGCCGGTGCAGATCGGCACATTGGTGGCGCGGGACACCCGTTCCAGGGTTTCGGGATTTTCCGGCGGCGTGGGGTCCTCCACAAACATCGGCATGGTGTGCTCGACCGCATTGCACAGCTTGATCACGTCATTGACGGTATATTTCCAATGGCACTCCATGGCGAAATCGGTTTCGCCCAACCCCTTGCGGATGCGCTCCATGCGGTCGGCGATGCGGCGGATGTCCAGATTGGTGAGCTGGTTGGTATAGGGATCGTGCCCCGGCTCGGAATAGGTCGGGTCCGAACTGCGCGGCACGGCGTCACCCTGCACCTTGAAAGCCGTGAAGCCGTAGGGATTGTTGGCCTTGGCCTCGATCACCTGGTCGCCCCAGGACTGCGCTTCCTCGGGATGATTGGCCGGCGCCTGCAAGGTGCGATAGAAGCGCACCTTGTCGCGGAAGCGTCCGCCTAACAGATTGCAGACGGGGGTTTGCAGCAATCGCCCCGCCAGATCCCATAGCGCGATCTCGATGCCCGAGGCGGCATGCATGGTGAGGCCGCCGGTGGCGCCGTAACCGCCATTGAGGAACAGAAGCTTGGTATAAAGCTTGACCACATTCATCGGGTCTTCGCCGATCAACTGTTCCCTGAAACGCTTCAGGGTGATGTCCTTGACCCCCGGCCCCCAATAGCCTTCGCCGATGCCATGCACCCCGGCATCGGTTTCGACCTTGATCAGGTTCCAATCCCAGGTGCCGCGGATGATCATCACCTTCACATCGGTGATCTTGACCTTCTTGCGCAGATATTGCGCTTGCGCCTGATATGGCAGGGCAAAGCAGGATACCGCTCCCAAATTGGCCAATAGCTGACGGCGATCCATGCGCATTTCCTCTTTTAGAATTGTCCAAGGGGCCCCGCGGCTGATTTTGCGCAAGCACCGCCCCCCGGTGTTTTTTTGTTGCCAAATTGTTGTGAAGGAGATTGCAGCGGGGCGGGAGACCCGTCAACGTCGCGCCGGAATACAAGCCTGGGGAGACGTTATGAGCAGGTGCAGCATCGCTATCGCCGCGATTTTGGGCGTCCTTTCCACCACTGGCGCCTGGGCGCAGGAACAGGTGCTGTGGAAATTCGACAATCTGTCAAAAATCGGCGGGCTAACGCCCAAGGTGGAAGGCGCCCCCAGGCTGGTGGACTCGCCGGTGGGCAAGGCGGTGCAATTCAATGGCAGCGACACCGCGCTGTTTTTCCAGGAGCGCCCGCTGGTCGGCGCCAAGACTTTCACCATCGAAGCGATCTTTCGTCCCGAAGGCGGCGCCTTCGAACAGCGCTGGATGCATATCGTCGAGACCGATCCCAAGACCGGGTTGGACGCCAATCCCAGCGGCACCTCCGATCCCAATCCGCGCTTCATGTTCGAAACGCGGGTGAAGGATGGAGAGTGGTATCTGGACGCCTTCGTAAACAGCGCTGCCGGCAGCAAGGCGCTGATCGACCCGAAAAAGACGCATCCCCTCAATCAATGGTATGCGGTGCAGCAGACATATGACGGCAAGACCTACCGCGCTTATGTCGACGGCGTGCTGGAAACGGAAGCCGAGGTCGCTTTTACCCCCCATGGCGCCGGCCATATGATGGTGGGGGTGCGCATCAATCATGTGAACTGGTTCACGGGTTCGGTGGCACAGGCGCGTTTTACCAGCCGCGCGCTGCAACCCAGCGAATTTCTGAAAGTGCCGAAGTAACCCAAATTCTCCATGGCCGGGCTTGACCCGGCCATCCAGAGCCGCAAATGCAAATTTCGAAAACTTGCCCTGGATGGGCGGCTCAAGGCCGCCCATGGTGAGCGTTATTTCACCCTCAAAAAATACATCCCGCCCGGCGTCGTGATCGGCGCGGTGACGCCGGTGGGCGTGAGATGCCCGCTGGCCTTATCCACCTTGAATTCGGTGAGATTGCCGCCGGTCTCATTGGCGGCAAAGAACCAATTGCCGGTCGGATCGAAACGGATATTGCGCGGGATGCGGCCGCCGCTGGGAACATTCTCCTTGTGGGTCAGCCGTCCGCTGGCGCGGTCGATGCCGAATATGGCGATGCTGTCATGGCCGCGATTGGAGACATAGAGATGGCGCCCGTCAGCGGAGATGATGATCTCGGCGGTGGTGTTCTGGACCGTGACGCCTTGCGGCAATGTCCCGATCACCTGAAGCTCTTTCAGATTGCCGCCGTCGATGGCGAAAACGCTGACCTCGGAATCACTTTCGTGATCCACGTATAAGAACTTGCCGTCCGGCGACATCTGGAGGCGGCGCGGCCCCGCCCCGGCATGGGTGTTTACAAAGGGCGTATCAAACGGCGTGATCGACGGCTTGGCCGCATCGAAGCGGTAGCTGTAAACCCGGTCCAGCCCCAGATCGGCAATGAACATGAACTTGTTGTCCTTGCTGAACTGGATGCCGTGCTGCTTGGGGCCGGGCTGCTTGGGCGACAAGGGCTTGCCGGTATGCTGGGCGACATAAAAGGCTTCGCCCAGCTTGCCGTCGGGTTCCAATTTGTAGGCGGCCAGCGAACCCGAGGTGTAATTCACCGTCACCGCCACCTGGCCCGAGGGATCGACCACCACCTGATTGGGCTGGGCGCCATGCGAAGATGTCTTGTTGAGAAAGGACAGCGCGCCGGTCTTGGGATCGATGCGATAGGAACTGACCCCGCCATTGGTTTCCCAATTCACGCTGTAAAGCGTCTTGCCATTGGGCGCGATCCACACATGCGCCGGCTGCGCGGTTTCCGCCACCAGGCCCAGGGGCGAAATGCTGCCGTCCTTGCTGTCGAACCGCCAGGCATAAATCCCCTTGGACGGATCAGGCGGCGGCGTGACATTGGCGGGCCCCGCCGTGTAGCTGCCGACATACATAATGTATTGATCGCCCCAAGCCGGAAGCGGCAACAGCATCAGACCGGACAGGACGACATGCTTGAGGGCCATGGGCTTCCCCTTTTTTGTCACTAGAGCAAAAAAGGAGAACCCAGGAAAGGTCAGGCCGCCATAGGCGCCTTGCCGCTGATCCGCGCCCCAAAATCCAGCAGACCGGGCGCGGTGCGCAGCAGCGCCGATCCGGCAAACCGCCCGGCGCCGTTCATCGCCAGATGTGCGAAAAAAGCGGCGGCGCGAATGCGCAACGCGAAGCGGCTTTTCCATTCCGTCGCATATTCTTCGGCGCGCCCGGCGATCAGCAATTGCGCCAGCAGGCCGGACGACTGGATCGCCATGCTGATGCCTTCGGCGATCACCGGATGGGCCTCGCCCGCGATATTGCCGGTGAAAAAGACGCCGTCATCCTGGCGCTTGCGAATGCCCGGACGGATCGGTCCGGTGGCCAGGAAACTTCCTTCCAGCACCGCATTGCCCAAAGCCATGCGCGCGCCTTTAGTGCTTTCCAGAATATGCGCCAGCACCGCGTCCGCCGCCTTGCCGCCATGACGGGCGCGTGCCCGCGCCAGCGCATCGCGGCGGATGCAGCAGGACAACGAGGTGCGTCCATCATCGCACTGCACCAGCCCGCCATAGCCGCCGGGAAAAGCCAGCAGCGGCATCAGCCCGGGGGGCAAGGCGCATGAGCGAAAATGCGCCTTGAAGGCAAACAGATCGGACGCGGCCTGGCCGGCATCCGGTATCGCAAAGGGGCCCTTGGTATTCCACGAACCGCAAGCAGCGATCACGCTGGCGGCGGTGATTTCGCGTCCGTCATCCAGCACGCAGCTATGGCCTTGCGCCAGCCGCCGCAGACCGGCGACTTCGGCGGGCTGCAAAACCACCGCGCCGGCTTCCATGGCTGCGTCTCGCAGCATAGTATCAAGATGTTCACGCCCCAGCGCCCGGCCCCAATTCCTGTGCGCCGGCGCAGCCAGCATCGCATCACCCGAATAGGCGCCAACCCGCGTCACCATCGGCCCGGCAGCGGCATCAAAAGCCTGTGCCACGCCGCAGGCTTCCAGCACCGGCATGGTGGTGGCGGATATGAATTCGCCGCAGACCTTGCGGCGGGGAAAGCGGCTTTTCTCAACCAGCACGACGCTTCGCCCTGCCCGCGCCAGCAATCGCGCCGCCGATGATCCGGCGGGACCGCCGCCTATGATGAGTGCGTCACAGCGCATGGGATTGGAAAAGCTGGCTGAAGGGAAATACGCCGCGTTCGCGGCAGATCCAGGCGCGATCCTTGGGCCACAGCATCGACAAGTCCAGATCACTGAAGCCCGCCTGCACACTGGCGACCGCGTCATGGCGGGTAACGTCATTGGCGCCCAGCGCAAAGACCAGCCGCGCGCCCAAAAGCGAAAAGGCCGAGCGCCGCGGCTCGCAAGCGACAAAAGCGCGGCTGCGCGAGGCCACCAGCGCCAACAGCCGGGCCAGTGCCGCATCATCGAAATGATGCAGAAACAGATTGGCGGTGACGATGTCGGGCGCAAGGCGCGGCAAGGTTTCGAAGATATCGCCTTGCAGGACTTCGCAGCGCCAGCCCAAGGCGGCGAAACCGGCGCGGGTGATCTCGCTCACGATATTCTGGCGGTCCAAAATGACCACCCGCACGCCGGACCAGCGCCCGGCCAGCCGTTCCGCCACGCGGAGAAGAAATTTTCCGTCGCCGCCGCCCAGATCGGCCAGCAGTTTGGGCTCGGGAAGCTGCGCCAAGGCCCCGGCCATGATCGCGCTTTGCCGCATCACCCAATTGATGCGCGCCAGATCGCGGCGCGAGCGCTGCGCCCTGGGATCGTCGGGGGCCAGGAAATCCAGTATTTCCGGGGTCAGTGCGCGCATCACGCCGCCATGCGGAACATCATGGTTTCGGCCACCAGGCCCGGCCCGAACGACATGGCGCAGCCATTCTTACCGGTATTTTGGCTTGCCGAGGCCTCGCGCATGATCCGGTCCAGCACGAACATCACGGTGCCTGAGGACATGTTGCCATAGTCGTGCAGCACGCCGCGCGACGCCTTCAGCGCCTCGGGCGGCAGGGCGAATGCCTGCTCCACCGCATCCAGCACCGTGCGCCCGCCCGGATGCACCGCCCACAGCTCGATATCGTTGGCGCCGCCCAATATGTCGTCGCGCGCGTTGGTCAGGGCTTTGCGGATGGCGCCCGGCACGCCGCCCGACAGCACCATGTCGAATCCCTGCTGGCGGATATTCCAGCGGATCAATTCCTTGGTGTCGGGCACCAGAGCGGCGCGGAAGGACTTTATTTCCACTCCCACCGGATCGGCGGAAATCAGCGCCGCGGCGCAGCCATCGGCGAACAACAGGAAAGACAGAATTTCTTCCAGATCGTCGGTCTCGTGCAGATGCAGGGTGCAAAGTTCCAGGTTCAGCGCCAGCACCCGCGCCTTAGGCTCGGAGCGCACGATATGCCGCGCCAGCTTGAGCGCGTTGATCGCCGCATAGCAGCCCATGAATCCCACCATGGTGCGTTCGGTGGTGGTGGGCAGGCCGCAGCGTTCGATCACATCCAGGTCGATGCCCGGCGCCGACAGGCCGGTGCAACTGGTCACCACGATATGGGTGATGCGCGAGCGATCCTCGCCCGCCAGCAGCTTCTCGGCGGCCGCGACGGCCAGTTCGGGAGCGCAGGCCTCGAACTTCTTCATCCGCGCCGCCGTGTCGGGAAAGGCGCCCCGGCGGTAAAAACCCTCGGTATCCACCGCGCCATCCGGGTGCGGCTCCAGAACGGAATAGCGATGTGCGATGCCGCTGCGTTCCGCCATGCGATTGAACAGCGCCAGCCGGCGTGGATCATGCCCCAGCATGAGCTGACCGAAGCGCAGAAACGTTTCATGCACGTCGTGCGGCGGAGCAGCGGTGGCGATGCGGTTGATGAAAGCTTCAGCCATGGCGTGATCTCCGGGGGCGCCGTCATCCTAGCCTAGCCGGAAGGGGGGCGCCGCCTTTTTATTACAACTGTAGGAGATTTATTACAACTGTAGGCGTACAGCATTCATCCTCGGTTCAGCGTCACCAGATGCGAACCCGTTCCGCCGGCGGCAGATAGTATTTTTGGCCCGGTTTCACATCGAAAGCCTCATACCAGCCGTCCTGGTTGCGGGTCGGCCCGATCACCCGGAACTCCGCCACCGTATGCTCATTGGACATGGTCTGGGTGCGGATGGCGTTCTCGCGCATCTTGGTGCGCCAGACCTGGCCGAAGGACAGGAACAGGCGCTGATCGCCGGTATAGCCATCGATCACCGGCGCCGGCTTGCCCCCCAGAGACAGACGGTACGCCTTCAGCGCGATGGCCAGCCCGGCGGTGTCGGCGATGTTTTCGCCCAAGGTGTTCTGGCCTTTGACATGCAGGCCGGGCAGCGGCTCATAGGCATCATACTGTTTCACCAGCACGGCGGTGCGGGCGTCGAAATTGGCGCGGTCTTCCTTGGTCCACCAATCCTGAAACACGCCTTTGCCGTCATATTTGCTGCCCTGATCGTCGAAACCATGGCTGATCTCGTGGCCGATCACCGCGCCGATGGCGCCGTAATTCACCGCATCGTCGGCATCCGGATCGAAGAAAGGCGCCTGCAGAATCGCGGCCGGAAAAACGATCTCGTTGAAGGAGGGATTGTAATAGGCGTTGATGGTGGAGGGCGTCATGCCCCATTCGCTTTTGTCGACCGGCTTGTTGATACGGGCGACATCGCGGTTCCACTCGTACATGACGGCGCGCTGGGCATTGCCGGCCGGATCGCCGCGCACGATCTGCAGCGCGCCATAGTCGCGCCACTTGCTGGGATAGCCGATCTTGGGGGTGAATTGATGAATCTTCTCCAGCGCCTTGGCGCGCGTGGCCGGCCCCATCCAATCCAGGGTCTGGATGTCGGCTTCATAGGCCTTGAGCAGATTGGTGACCAGAAGATCGGCTTTGGTCTTTGAGCTGGGCGGGAAATAACGCGCCACATACAGCTTGCCCAAGGCCTCGCCCATCTGCCGGTCGAGCAGCTGCACGGCCCGGGTCTCGCGGTCCAGCTGCTGGGTGCGGCCGCTCAGCGCGGTGCCGTAGAAAGAAAAAGCCAGATCGTCGAAACGCTTGGGCAGATAGGCGGCAAAGGTGTGCAGATAATGCACGATCAGATAATCCCGCCAGGTCGAGACCGGTGTGTTCTTGAAGATGGTGGCCAAGGGACCGAAAGCCGTCTTCTCCGCGACAATGACATAGCGCTCGCTGCCGTCCGGTTTCTTGAGCGGAATAGCGCCTTCGGAGAGGAAGGCGTCCCAGGCAAAATCCGGCGCCAGGGTCTTCAAGGCCGAGGCCGGCATGGGATTGTAGATCTTGTCGGCGTCGCGGCGGTCGGCGCGGGTCCAGGACACCTTGGCGATCTCGGTTTCCAGCGCCAGCACCCGGTCGGCGCGCGCCTGGGCGTCGTCCAAGCCGCCCAAACTCATCATGTCGGCAAGATATTTGCGGTAGGCCTCGCGGGTTTTGACGATCGCCGCGTCGCCCGACAGATAGTAATCGCGGTCGGGCATGCCCAGGCCGCCCTGGCCGAGATTGACCGAATAATTGTCGGGAATCTTGTCGTCGATGCCGATGCCGATATTGTAGATGCTGATGGTGGAAAGCTTGACCGAGCCCATGGCATGGGCGACATCGTCCAAGGTCTTGAGGCCCGCCAGATAATCCAGGTCCTTCTGCACCGGCGCCAAGCCGCGATCCTCGATTGTCTTGGTATCGACGAAGGAGTCGTAGAGATCTCGCAGCTTGCGTTCCTCCACCGTCAACCGCCCCTTCTTTTTCTCAAGATCACCGACAATGGTCTTGAGCCGGTTCTCGCTGAGGATCTGCAAATCCTGGAACGAGCCCGTGGAGGCGCGGGCGGCGGGAATCTCGGCCGTCTTGAGCCAGCCGCCATTCACATGCAGGAAGAAATTGTCCCCCGGCTTGACCGCCTTATCCAGGGAGGTGAGATCGACACCCCATTGCCCCAGCTTGGGCGCCGCCAGGGACGCGGAGGAAACGCAAAGCGCAAGACACAGCAGGGCAAGGCGGCGGGACATGGGATTTTCTCCGACAGCAGAAGCCTATGGTGAGAAACTGGTGTGAAAAAATTAGGGCGGGGCCCCGGGGTTGGCTACGGATTTTTCGACAATCACGCCGGGCGCGACGTCTTTATTGTCTTGCGTTTTGGTCATGGCCACCGTCACCAGGCTGCCGGGGAGCAACAGGCTCTTGTCTCCCGGGGCCAGGGCGGAGACCTGTGCCCCCGCCGGCACTTGGATCACCGCATCGCCCTGGCAGGCCAGCGCGCTGGCATAGGCGGGCGGCGAAGCCCGCCCCTCGCACAAGGTTCTGCCGCGTCCAAGTCCGCTCAGCACGGCACCGCGATAATGCAAGGTCAGGCTGCCGGACTGTTTGCCGTCGCCCGGCGGCGGCTGGACCGCGCTGACCACGCCATTGACGATCAGCCGTTCCATTTCGAAAAAGCGCCCCTCGCCGCTGCCGCGCAAGGCGTCGGCATAGAGATAGACGTCCGACGCCTTGAGGCTTCCGTCAGGACCTTGGACGACTGCCGCTCCGGCATAGGCGCCCGGCTTGACGCCGTCCAGTGAGACTTTGTCGGAGCGCACATAGCGCGTGCCGGGGGTGACCGACACGGTGAACGGCCCGGTTTTGGTTGCCTGCGGCACGCTTGTTTGCGGCGGTTGCGGCATGCCGGCTTTTGGCGCCCCGGCTCTTGGCGCAACCGGGTTCGGCACGCCTTTCTCCGGCAATGGCTCCAGGGTCATGACCTGGCCGTCAAAGGCGGTGAGCTTGGCCTTGATCCGCACCACCGGCGTCTGCGCCACAGCGCATTGCGCCGCGGTCACGGCGCAGGCAACCAGAAAACAGAAGGTTGTTTTCAACGCGGCTTCTGGAATTTGAGCATGAACTGGTTGGTCTTGCCGCGAATGTCATTCTCGAACACCCGCTTGGTGCCATCATCACGGGGGAAGGTCAGGTCCTTGCCTTCCGCCACCAGCTTGAAGCCGGCCGCTTCCACTTGCTTCTTGACGGTGGATTCCTTGATGCGATGCAGTGTTTCGGTGACGTCGTCGCCGGCGCTTTCCGCCGCCTTGTGGTCGGTGATGACGTAATAGCCGCCCGGCTTCAGCGATTTGAAGATCGCCTTGTTCACCTCATTCACGTCCATGGCATACTGCTTGTTGAGCATGTCGTGATAATTCAGCGACGTCCACACCACATCCACCGGCACCGGCGTGACGAACTGCGGCAGCGGGCCGTGGATCACGCCCAGATTCTTGTAGGTCTGTTTGAGGTCGGCGAACTGATAGTCCGGATCCTTGCCCTGGGTTTTCAGGCGCGCGTCATACTGGGTGCCGAAATAAGCATAGACCCGGCCACCCGGTTCCACGGCTCGCGCGAAGATGCGGGTGAAATAGCCGCCGCCCGGCAGCATATCCACCACCACCTTGCCGGGGGTGATGCCGGCGAAAGCCAGCATTTCGGCCGGCTTGCGGTTTTCGTCCCGCGCGGTGTCGGCGGAAGGGCGGGCGGTGTCGGCGACCGCAGCCTTCATTTTCGCCGTCGGCGGCGCCGCGAACGCAAAAGCGGAGGACGCCAGAACGGCCGCAGCCGAAAGAAGAATTGCGCGTTTCATGATCCACTCCCCAAAAAAATATTGGTCTGATTTAACCGGGTACCACGATCGGATAGCCGGGTTCCTGCTTGGACGCATGGATCACCAGCGAGCTTTTCACGCTGGCGACATTCTTCTCCGCCGTCACGGTGTTGGTGATGAAGCTCTGGAAGGCCGAAAGATCCCGCGCCACGCATTTGAGGATGAAGTCCACTTCGCCCGACAGCATGTGGCACTCGCGCACTTCCGGCCAGCGCCGCGCGCTTTCCTCGAAATGCTTGAGATCGCCGTCCTTCTGGCTGGCGAGGCCGACAAAGACAAAGCCGGTGACTTCGAAGCCCAGCGACTTGCCGTCCAGCTCGGCGTGATAGCCGCGAATGTAACCCGCCTTCTCCAGCGCGCGGATGCGGCGCAGGCAGGGCGGCGCGGTGATCTTGGCGCGGCGCGACAGCTCGACATTGGTGATGCGGCCGTCGATTTGAAGCTCTGACAGGATGCGCAGATCGATGGCGTCCAGCTTGCGGGTATCCAAGGGCCAATCCTGTGTCGGAAAAAGAGCTGGGTCCTATAACCCGCGCCCGAGACTCAAGCAATAATATTTCTCGAATCGAGCCGCCAGGGGCAGAACTTTGCGCCAAAGGCGCCCCGGCATAACCTTATGCACCGTCTTGGCTTTTGGCCCGGCTTGACGCGAGGCCTTGCCATTACGATATGACATGGCCAGACCCGCGAATGCCGCAAAGCATAGAAGCAAGACCATGACCGCGAACACGCCAAAACACTCCAAACTTATCATCCTGGGCAGTGGCCCCGCCGGCTGCACCGCCGCGATTTACGCGGCGCGCGCCATGCTGGAACCGACCTTGATCGCCGGTCTGCAACCGGGCGGCCAGCTCACCATCACTACCGAGGTCGAGAATTATCCCGGCTATGCCGAGGCCATCCAAGGCCCCTGGCTGATGGATCAGATGCAGGAACAGGCCAAGGCGCTGGGGACCAAATTCGTCAGCGACACCATCGCCAAGGTGGATCTGTCGCGGCGGCCCTTCACCCTGATGGGCGACAGCGGCGACGTCTACACCACCGATACTTTGGTCATCGCCACCGGCGCATCCGCCAACTGGCTGGGCCTGCCCAGTGAAAGCCAGTTCCAGGGCTTCGGCGTTTCGGCCTGCGCCACCTGCGACGGCTTCTTCTATCGCGGCAAGGAGGTCGCGGTGGTCGGCGGCGGCAACACCGCCGTCGAGGAAGCGCTGTTCCTCACCAATTTCGCCGACAAGGTGACCCTGGTGCATCGCCGCGACTTCCTGCGCGCCGACAAGACCAATCAGATGCGCCTGAACGCCAACAAGAAGATCAATGTGCTTTACGACACCGAAGTCGCCGAAGTGCTGGGCAGCAAGGACCCCAAAGGCGTGACCGGCGTCAAGCTGCGCAACACGGTGACCGGCTCGCTGCGCGAACTGGCAGTGCATGGCTTGTTCGTCGCCATCGGCCACTCGCCGGCGACCGGACTGTTCCGCGGCCAGCTGGAAATGGACGAGAGCGGCTATATCAAGACCGCGCCGGATTCCACGCATACGTCGGTGGCGGGTGTTTTCGCCGCCGGTGACGTCAAGGACAAGATTTTCCGTCAGGCGGTGACGGCGGCGGGCATGGGTTGCATGGCCGCGCTGGAAGCCGAGCGTTTTCTGGCGGGCGCGCATGCCGGGGATTTGCCGCTCAGCGCTTAAGCTGGAGAGGGGGAAATTATGGACTGGGACAAGCTTCGCATCTTCCACGCCGTGGCATCGGCGGGAAGCTTCACCCATGCCGGCCAAAGCCTGGGCCTGTCGCAATCGGCGGTCAGCCGCCAGATCAGCGCCCTGGAAGAAGAAATTTCCACGCCCTTGTTCCAGCGCCATGCCCGCGGCCTGACCCTGACCGATGAAGGCGAACTGTTGTTCACCGCCGTTACCGATGTGCTGGGGCGGCTGGCGGCGGCGGAAGAAGCGCTCAAGAACGTGCATGACGCGCCGCGCGGCGCGCTCAAGATCACCGCCAGCCATGGCATCGGCGCCTATTGGCTGCTGCCCAGGCTGGGCGACTTCCTGGCGCAATATCCGGAAGTGGACGTGCATCTGGTGCTGGATGACAAGGAGTTGGATCTGGCCCAGCGCGAGGCCGATCTGGCGATCCGCTTGCGCGCCCCGGTGCAGGCCGACCTGATCCAGCGCAAGCTGTTCACCGTCCACTATCACATGTATGCCGCCAAGAATTACCTCAAAGCGCATCCCGCGCCCAAGTCGCTGGAGGAGATCGCCGACCACGCCATCATTGTCTATGGCGAGACGGCGGCGCCGGAAATCCGCGAGATCAACTGGCTGCTGGAGGTCTATAAGAAGCACGCCAAGCCCGGCGGCAAAAGCCACATTGTCCGCATCAACAATATGACCGGCATCCTGCAGGCGGTGGAGGCGGGGCTGGGCATCGGCCTGGTGCCCGACTATGTCGCGGCCCAGCATCCGGCGCTGGAGCGGGTGCTGCCCGATGTCGAGCCTTTGGGCTTTGACGTGCATCTGGTCTATGCCGATGCCTTGCGCCAGTCCAAGCGGGTGGCGGCGTTCCGCGATTTCGCGGTCAAAAGCTCCAAGGATTGGCAGTATTGAGGCCTGCGCCCGGGATGTGTTTGCGTCTCCAGGATGCTAGAAAGCGGCCCTGATCTTGTTGGGGGCAGCCATGACATCTCGCAGCATCGCATTCGCTTTCAGTTTCTGCGCCAGCCTGTTGTGGACAGGCGTCGCCCAGGCGCAAACGCCCTATCCCGTCGTCCGGGGCAAATATTATAAATTCGAGAAGATCGCCGATGGCGTCTATTACGCCTCGCCCGAATTCAACGGCACCGCCTTTCCCTTCGGCAGCAATCCCTTCTTCGGCGCCAATCTGGTGGTGATCGTCAATCCGGATGACGTTGTCCTGGTCGACAGCCCCACCACGCCAAGGGCGGCGCACGCCATTCTGGCGGATATCAAGCGGTTGACCAGCAAGCCCGTTCGCACCGTGGTCAACACCCACTGGCACTATGATCACACCGACGCCAATTCGGTGTTCGGGCCGGAGGTGCAGATCATCGCCCATGACTATGTCCGCCAGGCGATCGAGAAATTCGACATTCTCAACAATGAGCCTTTCCGCAGCTCGACCCGCAACGCGCCGCAGGCGATGATCGACCGCTTCACCCGGCAGGTCGCGGCGGAAAAGGATCCGTCACGCAAAGCCGCGCTGGAAAAGAATTTGGCGGACACCAAAGTGGCGGCCAAGGAATTCGCCGGCGACATCAAGGCGATCAAGCCCACGCCGCCGAATGTGACCTATAGCGAAAAGCTGGTTCTGCATCGTGGCGGCCGAGAGATCCAGCTTCTCTTTCTCGGCCGCGGCCATACCGGCGGCGATACCGTGGTTTTCCTGCCCAAGGAACGTATCGTCGCCACCGGCGATCTGATGGAAAGCCGCCTGGCCTATATGGGCAGCGCCTTTTTCGATGAATGGATTGCGACCCTGGGCGCGCTCAACCGGCTGGACTGGGCTGTTACCCTGCCCGGCCATGGCGTGCCCTTCACCAGCAAGGGGCTGGTCACCGCCTACCAATCTTATCTTCGCGATGTCATGGCGCAGGTTGCCAAGCTGCGCGCCCAGGGCGTTTCCGCCGACGACGCCGCCAAGCGGGTGGACCTGAGATCGCACGCCAAGGATTTCCCGGATATCGAGGCCGTGGGCGCGGAAGTCCGCGGCATCCGCCGGCTCTATGCCTGGATGGATGAGACGGGCCGGAAATAATCGCGGCGGCGGCAGGGGTTAATCAGGTCTTGAGGTGCTGTCCTAATTGGCCAAAGAAATCGTTTGCGTGTCCTAAGTGACTAGCCGCGGTGTCCTAAGTGCTTATTGAACCCTCTCCAACCAAGGAGAGGATTATGAGCTTCATGAATTACAAGAAGGGCATCAAGCGCGTTGAGGATCAGGCTATCGAACGCAGTCGCCACATCTTTGCCAACGGTAAAAATCTGGCCACCAAGGCCATATACAACCCGTGGTGGAACCGTCAGAAGCATCCCGGATGGGCGGCGTACCACTCGAATAAAGACAAGAAATGAAATGAAGGCCCGGCTCACAGCCGGGCCTCTCACCGATGGATCCCGCGCCCAGAATGTCCGCTTTTCTCCAAAGCGGTCATTCGATTCCGATCAGCCGAATGTCCGCTTTGCGCCAAAAGCGGACATTCGATGTTTGGGTTGGCTTGGTCCGGTCAAACGTCCGGGCTGATCAGGCCACCAATGGCGCAACGGTCGACGCGTTCTATTGACGCGCCACGCCTCGGTTACTTGGGCGGCGGCCGGTTCGTCTCAATAGTCGGCATGGGTTGCGGCACAATCGCTCCGTTCGCTACACCCATCCCGTGGGTTTTAATCAGATCGGCCCAAAAGCGGTTCGTTCGGCATATGGTGGGACCTTGGTCGGATCTGAGAACCGCCACGGCAAGTCTAATGCGAGACTCCCTCCAAACGGGATCATTGCAGCAGTTTGCGAACGCCGACCATAATTACCTTTTCCGATTCGAGGTTGTTCGCAGAGAGCGTTAGCTCGAAGCCGGC